>CAVRYN010000006.1:0-255265 GCA_963725505.1 uncultured Verrucomicrobiae bacterium | reverse complement strand
ATACTCGATTTGCCGACGGAAGTTCGAGAAAAACTTTTAAAAAATCAGGGTCTACCCCCGATAGGCAAAGAGGCGTGGTTTTGCTGTTATTGCAGTCTGCCTACACCCGCCTTTGAATCCCAGGCCACTGCGTTCAGCGTTCCCAACGCGCTGCTCCTCGCGCAGGCATCGCAAGCCGCCTATCTGAATGAGACCGGCGCTCAAGCGAAGATGGCGCAGATCGGTCTTCCGAACTTCCAATGGATCGACCTCACTGAGGATTTCGCCGGTCTTCATGCTTTCGCAGCCAGTTGCGACAAATTCGCGATCCTCGCCTTTCGCGGCACGCTCGATACCAAAGATTGGATGGACGACCTTCAGGCCACGCCAGTTCGGTTCAATTGGCTTTTCGAAGGCGGCCCGGAAGTGGGCGATGTACATGCCGGCTTTGGGCACGCCTTGCGCGACGCGTGGGACGATATAAATGCCGCGCTCGAGGTCGTCGCACCGCGTCCCGCCGAAGACGTGAACCTCGCGACCTTGGCGACCACTCCACAGCGTACGTTTTGGATCACTGGTCACAGCTTAGGCGCTGCGCTTGCCGTGCTGGCCGGGGCTGCGTTTTCGATGCTGCCCCACAATGTGATTCGTCCGATCAACGGAATTTATACATTCGGGCAACCGCGGATCGGCTTACTTCCTTTCTGCGGAAACTACGATCAACTGCTTCATCTTAAAACCTACCGCTTCGTCAACAAACGAGATTTGGTTCCACGAGTTCCTTTCCGTGGTTGGGATTACTCCGACGTCGGACGAATGATACACTTTGACAGCAGCGGAATTCCACGCCTTGAAAGCACAGAATGGACGAGCTTTCTTTCCCGCACGATTGAGAGCTTCCAAGACTTCTTTAGCATCGCCGCGAATGTTCGCACCGATGTAGGCGACCACGCGATGGATGGCTATCAGCAGCTGGTCGAGAGTCAGGCTGCCGCCCTCGCCGCGCTCCAGCTGTAAGGAAATGAAAACTAATTTCTTTTCACCCGGCATCCTCACTCCAAATAGAGGCATCGGAACGAGATCAATTTTCGCGGGCGCCCTGTTAGTGGCGACCGCTCTCCTCGTCGCCTGCAGCACGATCTCAACCTACGATCAAGCTGCATACGAGCACGCCACGAATGCGAAAGTCGATACGCTTGCCCTGATGGACAAGGCGACGGACTCGTACTCCAGCCACACCAAGGACATCACGGCCCTAAATCTTGAACTGGATAAAGCCTATGAATATGACAAGGGACGTCCCCTCAATCAGATAACCATGACCTCTTGGGACGTCTTGCGTGGGCCAAACGGAATCTTGAATAGGTTTCTAACGAGTTGGAAAACGTCGGGCACACTCAATTCCACCTTTATTAACGACAAAAAGGCACATGTCGGCAGAGAGTTTGACGACATTATCCAATTGGAAAGCGGAAAGATTAAAACACCCCAAGCTCAGTAAACTCAACCGGACAGCGCAGAGATGGCAAACATTGACGTTAACAAAATCCTACGAACCGCCGAACAGGGAATCATTCATTTGGCTGAAACGACGTTCACTACTTACAAAACACAGGCTATCGCCGACGGAAAGGCATTCCTGACCGCCGCGAAAGCGGATTTGACGACTTATACTCAGCAATTGGCTATGGGACAGATCACCCTCGATCAGTTCAAGGATCTGATGCAGGACGAGGGCGATCTGGCCAAGATGGATGCATTAAAGGAAGCAGGTCTGGCCCACGCTGCCTTCGACGGCTTCATCAACGGCGTCATCGGCATCATGATAACCGCCGCCCTCTCGGCCATCCCATGAGTTTCGGTTTTCTTTAGCCAATTGACTATCACCGCCCAAGCACAAATACAGCCATTGGCTTCGCCGTACTTTGAATTAATCCCATGTCTGCCATTCTGAACGTCGCTATCGGTCTGATCTTTGTTTTCTTGCTTTTCAGCTTGGTCGTGAGCGCCAAGAAGGAATGGTCAGCGCGATCAATAAAGCTATCGGCATCGCCCTTCTGTGACCTCATGCACCTAACCATAATCCCATCGGTCGAGCGACGGTCCGCGGAGCCGACAAACAAATCATGAACCTATGAACCTCGTTTCTCTTCTCGCGCAAACGCCCATCCTCAGCCCTTCGGTCACGCCAACGGCCACAGCCAAAGCAATCGCCTCAGTCACCCATACCGCCACACCGACCGCGACGCCGTTTCACGTCGTCATGGAACAAGAGCCATTCTGGAATTCCGCGCTCGGTATTTTCCTGGTCATCGTGATTGCCATCGTCGCTGGCTTAGTCATCGGGCTCATCGCGCGGAAAGGCGGGACAAATGGCTTGGTTGGCAAGCTACTTAATTTGTTCAACGACTTTACCAACGTGCTCGCTTACGTGGTTGTGACCTTCGCTTTCCTCGGTATTTTCGCAATCGCTTGGCAGGTCATCAAAGTCGGCGGTGGTCGGCCCTTCGATGCCAATAAAGCGCTCGAGACCGCCAAGTTCGTCTTCGGCGCGATCCTGCCGCTTTTGGGCACGTGGGTCGGCGCCGTGCTGGCGCATTATTTCCAAAAGGAAAGTCTTGCCGCCGCCAACCAAAGCATCACCGATCTCGCGAAAACCGTCAGCAACGCTGGAAAGCTCGCCTCCCTGCCCGTGAAGGATTTCATGATCGGTCCCGGCAAGATGGTCACCCTGCCACCCGATCTTCAAGGCAAGCAAGACTCGGAGATTCCGCTGAAGAAGGTAAGTGACCACCTGAAGAACACGACCCGCGATCGCCTTCCGCTTTTTGCCGACAATAAAGGCAGCGGCGTCGTTAGAAACGTCGTTCACCTGAGCAAGATCGAGAAATATCTCGCCGATAAAGTCCTCAACACCCCAGCCGCGCCAGCCGTGCCAGCTCCACCCGTCGCTCCGGCCGCGGGACAGAATATCGCCGCACTCACTCTTGCCGATCTGCTCAAGGACGTTCAACCGGCGCTCACGTTCAAGAACTTCAGCTTCGTGAAAGAGTCCGCCACGCTCGCCGACGCAAAGGCCGCCATGGACAGCATGACAAGTACCCCCGGCGTCCCCGGCAACTGCTATGACATCTTCGTCACTGCCACCGGCTCCCCTTCCGAGACCGTCCTCGGCTGGATCACCAACGACATCATTAATGAAAACGCGAAGATATAACCGCTCTAAACCCGGTTCGTCGCTGGTTTGGCGTCGGAACATTAAACCTTTAGTCGTGACGCCCAAAGTATCTTCGTTCAAATAGGCGTTCCTTATGATAATATGTTTCTGAACAACCTGCGCAGCGGTCTAAAGAATTAGACGCAGCGGTTTCTAACAAAACAAGCAATAAACTTATGGCCAATCTAAAATTCCTCAAACGGGTCGGTTATTCCGACATTAATACACTCCAGGACGACGATTCTGCTTTCTTCTATGAATCGGGCATGATGATCGACGCAGATGGCGGTTATCATGCTTACCATCCCGATAACAAATCGGGATTGGATTATCTAGGCAATGCCGGCAAGCCGGGTAACTGGTGGGCACTTGTTACCGATAATGGCAAGCCTAGCGGTAACCCGGTCGTCCAAAGCAGTTCTGATCCCGCGCCAGGCTTCTATATCTCTACGACGTCTCTTGAGGACTCCTCAGTCGACCGTGAAGATCCGCGTCGTTATGTGAACGCGGAGTCGGTCAATTTCTTTGTTCTTCCTGGCAGATTGGGGCTCGGCGCGAAACTGGGAGACTTGGGTGTGATCATCCGGCCGGATCAAAGTGACTATGATTATGCCGTCTATGCCGATGTCGGTCCGGCAAGCAAGATCGGCGAAGCATCGATTGCGCTCGCAGACGCTCTTGGGATTCCATCCAGTCCCAAAAGTGGCGGCACAGCTCATGGCATCATCTATATCGTGTTCCCAGGCAGCGGGCAAGGCTGGCCGCTTTCACAAGCTGAAATCGATCAATATGCTGCAACCCTATTCGCAAAGTGGGGCGGCCTCGATAAAGCCAAAGATTGTTTCCCGAATCTGTCCTGGAGCTAAACGCGGTCATCTAAATGGCAAAAGAATTTCATCGAACCTCTTTAAACTTAAAGCATAGTATGCGTTGCCCAGCGCTGCGCAATAAGACCAAAAATACGTAATATGAGTGCCACAACAAAAATCAAAACACGTTCTTCCAAATGGTATGGGTGGTTACCGGATCTTCCGGACCATCGTGATCTCTTCTACTCGGCCGTTGCGCCCAGGAAGGCGACGCTGCCACGAAAGGTCGATATGCGGTCAAAATGTTCTTCGGTTGAAGACCAGGGGCAGCTTGGTAGCTGCACTGCTAACGCTCTGGTCGGCGCACTGGAGTTCCTGGAACTTAAAGACGGCGCGAAGTTCTCCGATCTAAGCCGTTTGTTCGTCTATTACAACGAACGCGTGATCGAAGGGACTGTCGATCACGACAGCGGCGCTTTCATCCGCGATGGGATCAAGTCGCTGGCCCATCAGGGGGTTTGCACAGAACCCGAGTGGCCATACAAGATCACCAAATATAGGAACAAACCGACCGCGGCCTGTTATCGCACAGCGAAAAAGCATCGCATACTCTCGTATCACCGAATTAGCACGGTGGACGAGATGCGTAGCTGCCTGGCCGACGGGTTTCCGTTTGTCTTTGGCTTCACCGTTTACGACGCTTTCGAATCGGCCGCGGTGGCGAGGTCGGGTGTGTTAAACATGCCCGGCCCTAAGGAAAAGATGGCTGGCGGCCACGCAGTGATGGCTGTCGGTTACGATGATGGCGCACGGCGGTTTGTAATCCGAAACTCTTGGGGCAATGACTGGGGACAGAAAGGCTACTTCACCATGCCTTATGATTATCTGTCGCCTGACAAAAACCTTGCCGATGATTTCTGGACTGTGCGAATCTTTCAAGAAGACTAACGCAGTCCATGTGAAGACGTGGCGGAGTACATATTCGACGAGAAAGACAACGGCGCGTCAGTCCAGGTACGGCGCGGGGCAAAGATCACCATCGAACTGAGCGAAAATCCGACGACGGGCTATAGGTGGGCGATCAGCAATATCGACGAGGCGTTCCTGGTGCCCGAGGGGGACGCGTTTGTGCCTCCCGATCACAAGAGTCTCGGCGCCGGCGGCCTGCGCAGGTTCTTTTTCCGCGCCAAGAGCGAAGGTTCCACTGCGCTCACCTTGATCAACAAGCGCGCGTGGCAAAGCGATGACCAAGCGGTGGGCACCTTCAAGCTCGCAACTCGCATCCTGAAGTAACTATTTTGCAGAGTATCTGTCGATCTTGTGAACAGTTAAAATAACTAACTAACCTTCTTGAATCACTGGTTCGCGCACCTCTGGTTTTCGGAAAATCATCCACACGCCAACAAGGACGAACGCTGCACCCAATAGCGACCAGACCGGAAACGTTTCGCCGCCTAACGACCAGCCGAGCATGACTGCGCCGGGCGGCGTAATAAGAGAGATGCTTTGCAGCTGCGCCACCGTTAGCCGCGGCAGAAGCCAGTAAAGAAGCAGAAACGTGAGTGCCGACCCGATAATGGCGAGATACAGCAGGCAGAATACCGACATGGCAGTCCAGTGAAAGCGCGCTGGGTTTCCATCAACTGCAAACCCAAGAACCAACAATGGCGCAATTCCGAAAATCATCTGCCACGCGGCCAGCATGGCGGGCGCGAGCTGGATCGATCGCGCCTTGACCAGGACGTTGGCGTAGGCAGCGCTGGCAGCTCCAAAAACAACTCCCAGGCCGCCCCAGAAAGCAAGCGGTCCATTGAAACCGAGTAGTCGCCCACAGATCAGGGCCACGCCGCCGAGCGCGATGATTGCGCCGGCAAGCTTTTGCAAACGTAGCGGTTCATCCGGCAGCATCCAATGCGCGAAGACTATGCCGAAAATCGGAATGGTCGCCTGCAGAACAGCAGCAAGGCCGGATGAGACGTGTAGCTCGGCCCAGAACAGCAAGGTATAGTTCACAGCGAACATGAGGACTCCAGTAATTGCCAGGACCGCGTAATCGTTGCGGCGCAGCGGAAGTAACCGGGTGCGGCCGATTGAAACAGCTAGCAGCACGATGATCGCGATCAGAAAACGAATCGCCACAAACGAAATCGGCGGCAAATCGCGCAAGCCGATTTTGATGGCAAGCCAGGTCGAGCTCCAAACCGCACAAAGCGTCAACCACGCCACAGGCACGCCCCATCCAACTCGAGGCCGCCAATTGCATCGAGATATTGCCGTAACTGTTTTCATCAACTATGGGAGTCGCCTCACACGGTAGCGACAACTGAGCCGACTGCTACGTGCAAACCGCTGAGTCGCCTAAGAATGCGGCGCATCCGGCATAGATATTTTTGCTTGCCCTGCTCGCAGCGGTCTGTTAAAGCCCGAGCTTTCAACCTTAACCTCATATGACATCGCTCACCCAACTCATGCAGAATTTCTTTCTCCACAACGCTCCCTTGCTCGCGCAAGTCGATTACTCGCACTCGTCGCAAGGCAAGCCGCCCGGCCCGATCTTTTGGATCTGCTACCTGGCATTCACGATCTTGATGATCGCAGCGTGGTGGAAAATTTTTTCCAAAGCTGGACAGCCAGGCTGGGCCTGTATCATTCCGATCTACAATCTCTACGTTTGGTGCAAGATCGTCGGGCGGCCGTGGTGGTGGATTCTTTTGATGCTAATTCCTTTGGTTAACTTCATCATCCTGATCATTCTTTTAATCGATCTTGCGAAGAGCTTCGGCAAAGGGGTAGGCTTCGGGATTGGTTTGATTTTGCTGCCAATCATTTTCTTCCCGATTCTTGGCTTTGGCAGCGCGACTTACCAAGGGCCAGCCGCCGCGCCAAAAGCGTAGAGGCGACCGCTATCGGCGCTCCGCACCTCTACACGACCCAGTTTGGTTTCCGCTTCTCGTTGAAGGCGGCGATGCCTTCGCGGGCTTCGTCCGATTCGCGCGCTTGCAGATGATATTTCAACGCCAGATCGACATCTTCCTTCACTGAACGCCACCAGAGTTCGTCAACCAATCGTTTGGTTTGTGCCAGTGCGCCGGGCGCTCCTTGCAAAACCGATTCGGCGAACTTTTGCGCTTCGCTCATCACATCGTCTCGTGCAACAACGCGATTGACGAGACCGATTTCCTTTGCGCGTTCGGCGTCGATTAACTCTGAGCCAAACAACAGCTCGCGCATGTTTCGTTCGCCTACCTGCCGCCGCAGAAAGGTCATAACCAATCCCGCAACCAACCCGCGACGCACCTCAGGATATCCAATTTTCGTCCCCTTTGCCGCCACAACAAAATCGCATGCCGACATGATGCCTGCTCCGCCTGCGACCGCCGCCCCATGCACTGCCGCGATGGTGATGAGGTGCGTTTGGCTGATGGCGACCAACGTATTCGCAACCATCTCCGCGGTTGCGTGTGCTTTGGTATGGTCGGCTGCTGCCTTTAGATCGAGGCCGGTGCAAAAGGCTGCGCCGGCCCCTCGCAAAATGAGTACTCGTTCCTGCGGTTGGTCCGAAACGACTTTGATGGCGGCCTGCAATTCGGTGAGTAACTCGAGAGTAAGCGCGTTACGACGTTCGGGCCGGTTGAGAGTCAGTACCGTTATTTGCGGCGCTTGTTTTTCGATCAGAACGACGGGCATGGGATGAGTTACAAGCGTTACATCGTGACAAGAGTTAAAGTCGTTAAACCACTTTAAATGGCGTCTAACTCGCCTACAATGGGTTCTAGACCTGGATCACACCCGTATGAAAGCGTCCTTTGGGCATCGGGCGTGAGACGTATTCTAACAAGCGACTGAGGACGTTGCGCGTTTCATGCGGTTGAATGATGGCATCCACCCAGCCGCGCGCTGCACCGTAGCGAATATCGGTTTGCTCTTCGTAACTCTGTTTCACTTTGTCGCGAAGTTCCTCCTGTTCTTCCTGCGTCGCTTTTTTGTCGCCTCGTTCGCGAGCGCGGGCCAGAATGCTAAACACAGTGTCGGACGCTTGAGCGGCGCCCATCACTGCGTAGCGCGCAGTCGGCCAGGCAACGATAAATCGCGGGTCGTATGCCTTGCCGCACATGGCGTAGTTCCCCGCGCCGAATGATCCCCCTACAACGACCGTGATCTTCGGCACGATGGAATTGCTGACCGCATTCACCAGCTTCGCGCCACTGCGAATAATTCCGCTCTCTTCCGCATCGCGCCCCACCATGAAACCAGTGACATCCTGGAAAAAGATGATGGGCAAACCTGTTTGATTGCAGTCCATCACAAAACGCGCTGCCTTATCAGCGCTATCGGAGTAAATGACGCCGCCCATCTGAATTCCTTCCTTCTTGGTCCTGACCTGCAAACGTTGGTTGGCAACAATTCCCACCGGTCGCCCATTGATGCGCGCGTACGCAGTCACGATCGTCTTGCCGTAGTCGGCTTTGTATTCATCCATTGACTTTTCATCGATGACCGTGGCAAGCAAATCGCGCGTATCGTAATTTTTCTGGCCATCGAAGCTGATCAGATCATAAACCGTGTCCGGCTGCTTGGCCGGCTTCGATGTTTCGTTCGGCGTCTTCGAAGTGTTGGATTCTTTCGCTTCGGACAACAATGCGACTAGAGAGCGAAGGCGCTTGAGGCAGGAGAAATCATCCTTTTCAAAAAAATCTATTGTCCCACTTATCTCCGCATGCATTTGTGCACCGCCCAGTTCTTCGGCATCGACGATCTGACCAATGGCAGCCTTAACCAGAGAAGGACCAGCGAGATAAAGGCCGCTGCCTTTTGTCATTAAGATCTTGTCGCATAGCACTGGCAGGTAAGCGCCGCCGGCAACGCAGTTGCCCATGATTGCAGCAAACTGCGGAATCCCGGCCGCGGAAATCACGGAGTTATTGCGAAAGATGCGACCAAAATCATCTTCATCCGGAAAAATTTCATCCTGCATCGGAAGAAACACACCGGCGGAATCGACCAGGTAAACGATGGGCAGCGCGCATTCAAAAGCGATCCGCTGGGCGCGAATGACCTTCTTGGTTGTCTGTGGAAAGAACGCGCCGGCCTTCACCGTGGCGTCGTTGGCGATAACCATGCACGGAACACCGGCGACATTGCCGATGCCCGCGACCACGCCTGCTGCCGGAATGTTTCCCCATTGTTCGTACATTTTATAAGCAGCCCAGAGACCGATCTCGAAGAATGGCGAGTCCTTGTCGAGTAGGTGACTCAGCCGCTCACGCACCGGCAGTCGATCCATCTTGCGCTGGCGTTCGTGCCCGGCCTTGCCCCCACCCTCACGCAATGCGGCTTCTTCCTTTGCGATCGCAGCGCAGTGCGCGCGCAGTATTTCACTGGTCGAGGATAACGATGAGCGGGACATGACGCGAAGCACGCTTAATCCGCGAAGCTGATTGAATCAAGTTCGCCCCGGCGAATCCGTCCTGTGGCGGACTGTAGTCGCGAATGCAGGCCTGCCCGCCGTAGCCTCGCGCGAAGGCGGGTCCATCCCGGCCTTCCCCCCTCTCCCGACCTTTCAGGGCGTTCTTTTTTCAAATTTTCTTCTTGACGCAGCATCTGGGTTTTGGCAAAACGCTTTCCGACGGAAACAAATAAACGGGCTGGACATGAAATGGCATGGTGACGCGTTCGCCGGGCGGGTGCCGGGTTGACAGCGCGCCGGGAAAATCAGAGAAGGCCAAAACAACAAAAGGAAAATTAAGATAATGAAAAATCGCAGCACAACATTCATAATCATCCTGTCCGTGTTTGCCTGCTTTGGGCTTTCGTCCAGAGCGCAAGCACAGGAAGGAGACCTTCGCGGTGGCAACACCTGGGAGGGGCAAAACGCCTTTGCCGCCCTGCACCGGCGGGTTCAATACGGCGATTGGCTGGTTTTCGCTCTTTATCAACAGCGACGCCTTCTTCAACACCGGCGTCGGCGCGGGAACGCTCGCTTTCAACAATGCAGCCGATAATGTGGCCGTAGGCGCGGCGGCGATGTTGTTCAACACCGACGGCACTGACAACACGGCCGTCGGAACCGACGCGCTTGCCTTTAACGACAGGGCTCGGACAACAATGCTTTTGGCTGCATTTGCGCTCTTTAACAATATCACGGATTCTTCAACAACGCCCATGGCCGTGGCGCGCTCGAGACCAATGATCACGGCGGCCAAAACAATGCGTTCGGTGATCTAGCCCTCACCAGCAACGAAGGAGGCTCCTTCAACACAGCGGTCGGTGATGACGCGCTCGATAGCAACACCACCGGCAATTCTAACACGGCTCTCGGTGACGAGGCCGGCAGTGCACTTAATAGACGGCGAAGGTAACATCTATATCGGCGCACAAGTGCAGGCCGGTGTCGACTGGTGAACTTTGACGGCTTCGAAAATGAAGCGTTCGGTGATCTAGCGCTCACCAGCAATGTGTCGGGCTTCCAGAACACCGCCGTCGGTGATGACGCGCTCTTTGACTGCACCGGCAATTCTAACACGGCTCTCGGTGACGAGGCCGGCAGTAACTTGACAGGTGGCGACGGTAACATCTATATCGGCGCACAGGTGCAGGCCGGTGATCCTAATGAACTTGAATTCATCCGCATCGGCAACGACACGGCTTTTACTTTTCCGTATGACACGTTTATTGCCGGCATCTTCGATCGGGACGTTGACGGGGGCACCGCCGTGCCTGTGTACGTTGATGCTAATGGAAAGCTAGGCACGAACCTCGTCGACGCCGCTGGACACAAGGTGGCTAGGCCTCAAGCCATGCTCAACGAATCCCGCAATCAACAAAAGAGGATCGCGGAATTGGAAGGGACTGTTGCGCGTCTCGCGGGGATGGTGAAGGAGCAGGC
The DNA here is from genome assembly GCA_963725505.1 of uncultured Verrucomicrobiae bacterium. GTDB lineage: Bacteria > Verrucomicrobiota > Verrucomicrobiia > Chthoniobacterales > UBA10450 > Udaeobacter. The sequence goes on along the minus strand of CAVRYN010000006.1, from coordinate 244,374 downwards.
CGCGCAAATCCAAAAGGTGAGCGCCCAGCTTGAAGTGAGCAAACCTGCGCCGCAAGTGGTCGTGAACAAACCGTAAAGCTGCGATGTAGAGACGCCTTGTGTGCCAGGCACCTAGGCGACTTGAATTGTAAAGGCGTTCGCCACGGCGAACGCCTTTACCGTTTTTGCTCTCGATGGTAGTCGCCCTGTCCGCGTTGGCACGTGTTGTAGCCACGGCGTTGTGTCGCCTTGCGGTCAGCGAAAGCATCGCCACCTGAACGCCTCGACACAGCCAGGCGGCTACAGCTCCTCGCGTTGAAGCAGTGGTCGTACTGTGAGCGGCAACTTCACCAACGCCGCAGGCGCGTTAAGTTTCGTTTGACTAGCCATTGCCCCTCCAGTTTTCTTGCTCGCAATTACCGAAAACCAATTACAGTTTACTTCAGATATGAAAAAAATCTTTATCGTTTCGATGCTCATCGCTTTCGCGATGATTTGCGCCTGCCAAAAACAAAATTCAGCCGCTGAACAGCAACTGGCTCAACGGAAAACGGAGCTGGACACGCGCGAGGCAGCGTTAGACGAAAGAGAGAAAGTTTTAGTTGAAAGAGAGAGAGCGTTGGCTTGAAAGAGAAAGAGCGTTGGCCCAAAGAGAGAAAGCTGTTACAAACGTCCGGACGATTGCTCCGGGCGTTCAGAGCCAGACTCCCGACGCTACGCAGATCCAAGCTGAAAGAGAAAGGAGAATACAACAACTTCCCCCCGAGTTTCGGGCCCTGATTCCCGACCGCTCGAAGGTGGACGCTGCAAAAGTTGAAAAAGACAGAATGACGAGAGAGCGACTTGCCCCACGACAGCTCGGGCCGGAAGACTTACAGCGCCAATGGCAGCGTAATTTGGACAAAGCGAAGATGTCTGGCAATGCGGTATTCCCTGCGGCGGAGGGTACTTCGCCAACTCCATCTCCTGCGGTAGAGGCTACTTCGCCAAGTCCATCGCCTACGCCGGAGTAAGTCCAAGGCCCCTGGCTACGTGCTTCGGCCAAAACTGGCTGGCGAATTTGCGCGTTGCCCGGTAATCTCACGCGCGTATTGGAGCGTGTCGATGGAATCGACGTTGTTATCGCGCCGGATTGCTTGATCCGAAACCTCCCAGAAACGCCAGCGCGCAGCTTGACACGAGCAAGCCGGTGGCAAAAGGGGTACTGAACAGCTTAATGCTGCGAAGTACATCGACCTCGCCGCGACGAGCACCAAGGCGAATTTGTAAAGCCGTTCGCCACAGCGAACGCCTTTACTCTCTTTGCTTCTCTTCTTGACATAGCATCCGCATTTTGGGAAAAGGCGTCTCGACGGAATAAGTTTTACGGCTGGACATGAGATGGCATGGTGACGCGTTCGCCGGGCGGGTGCCGGGTTGACAGCGCGCCGGAGGCGAAGGGTTAGGCAAAACCGACATCTAACCATGAATCGGCCGGAAATGAGTTCTTTAGGCAGCCGCGGAAACGACAGGCAACGAAAACACGGCCTCGGCGGTGGCGCGCTCAATGACACCACTGGCAATGACAACACCGCCCTGGGGTTTCAAGCGGGGATCTTGGCAACAACGGGTGACGGTAACGTCTATATCGGCGCGGGGATGTCTGGTGTCGCTGGGGAGAGCAATCACCCTATATCCGCAATATTAACACCACCTCAGTAAATGGGGGTGGAACATTACTGTTGACCTAACTACGGCTACTCGGTCATTCACTTCCTCGCGCCGTTATAAGGAAGAGATCCAGCCGATGAACAGAGCCAGTGAAACACTCTACCGGCTCAAACCGGTTACCTACCGCTACAAGAAGGAGATCGACGCAACCCAAAGCCTCGACTACGGCCTAGTGGCTGAGGAGGTAGCCGAGGTCGATCCTAATCTGGCAATCCGCGATGCGAAAGGTCGAATTGAGAGCGTGCGCTACACAGCAATCAACGCAATGTTGCTTAATGAGTTCCTCAAAGAGCACAAGAAGGTAGAGGAACAGAACCGAAGAGATTCAAGACCAGGAGAGCGACGATCACTGAACTCAAGAAGGGAATGGAGACTGTTGTCGCCCAGCTGAAAGAGCAAGCCGCGCAAATCCAGAAAGTGAGCGCCCAGCTTGAAGTGAGCAAACCTGCGCCGCAAGTGGTCGCGAACAAACCGTAAGACTAGTGATGTTGTAGCCACGGCGCTATGTCGCCGTGTCTTTGGAAAAGCGCCTCGACCCGCCTTCGCGTAGCCTACGGCGCGCAGGCACAGCGAGGCGGCTACAGTATTTGCCAGGAGACGCCACGCTTCATCGCGTGGCGTTTTCTTCTTTTGCGTCGGTCGCTTTGTCGCGTTGGAGCATGTCGTCGAACGGTCGGGAGAAATTTGCGTAAAACGGATAAGGCCGGTCTGGCTTTGTGGGGCGGTAGCGCCAATGCTTGTACATCCAGAGCCAGGGCGCTGGATTCTTTCGCACGTAAGGTTCGAATGAATCCCAACAGGCTTGGGCGATTTGCTGATGAGTCATCTCAGCGGTGTGTTCGATCTTCGGATGGAAGATGAGCCGATAACGTCCATTAGGCAGCGGCTCGCAATGCGCTGGGATAATCGGGACCCGGGTCTGCTCATGGAGCCAGGCATGTGCGGAAGTCACGCTGGTTTTTAATCCAAAACAATCAATTGCCACTGCACCCTGGGCTGGGCGGCACCGTTAGATCGACCAGCAACGCGGTGCGCCCCTTTTGTCGAAGCACCTTGTAAAGGCGAATGATTCCGCGTTCACGTGGAACCAGCTCGTGACCAGATTGCTCCCGCAATTTCTTGAAAATTGGATCGAGCAACGAGTTCTTAAATTCCTGCGAGATGATTGTGCCTTTCAAATCGAGAAAACCACCGGCCAGACTGAGCCATTCGAAAGTTGCCGTAATGATAGCAGGCGCACAATCAGACTGTGCTCCGGTCCGGTGGCCTCGCACTGTTTCCTCAAGATTTTCGCACTCGATGTAACGAGAAAAGTTTTGCTGTGTCAGGCGGGGGCTCCACAGCAGATCAACCATGGTCCGCGCAAAATGTTGAAACGATTCCCGGACGATTTTTTGTCGCTCATCGCGAGAGAATCGATCGCCAAACGCGACCTCCAGATTACTCAGTGCGACCTGATACCCGCGCCGATCAAGGAAGCTAAACAGCGCTCCGGCTGTCTGGGCAAGATGATAGCAGGCCCTTCGCGAGAACAACGGGATCAATTTTGTGGCAAGAAGAAGGCCGGTCCATTCAAGGCGGTACCGGAGTCGCTTCCAGTATGAGCGCATGGCGGACTTTAAACATGCTGTCGAGCGCAAGGCCACAGTGTGCAGAGAATGACGAATGTCTAATGCCGAAGGAAGCTCGGGCAACTCGTAATCGTGCTCCTGCCCATGCTCGTGATCGAATCACCAAGCAAGCTCTCGATTACGATTACGAGCATGAGCATGAGATCGCGGAGCGATTCCACTACCGGACCTGGCTGGGACTGCCTTCCGGAGGGAGGCCCTTGCGAAACTCCGCCTGTTGTCGCTCAGCTTCGCGTCGTTGTTGCGCCTCGCGCGATGCTTGCTCAGGGTCGGGGCCTTGATTTGCGCAGCCAAAGAAGACCAGAGTCAGCACCGGAATCAAAAACATAAAGATGACCAGCTTTTTCATAAAGCAGCCGCAACATAATCAAGCTGACGCGTGCGGCAATGTTTCAAGAAGTGAGAAAGCTTTAAGTCTTAAGCGCGCCTTGCAGACCCCTTAAGCCTTAAAACTGAAAACCTCTCACTCATTCGGGTCGTTTATCCGATGTCAGGTGCAGAGATTCGCGCTCGAGCGTTTTGAGGCGCTCGAGAATCTCATTCAACGCGAGCTCGTTCTTCAAATTCAGCTGGTAATCGAGGTCCGCGCGCAGCCGATCTTTATGGCTCTGCCGGTTTTGCGACATCATGATAATCGGGGCTTGGAGTCCGCAAATAATTCCGAGGACGAGATTCAAGAACACGTAGGGGTAGGGATCGAAAACTTTGTCGGCGAGCAGCCATGTGTTTAGTAACATCCACAAAAGGAATAATCCGATCTCGAATATAATGAATTTCCAGCTTCCCCCGAATTCGGCGATCTTGTCCGCCGCGCGATCGGCAAGGGTCAAACGCGCTGCGTCCTCCACATTGACGTTGCGCGTGGCACTATGACGCAACATCTCATCGGTATGCCGAAGCCGGTTGGCAAGAGCGGTAAGCAACTCCAGCGCGACATTCGGACTGCTCCGCACAAAAGAGAGAAAATGCTCCCGCGAGAGCACTGCCAGCCGTGCATCCTCGGCAACAACGGCATCAGCTGACCGCCGCTGCCCATCGCCGAGCAATGCCATTTCACCAAAAAAATCTCCACGGCCAAGCTCCGTTAGCGTGAGCTCGTGTCCCTGAGTTGTGCGAACGCAAATCCGGACCTTCCCGCGCTCGATTACATACATCGCGTCGCCTTCGTCGCCCGCGCGGAACAGAATCGTGCTGGCTTTGCAGTCGAGGCTCTCAAGCAGATGACATAATTCGCCAGCCGCCTCGTTATCGAGCGATTCAAACAATGGTACCTGACGCAGTGTGTCGATGGTCATTTGCGCAAAAACAACGGAACGCCCACCAAAATACCTGCAATTCCTGCTGACGAGAAGCCCCAATTCTCAATACGCAGACTTCACACCTCGCTCAGATTGACTTGAGCACGTACAATTCTACGTTGGGGTGGCGCTCGCTCGCGCCCTCTGAAACGTGAAAAGCGTCCTCTTTGTTTGCACAGGGAATATCTGCCGCAGTCCGATCGCGGAAGGGCTTTTTCGCCGTATGCTCGGGAACCGGAAAGATATCGAGGTTGTTTCGGCCGGTGTGCATGCCGTGCGCGGCCAACCGCCAAGTCTTTACGCGGTGCAAGTCTGCGAGGAGGAAGGCGCGGACATCAGCGGCCAGCGCAGCCAGCCCCTCACGGCAACCCTAGTCGATCGCGCGACGCACATTTTTGCCATGACCGGCGCCCACGTCGAAACGATCCAAACACTCTTTCCCCAAAGCGCCGACAAAACATTTTTGTTCCGCGAATTTGAAGAGCCGGGCACGACGGTGTGGCGCGATGTGCCCGACCCAATCGGGCTCGGCCGCGAAGTGTACGAGGATTGCGCACACATCATCACAGAATGCCCTACCCAGCGTGCTGGCATTTGTCGAACAGAGCGAACTGGTGCGGCCTGGTGCAACGCACTCGCGCGAGCTATCTTCGTATCCCATGGAGGATCTTCCTCAGCGAATTGAAACTGGATCGTTCAGTTCGACACCGCCTCCTCGCTACGGAGAAGCGTTGCGCAGAGTCGATCCGGAAATTTTCGACGCAATCGTGGCAGAGGAAAAACGTCAGCGTGAAAACATCGAATTGATTGCTTCCGAAAATTTCACCAGCCGCGCAGTAATGGAAGCGCAAGGCAGCGTCCTCACGAACAAGTATGCCGAAGGTTATCCGCGAAAACGCTGGTACGGCGGCTGCGAAAATGTCGATACCGCTGAACAACTGGCGATCGATCGCGCCAAGCGACTCTTCGCCTGCGAGCACGTGAACGTTCAACCGCATAGCGGCGCGCAAGCGAACATGGCGGTTTATTTTTCGGTGCTGAAACCCGGCGACAAGATTCTGGCCATGAATCTCGCGCACGGCGGCCATCTCACACACGGACATCCCGCGAATTTCTCCGGGAAATTTTATACCGTCTCGCAGTACGGCGTGAGCGAGAAGACCGAGCAGATCGATTACGACGCATTGCAAAAGCAAGCCGAAGAGGTCCGCCCGCTCATGATCACCGCCGGCGCGTCAGCTTATCCGCGCATCATCGATTTCCCGCGGCTACGCCAAATCGCGGATTCGGTCGGCGCGCTTTTGTTCATCGACATGGCGCACATCGCCGGGCTTGTTGCCGGTGGTCAGCACCCGAGCCCGATTCCACACGCGCAGTTTATCACGACCACAACACACAAAAGTCTGCGCGGGCCACGAGGCGGCATTGTCATGTGCGAAGAGAGATTCGCCAAGCAAATCGACGCGACTGTTTTCCCAGGGGTGCAGGGCGGACCGCTCATGCATGTTATTGCAGCGAAAGCGGTCTGCTTTCACGAAGCGCTCCAACCGCCGTTCCGCGAATATCAGCGGCAGGTCGTGCTCAACGCCAAGGCGCTCGCCGCGGGTCTGGCGAAACACGGCTACCGCATTGTCTCTGGCGGCACCGACAATCATTTAATGCTTGTCGATCTTCGCCCGAAAGAAATTAACGGCAAAGAAGCACAGGAAGTTCTCGACCGAGCCGGCATCACCGTGAACAAAAACGGGATCCCGTTCGACACCTATCCAATCTTTAAGCCCGGCGGCATCCGCGTCGGCACACCAGCCGTCACCACGCGCGGAATGAAAGAAGAAGAAATGCTCGAGATCGCCGATCTAGTTGCCGAGGCTTTGCAAAACCGCACCGATGAATCCGCGCTACAATCGCGTACGCGAAAAAGTGCGCGAGCTCACGCGAAAATTTCCTTTGCCCACCTAATCCGCAATAGCTGCGCTGCGGACAAGGGCCGGGATTTCTGAAAGATCGCTAAGCAAGTAATCCGCTTGCTTCTCATAATCGCCCGCATCGACGAAGCGTGTATCGGGGATAGCGGCTACGCGCATCTTAGCGACCTTGGCAGCAGAGATGCCGGAAAGCGCGTCCTCGATGACGAGGCAGGCATCGGCGGGTACGCCAAGCTTCTCTGCCGCGCGCAGGTAGATGTCCGGAGCCGGTTTGCCGCGTTCGATTTCTTCGCCGGTCACAATAACGTCAAAGAACGTCGTTAACTCATGTCGATTTAACAAGGGCCGCGCCGACGCGCTCATTGAACTCGTCGCTACGGCGAGGCGCAGATTCATTTGCCGCAGCTCTTCTAGTACGACTCTCGTTGAAGGAAAAAGGCCGACGCGGTTCGCAAAGAACTCGGCGGCGATTTCTCCTCGGCACCGCATCAATTCCCCGGTAGGCGCGGAGAGGCCAAAGGCTTTCTTGTAGAATTCAACCGCCAGCCGGTAGCTCACGCCGAGTACGTTCCGGTGGTACTCGCCGTGATAGGTGACGCCGTATTCGGCGAGCAACTTCGCGTCAATCTCGTTCCACCACGGCTCGGAGTCGGCGAGTACGCCATCGAGGTCGAAGATGACTGCGCGAAACGGTGGAGGCATGCGGAGTAGACTACAGTTAAGAGCGGTCTGCGTGCGAGGATCAAACGAATGCCCAAAGCGGTGCCTATGTACGCTTACGCTTAATTGGGTGAGAAGATTCCGCTTAAAATCTGCGGCAATCTGCGTAATCTGCGGATGCTTATGAATCGAACCGCTGATCAACCGGAACCGAACCCGCTCCGCGAAGGATTAGCCACGCGTCCTGTGCCGCAGCCATGCAGTATCGTGATCTTCGGCGCTACAGGCGATCTCGCCCATCGCAAACTCGTCCCTGCGCTCTATAACGTCGCGGCCGACGGCGAGCTGCCGCCTGCGGTGACGATTGTCGGATTCGCGCGTCGTAAAAAAAGTGATGAGGAATTCCGGCGCGATCTCGAAGAAACCACCCGCAAGTTTTCCCGCCAGGCTGTGCGCGACGAAATTTGGAAGACATTTGCGCAATCGATTTTTTATCATCAAAGCGAGTTCGGCGACGAAAGCGGCTACAAGACGCTGGCAAAACGCCTCGATGAAATCGATAAAACTCACGGCACGCGCGGCAATCGCCTTTTCTATTTTGCAGCAGGCCCAGACCAATTCGAACCAATTCTCAAGCACTTGAAAGCTGCCGGCTTAAATCAAACATGCAAAGGCAGCTGGGTGCGCGTAATCGTCGAAAAACCGTTCGGAACGGATCTTGCCTCGGCGCGCGAGCTTAATCGTATCATCCACAATTCTTTTACAGAAGAGCAAACCTATCGGATCGACCATTTCCTCGGCAAGGAAACGGCGCAGAATATCCTCGTCCTGCGATTTGCGAACGCGATTTTTGCGCCGCTGTGGAACACGCACTACGTCGACCACGTGCAGATCACAGCGGCGGAAACGCTGGGCGTCGGGACTCGCGCTGGCTATTACGAAAGCGCTGGCGCCTTGCGCGACATGGTGCAGAACCACTTGCTCCAGCTCCTTTGCCTTACGGCCATGGAACCGCCTACGGACCTGAGTGCCGATAGTATTCGCGACGAAAAGATCAAAGTGGTGCGATCGCTGCGTCGCTGGTCGCGCAATGACATCGCGGCCAATGTTGTGCGCGGTCAGTATGCTAAAGGCGCCATTCACGGTGATCCGGTCCTGGGCTATCGCCAGGAACAAAACGTTAACCCGGATTCACAAACGGAGACTTTCGTCGCACTGCGGCTGTTCATCGACAATTGGCGCTGGGCCGACGTTCCCATTTACATGCGCGTAGGCAAACGGCTCCCGAAATCGGCAACGGAAATTTCCATTCACTTCAAGAAAGCGCCCGCGGTCCTGTTTAACAAAGATCTGCGCGACCTCAACGTGCTCGTCATTCGGATTCAACCGGACGAGGGAATTTCGCTGCGAATTCATGCCAAGGTGCCTGGCACGAGCTTTCACATCGAGCCGGTGAAAATGGATTTCCATTATGGAACGTCCTTTGGAAAGGCCAGCCCGGAAGCGTACGAGCGCTTACTGCTCGATGCGATGAGCGGCGATGCGACGCTCTTTGCGCGGCGCGACGAAGTCGAGCAAGCCTGGGCTTTCATCGATCCCATCGAGGAGGCGTGGCACGCGAAAAAGGATGTGCCCGAGTTGTTTTTCTATCCCGCTGGATCGTGGGGACCGGAGGCAGCCGATGATTTGCTCGCGCGCGACGGCCGCGCATGGAGGAGATTATGAGCGATGTATTCGCACCGTCATCCCGAGCGGAGCGAGAGACCTCACAAAATCAGAACACGTTACTCTTCGATGAGAGATCCTTCGCATCCGCTCAGGATGACCGCGCTTTGTAGGTATGGCCGCGATCACTGAAACGTATTCGCTCGGAATGCCGGTTGAGATCGGCAGGATCGACCAGGAGCTGAAGAAACTCTGGCGGGAAAGCGAAGGCGCAGCGACGCGCGCTTCACTGATGAACCTTGCCGTTTACAGCGAAGAGCCGGGCTCACTGGACAGAAACACACAACTAATGGCGAGAATTACTGAGAGCCACGCCTGTCGCGCGATCGTCATCGAGGCTGATTGCAACGCAGAGGGCGATCGCGTGGACGCCTGGATCAGCGCGCACTGCCACGTCAGCCGTGCCGGCAGCAAACAAGTTTGCTCCGAACAAATTTCATTTCGCCTCAACGGCGGGTGCACGACTCAGCTGCCGAACATTGTTCTCTCAAACCTGGATTCGGACCTGCCGTTGTACCTTTGGTGGCAGCAGCAATTCCGTGAGCCGATGGATCCGCAACTTTGGGCATGGGTGGATCGAGTCATCTACGACAGCCAGCCCTGGCAGGACTTTCAGGCGCAAATGCGTCTCGTGGAGTCCGCACAAGCCGAGGCAAAACAGCGCATCGTCCTTTGCGACCTGAATTGGACGCGACTGGACAAAGTCCGTTTCGCGCTCGCGCAATTCTTCGATCATCCGGCTTCGCATCATCGCCTTGCTAAAATCAATAAGGTGCGCATCGAGTTACGCGCTCCGGATTCCGATCGACCGCACTTCTGTTTGTCGGCTGGCTTGCGGCGCAATTGAACTGGCGCGCTGAGAAAACAAGAGGGGAGAACAAGCTTCAGTTCGTTAGTTCCTCCGGTCGAAAGATCGACATCGAAATGCGCCAGCGTGACGGCCAACCGATTCACGAAGTCGCGTTGACGGCGGGCGATATAGAATTCGTCGTCACCTACGCAAAGTGCGGCGATCTTCTGGAAGTTTCACGTGGCAAAGTTGGCGAAAAACGCATTCCGCAATTAATGCCTGCAGGAAAAAACGATCCCGTCAGCCTGATGAGCGAAGAACTGATGCGCGGCGGACCGCATCACGTTTACCTGCACGCGGTCAATTGCGTCCGCGATTTGCTGTAGCCACCGCCCTGTGGGCGGTCCTCTTTAGCGTAAAGTTCGACGGGCCACAGGCCCGTGGCTACAAGATTTCGACGATCGCACAGCGCCGCTACGGAAGCAACGCGTACAACTCACGCACATTCTTCTCAATTGAAAAAAACTCGTGCGCACGCTGGTACCCGGCGTGGCCAAGTCGTTGTGCTAACACACGATCGTCGATCCCCTTTTCGATCGCATTGGCGAGCCCAACTACGTCGCCCGGTTCCAGTAGAAAACCGGTTTCATTTTCAACAACCATTTCGGGAATCCCACCGATATTGGTCGAGACAACGGGTAACCCTGTCGCCATCGCTTCCATGATGACCGTGGGAAGATTGTCCATGCCCCCCTCGGGATCGACCACGCTCGGCAGCACGAAAACGTTCGCCGCGGCGAGACGCTGCCGGACTTCGCGTTGCGGTTTTGCGCCGGACAACGCGACAAAGTTTTGCAGATCCAGTCGTTCGATTTGCCCGCGTAATTCGTTTTCAAGCGGACCTTCGCCAATGATCTCGCATTGAAACGATTTTCCGCGCTCCAAAATTAATCCGCAGGCGCGAATCAGATCGGCAAAACCTTTTTTCGCGATCAAACGACCGACTGCCAGAATCAACGGTGGAGTAGAAGAAAAATCCGCGCGTTCGAATTCCGCGAGATTCAAGCCATTGTAAATGCGACGGGTGCGATCAGTGCGTTCTGGGAAGCGCTCTCGCAAAAACTTTTTCGCATAATCGCTCACAGTGACGATTACGCGCGCTGTATCGACAAGCTTATCAAGCCCAATCTCGAAGTTTCGCGGTGCGAAAATGTCGTTCGCATGGGCGGTAAAGCTGAAAGTGATCGGAAAAAATTTGTGGATCCAGAAAGCCGTGCGCGCCGCCAATCCCGTGAAATGCGCGTGAACATGGCCAATTCCCATTTCTTGCAAGCGCAATCCGACATAAACAGCCTGATAGAGTCGAAGAAAATCCGTGCGCCGACCCCATTCATCCAGCGCAGAGACAATTTCCGGGGTGAGCTTTTGTCTTCTCGACGCAGTGCAAACGTTATCCAGCAACTCCTTTTCGCCAGGCAGATAATGGACACGCTTCACGATACGGTTGTCCCAGTCCTGCGGCGGTTCGTCTTTCGGGTTCCGGATGGAAAAGATCGGCGGAGTGATGCCCTGCTGTGCAAGCTCAGCGACTTCCCGATAGCAAAACGTTTGCCCGAATGACGGAAATCGTTCGAAGAGATAAGCGAACTGCGTCATCGGCAAAATGACGAGGTTGTTTTAACCACGAATGAACACCAATAAACACGAATCCATTGGCAAACTCGCTCGTATGAACTCGATCTTCATTTGTGTCAATTCGTGTCCATTCGTGGTTGATTCCTCTTTACCGGAATCGGTTTCCCGGACTCATCGACGGCGACCAGCGTAAACACACCGTGCGTAACGCGAAGCTCCTCGCCAGTCATGTACCGCGTCACCCACACTTCCACCGGAATCGTCATTGACGTCCGGCCGATTTTTTCCACGTGCGCGTAGCACCTGACCGTGTCCCCTACCCGCACGGGTTCGAGGAACGACATTCCTTCCATCGCTACGGTAACTACTCGGGCTTGCGCAGTTTTCGCCGCAAGAATTCCGCTGCCCAAGTCCATCTGCGATGTCAACCAGCCACCGAAGATATCGCCGTTCGGATTTGTGTCCATCGGCATGGCAATCGTTTGAATGACAAGTTCGCCTCTCGGTTGGTCGGGCATGAGCTCCTTTTAACCACGAATGAACACGAATAAACACAAATAAGGAAGAAAGCAGATTAGACTTGCCTGCGAATCACACGAATTAAGGCCAATGATTTTTCTTTGGAAGTTTCTTGCTGAATTGGCGGTCATCTCCACTCTTCATTCGCATGCCACGGCGAAGCGTTGGCGAAGGCGGGTCATTCGGATTTCGGTATCCTAATGATTCGTGTCAATTCGTGTGCATTCGTGGTTGATTTCCTACAAAATCAGCATGCAATCGCCGTAGCTGTAGAAGCGGTAGCGTTCGCGGATCGCTTTCTCATAAGCGCGCAGCAAAAATTCGCGGCCGGCAAATGCGCTGACTAACATCAGCAAAGTCGAGCGCGGCAGGTGGAAATTCGTAAGCAGAACGTCGACAGCTCGGAAATCATAAGGCGGATAAATGAATAGGTCTGTTACGCCTTCTTGCGCGAGGACTTCTCCGCCTTTTCGGCTTGCCGATTCCAGCGTGCGCACCGTAGTCGTTCCAACCGCGACGATCCGATGCGCGTTGCTAATCTGGCGCGCAGCCTCTGGCGAAATCGAGAAGCACTCCGCGTGCATGCGATGCTCGGCGATCTTTTCCGAGCGCACCGGCAGAAATGTCCCCGGGCCCACATGCAGAGTCACGAATGTGTGCGGAATTTCACGCAAAATTTCCGAAGTGAAATGAAGACCGGCTGTCGGCGCGGCAACCGCGCCAGGCGCATGAGCAAAAACAGTCTGGTAGCACGCCGTATCCCTTTCATCGCTGTGCCGGTGGATATACGGCGGCAACGGCATGGAACCGCCGGAATAAAGATCGACATCTTCATCCAATGCGACAATGCGCTCACCATCTGGCGTGATCTCTTCAACCCGCAAAGCGACGTTGTCGACCTTTGCCGTCGCGCCAAGGCGCATTTTGCGTCCCGGCTTGACCAGACACTTCCAACGCGCCGGGCCCAGGCGTTCGAGAAATAGAAATTCAATTACGCCATCGTCCGAGAATCGGCGCGCTGGGAGCACGCGCGTGTCGTTTAAGACCAGCAGGTCGCCCGGTTCTAGAAACGTTTTTAGCTCGCGAAACTGGCGATGTTCAATTGTCAGCCCGGCGCGGCGCAGAACCATCATTCGGGAATCTTCGCGGCGTCGGAGCGGGCGCTGCGCAATCAATTCCCGCGGCAAGTCGTAATCGTAATCGCTAAGCCGCATACTCATCGTTGCATGATCAAAGAGATTGCATCCGGAGGCAAAATTTTGGACTATCGCCTCCGATGACGCAGCCAGCTCTCGATTTGGTTATCGCAGCGCTGGAGAAGATTCGAGACACAAGTGATCACTTGCCGCGCGTTTCGCAAACAGCACTCGCGCGACTGCAAAGCGCCGACCCTGTAGCCGTTTCCCTGGGGGAAACGTCTGCGTCGCTCACAGAGCGACGGCTACACCCATCGCCGAACAAAGCAGAATTACTTGAGCCGATTCGCGAACGCGTCCGCGCTTGTACTAAATGCGCGCATCTCGCCTGCTCGCGCACACAAACGGTTTTCGGCGTAGGAAATCCGGACGCGGATTTGATGTTCATCGGCGAAGCGCCCGGTGTGGACGAGGACAAACAAGGTGAGCCATTTGTCGGGCGCGCCGGACAATTGCTGACGAGAATTCTCAAGGCGATGAACTTCGCCCGCGAAGATGTTTACATCGCGAACATCCTTAAGTGCCGGCCGGACACGCCGTCGGGCAGTTTTGGAAATCGCGCGCCCACGCCGACAGAGATGCAGACCTGCCGGCCGTATCTGGTGGAACAGATCGAGATCATCCAGCCGAAAGTCCTGGTCGCGCTCGGTGCAGTCGCGGTGGAAGGCCTGCTTGGAATGCGAGGGACCATGCGGGAATTGCGCGGCCGCTGGCACGCTTACAACGGCGTCCCACTCATGATCACGTATCATCCTGCTTACTTGCTCCGAAACCAAGCGCCTTCAGAAAAACGCAAAGTCTGGGAAGACATGCTGCAAGTGCTGGAGCGACTCGAGCAACCGATCAGCGAGCGACAGCGAAATTATTTTCTGTAGCGGCTTCGCTGTGCGAAGCGCGCGCTGAACTGATAAACATACGCGCGCCCCCGTTGCCCACGGGGCAACCGCTACAGTTTAGCGCGATTGAACGTCGCATGGATCACTCTGCGCGATGCGAAAGTGATCACCAGCGACAAAATCATGGCGCGCACTTCACCACGCGGGACTCTGACCGTGCGCTGCAACGCCATGGGGCCAGCTTCATTTAAAAGCGCGAGTGTGCGCGCGCCGATCAATGCGGGTAAAACCGTGGCAGCACGCACTCGGCGGTTTTCGATCGCGCGCGAATATTGCATCCCGCACTCCAGCCCTGCCATGGCTTTGTCGAGCCAAGTCCAATAGATCGGCTGGAAACGCTCCGGTTCGGAAAGGATTTGAGATGCAGTCATATGCACGGCGCTTAGTTCGTATTCAGGAAAATAACATCTGCCCGCGCGCAGATCGGAGCCGGCATCGCGCAGCACATTGATCAATTGAAGCGACATGCCGTAGCGCTTGCCGAGCGCCAGCATCTCGTCTTCGCTCAGACTCGCGAAGTTCCGAACATGCCGGAAACAAAGTCGCGTCCAAAATTCACCGACACAACCGGCAACCAGATACGTGTATTCGTCCAGATCGGCAGCGGTGCTAAGCGCGCGAATTTCTTGCGGGTTATCGAAGCGCTGGAGATCGAGCATCTGGCCACGCGTGATCTTCTCCAGCACCACGCGAATGTCTGTGCGATCCGCCTGCTCGATCTGCTCGAGCCATGCAAGGCAATCGGGCAACGATTCAAGCAGCCGTCGTTCGCTCTCGTTCGCCTGCAGCGGGACAAATGAGGCGATCAGATCGACAACAACTTCGCGCGAAGCTTTTCCCTGAATCCCGTCCGACAGCATGTTGAGAGTTTCGATTCGCACGAGACCAGAAATTCCGGTCGTATCGGCGACGCTGTCTGTCGCCCGCGCAAACAGATACGCCAGCGCAATGGGTTCGCGTAACTGTGCCGGCAAAAATCGAATCGAAAGATAAAATGAGCGGGAGACGGAACGCAGAAGTGCTGTTTGTAAATGCGATGGCGCGCTCACGGAAGGTAAACGTTGGCGCGTGTGGTACCGGAGAAAATCATTTTCCGATATTTCGGACCTCGATCCGATTGGGCGCTGCGTTGCCGAGGCCGAGCTGGCTGGCGAAGCCGATATAGGCAGCCTGTTGCCCGATCACAGGGAGACTCGCACGCGCGCGCCATTCTTCCAAACGCTTCAAGGCGACGGTGTCCAAAGCGACTGGGTCCTTGCTTGCGTACAGCGTGGCATAATGCGTGGCATAGTTGGGCTGCGACTGCGGGCCGCCCGCATATTGCGCAATGAGGCCGTCCATCAAATTGAAGACGACCTTTTTTGCGATGAGCGGATTAGCATAAATCTCCGCGAGGCTTTCCGTGCCAAAACGAGAGCCTTGCGCAAAGCGACGCCAGTTATCGATGTTCGGAATGGTCATGTTGTAAATGCAACCGGCGATCCCGTTCGTTTCACTGATACTCATCACCGGGACATTGATGATTTTGCTAACTTCGCCGGAAAGGATTTTCGAAAAATGACTGACATTGCTGCTGTTCTCAACGTCAGAGAGCATCTTCCGTGCGTCGCCGAGGTAGTCCAGATCGCCCCAAATCAGTTGCCCCATCAAAGGTGCGGTCAGGACCGCTTTCGCGTCGTAACCGTCCCGCGGCGTGATTGCTTGCAGCTGGTAACCATCGATTCCCGTCCGATAACCGGCTTCCTTGATTCCACCGAGAGACCGGTCCCAAACAATTATGGTGCTGCGGGCATGGCCCGCTGCCACGAGGCCGTCCACGATCGCGTTCACCACATCATGATGCGTGGTGAAAAGTTCGCCCCCTGCTGCGGAGATTTTGATTCCAATCCGGTCATTGGGAGAGACGAGCGACGCCCACGCCTTCGCCACGTCAGACTGGCCGGTTACGGCGAGAACAAGCCGATCCACCATCTCATGCACAACGCGCGGGTTCGTCTTGTAATCTTTGATTGAGGCAGGATTATGCACAGCATACACAATTGAAGGGGTCGGCGAGGGCTGCGGCGTTTGCGCCAGCACGGAGCAGGTAAGGGCACAGAACAGAACGAGAGTTACATTTCGGAGTTTTGTCATGTCGAGCGAAGTCGAGACATCTCTTAATATTAACAGCAAGAGATTCCTCGACTTCGCTCGGAATGACAATAAAGACCAAACGGATTTTATGAGTAATCGCCCGAATCACAACTGCGCTCACCTGGCGGTCATCCTGATCCCGCAGTCGCGGGAGAAGGACCTCGCCCACGAAGCTTGGGACACGCTAGATGAGAAGCGTGATCCCAACACCCTATGAGAGGTTCCTCGCTCCGCTCGGAATGACACTCAGAGAAATATTATGATCCGCCACCTCTACGTTCACATTCCGTTCTGCGCGCGTATCTGCCCGTACTGCGCTTTTTACAAGGATCTGCTCGACCGCTCGCAGACCTGGCGATTTTGCGAAGCGATATTGCGCGATCTCGACCAGCACACACATTTTGCGATTTCGCCTGAAACGCTTTATTTCGGTGGCGGCACGCCCACCGCGCTCAACATCGCGCAATTGGAATTTCTGCTGCGCGGATTTCATGAGCAGCTCGACTTGTCGGAACTGGTCGAGTGCACGATCGAAGCCAATCCGGGAAGCGTTTCCGCGCGCAAAGCCGCGATCCTCAAAAAATTCGGAATCAACCGGATCAGCCTCGGCGTGCAATCGTGGGACGACCACTTGCTGAAATTGCTTGGGCGCGAGCACAACGCACAGCAGGCCGAGCATTCGTTTCATATTCTGCGCGCAGCCGGGTTCTCGAACATCAACATCGACCTGATGTTCGGTTTGCCAGGACAGACGATTCAGCAGTGGCGCTTGACGCTGGAGAAAACCATCGCGCTCCAGCCCAATCATATCTCCGCTTATTGCCTGACGTACGAGGAGGATACAGAGTTTTTTCTGCGTTACGCGTGCGGCGAATTTCGGCAGGACTCAGACATCGACGCCGAGTTTTTCGAGATGGCAATGGCGAGCCTGGAGGATGCCGGCTACGAACATTACGAAATCTCAAACTATGCGCGCCCCGGATTTTCGTCAGTCCACAACCGCGCCTATTGGCTCGGCAAAGATTATCTGGGCCTTGGCCCCAGCGCGGTTTCGACTGTCGGTATGCGTCGGTGCCAGAATGTCTGTGATTATCGCACCTACATCGATCGCGTTTTTTCCGGCCAATCACCGTGCGCATCGAGCGAAAATCTGACGGACGAAATCAAACGCACGGAGCGAATCGCGCTGTCGCTGCGCACGCGCGGCGGAGTTCCCGCTTCGGATTTGAAACGTTTCGCGCAACAAACAAACGAGTTTATTGCATTGGGGCTACTTCAAGAATCGAGAGGCAATTTCGTTCTCACTCGAAAAGGCAAAGCGCTGGCGGATTCCATCGCCGAGGCGTTGCTGTAGCGGAGTAATGCAGTCGCGCTCCGAACTATAAAGCCATCTCATAAAGACGCACGTGCTGTAGCCACGGCACTGTGCACCGTCAGGAACGCAAGCTCGGAACGGCGCAAACGGGGCGTGGCTACAACATTATGACCCGGCTTCTAGTAGACGTCGTTATCCAAGTTGTAGCCGGCATCGCCGCGAATAGAACGCAAACGCGCGCGGCTGCCCCACTCGGAGCGATTAATCTGGCCCACCGTAATTTTCACGAGCCATGGGGCTGCCGCTAAAGCGCCGATTGCAACGAGCGCAATCGCCGCTGCCTGCCGCAGCGGGGGCTTGATCTTGTCAGCCATCAAAATTCCCAAGCCAAGACCAATAGCGGTGCGTGTGACCACCAGGAGCGGGTCAACTGGAAGTTGTTCGGAAGTTTTTGAAATGGATATGGGGAAAGACATCGCCTACCATATACGTCGCGTTTGGGAAAAAGAAACGGCAATTTTGTCGCCAGGCGCGTTTGTCATTTCGAGCGGAGCGAGGTGGAGTCGAGGAACTCCGCTGCGCCACCCTTGAAGTAATTCAACGGAATGTCTCGACTTCGCTCGACATGACAGAAAGTTAAGAGACATGCCTAATTCGATTTACGCGCTCATCCTAGCCGGCGGAAGCGGTGAACGCTTTTGGCCATTGAGCAGGCGGGCCCGTCCCAAACAACTTCTGCGCCTCGTCGCCGACAAAACTCTGCTCGAAGAAACTTTGGCGCGCCTTGAAGGCTTTGTCCCGTCCGAGCGCACTCTGATCCTGACGAACGCGGAGCAGGAAAGCGCCGTTCGCAAATTGCTCGGGAATTTTCCAAAGGAGAATATCGTAGCGGAGCCGGCCAAACGCGATACGGCTGCTGCCGTCGCGCTCGGCACCGGCTGGGTGGCAGCTCGCGATCACGCAGCCATCATGGCCGTTCTGCCCGCCGATCATGTGATTGTAAACCGAACGGCTTTTCAGGAAACGCTGGCCCTGGCTGCCGAGGCAGCCGAGGAGACAAGCGGGCTTGTAACCATCGGCATCAAACCAAGCTGGGCATGTCCCGGATTCGGTTATATCGAACACGGAAAGCCGGTATACTTGCGCAAGCGCCCCGACAACGATTCGATCCATCGGGTCGTGCGCTTTCGCGAAAAACCGAATCCTGATCTGGCGGAATCATTTTTGCGAAGGGGAAATTTTCGATGGAACGCCGGGATGTTCGTTTGGTCGGTGCCAACAATACTCCGTGAATTCAACCGTCACGCGCCGGAGCTGGCGGATTTCATTTCCCAAGTTCGCGCTCCGGAAAATTTCGAAAAGGCTTTACGTGAACGCTTCAGCAAACTGCCGCGCATTTCGTTCGATTATGCGATAATGGAAAAGGCGGACCGCGTCTTTGTCGTGGAGGCCAGCTTCGACTGGGATGACATCGGAAGCTGGCGAGCGGTGGCGAATTATTTTGAGAAGGACAAGCAAGGAAACACCGCGAACCGCAACATCACCGCGCTGGATTCCAGCAATAACATCGTTTTCGAGGATGACGGCACAGCAGTAGCCTTGCTTGGAGTTCATGATCTCATCGTCGTGCGAACGCAGGATGCGCTTTTGATTTGTGACCGACACGAGGCTGAAAGGATCAAGGAGCTTATCGGCAAAATTCCGCCGGAACTGCAATGATGTGAGCTGCGATGAATCGAATTTTGGCTCTCGATTTCGGGCGGGTGCGTATCGGCGCGGCGATTTCTGATGAATTACAATTGCTTGCGCATCCGCTCGAGACGATCCCGGCAAACGCGCACGCGCCATCGCGAGTAGCACAAATCGTCCGCGAAAAGGAAGTCGATCACGTTGTGGCCGGCATTCCCCGTCAGATGAATGGACAGATCGGCGCGGCCGCGACCGAAGTTCTCCAGTTTGTGGAAAAGTTGCGTGGGATTCTACCATGCCCGGTTGTCACTTGGGACGAACGGCTGACCACCGCCGCAGCACATCGGGCGTTGCGTGATGCAGGCAAGAAAACAAGACACACGCGCGGCTACGTGGATCAGGTAGCGGCTCAAATGATTTTGCAAAGCTATCTCGACAGCCGCGCCGGGAATGTGGCAACCAAGAGTGATCAGTGATCCGTGATCGGTGATCACTGTTTCACCGATCACGGATCACGAGGATGGCAATGGCACGACGACTAAAACTCATCGTCGCGTACGACGGCGCGCCGTTCGCCGGCTGGCAGAGCCAATCTCACGGCAATACCATTCAGGATCATCTCGAACGCGCGTTTGAACGCGTCGCCGGAAAGCCTGTGCGCGTTCACGGGGCCGGGCGAACGGACGCAGGCGTCCACGCCCTCGCGCAATGCGCACACGTCGATCTGTCGGGTAAACCTTTGCCACCGGCGCGTTGGATCAAAGCGCTCAATGCGCTGCTGCCTCCCGCCATACGCGTGCTTCGTTGCCGCTATGTGTCGAACGATTTTCACGTGCGCCTCTCGGCAAAAGGAAAGATCTATCGCTACAGAATCTGGTCGGCTGCCGTTTTGCCTCCGTTCGAGTACCGTCGTGCCTGGCACATCCCCCACCCGCTCGATATAAAAATCTTACAGAAAGCAGCAAAACAGTTCGTCGGCACGCACGATTTCGCAGCGTTCGCTGCCAATCGCGGGAAACCTGAGGAGAGCACGATCCGCACAATCAATTCTGTGCGCGTCCGGCAAAAAG
The DNA here is from genome assembly GCA_963725505.1 of uncultured Verrucomicrobiae bacterium. Classification (GTDB taxonomy): domain Bacteria; phylum Verrucomicrobiota; class Verrucomicrobiia; order Chthoniobacterales; family UBA10450; genus Udaeobacter. The sequence goes on along the minus strand of CAVRYN010000006.1, from coordinate 224,203 downwards.
GTCCTTGCGTAACAATCGAGTTCGATGGCGACGGTTTTCTCTACAAGATGGTCCGATTGATTGTCGGTTCGCTTGTGAAATGCGCGCTTGGCAAAATTCGCGTCGGAGATGTCACCGCGCGGCTGCACTCCGGCCAGGTTGGCGCACCCCGCTTTGCTGCTCCCGCCGACGGATTGTTTCTGGTTCGCGTGCGCTATTGAAGCGTTTAACAAATGGTAGGGACGGTGCACCCACGATTGCCGCGGCGACACATCGCAGCGCAATTTCCCCACTTACACCGCCGGTAGAATGCGTCCGCTTACTTCGCCAAAACCAACCCGGTAACCGTCGCCTTGGGCCCAGCCGGTGATGGTAAGCGTGTCGCTGTCTTCGAGCCATTTGCGGGTTTCGCCATTTGGCAACTTTAACGGGTTCGCGCCGCGCCAGGTTAATTCCAACATGCAACCGCGCGATTCTTCAGTCGCACCGCTGATTGTGCCACTCGCGAGCAAATCACCGGGTTCTAAATTGCAGCCGTTCACGGTGTGATGAGCGAGTTGTTGAGCGATGCTCCAGTAAAGGTTTTGGAAATTTGTCTGAGTGATAACGTGCGGCGCGTTCATCGATGAGGTTTGCAAGGACGCTTCGAGATAAATGTCGAACGTGAAATCGTTTTTCCAGCGCAAGTACGGCAGCGGCTCGGGATCCTGCGGCGGCAACGGTTCTCTGAATGACTCAAGCGCGTCGAGCGTAACGACCCAGGGCGAAATGCTGGTGCAAAAGTTTTTCGCCAGAAATGGGCCAAGCGGTTGATATTCCCACGCCTGAATGTCGCGCGCACTCCAGTCATTCATTAAAACGAAACCGAAGACGTGATCGATCGCGTGATCGATTGGCACCGGTTCGCCTAGCGAATTGCCCGGCCCGATCAGGAATGCCATTTCCAATTCGTAATCCAGACTTTTGGTTGGGCCGAAAGCTGGCGCTGATGCTTCCGGCGGCTTGATTTGGCCTTGTGGCCGGCGCACCTCTGTCCCGCTTACAACAACCGAGCTGGCGCGTCCGTGATAGGCTACGGGCAACCATTTCCAATTCGGCATCAGCGCATTCTCAGGGCCGCGCAACATCGTGCCGACATTGTGTGCGTGATGATACGAGGAATAAAAATCGGTGTAGTTGCCAATCCGTGCCGGCAGCTTCATGGCCACGTCTTTTTGCGCATGAAAAACTTTTTCGCGCAGCCGCGCGTGATCGCGCAGGTTTGGCGTCTCAATTGAGAGAAGATATTGCAGGATCTCGCGCGTCTTTCGCCACGCCGGGCGCCCGAGCGCGAGAAACTTGTTTAGTGAATCTTCCGAAAAGACCTTTTGTTCCTGAAATTCTGGCGAACGAAAATGATCGAACTCTTCCAACACGGAAAGATCGACAACCAGATCGCCGATGGCGACTCCCACGCGCGGTTTTCCCTGTTTTGGTTGAAAGACACCGAAAGGAAGATTTTGGATGGGAAAATGCGAATTGGCTGGGACTTCGATGAAACTACGCAACGGCGAACTCATCAACTTGATTTAACCACGAAGCACACGAAGGCCACAAAGAAAATTCAGAATCACCTCCAAAGAACTTCGTGCTCTTCGTAGAATTGTAGGGCGTTTCTGTGAAACGCCAACCCACCGGCGTCTGACACAGACGCCCTACAACAAATTCAGCGCGCGCAAATCGTCGCGCGGCTCGTCGAAGCTGCAACTGCCGAACGACGCGACGAATTTCCGGCGATACTGCAGGCGTTCTATGTCGATCTTCCAGTCGCGCCACGCGAAAAAATCCTGGGTGAAGGAAAATGAGTCGGCCTCTTCGTCTTCAAGCATAATCGCAGCCTGGCGGGCATCCCATCGGTGCTCTGCCGCAAGGACTGCGGCTCCAAGCACGTTAAGAAATCCGTGCATCTTTGTTTTCACTTCATCACGAAATTGCCGGAGTGGATGATGCAGCCCTGCCGTAAACTTTATCGGGAGCTGATGCGTAGCTGGCGTCACGAGCGCGCTGGCGATTTGCGCCGAAGTTGGAAATGCATCTGCTGTCACTCCGCCGGTGCGCAATTTGTAACCAAACGTTGCCGCGTCCTCATCGGAATTGTGTTCCGCAAGCAACGCAGCGGTTTGCTCTGCTATGTCAGGCGGCGCTTCCCAGAAAACTGGCAAATCACCGACGATCGATCTCGCCTCTTTTAGTAACGCAAGATCAACATCATGGGGTAAAAACATCTCCAGGTGACTCATCGCTACGAGATCGACGTTGCTCGATAACGAACGAATTGCCGCATCAACTCCTTCGAGCGTTTCAAGAAAGGCATCCGCATTCGCGGTTCTCGGTCCGAGTGTCGCAACACGGAGCGGATGCGCAGGATCGAACTGTGAAAGGAGTTGTTTTGCCGCATCGAATTGTTCAATGGGAAGCACGAATGTATTGAGCATCCACGCATCGGGCGAGCGCACATATTGCGCCTGATTCTGAAGAGCTGCCTCCAGCACAAGGCTGCAAGGCGGGAACATTCCCGCGTAATCAATCGATTTCGCGAGCAGAGTCTCAAGGGAAGTGTTGGGCATGGGATGGACGAACCGTGCGTTCGCACGCTTGCCGGGTCAAATCGCTGCTGGCGATAGCTTAATGACAGGCTCGACTTTCTTTCCGAAATGCTGTAGAAATTTTGCCTTTTAATGGAGCTTACGGAGTCCACCTCAGGCCTTGATTTGGTAGTGTGTGCATGCGGAGAACAGGAATATACCGCGCGCGATGCAATCGACGCGGCCATTTTCAGAGGCGAGTTAGACGTAAAGTGGAAAGAATTTCTCCACCAAGTCGCAGCGGAAAGACGGGCGGATGAGCTAGACCTGGAGGCAGACGAGTCCGCGATTTCTAGTGCAGCTGAAGCTTTTCGTTACCAATACGATTTGATCACTGCCGAGGAAACTGAAGCATGGCTGGCAAATCGAGGCCTCACGCTTGATGACTTCGCCGACTACCTTACCCGTGAATACTACGCCAGCACGCTTCAAGAAGAGATTATTCCCGACGAAATAGAATATCCTTCTGCGGCGGCCGAGTTACGCCAGTCCTTCCTTTCGGAATTAATTTTATCCGGAGAATTGGACCGAATGACCAGTGATTTAATCGTGCGTCTGGCGGCACGCTGTGCTGGAAAGGAGCTATCGCCAGATACGATTGCGGCCGAAAAGCGGAAATTTCTCCATCGGATCGGGATTACATCGGCGCAACTGGCAAATTGGCTCGAGCAACTGAAACGCGATTCGAAATGGTTAGATGAAATGCTCGCGATCGAGGCAGCATACGGGAAACATTGCGACACGCTGCTCGTCCCTGAAGCACGTCAACGCGAATTGCTAGCTTTGCGGCTGCCCTTGACGAGATTCGAAACCGAAATGATCGAGGTGGAATCGCTCGATGCGGCCCGGGAAGCGCTGTTTTGCGTGCGCGAGGACGGAATGTCAATGGAAGAAGTGGCCACCGAGGGACGCTATCATTACCGACGTGCGGACTTTCTTTTGGAAGATCTTCCCGTCGATGCACAGCACAGATTCCTAAGTGTTTCGGCTGGGGAGGTGCTCCAACCCCTTGCTCGTGGCGATGGATTTGAACTGTGTCGCATCCTTAAGAAAATTGAGCCCCAACCTGATGACCCAAACGTAAAATCCCGGATCGATCAAAGGCTCATTGATCGACATTTCGCCGAGCTTACCGGCAAATATACGCACCGACGGCTCGGTGCCGTTTCCACTCCCGCAGAATGAAAGTAAAGGACAGCGAGACTCTGCGGCGTTCATCGGTTTTCCGCTTTCTTTCCGATGAGCATTTTGGCGCGATTGAGCCGCTTCTGCAGGAAGAACACTACGATTTCGGCGACGTGATTGTAAAACAGGACGATCCGGCCGATTCCTTTTACGTTCTGACGCGGGGACGCGCGCGCGCGCTCAAAATTAAGCCTGATGGTGAAGAAATCCCACTGGGAGTGCTAAAGCCGGGCGACTCGTTCGGAGAAGCCGCCTTAGCTGAGGGTGGAACCCGAAACGCGACCGTACGCTGCAGTACAGGGGTAGATGTTTTGCGGCTCGATCGCGATGATTTTACGGAGCTCGTCCGTCGCGTACCCGATCTGAAGCAATATGTCGAGACAACCGGCCGGGACAGGGCTCTGCAAAGTTTCCTTTATCAGTTCAGCAATTTTGGCCGGCTTCCGACAGCTGTGTTGCGCAGTGTGATCGACAAGTTAAAACCAATCACATTTGAAAAAGGCAACCTGATCATTCGTGAAGGAGACGACGCTGGACCCCTTTACATCCTCCAGAAAGGACGAGCGCGCGCCTTCGCCGGAGGTGACGGACAGGTGCGGAACCTCGCGTTTTATCGCGAGGGTGATTTCTTTGGTGAATTGTCGATCCTAAACGGATCGCGGCGCGCAGCGTCAGTAGAAGCATTCTCAGACTGCCAATTGCTCTCCCTCGAACCCAACTCGGTGCAAGACTTACGGCACCGGTTTCCCGAGTTCGACAAACTGCTGAGCGAGCGACTCGCGCTTTACCAGGCGAAAACCGAAGCGCGTATTCCGCTTGATTTCATGACCGAACTGCTGCCTGCGGAAACGCAGGTACAGAACAAAGTGGAGCTGGATAGTGAGCAGGCTCCGAGCGAAACCGAGGGGAAAGAAGAGCCGTTCAAGGATGAGCGCGGACTGTTTCGCAAACGCGGCAAGCGCATCCGTAAAGTCGACCACATCCTGCAGATCGACGAGATGGATTGCGGTGCAGCCAGTCTCGGAATGATTTGCCGGTATTTCGGCCGCAAGGTAAGCCTGGCACGGATTCGGCAGCTCTGTCACACGGCTACGGACGGCACCAGCCTCAAGGCACTTTCCCGCGCCGCAACTGAGCTCGGCCTGGCGGCGCGTGCACTGAAGATCTCGCTTCGCAATCTCTCGCTCATGCCCCTGCCAGCGATCGTGCACTGGGAGGGCAACCACTGGATCGTGCTCTACGATGTCGATGAGCAGTTTGTGCGCGTGGCCGATCCCGCGGTTGGGTTGCGGAAACTTCCGCGCCGCGAATTTGAAGCGAAGTGGACAGGCTACGCTGCGCTGTTCGATTACACGCCTGCATTCGAACAAGCTCCGGAAAGCAAGCCAACGCTGGCGTGGGTTCTTCCATTTCTTGCGCGATTCAAGGTGATCTTGCTTCAGGTGCTGGGGCTGGCCATCGCTGTCAGCGTCCTTCAACTGCTCTTCCCAGTGTTCACCCAGATGGTGGTCGATAAGGTCATTGTCGAAAACGATGTCGGCCTGTTGAAGACGATCCTGCTCGGCATGATCGCGGCCATCGTCTTCGTGCAGCTCTCCACTCTCGCCCAGGAATATCTGCTGGCTTTTGCGGCCGTGCGCCTTGATACGACAGTTCTCGATTTCTTGAGCCGGAAACTTCTCTCCCTTCCCATGACTTATTTCACGAGCCGCCGGACAGGCGACATTCAACGCCGGCTCGATGGTGCGAGGCAGGTTCGGCAATTTGCCGTCCAACAGGGAGTTGGCGCTTTGCTGGCAGCAGTTTTTCTCGTAGGCGCAGTAATTTTGATGGCGATGTACAGCCCGCTGCTTACGCTGGCGTTTTTGGCGACGACCCCGGTTTATGTGGGGCTAATGATTTTTTCGGTAAAGGTGCTACGCCCGCTCTATCACGGGGTGGAAGAAAGCCAGGGCAAATACAGTTCGCATCAAATCGATGCCATCAAAGGCATCGAGGCAGTGAAAGCGGCATCAGCCGAGAGTGCCTTTCGTGACGCCATGCTGAACGAATTTCTCTCCGTCTCACAAAAACTTTTCAAGGCGACCTTTATCGTGATGTCGTACGACAGCGTTCTGCAAAGCATCGGTCTGCTCTCTACTGCGATTTTTTTGTGGGTCGGCGCGACGCAAGTCATTCATGGGTACTTGAGCGTTGGCGGTTTTGTGGCGTTTAGCTCACTGACGGCGATGGCCTACGCGGGAATTTTGCGCGCGCTCGGAGTTTGGGACAGCCTGCAAAACGCCGCCGTCCTCCTGAATCGGCTAAACGATATTTTCGAACAGGAGCCGGAGCAAGGTCATGATCGTTCCCGACTCATCCCGGTGCATAGCCTCGAAGGACACCTCCAGCTTCGCGGAGTTAGTTTCAAATACGGCGGCCCCGAATCGCCCGATATTTTAAAGAACATCACCCTCGACCTGGCCCCAGGACGCATGGTGGCCTTCGTCGGTCGCAGCGGTTGTGGCAAAACGACGCTCATTAAATTAATTGCCGGCCTGCTCGAGCCTACGGAAGGGACCATCTTTTTCGACAATATCGATCTAAGAACTCTCAATTATCGCGATGTGCGCCGGCACGTGGGAATAGTGCTTCAGGAAAATCACATGTTTAACGAAACGATTGCGCGCAATATTTCGTTTGGCGATCTGGAGCCAGATCTCGATCGGGTGCTTGCCGCCGCACAAGTCGCTGCGGCGCACGATTTCATCATGCGTCTTCCGCTTGGTTACGAGACGAAGATTGGCGAATCGGGTCTTTCTCTTTCAGGTGGCCAGAAGCAGCGCATCGCAATTGCGCGGGCAATCTACAATAATCCGCCAGTGTTGATTTTCGATGAGGCAACCAGCGCTCTCGACACAGAATCGGAGCGCGCGATCCAGGACAACCTCGGTCGATTAATGGCAGGTCGCACGACGATTGTGATCGCGCATCGGTTGAGCACGATTCGCGAAGCGCACGCTATCGTGGTGCTCGAACAGGGAAGCATTGCCGAGATTGGCACTCACGATGAGCTGATGGCACAGCGTGGCCTGTACTATTATCTTTCAAGCCAGCAACTGGGGATCTAAAGCGATGAGTTCACAATTAACTCAACGCGGCTCGCTGGATGTGGAATCCGAGATGTTGCCACAGGAGCCGCCGCCTTGGATCATCCGTTCGACGGCCTGGATATTGCTGGGGGCCTTTTTGTTGGCGCTGCTGATCGCAATTGTAATGCGATTGCCGGAGACGGTACGCTGTCCATTCGTCCTGGTCCCGGATACCGGCGCCGATCCGGTCCAATCACCCGTGCGAGCTGTCATTAGCCACGTTGGAGTGGACGAAGGTCAACCTGTAAAAGCCGGAGAGGAGTTGTTCGTGTTACGTTCTGATGAGATTCGCGGTCTGGATACTGAGTTCCGGACGCTGACGGAAGACTTACGCAGCAGGGAAGAAAGCGTCGCTCGAAATGAGAGTGCTTATGCCGCGCAACTTGGAATGAAAAGTGCAGAGATTGAACAGGCAAAGAGCGAAGTAAAATTTCGTGAGAACCATGCTAACACCAGCCGCGACCTCGTCACGCGCATGGAGAAGTTAACCAAGCTGGGCGGCGAATCGGAAATCGACCTCATAAAGCTGAAGCTCGATTTAGCCGGTTCGGAAAAAGATTTGAGCGTCGCTCAAAGAACTGTGCAGCAGGTGAATCTCGACCGTGAGCGAATGGAGACGGAACACGTCCGCCAACGAGCTGAGCAGCAATCTGAAATTGAAAAGTTAAAAATGCGCATCGGCGCCTTGAAGACCGACCTGAAAAATACGCAACAGAACCTGCTTACGATTCGCAGTCCATACGAGGGCGTGATCATCTCCATGGATCAACGGAGCGTGGGCACTTTCGTGCAGCAGGGACAAGTGCTTTGCCAACTCGCGCCAAAGGATTCAAAGCCCCGGGCCCGGATGACCTTAAATGAAGTCGGCCTCCCAAAGCTGATTGTGACGCAGCGGATCCGCTATTTTTTCGAGGCCTACCCGTATCAGCGTTATGGCACAGTAACCGGAAAACTCGATTGGATTAGCCCGTCGGCTGTTACTACCAGCGACGGATCCCGCTTCACAGCGTTGGGATCGCTGGATCGCTATGATATCTCCTCGCGTGCAGGAAAAGTTCTCCCGCTCCGTGTCGGTATGCGGGGAGACGCGCACATCATCGTTGGTAGCCGGACGATGGTCGAATATGCATTTGAACCGATTCGCCAGCTACGAGAGAGCATGAAGCAATAAGTTTCGGTGCAAGAACCGCCGTCCAGACTAAGACTCGAAGACCTGACTACTAGCAACGCCGCCATGGCGCGTTGTTTGCAGTTGGCAGCGCTCGCCGCCAAATCGGACGTACCCGTGGTGCTCCTGGGTGAAACGGGCACAGGCAAAACCTTGCTTGCTCATGCGATCCACAATTCGTCAACGCGAGCAGGCCAGCCGTTCATCGCTTTCAACGCCTCGGCAATCAGCGACACACTGCTCGAGAGCCAACTATTCGGTCATGAGCGCGGGGCTTTCACCGGCGCGCAGCAAAGCTTCAAGGGAAAATTCGAGCTCGCCGATGGCGGCACGATATTCCTGGATGAAATCTCCGAAATGAGTCCGCTCGCACAGGTAAAAATCCTGCGCGTGCTCGAATACGGTGAATTTGAGCGGCTCGGCTCCGAACGAATGCTGACATCCAACGCGCGAATCCTCTGCGCATCAAACTGTTCGCTGCGGGATCGAGTACGACAGGGAAAATTTCGTGAGGATCTTTATCAGAGATTGAACGGCCTGACCTTGCTCATCCCTCCGCTCCGCGAGCGGCTGGAGGAGTTGCCGGCATTGATTGCCACGGAATTGAAAGCCGCAGCGTTGAAAGAAGGCAAAGACATTGCGGCTATCCACCCCGAAGCGATGGAAAAATTGCTTAACCACAAGTGGCGTGGAAACCTGCGCGAGTTAAGCCATACCGTGCGCACCATGACGTTGTTTTGCAACGGCTCGGTGATTCTGCCCGAAAATGTGGTTTTTCCTCCCGACTTGGAATCACATTTTGCGGGAATAGATAACGCCCAAACAGCTTCGATGCGCGCCGACAACCACCAAGAGCCTGAGAGGCACGCCGATCTCTCCTTGGACAGCGCCCTCAAAAGGCACGTCCGCTTTGTTTATGAACAAGCGAATCGAAGCCAGCGGCAGGCTGCAAAATTGCTCGGCATTTCTCGCTCCACGCTCGCCCGCTATCTCCAAGCTGCGGTCCAAAAGTGAGGCGCGGTGGCACGAAACAAGAGCCGGAGTGGCCTAAAAACAGAGCCAGGTGCTCAGGGCTAATTTATCCCCCATTATCATTTTCCACAGAACAAATTTCTGCGTAAACACTTGTCGATTAACGATAAATGCGCAACTCGCCCTCACTATTCTTTAATCCCTCCCAGACTTGGCACGAATATTGGTAACAAAAAGAGTCAACGTGAGTTCACCGAGGAATAAAAAAAATGCGCCCGCCGGAGAGTCAGGAAATCAAAGGCCTAAGCGCAGCAAAGATAAAGTGATTCGTCTGGATGACCTGATTCCAAAACAGGACGTAACAGGCGGGCATCATTTCTTCGGTGCTACTGACGCGAAACAAACACTAAACAATCCAACTAAAGAAACCTGAACATGCAAAAAACGAAAAAAACCAAAAAAGCGATTAAAGTCCAAGACCTCAAGCCCAAAAAAGACGCCAAAGGCGGCAATCCGCGCCACCTTGGGCAAACTGGGCACCTTGGCCAAACTGGGCACACTGGCCAAACCGGGCAAACTGGGCACACTGGCCAAACTGGGCAATTTGGCCAACACTAATAAACGTTTAAACAGCCGTACCGGTGGTTCGATCCCGCGGTGCGGTTTTTATTGATCCGTTCCGCGACCCTCCAGAAACAGTCTCACAGTAAAAGGGCCGGCTGTTCCCTCTGACGTCGCAGGAGCTCTGGTGAAAAGGGTGGCATCGGAAAATTACGCCAAAGGCGGCGTCACCCCCCGATCCGGGTCGTAGACCCCAGGATAAGTTACAGAGCCGCTTCGTGGTTTGATCTACGGTGCGGCTTTTCATGTACGCGTTCGACACCTGCCGGCTTTCGGAAGCTGCGGCTCACCCGCAAGCTAATCGCAAGAGGCAAGTTGCGGGGCCATACTGAAGAAGGCGCGCAATTCTCCCCGAGGCGGGATGGTTTGAATGCCTTGCTTCTCCTCGAAGGCGCGCTGTTCATGATGATCGGTCAAGCCCCAGCACGGTTCGATGCAGAGAAAGGGTCCGCCGTCGGACCACAAAGTCACATAAGGCACGCCGGTCAGATCCAGAGTCACCCAGCGACCGCTCGGCGGATCAACGAAGGAGAATTGCGGCCTTGGAACGTCAACCAATTCGAGAATGATCGAACCGTGCAATTCGTTCTTTGAAAACGGCATTTCGCCGCCCGGGAATTCGATATCGCGCGTTTCGCCTGACAGATAATTGCCCGGGGAGAAATATCGGCGGTAAAGACCTTTCGGCATTTGAAGATGAAAGCTTTCGAACGAAGTCGCTGCGAATCCCGGATGCAATCCGAACGCCACATGCGCGGTCAATTCAGGCTCGTGGTTTTGAAACTCGAAAGCAACGCTGAGCGTGTTCAAGTCGATCTTATATGTTAGATCCAGATTGACTCTCAATGGGTATTCAACAGGCGAAAAGTCCTCTGGAGTAATTCGATATTTCAACGAAGCACCGCTGCCCTCACCGGAAAATCCCGCAAAGCGCCAGGTCTTGGAGCGAAGGAACCCATGATTTCCGCCTTTGATTTCGCGGCCTCGGTACAGGCTGCGACCATTCTTTAGCCGGTGAAGGTAATAACCCATGACCGTCGCGTGGTTTGCCCAACCCTGAGACGGTATTGACAGATCGTTGTCGCGATAAAGAAAACCGGTCCGCTCGCCGGCCTCGTTGCTTCGCGCAAGACTAATTAATTCCGCCCCGAGCCGCGAGACAACGATCCGCAGGCCGTTCTCCTGATCGGTCAGAACGTCGAGAAGTCGATCTTCCCGCTTTTCTTCGGAGTGCGAAAACTTCATCACAGCACGTTGGGGGAAAAAGTATTCGCCTGTCCCTTTCTAAGGGAGAGGTTAGGATGAGGGTTCAGTTTTGTCAGCGATACGCGGCTTCGATCCCCTCACCTCAATCCTCTCCCCTTGCGTAAAGAGGAGAGGCGGAATAATTCGGAGCGCAACGCGCCACTCATCGCCGCTCATGGGAACAAGCCGCGCACCTGTTTCGCTTTGATCACGCGTTCGACGCCGATGGCCATGGCCGCTGTACGATGCGAAATTTTGTGCTCCTTCGCCAGTTTGATCACTTGCGCAAATGAATGCTCGAGGATGCGGAAAAGTTTGTCGGTCACTTCCGATTCCGTCCACAGAAACGCCTGCAAACCCTGTACCCACTCGAAGTAAGAAACGATCACGCCGCCAGCATTGCAGAGAATGTCTGGGATGACGAAAATTTCGTCCCAGCGCTTTTCGAGAATCAGGTCGGCCTCCGGCGTAGTCGGGCCGTTGGCGGCCTCAGCGAGGATACGGCATTTAATTTGGCCGGCATTTTTTCCGGTAATCACTCGATCGACCGCAGCGGGAATAAGCACGTCGCACGGCAGAGTAAGGAATTCCTTTGGATCGAGATGGTCGCTTTGAGCAAACGCGCGCAGATTTCCCTTCTTGAGCATATGCTGTTCGGCCGCCTTAACGTCTATTCCCTTGGGATTGTAAATCGCGGCATACGCGTCGCTGATCCCGACGACCTTGACGCCGCTTTTGTACGCGAGCGACAGAGCTGCGACTGAGCCCACGTTGCCGAATCCCTGCACAATCGCGGTGCATTTTTCGGGATTCATCTTCAGCATGCTCATGGCCCGCTCAATCAGGTAAACAGCGCCGCGTCCGGTTGCTTCGCGCCGGCCTTCGGTTCCGCCGATGGCGACCGGTTTGCCGGTAACGATTTCATTAACGGCGTAGCCCATGTAAACGGAGTAGGTGTCCATGAACCAGGCCATGATCTGCTCGTTCGTTCCCATGTCCGGCCCCATGATGTCCGTATGCGGCCCGACGAACGGGATCATTTCCTGCATGTAGCGGCGCGAGACAGCCTCCAGTTCCGTGCGCGATAATTTGCTGGGATCAACTGCAACTCCGCCCTTTGCACCGCCATAGGGCAATTGGGCTAGCGCGCATTTCCAGCTCATCCACATTGCCAGCGCGGCCGTTTCGCCCATCGACAACGAAGGCGCGAAGCGTGTGCCGCCCTTCGTCGGGCCGAGCGCGATGTGATGTTGGACGCGATAACCTTGGAAAGCTTTCGTGCTTCCGTCGTCCATGTGCACCGGCAACGTCACGGCGACGGCGCGCTTCGGGTACGTCGCCCATTCGCGGTCGTCCTTGTCGATGTTCAGATAATCGGCGATGACGCGAAACTGCTCGCAGGCCATCTGGAAAACTTCATCATCGTAAATCGTCGCGGATGAATTTGGCGAAACCTGAGCGTCCATTGGAAGTTGCTATTTGCGCTGGTGAAGTGACGCCGTCAAATCGAAAACTTTGGAGCGCAGCGATATGTCGCGTCTGTCAAAACGCGAACGTGTCCGCACGCTGCAAAATGCATATTGCCATTAACGCGCGTTTCGGCAATCACTGATGGATGAATTTGCCGCATGGGGCCGGCTCACTGGCTGTTTGAGCCCGGTCGCTACATGGTTACCGCCGGAACTCTGTGACCTCCGTGATCTCTGCTTGCCACGCCGTAGCAGGGCGACGGCGGGTGGTAAAGCAAACTGCGAGTCCCGGCCTCGGACTATTTGCCGATAAGAATAAGGACGCCAGCGGCCAGCGCTACGATGTAGAGAAGAAAGATGGCCGGGCCGATATTCAGGCCGAACCCTAACAGGCCATCGACGATCAAATAGACGGCGAGCAAAAGCATGCCGATGTTTTTAGTGATTTTCATGACACCGATCTTTTTGGGGATCCGAACAGAAAACAACAAAGAAAACAAAGAAGAAGTAATGGATAATCTCTGTTAACTTCGTTTCCTTCTGCTAATGACAGCTCTTCTCATCGAGGCTCGAGAAGAAATTTGGCCGCTAAAGGAAGTGTTTCGCATTTCGCGCGGCAGTCGCACGGAAGCGCAAGTCGTGGTCGTGACGGTAAGCGATGGCGAACACGTTGGACGCGGCGAAGGTGTCCCGATAAAGCGGTACAATCAGAGCATCGTTTCGGTGCTGGCGCAGATTGAGTCGGTCAAAAGCGTACCCGATTTGGATCGAGATAAGCTGCAACACTTGCTACCGCCGGGTGCAGCGCGGAATGCATTAGACTGCGCGCTTTGGGATCTCGAAGCCAAGAATTCCGGCAAACGCGTCTGGGAACTGGCGGACATTCCGATCGTTCCCGAAGTCGAAACGTCGTTCACGATCAGTCTCGACACGCCGGAGAAAATGGCAGATGCCGCCGCGGCTGCTGCGGAGTTGCCAATTCTCAAGTTGAAACTTGGCGGCGATAACCTGGACCTTCTGCGCGTCGAATCGGTGCACAAGACCGCGCTGAGCACCCGTCTAATCATCGACGCGAACGAGTCATGGTCGCCCGAGCATTACCGCAAAATTGTTCCGACGCTGAAAGAACTGGGTGTCGAACTCATCGAGCAACCGTTTCCAGCCGACGCCGATGAAGCCCTCGAAACTCTCAATCATCCAATACCGATCTGCGCCGATGAAAGTTGTCACACGACTGTCGATCTTCCGCGCCTGAAGCACCGCTACGAAGTAATCAACGTTAAGCTCGACAAAACCGGCGGTTTAACCGAAGCCCTACGCTTATGCGAGAGCGCGCGCGAAACCGGATTCAAATTACTGATCGGCTGCATGGTGGGCACGTCTTTGAGAATGGCTCCGGCACGCGTTCTGGCGAGTACTGCCGAGTATGTCGATCTCGACGGCCCGCTCCTCCTCGCCCGCGACTGCGATCACGCCATTACCGTACGGGATTGGAAGAATTGGAATTCCTCCGCGCGAATTATGGGGTTAACGATGGTTCGTCCTGTTATTTCTGATTGTAGGATGTCACACGAAGCACGGAAATCGTTATCGGCTTGCCGTCGCGGTGAACGTTTCGTTTTTCAATATTGAACTCGATGATGGATGCTGTCGTGAGGGTCCCGCCTCCGTTTTCCTGATACTCGACCTTGTAATGATTACTTTTCGACTCGAGCACGCGGTACCGCATGAATCCGTCGGTATCAGGCACCGCACATCTTAGCCATTCGCCGTCCTGCTGCACTTCATCCTTGTTGAATTGGTTCCCATTTTTCTCCACCGCATCCAGATTGATTTCCGTCGCCACCGGACTTTCCGAATCCGAGATCCAGGAACTAATCATGTTGAAGACTTTCGGATGAATCTTAAGCGCGGAAGGTTGCTCTGCGGCCGGCGCGGCGGACCTAGCGGCCGCGGAAGGTTGTTCTGCGGCCGGTGTGGCGGACCTGGCGGCGCTCTCAGATCCGACGGGGTGAAGTGATTTAATAATGTTCGCGAATTCTGTGAGGGTAATTCCAGTCGCGGAAAATCCGTGGTATCTGCCGAGGACAGGATGGCTATCCGGGCCTTTGGCTAATTCCTCGTTCATGTTCTCGTCGCTCACCCAATTGGCGATGATCTCGATCTTGCGGCCCTCTTTTCCTTTTGGCCGATAGATCAGATACATCGGACCGAAAGGCGATCGGATTTCAGTCTCTTCCGTGTCTGCCTCATCGGGCATGATATTGCGGTCGCCGATGCCTTCGCGCGCTGACTCGATGGAAAATGTCGCGTTCCATCCATTTCCATATTCCACCGAGTAAAGCGGCAACGGATGATTCGTGTCATCGGATCCTTCGTGCAGTTCGTCGTAGGTGATCTCGACTCTCTTTAAGTGGAAGCCTTGGGGCAAATGCGAAGGAACAAAGCAAATGATCTCCAGGTTCTTCAGATCATCCAGGGTCGCAGCCGAAGAACACAAGGTCATTAACGGGACTAGGGCTGTGCCCAGAACGAACCAGGACGTCGTGCGTTTAATGCGATTGCGGTTCATCACTCTTCCAATCTTACCGAGTCAATGACCTTGTCGAGACTGAAGATGCTGCGCGCGAAGGCGACTGTAGCCACCGGCCTGCGGCCGGTTTAAGAATTCGCATTGGTGAAAGACGGCCCACAGGGACGTGGCTACAGCCCGGTTAGCTCATCTTTTCAACGCAGCCAGATGAGTTATAACCTCTTCATCTAAATCTGTTGAGATGGCGAAGCCTCCTGAAAAGACCCGCTCGACCGCGCTGCGACCGATCGCGCCGCCGCCGCTCGCGCAACATCTGCGCGAGCTGGCGTCGCGGCCCGACGCATGGACAGTCCTCGCGCGAAATCTAATTCCCGTCGTCGGCATCTACTGCTTCGGCTGGTCCGCTGCGCTCGCTGTGTTCAACTACTGGTTCGACGGGCTCACTGCGCTGGCTGCAATCGTCGCGGCGCTGGTTCCCCGTGCGCTGCGCGAAACGCAACCGAAAACGCAGGGTGCGACGTCGGCGACAGCGAACTTCATGCGCGGCGCTGGAAATCTCGCGCGCGGCGTGGTCACGTGGATTTTCCTCGTCGGCATTGTCGGTCTGCCGTACTGGATCGTCCTGATTCCGCTCCACGATCTGCTGCTCGGCGACGAACTGCGGCGCCAGCTCGCGCATTCTCCGGCACTCTGGTTCACGTTCGGGTCGATCGCGGCCAGTCATTTCTGGAAAACGTTCCGTATGGGCTACGACACGATGCCGGACAAGGAGCTGAAGCAGCGGGCGCGCTGGGACATCTATCTCCTGATTCTGCGGGCGATGGCGATGTTCATCATGGCCGCACACGGGCTCGCCTTCATTCTGGTGCCGCTGATGGCCCTGCTGCTGAGTTATCTTGAAATCTGGCCAGAGCGCGCGCTCGGTGCGGTCTTCGGCGATCCGTCGCGCCTATGGGAATACGATCCTGGCGATCCTACATCGAACCGGCGCCGACGCTGACGGCAACTGCGGCGCCGCGGATATCGGGCTCGCCTGAGCGGTTGTAGCGACCGGTTCGCCGCGGGACGAATCCGTCCGGTGTGCAGACCTATGGCCGGTCAACGAAGGCGCGGAATAACTCGTTATTACTTGAACGGCCCTCAGGGCTGTGGCTACAGCAGCTGCAGTTTTATCCCGCTCTCTGACTTGTCGGATGTTGGACGTTGAGCGTTGGAGGTTGCCTCTACTTCAGCGACGATACGTTCAGCCGCCGTCGGGTTTGGCTTCCGGAGTCTGCGGGGTTGATTCTGGCGCAGAATGTTGATTATCACTCGAGGCGGTTTTCGCGCCCGCCTCAGCAGCTCTTTTGGCGGCCCACCTGGCTTTCATCGCGGCCGCAAGTTGCGCACGGCGTTCCGGCGAAAGATTGAGTTTTCTCTTCGGCTTCTTAGCAGCGCTCGATTTCTTCGCGCTGGGTTTCTGGGTTGGGCGAAGCGCAGTAGCGCGGGCAGCCGATTTTCTCGCGGCCTTCAACGCCTTTGCTGCTTCGGCCTGCTGCAGTTTCTGTCTCAGCCTGGCCAGTTTCCTTGGGCCTTCTCGCAGACGCTTTTCAAGTCGTTGGATCTTCTTCCTTAAATTCTTCAGCTTCATGATATGTCCTCCAGTTCGCCACGAAGGCGAATAGACGATGCATTTAGAGTTAAGAACAAAATCTGACTGATGTCACGCTCGTATTGAAGAAAATACGAAGTAAGAACTAAGAAGGAGGAAGTTCCCATGAAGAAACCCACGAAGGGCTGTCGTCGGCCGTTTGCGTAATCTCGATCCTCGCGCGCTTCACAACTGTTGTAGCCACCGGCCTATGGCCGGTCCACATCCTCGCTGCTTTTCACGCTCCGGGAACGGCCCACAGGGCCGTGGCTACAGGGTCGCAGCCGCCAGTGATCTGCCCGCCGGGTCCGCCAAAGGATCGCTCACCTACGATTGCGCGACCGCCGAGCTAGTGACAAACCCGAACAAACAGACTCAACTGCCGATTGAGGAAATAAATTGATTAGAAACGGCGGCGTCCGCGAGGCGGTATCTTTAGGTAAGGGCGGTCAAAAGCTCGCTTAATTCTATTCTGACAATGCTCGAAGCCGTATCGCTAACGCCATAAGGCAGGATGAGTTGCCCGTTGTGGACAAGCGCCCCACAGGAGTAAACGACATTAGGAACGTAGCCTTCCCTTTCGTTCCCTTCCGGTTTTAAGAGCGGCTCTTTCAGCTGGCCAATGATCCTTGCAGGGTCGTGCAAATCAAGCAACGTCGCTCCAATGCAGTATTTTCGCATTGGACCGACGCCGTGAGTAAGAACTAACCAGCCAGCTTCGGTTTCAATCGGCGAGCCACAGTTACCGAGCTTTACGAACTCCCAGGGATATTGGGGCTCTTGTAGTAGCACTGGGTCGCTCCAAAAATGCGGATTGTCCGAAAACGCCAGGTAAAGGTTCTCATCATCCTGTCGTGTAAGCATCACATAGCGTCCATCGATCCGACGAGGGAAAAGAGCCATGCCTTTGTTTTGAACCGCCTGCCCGTTAAGAGTCAGGACACGGAAGTTAAGGAAGTCCTCGGTCTCGATCAGTTGAGGCAGAATAACTCGACCATTGTAGGCCGTGTAAGTCGCGTAGTAGATAACGCTCCCATCGTCTTCGACAAAACGAACGAAGCGCGCGTCCTCAATGCCGTTGCTCTCGTTAGGCGAGACGGGAAAGATAATGCGTTCCGACATTTCCGAAGAAGGAGCGAAATGAATTTCGTAATTGGATTTCGCCAGCCAGCGCATGCACTCCGAGGTTCGCGGCACGTCGCGCGTGTGTGCAGAAGCTTCGTCGGACGCTGCTTGCTGGATCGACTTATCCAACTCATCGAGGAGGAAGGTCTTGCCTAATCGTCCCATGACCGAGGTGGCCCAGTCATTCTCGAGCCCCATCTCGCTTAGTTTGTCCAGAAAGGCGCGTTTATGGTAGGTGGGATTGGGATTAAGCTCGGGCAGTGTTACAAAAGGCGTCGCCTTGTCGATCTCTATTGAATGATCACGATGGATAACTCCGGTTCGAAACTGGATCGAAGAGACATGTCCTTCCCCGGTCGAGCGCAGGCTCAAGATAAAACGAAGGTCGCCCTGACCTAGACCAGTCTGGTCCGGATGCGGCACAATCGAGGGGTTGAACAAAGCTGCCGATTCGAGCGCATACTCACCGGAGAAGAGCGCGCCGATAAATAGCTTGCGTCCTTCGGAAATCGTTTCGCTGTCCCGGATGTGCCCTCGCACTCTTTCGAAATTTCGCAGCCAACTCTTATCAAGACCGATATGTCTGTCGCTGAAATCGGCCCTGACTAACGAAAGCTGCTTTTCGGTTTCCTGCTCGCTTAGCGCGAGAGCGCGCGTGATGATATGCTCGACGCGCGTGGGATTGATCGGGATGAACGGACGCACCACCACGCGTTTGTTGTCCGGCCGAAGAAGGACGCCTGTCGGATGAAGTTTCATCCAATTTTGTGACTCGGGAGCTTTAAGTCAGGCGCGGTTTCCGCCTGCGTCATTTCCGCGAGGGATAAGTAAAATGCGAGACTTGATTCTGCTCCCTGATTCTGGCTCACGCGATCCTGATGCAAAGCGTCACGACATCCTCCCGTGCTGGAATCGTAGAGCGGTTCTCCGAGGTCGTTCCGACCAAGGAACCACTCGAAGCAGCGTCGCGACGCGCGCTTCCAGTATTCGTCATGCGTCAGAGCAAAAGCCTCCAGGCAGGCCGAGATGGTAGCATAGGCCTCCACCGGCTGTTGATCGAAGCGCGCGCGTTCGCCGCCGCGCTTCCAAAAACCGTTGGAGCCAATCGGCGCGAAATGTCCCGTCTTCGCTCTTTGCGTTTCCACCAGCCAGCGCAACGATTGCAAACCTGCCTGGAATACCTCGCCACGCGAAGTCCAATG
This sequence comes from uncultured Verrucomicrobiae bacterium, assembly GCA_963725505.1. Classification (GTDB taxonomy): domain Bacteria; phylum Verrucomicrobiota; class Verrucomicrobiia; order Chthoniobacterales; family UBA10450; genus Udaeobacter. The sequence continues at coordinate 205,319 of CAVRYN010000006.1, read as the reverse complement.
ACCGCTCAGGATCATCGCATGCGAAAGCCTTGCGTTGTCGTAGGTGGCGACGGACTCGAACCATTGCCATTCCTTGGAGCTGTTAGCTTGAAACAACTCGAGCAGTCGCGTGGTGAGCAGATCACGCAGCTGATTCACCATCCTGTCTCCGGAGAAGCTGCGCAGGTATTCCTGCATTGCGAGCAGGACGAAGGCCCAGGCGCGCGGAGAAGTGAACTGCTCTACAATTGGCAAACCGCGTTGGAATAAGAGGGCGCAAAGATTCCGATAACCCTCATTTGTTGATCGCCCAAGTGCCATTCCCACAGCCCAAAGCGCTCGCGCGTGACTGTCCTCGGAACCAACCTCTTCCAGCCATTCTCGCCTATGACTCATAAAATTCCGAAAGCGCTTCGTTTCCTGATCGAAGGCATCCCACAAGAACGAAAGATAAGTGCTGGCCAAACGCTCAACGTCCCGTTGCGCCACACGACTGGTCATCTCCGGAAGCAGCAGAGTCAAAATAAAGGCGCGGGCATTGTCATCGGTGCAATACCCTTCCCGGTAATTCGGCACGTTGAAAATAGCGTGCTGGAAAATTCCGGTGTTATCGGTCATCCGAAAAAGGTGATCGAGTTTTAGCGGCGGAAAGTCATAGGGACGATTTTCCAGAGTGCGAACGGCAAAGGCTTTGCGCGGCGGAACAGTTAAACGCACGCGTGCGCGCTGAAAGCTTTCCATGTAACGACCGGCTACTACCGGCCAGATCATTTCGCGTCCGAGTTGCCATGCACGTTTTCGCATTCCCGCCATCAGTGCAGGATCGGACAGGAATCGAGTTACTCCTTCGGCAATAGCATCGCTGTCGCGAAAGGGCACAAGAATACCGCGCTCCTGCGCGAGTAATTCCTGGGCGTAGAGATACGGAGTGGAAATCACCGCCTTACCTGCGCCAAAAGCATAAGCCAGGGTGCCGGAAGTGATTTGCGCTTCGTTAAGATACGGGGTGACGTAAATGTCGGCCGCGCCGATAAAATCGGTTAGTTCCTCCAGCGTCACGAAGCGATTATAGAAAATCACATTGCTGGTCACGCCTCGATCTTCAGCCAGACGCTCAAGCTTTAACCGATAAGACTCGCCTTCCCGCAAAAGAAGATGGGGATGTGTCGCGCCAAGGACAATGTAAACGACATTCGGGTGCTCCTTGAGAATTGCCGGTAACGCCTCGATTACATACTCGATGCCTTTGTTAGGCGAAAGAAGTCCGAAGGTAAGCAGCATCGTCTTACCTTCCACCCCGAACTGGTCCTTGTGGAAGGTCGGGTCGATGAACTGCACGTCAGGCACGCCGTGCGGGATAAGATCGATCTTCTCGGACGAAACGCCATAGACTTCCTTCAACAACTCTCGCCCACGTTCAGCCATCACGATAAAACGATTCGAGAGCGCATCAAGCTGCTCCATGACGAATCTTTGCGACTCGTTAGGTTCGCGCAGCACAGTGTGCAGCGTTGTCACTACCGGCATGCGCACGTCGCGCAGCAAAGCTAGTAAGTGACTTCCGGCCGGCCCGCCGTAGATGCCAAACTCGTGTTGGACCGAGACGACCTCGACGTTGTTAATGTTTAAGAAATCCGCCGCGCGCCGGTATGAGTCGATCTCCTTTTCATCGATCTCAAAACGGATACGCGTCGAATAGTCGTAGCCTTCAGGGCGATCGTTAACCGCTCCCACGATGCATTCGCAATTTGGGTACTCGGCTGCGAACGCCTCACAAATGTCGGTCGTAAACGTCGCTACGCCACATTGCCTGGGCATATAATCTCCCAGGAAAGCGACGCGGTTGATCGTGGTCATTAGGCAGCCTGAGTTAGTGTCTTTTCAACAAATGTCAGCCTTTCTCCATCGAGGATCCTGGGACTAACAAAACCACGCTGCCGCTCTCGACGACTTGTCGCGCCTAGCCTCGCGTGAAGGCGGATCAACTCGCGACTTTGCTTCGTAAATCCCGCACCCGCGCCTGGGTGGACTCAATTGCTTCCTGCGGGACCCGGCGCAAATCTCGCGCCAAGCCCAGCTTCGACAAAATCCAGATCAACCATTTGGTCGGATCCCATTCCCACGGCTTCACGCCGTTCCGATAGTCGTGCTGAAATTGATGGTGATAATTGTGATAGCCTTCGCCAAACGTAAAGAGCGCCATGAAAAACGAGTCGCGGGCGCTGCATCGCGTCGAATACGGCTGACGCCCGATGGTATGGCAGGCCGAGTTAATCAGGAATGTGCCGTGTTGAAGCACGACGACTCTTGCGACGCCACCAATTAGAAAACCGCCGAGCGCGCCGACCCAGCCGTCCCAGACGAATCCGGCGAGTGTTGGCAGGACGAAGCCGATCATGACAGCGAGGAGATGAATGTGTCGGTGTTGCCACATGACCAGCGGATCTTTCTTTAGATCGGCAACATTATCGAAGGGCGGTTGTGGCAAAAGCTTGAACAACAGCCAGCCAATGTGGGCGTGGAAAAAACCTTTGGTGATGTCGTACGGGTCTTCGTCGTGATCCACATGTTTATGATGGCGGCGATGTTCGCTGGCCCACATGAGGACAGAATTCTCAAACGCCGCGGCGCCGAAAATGAGAGTAAACAAACGCACCGGAAGTTTCGCCCGGAAAGTCATGTGTGAAAACAGACGGTGATAACCGAGCGTGATGCTGAAACCGATCGCGGCCAGCAACACGAAAAACAGAGCGAGTTGGAACCAATCAATGCCGAAATACCACAGATACAGCGGCACTGCGGTGAGTGTGAGAACAAACGTGCCGATCAGGAACGAGCTGGTCGTCCAGTTAATGCGGTCGGTCGGAATGCGAAAAATCAATGGCGGGAATTGGTGTAGGATCACCAGCTCACTGATATCGGCCGAGAATGACGTCCTTCTTTGTCCAGGTATGAACGCTGCCGCAATGAGCGCAGGTGAACTTTTGTGTTTTTATTTTGGCTGTCTGCCAACGCTTTTCTTCGATTGTCCGTCCCGTGTCGGTCAGCTTTGACGTGGAAGGACAGCGCACGAGCAAGCTTTTGATGTTGGGACCGATTTTTGGTTTCGGCCGTCGCGGGGGATCGAAAAGGAACCGGGTTGCCATGTTAGAGTCGATAAACGATGCGAGCTTTGCTGGTGTCGTATGGAGACATCTGCATTCTTACTCGATCACCAATTGTCAGGCGAATGAATCGCTTGCGCATCTTTCCGGAGATGTGCGCCAGAACAAGATGCTCGTTCGCAAGCGCGACGCGAAACATCGTCCCGGGAAGCACCATCGTGATGGTGCCCTCCAGTTCGATGGCTTTTTGGGAATTCATCTTGTGGTAAATCTGTAGGGCGTATCTGTGAGACGCCGATTTCGCGAGTCGGCGACTGGCACAGTCGCCCTACAGTTTCCTAAACTTATCGGCGAAAGCCGCCCGCGAACGAACGCTTCTCGCCCTGAGGACGCGGACGACGCTCCTCGCGCGGACGCGCTTCGTTAACAGTTAACGCGCGGCCATTAAGTTCGTGGCCGTTGAGCGCGCTCATCGCGGCGTTGGCTTGTGCGCCATCGTTCATGGTGACGAACGCAAACCCGCGCGATTTGTTCGTGAACCGGTCCATCATCAGATGGACTTCGTTGACGGTGCCGTGTTGTTCGAACAGATCCTGAAGATCGTTCTCGGTGGTCTCAAAAGTGAGATTACCTACGTATATTTTCATTGTGTTTGAATTTTGGAAAAACTACCGACCTACAGAGCCGTTCCCGTGAATCGGGTTTCAAACCACCAATGAGCGACGCCCACCTGACGATCTACCGCGCAGTGAAGTAAACAGAGTAATCCAATAAGGCCGGACTATCGCCCGGATTAGGCGAAACACAAACGATCATTTCACAGTGCTTTTTCCTGCGTTGCCGATTTCCTCAACGCTGTCCGCGGATTCGGGAGCTTGGCAAAAGGGTTCAGCGGCCGTTGCCCCGGTGGTGCCGGTAGACGCCTGAAAAGCTCGTCGCGTATGGGCTGTGACTGAGTAGCGCTCGCTTGCGGGCCGCAGCGCGAAATTTTCGAAAAAACGTGGCACCACGTTCCGAAGTTTTATGTTGAACGTAATAAAGCGCGCAGTTCTGGGTCAATGTTGGTTCCATATCTAATTCTCCGTTTATTTGCGCTGGCAACGGACTGACGCGGGCGCTGATGTCTGAGCAATTTGTATCGAGACGCGTGATATAAGCATCCACTAACGCTAAGAAATTTATTTCCGAGAATGCGATGTCGCCGGACAAGTCCTCGAGCAATCGCTCAAGTTCATGTTTATGAGCAGCCATAGCATTCATGATGCTGTTTTGTGTGCAGAGAGAAGGGCTCGCACACCTGCGCGATCGATTGACGCTGCGCTATTAACCCGACCATACAGCCGCCACTGCGATTAGCTAATGATTAAACATCCGCCCTTTTTCTCTCGATCAAACTAATCGCCACCCGGGGCGGGATTCTTTAGACTGGGACGAGGCGCTCCCCGCGATCGGTCAAATGATATGTCCAGAGCCCAAGATGTGGTGACCAATCTTCTCGCGTTCGCGGACATTCGCATCAACGGCGCTCGCCCCTGGGACATACAGGTGCACGACCATCGCTTCTTTAGCCGAGTCCTTGCTTCCGGGACGCTCGGTTTCGGTGAATCCTACATGGACGGCTGGTGGGACTGCGACGCGCTGGATGAGATGTGTTGCCGCGCCATTCGTGCCGGACTCGAGAAGCGTTTCGAATTTCGACTTCCCAATGTCTGGGCATTTCTCACCGCGGTTCTCGTCGAACCAGCAAACTTCCCGGCGCTCCCGAAAAGTCGGCCGGGTGCATTACGATCTGAGCAACGATTTTTTCGAAGCAATGCTCGATCCGAATATGCAATATTCCTGTGCGCTCTTCGCCGAAGGCGACGATCTCGCCTCGGCGCAACTGCGGAAGCTGGATTGGATTTGCCAGAGGCTGCGTCTGCGACCCGGCCTTCGCCTGCTGGACATCGGCTGCGGCTGGGGTGGATTGGCCCGTTATGCCGCTCGCCACTATGGTTGCCAGGTAGTCGGGATAACAATTTCACAGGAGCAATTCGATTACGCCCAACGTTGGTGTCGCGGATTGGACGTGGAAATCCAGCTGCGCGACTACCGCGAAGTCACCGAGCGCTTTGATCGGGTGGTGAGCGTGGGCATGGTCGAGCATGTCGGCTACAAAAATTATCGCACCTATATGCGAGCGGCCGCTCGTTCGTTAGGCGAGGATGGATTGTTTCTTTGCCAGGGAATTTGCGGAAACGTTTCGCGCTTCCACACCGATCCCTGGATCACGCGCTACATTTTCCCAAACTCCATGCTTCCTTCCGTCGCTCAACTGACGCGCGCTGCGGAAGGCGTTTTCATCGTTGAAGACGTCAAGAACATCGGGCCGAATTACGACCCGACACTCCTCGCCTGGGAGGAAAACTTCCGCCGCGCCTGGCCCCGCTTTGCAGATCGCTACGGCGAACGTTTCCGGCGGATGTGGCGATTTTACCTGCTCAGTTGCGCGGGCGCATTTCGGGCGCGCAGTCTGCAGGTCTTTTCGATTCTCTTTTCGAAAGAAGCTACCGCCATTGGGAGTGGTGTCCGCGACCGAAGCCGAGAAGCGCACCCAGCACACCGAACTCGACGCCGCATTTTCACGCTGCGCTCAAATAGATTTGGTCTCCGCGAGTTCGCAGCGCGTGAAATGTCAAATGCGCCGCTCGCGAAGACTTTCGGAGTTTAGAATCAATGGATGCCCGACGAGCCGCCCTTCGCGACCGAATCCCGGCCGAACTGGATATAATAGGGATCGAAATACCAGCCGGTGGCCGGGGCGGGCTGCTTCAGCACAGCGTAGCCGCTCGCATCGTACAAAAGCGGGTTCGCCGGGTTGCGCGAGACGCTGAAGTAGTCGCCCAGCCGGATTTGCGAGGCGACAGGCGATGCGGTGCTGAGCTCCGGATACCATACGATGAAATCACCCAAAATTCCCACCGCGTGACTCATATAATTACCGGTGCCCGGTGTGGTGAAGGCGGCGCCCCAGGCCAGCGCGATTCCAACTTCACTATTGGCATTCGTCGCCAGATAAGGATCCACAAAAGCATAGTCATTATTCCAAATCTGCCATTGCGCGATCTTGGTGAAATCCGACGTGTTGATCTCGACAACTTCAACGTGCGCGTTTTTGAAGTTCGTATTGCTCGATGTGTTCCACGCGAACCAGACCTCGGTGTTGGTGCGGCGCGTCGCGCCTGTTATGGCATTGCCGGGCCAGCCGAATGAGAAATTGTCCACCCCGTCGGGCGCGTTCAGAGTGATCGTGCCATTAGGCCAGCTATCGATATCGATATCGCGCGAGGAATATTGGTTCGAACCCTCGGCCATCGAGAAAACCCGGATCTGAGTGTTCTTCGGGCTTCCCGCCCAGAAGACGCGTGTCGCCGGGATTCTGAGAGATATGCGAGCCGTAAGCGGTCGAGCCATCGGTCTTCGTCCCGTCGGAGGGAGAGGTGTAACCCATGTTGATCGTCTGGCTGTCGCGAATCTCATTCAGCGGGATGCGGACCACGAGCAAACCCTGGCTGACCGCGTCGGCGCTGAAATAGAGGAAATTGTCGCCGACGGAAAGATCGGGATAGTCCATCGTCGTGGTGCCGAGATTGAAGGTTGCCGAGGCGAGATCCCAATAGGTCCAGCCGGTGGCGCCGGCGCCGGTCACGATATCCTGCGTGCTGGCCGAAGCGATGCGCACCTTGTTAATGCCGGTGAGGCATCCTCCCGTGCCGGTGCCGCAAAATTGCATGAGCCAGACAAAGCGGTCGATCCGCGGCACGTAACGGATGATCTGATCGCAACACAGGCCGTTGTCGAGCAGGTTACCGGCAGCGTCCTTGGTCGGGCCCGAGGGAAAGATCGTCGTCGGATCGAGCTGTGTGTAGCTCGTGCCGCCATCCGTCGAGAGCATCACGCGCGTGTTATAGGAAAGCATGACCACGTTGCCGTTCCGCGCAGCGTTCGGGTCGGGCGGAGTGCCAACACTGGCGCTCGTTCCTTGCGGATTGTATTGCGTGACAACCACAGGATCACCCGCGCCACCTCGCTGGTTTGCCCTTCTGGATTTGGAGCAGCTTTGAGCCCTGCACGGATGGCGCGAGCGTGCCGCGCTGCGGTCCGGTCGGGACGACGCGCGGATGGTCCTCGTTGAAGCCCTCTTTGGGCACCTGAAACGGCGGATATTTGCCGCGTGGATGCTGCGGCTGCGCCGTTGCCGGGTTGACGGGCGCAGAGCTCACTTCGCCCTGCTTTGGTCCCGGAGGCACATGCCGTAAACGCTGGCAGCAATTGCAGTAGAACAACCAGAAAAGCACGCCGAGCAGAAAGAACGCCACGACGAGCAAGAGAAAGATCAAAACGCCTCTCAAAAAACTATTCATGGTAAAACCTCATTTGCGCGCTGAGACGCAACCACGCGCTCACGCGGCTCATCGGCCGAATTCCGCACCGCCGCGGCCAATAAGAGAAGACGAAACCGCGAGGCTGACACCCCAACGCTCTGTTGGCCCGACATGCTATGCCAGGCATTTCCTTATGACAATCGAAATTTGCGCGAGAAAAATAATCCGCCCGTTCCGGAATAGATCGAGGTGAACGGCCAGCAATCCAGCGTCTCGTCTTCCTTCTTCCTTCTTAATTCCTCCTTCTGCCTTCCCCTATGCTCCGCTCAAATAGATTTAGTCTTCGCGAGTTCGCGGCAGAATATGTCAAATTAGACGCTTTCATTCTTCTAGATGCGAGCCGACCGCCGATACTGCGCCAATTCTTCCTGCGTAAGTTCACCCGGTGCGACTAAACGATAGTGCTTCCCGTCACGGATCGTCACTTGTTCCTCTGTAACTTCGAATTCAAACAATGCGATCACGTCATCGCGCATGAATTGTGGCTGCGATTGGCCGGCACACGAGTGATGGGAATTTCTCGGCACACACCGCGATTATCCTGTTCGATTTGCACAACACCCAATCGATCTCTTCCGCCTTTCGCTTGAACTGGCAGCACATAGTGAACTCCGTGCCGATCTACTCCCACATAAAGTTCATCCGTCTCAACTCCACCCATCCCGGCAACCGATGTTCGCAAATGACTTTGGAGTGAATAGCAAGTGATCGCGGTAAACAGATCGATCAAACGGTTATAACGGAGTTTTGCGAGAAGCGCCTGTTCGTCAGTTAGTGCGTACTTCGCAATCACGCCGGGCGTTGAATCTGGCACCTTAATAATGCTGCGGTGTGGATCGGGAGCGACTGACCATTGCTTCCCGAGCACGAACCGGTAACGACTTGCACCCGCCTTTCGGAGTATCCACTCAAGATCTTTCGGAGCGGTTCTTCCTGATTGGAAAATTCAGACGCCAGTTGGATAAATATATTGATCTTGTAACTGGAAACGTTCGCCTTCCAGCAAACCGGAAACGCGGAGAGCTTTGCCGCCTTTCAACGATTCGATACGGCTTACAGCATCATCGACCATCTCAAAGCTCAAAAACTCACACTGACCAGCGAGCGCGTGAAACGATGGCCGGATTAACTGATTAAAAACTCTCTCGCGACGGCCAGCCGCAGCGACGACGAAGAGTCGAATTTGATTGTTGGGTTGCGCCAAAACCAAGTCATTCAATCGCAGAAGCCCGCTATAGATCGAAGTCGTCGATTCAACTTCAAACGCGCGGTGTATCACATTTCTGATTAACCAAAGAACGTCGATGTTCTGAACAATTCGGCGCGTATTTTCATCGAATCCAAAGTTTGGAAGTCGTTCGAGCGTCGAAGAAGAAAACGACTCGCCTTTGTAACTCAAGTTGCGGTCATTCGGAGGAACCCAAACTGAACAACCCTCGACGCGTCCTAGCTGAATCAGGCCACTCTGAATTTTTACATGAGCCCGGTCAGCGATTGGAGTTGTGTCTGCTTCATCTGTCCGTTTCTTCGCACTCTCGTCAGCCGGAAACGCGTTCAAGAATTCGGTCACATTTATCTTTGGATGTCCTGTCGTCTGTAAGATGTAGGTATCGCCCTCTACAAAAACATCGAGTTTGCGAGTAACCACGCTACGCATCGCTTGGAGCACAAGCGCACGTGGAAGCATTAAGACCTTCTTCGGATCGCCGCATACGAGAACCACGAATTCGCCTAGTCGCGTCGGCGGGTACTCAAATCGCGCGTCCGTGACCTCTTGCGCCAAACCGAAGAAGTATTTCTCCCCGCGCAGACGCTTGGAATAATTAATCGAGCAAGTAAGCGCGTCTCCGAACTGATACAGTCGACTCTTGCCGAAAGGTGTCGCTTTGCCGTACCGCCTGCGCAATTCGCGGATTACTTCATCTACAAAGTGAGGAGCGTTACTGCGCACTAGCTGTACTCAGGAGGAGAAATTTGTGTGTGGCATTCGTAGCACTCATAGAATGCCGTCTCGTCAAAAACTAGACGCAGGTGATTGAGATTTCCGTCGACGAGGTTCTCGGCGTGCTCCTGCACTTGGTAGAACAAGTCACCATTTCCGCAAGTTGGGCAGCACAAAAGAGTGGATCGAGTGTGGGCTGTATCAGTCATAGTTAGAATAAAGATAACTCATGCTTATGAAATTCTAATGCGACTAATCAAACTTATTGCGGACGCGAAATGCGACATTGGATGTGCTTCGACCCCAACGCTCGCAATCCCGATTTTCTTGCATTCGACAATCGTTGTTCCCGTTCCGCAGAATGGATCCAGAACGCACGCGTTGGCGCCTAACTCGAATCGATTAATGTACTCACGCACCAAATGCGGCGGAAATGAAAGCACGAAGCGATACCAATCGTGCGCCGCACGATCATTGGCCTCCAACCGATTCGAGTCGCCGCGTGAGACTGCTGCACTCGATGAGGATTGGAGCGCAGATGGCATTCTGTAGATTAGCAGGGCGGGAATCCTAGCAAAGCGTTTTTGAATCCTGCCTGGGGCGACGCACGCGAGATCACATTTTCACTAAGCCTCCGCGTCTTTTTCGACAAACTCGAGATCAACAAGGTTTCCCGCCAGGACGGGTAAACTCCATGCGGCTCCTGTGGCTGAGACTCCGAAAACTTTCGCGAGCAGGCGGCCGCCGCTGCAGCAGGTATCTTCATTCTTCCAGCAAGAACTTGCGCGTTTCTCGAACGACCAACGCTTCGTCTACTATGAACACCCGCCACGGCGGGTAAACTTCGTTTGCTACAAGATGTTCTCAATAAGCGCCAGTTAAATCCACACACAGGCACATTCATTCATCGAGCAAGAACTTGCGGGTTTCTCGAACGACTAACGCTTCGTCCACTATGAACACGTAGTGGTTTGTGTCATGCAGCTCGACGACTCGCGAGTTCTTCACGCCTGAGCGGAAGCGCTGGATTGCGCCTTCTATCCACTTGGCGAGCGACTCGATGTCGCGATTGAATTCCTCTTGTTTGACAGGGTCCAGATACCAGTAGTAGGGGAAACGGTATTGAGGTGTGATTTTATTGAAAATGCCGAGCGCAGGAGCCTCGATACGGTCGTACTCAGCGGGCTGTAAACCCGCATATATCTTGCTGGAAATTTCAGGAGGCGTAACCGCTCCAATAACTCTGCCGAAGGCGTCCGTCCGGATCATGTTACATATCGCTGCGAGCGGCTTTCGGTATCCATCGGAACGTGCACTGGCTGCGGCAAAACGTTGCACCGATTCCAGGTCCGCTGCAGTATCCTCTGGGGGAGGCGGCGGTTGAGGGAGACTTGTCCATCCACCCGACCCGAGATCTAAAGCATCCAGGTAAACGAGTTTCCTGACCCGATCCGGATAGACTGCACCAAGCTTGTTCAGTTCCGTTCCGGCAACGGAGTGCCCAACAAATACGGCGTCGCGTATGTTCAGCTTGTCGAGGACTGCGATGTCGTCGCGCGCTCTGGTGTCAAGGTCATAGCCGTGCGCAGGCTGGCTTGAGCGCCCGAAACCTCGACGCGTGATGCCGATGACATGGAAACGATCGGTGAACTGGTAGGCAAACTCATCGAACACATGCGCGTTGTCTCCAACCCCGGTGAGCAAAACCAAAGTCTCGCCTGTGCCGCCCCAATCCAGGACCTCAAGTTGGACGCCCGGTTCGACGGTGACGAAACTGACTTTGTGTCCCGAGGTATCGCACCTGCAGACGTTCGTTGTTGCATTCCAAGGATGGTGGCCAAGGAGTGCCCAGGCGACAAGGCTACCCAGAATGCCAAGCGCGATCACAAGCCAAACCTTCCATTTTCTCATGACTAACCTCCTGGTGTTAGCGACAGTCTAATGCACGGGGTCAAGGTACGGTGTGTCTGGATCACTCACATTAAAGAGCACCAGCCGCAACGGATCGGTGCTGCTGCGGTTGTAACCCGTCATTTTCACCTGCGACGGCATTACTATCGCCTCGCCGGCTTTCACCGTGACTGGCTCGCGCCCCTCCATTTCCAATGTGAATGCGCCTTCCAAGACATAAACAGTGACCGGAAAACGGTGTGTGTGGAACATAGTCTTATCGCGCGGTTTGAAGCTCGCTGTGAGAACCCGCACCTCCTGCTTATCGCCCCTTGGCATCCCTTGGATGGCCTCGCTCAAGAGTAACTGGGGTTTTATCACACCCTTTTCTTGCGCCGTCGCGACCGAACTAATGAGCAGAACCGCGAACCCGAAATAGAAGCTTCTCCATTTATTCATATATATTTTCCCTTCTACTTTCTTCGATTTTGTAAACGATCATGCCGCGCGCCTGATAATTCGCGAGCGCCTGCGGATGATCGCGATTGCACGTGTGCACCCACACGCGAATGGGTGCGATCCCCCGAATGCTTTCGGGGGACCAGCCTTCTTCGATGGCGCTGGTCAGCAACGCGCCGCCTAAACCACGCCCGATAAACTCAGGTAGCAAACCGAAGTACGCGATCTCGACTTCGCCCTGCCTGTCACGCCGTAGCCTTGGCGAAGGCGGATCCGGCTCCGACTCGCGTTGCAGTTCGTAGTAACCTGCGAGCACGTCGTCGTAATACGCGCCGAACGTCCGCAGCTCCGGCGCGGCCGCGTATTCTTTCCATTGCTCATCGGTCCACGGTCGTTTATCGATCCATTGCCACTGTTCGCCGACCGCGAAGTAGAGGTCGCGATTGAAAACCCAGTTGGGTTCTTTCTGTTCGCGAACTTGAAACCGCGCATCTGCACACCGCTTCGGCCGCAGCTGTCTCCGGGGACCGCATCTCGAGATACGTTGTGATGAGTGATGACATTGTCGCCTTCTTTGTCTTTTGACAGAGTTTCCCCCGTGAGATCACTCGAATCACACGAAGCATTCCGAATTTCGTAAATCCATTTCGCGATCAATTATCTCTCGGGGTCGAACCTAATCCGGTTTGATCTCGGAAAATCCAGCCTGTTTGAGTTGTTGATTTAATGCTGGGAGATCGGTGTCGAGTAGTTTCTGCCACGCTTGCATTAACGGCCCAACTTTTTTCTCGAACATCCGCGACAGCAGCTTTGACCGCAGCGGTCGGCGCGGCATCCGCACCTTGGATTTCGTTGAACAATCTCTCGGTCGATTCGAGCACAAACAGCGACGGCGGCGCGCCTGGACGAGGATGCGGCGGCCCGAACTGAGCCAGTGCTTGCACAAACGCCTCCAGTTTTTCCGTTACGTCAGGTCGTTCCGCGGCTCGTGCTTTGAGTTTCGTTAGCTGCTCGTTGATATCGTCAAATTTTTTGCCAACGGGCCCAAGCGTCAGCCGCAGTTGATACAACTGCCATGATAGATCGAACTGCTCCTGAAGATCCGCGGCCGACGTTTTTACGCGAGGATCCATTTGGACCGTAATGGGTTGCGTGAAACCTTTGCCGTCAACCGTTAGCACGACCGTGTAATCGCCGGATGCGACCCACGGCGAAGTGGGTGCCGGCGCAGTATTGCGGTACGTCGCCGATATCGGAAACTCCGGCTGCACGTCTCGGCACCGGCGTGTAATGCATGTCCCACAAAAAGCGGTGCATGCCCGCATTAGTGGAAAGCAATTGCGGAGGGCGAATCCAATAAGCCGGAATTTTCAACCGCTTCGGGTCCGGCTTCGCCGGCGCATCTGCACTCGAATATTTCCTGACCGATGCGCCTTTGTTGTCTTTGATCTCAATCGTTACCGGACCGACGGCGTCCTTTCGCCAAAGAGTAATCAATCATAGCGCCGTCGGGCGGATTTTCACCGGCCGGTTCGTCCGGTGGCAATGGTGTATCGGTGTTGACGTTGCCGCGAACGCGGAAGGCTGTCTGCGGTTTGAAAAGGAGACTCTCGTTTTGCGTTTTGGCTGAACTGACGCAGCGGCGTGATGTTATCGAGGATCCAGAATCCGCGTCCGTGCGTCGCCACGACGAGATCATCATTTTTGATAATGAGATCGCGCACCGAGGTCGCCGGCAAATTCAGCCGCAAAGATTCCCACTTCGCGCCATCGTCGAACGACACATAAACGCCCTTTTCCGTTCCGGCGAAAAGCAGCCCTTTGCGCTGGGGATCTTCGCGGACCGCGTTCACCGTTTGGCCAACAGGGATCCCGTTCACAATTTCTGTCCAAGTTTTGCCGCTGTCTTGCGTGCGGAAAATGTGCGGCCGCAAATCGTCGAGTCGCAACGTGTTCACTGCGGCGTAAGCGGTGTTCGCATCGAAATGTCCCGCTTCAATCAACGAAATTTTCTGCCAAGCCGAAATGTTCGACGGCGTCACGTTGTTCCAGGTTTTACCACCGTCGGTCGTCAGATGAATCAGACCATCATCGGTTCCGCACCAGACGCGGTTCGCGTCGAGCGGCGATGGCGCGACGGTGTAAATCACGCCGCGACGATGCGCCTGCTTCTTCGCATCGGCTTTGTATTTTCCGATGCTCGCCGGCAAGTCGTACTGCGGTCGTGAGAGATCCGGGCTGATCTTTTCCCAGTGATCGCCGCGGTCGCGCGTTTTCCAGAGCGTGTTTCCAGCGAAGAAAAGCAGATGCGGATCGATAGCTGAAAAAACAACTGGCTCGGTGCGCAACATCCGGAAATCCTCTGTTTGCACCGGCACCGGCAAGATTCCCTGGGCCTGACCGGTTCGTCGATCGAATCGCGTCAGTTTGCCGCCGATGACAATGTCCGGATCGAGCGGATCGGCGACGACGTAGCCGTATTCCTCGGCCGCGACTGGCTGCCAGTCGCGAAACGTGATCTCGCCATCGTTGCCGCGACTTGTGATTCCGACCGAGCCGCTCTCCTGCTGACCGCTGTAGAGACGATATGGAAACGCGTTGTCCGCGCTGACATGATAAAACTGCGCCGTGGATTGATTATACCACGAGCTCCAGGTCGCGCCGCCGTTCACCGTGACAATCGCGCCCTGGTCCGAGCCGAGAAGAATGACGTCCGGATTGTTCGGATTGATCCAAATGTTTTGATAATCGTCGCCGCCGGGCGCACCGCGCCAGCCATCCCAGGTTTTGCCGCCATCGGTCGATTTCCAACAGACCACACTTGCCGAGTAAACGATCTGCGGATTTTTCGGATCGAACCGCACCACCGGCAGATCGCCACCGCCGATGCCGAGGCCCGGGCGCGGATCGTCGGTTGTCCCGCTCCACGTTTCGCCGCCGTCGTCGGAGCGATAAAGTTTCGCGATCGTTTTTGTCCGGACAGCGCCGAAAAGAGTTTTCGGCGAGCTTTGCGCAATTGCGATATTCGCCTGCACGATATTGCCCGGCAGTCCTTTCGTTAACTGCCGCCACGTTTTCCCGCCATCGACCGATTTGAAAATGCCGCCTTTGTCTCCATTGAAGATGCCGTTTTCCCACGGACCTTCGCGCGAATCCCACAGCGCGGCGTAAACAATCGCCGAATTGCTCGGATCGATCTGCACGTCGCTGGCGCCAACGTTTTCATCGCGGTAAAGCACCTTTTCGAATGTTTTACCGCCATCGACCGATCGGAACACACCACGCTCCTCGTTAGGCCCGTACGGATGCCCGGCCACAGCCACGAAAAGCCGGTCGGCATTTTTTGGATCGACAGCCAGTTGCGCGATCTGCTGACCGTCGCGCAATCCCAGATGCGTCCACGTCTTGCCAGCATCGACCGATTTGTAAATTCCATCGCCGACCGAAAGATCCGGCCGATGCAATCCTTCACCGCTGCCGACGTAAACGACGTTCGGATTTGAAACTGCAACCGCGATCGCGCCGACCGACGCGGTCGGTTGATCGTCAAAAATCGGCTGCCACGTGCGGCCGTAGTCGGTGGATTTAAAAACGCCGCCGTTCACCGGCGCCATGTAGAAGACATTCGGCTGCGAAGGAACGCCTGCGATCGCGCGTGTCCGTCCGCCGCGATACGGTCCGACGTTCCTCCAACGCAGAATGGAATCGAAATCCCCCGCACGCATCTGCCCGGTTGCAAAAACGACCACGAACGTGACTACAATTGCGCTTCGAACGAATTGCATAAACCGCGGCCATTCTCTTCTGCGACTCGCCGCGGCGCAAACACGGCTATGCGCTTAGCGCATTTCCAGCTGCGACGCGTTCACCACGTGAGACAACGTCGGACGCGATGTGACTTTCGCCGGTGTCGCTTCCCCGCGCTACGGCTGCATGTCCAGCATCGCCTTGCCCGATTCGATGTCAGCCGGAACCGACACGTGATCGTGAAAATCGAGCCAGCGACCGTCGGACTTTCGAAAGAGCGATGTAAACCGGAGCCAGACGTGAGACTTCTGTCCGTTCTTGAGCGTCCCGCTGATTAATTCCAACCCGGTAGCATAAGCGAGGTCACCGGTCGCGCCGACATGCAGATTGCGGACTTCCACGTGCAAATTTCCTTCGTACTGCGAAAGAAATTGTTGATAATCGGTACGATACTCAGCTTTGCCGACGTATTGAAGCGGTGGCACGACATCGTACGCGACGACATCGTCCGTATAGAGCGCCATAATCGCATCGATGTCTTGCTTCGTGAACGCCTTCGTCCATCGATCTAACCAGCCGCGAATTTCGTTCGCTGCAGCATTGTCACCGCTTACCGCCGCTACATTCTTTGTCTGCGCGTTTGCCGTACCTGACGCAAGCGCCATCAAAATAAAAATGAGTAACATGAATCGTTTCATACTATTATTTGGTTGGCTAGGATAATGAAGCACTACCGCCACAGGCGCGACGGTAAACTTCCGAGGAGACGCTTAATACTTCCCATTTTAGCGTTCCGGCGTTTTAGGATTTCAATTTTTCGAAATTTACCCCGTGAGATAACGTCGCAGACGGTTTTTGATATAGCGTTTTCCCCACGCCGTCTTGAGATACTTCTCCCGTTGAGCTGCGTCGCTCTGGTTTCGACAACCTTCCCAGTACACAAGTTCAAAGGGTCTGCGTTTCTTTGTTGAGTTCACACGTCCATGGTTGTGCGCGCGAAGCCGTGCCGATAAATCTCGCGTTAAACCAACATAAAGCTGATGGTCAACTTCCGACTGCAAAACGTAAACGTAGCAATATTTCGGCACGATTGCCTATCTCACGGGGTAAACGCTTCTTTGTTCACCACGTAGGGCATTTTGGTCGGGTCGCCGCCGTAGTTTCCTTCCAGCACGTCGATCAGTCCCTGGACGCGTGCGGCCAGCCATGCCTTTGTCGGGATCGACTCGAAAGCCGCGTGATCTCGCCCGCCGCTGGCGAAGTGATGAAACACGCGGCAGCGATCGGCGATTTCGGGATCGAGCAGCGGCGAATCCGGCGGCAGCGGTTCTTTTTCGAAAACGTCGAGCGCGGCACCGGCGATGACTTTTTCCTTCAACGCTTTCGCGAGCGCTTTTTCATCCACGACCGGGCCGCGTGAACTATTCACCAAATAGGCCGTCGGTTTCATCAGCTTGAGCGTCTTCTCGTTGATGAGGTGATAGGTCGGCTTGTCGGTCTCGCCTTCGCGCAACAGCGGCACGTGAATCGCTCACGTAATCGGCGCCGCGCAGTGCTTCCTCGAACTCCACGTACTTGATCCAGGTCTTCTCCTTCTGAATGCCGCGCGCGTGGCGCAGGTCCATCAACTCCTGAATCGCGGCGATGAACTTGTCATTCTGATACGCCGGGTCGTAGCAAAGGATGTTCATGTCGAACCCGGAGCATTTCTTGATCATCGCCAGGCCGATGCGTCCGGTGCCGATGATGGCGATGGTCTTGCCCGTGACCTCGTCGCCGAGGAACGGCAGGAATGGGTGCCACGACGGCCACTTCTGTTCGCGCACCAGTCGCTCACTCTGCCACATCTTGCGCGCGAGCATGCCCATCATGAAAAATGCGAACTCGGCGGTCGCTTCGGTGAGCACGTCGGCCGTGTTCGTGAACGGGATCTTGTATTTGTTCGCGTCGGCGCGGTTGATGTTGTCGAAGCCGACGGCGATCTGCGCCACGACCTTGAGCGTCCCCTTCCCTGCTTCGAACACCTCGGCGTCGATCGGATCGCGGAGCGTAGTGATCAAGCCGTCGATGCCGCTCTTCACTTTCTCGATGATCAATTTCTTCGGCGGCGCCTCGGGGCCTTGGAAAACCTCGAGATCGTAGCCGCGCTCGCGCAGACGGTTCTCGGCCGGCATCGCCGATGCGCGAGGTAGCAAAGACGCGGAAACGTTTCTTGTCAGTCATAACTGCAGAAGAATCTAATCAGGAAACCAAGAACGCAGGAATGGAGCGAATGGGATGAGCGACATAGAAGGTTAAGCTGCGAGGGTAGCAGTGAGTGAGCGTGGGCAGCGAGCGAATTTCAAACTAGACAGGATTTACAAAATGAACAGGGTTGAATCTGTAGGGCGCGACCGTGGATGGATAACTGTAGGGCAGGCGCATCGCCTGCTGACCCTTGGAACCGGCAACCGGAGCGGTTGCCCTACAGATGTTTGTTTACCCAAGCACCAATGCGATCGCGCGTATCTTCCTCTCCTTTGTTCGGGAGAGGATCGAGGTGAGGGTGATCCGTAAACGCGCCTTCACGAATGCATTCGACTCCTCACCCTCCCCCTCTCCTCAGTCGAGGAGGAGAGGCACACCGTCGTTGACCGCCTACAAATTCTTCTTTGTCCAAGTCTCGACGCGATCAAGCGCTTTCTCGATGTTCTCGATCGAGTTGGCCACGCTGAAGCGCAAATAGCCTTCGCCGAAATGCGCCGAAGGCGGTACCGGACAGCGCGGCGACGCCGGCGTCGTCGAGCAGCGCGTCGGCCAGTTTCTTCGATGGCCAACCGGTCTGCGTGATGTTGGGGAAAACGTAGAACGCGCCCTTGGGCAAGCGGCAGGAGAAACCTTTGATCTTGTTGAGACCGGCGACCATCACGTCGCGCCGTTTCTTGAACTCGGCGCACATCTGCGTCGACCGAATCCTGCGGGCCGCGCAGCGCTTCGATACCGGCGATTTGCGTGAAGCTTGCGGTGCAGGAAGCTGGAGTTGGTCATCAGTCGCGCGATGTGCGTCGCCAGATCAGCGCGCATCACGCCGTAGCCCATGCGCCAACCAGTCATGGCATAGGTCTTGGAGAAACCATCGAGCAAAATGCAGCGCTCCTTCATGCCGTCCACCGACATGATGGAATGATGCTCACCTTCGAAGATGAGGCGGCTGTAGATCTCGTCGCTTAACACCATGATGTTGCGATCGCCGATCGCGCGCGCGATGCCGTCGATGTCGCTCCTTGTCAGCACGCCGCCAGTCGGATTCTGCGGCGAATTCAGGATGATTAACTTCGTGCGATCGTTGATCAGCCCAGAGAGCTCATCGACATCGAGCCGGAAATCCATCTCCTCGCGCAACCGGATCGGCACCGCTTTCGCGCCGACGTAATTGATCATCGACTCGTAAATCGGGAATCCGGGATTTGGATAGATGACCTCATCGCCGTCTTCCACGAGCGCGAGGATGCTGAAGAAGATGATCGGCTTGCCGCCGGGGACAACGACCACTTCGTCTGGTGTAACGTTTACTCGGCGCGTCTCGCTCACGTGTTGCGCGATGATCTCGCGCAGCTGCGGCAGACCGGCGGACGGCCCGTAATGTGTGAAGCCCTTGTGCAGCGCGTCGCATCCCGCGTCGATGATGTTGGCCGGCGTATCGAAATCCGGTTCGCCGATCTCGAGATGGATAATATCGCGCCCTTGTGCCTCCAGCGCCTTGTGCCTTCACCAACACTTCGAAAGCGGTCTCGGTACCGAGACGCGCCATGCGCTTCGCGAGACGAAGTTGATGGCCCCAGGTCATCAGAGTGAAATCAGCATTATCAGAGCAGTGACGCAACTTGTTTTGACCTCGCACGTTGAAAGCATGATCGGGACGCGTTTAAGTTCGCAGTGTGAAGCGCGGCTTGCCTTTCATCATTGTCGTTGTCGTTCTGCTTGTTGCCGCGCTCGCGGTGCACATCGACTGGACTTGGAAACGAAAACTCTCACCGCGCGGCGGGCGTTATTTTTTCCATCGGGTCGAGCTGGCGGTGCCGTCGTTCCGTCAGTCGGAGGAAAAATGGCGCGATGACCCGCTGGGTGGCGTGGCAGAGAACGGCACCCTCGGCGGCGAAGGCTGCGCAGTGGCTGCCGCGGCGATGGTATTCAAGTTTTATGGCATCGACGTCGATCCGCAGCGATTAAACTGGTTTTTACCCCTGGTTGACGGATACACCGAGAACGGCTGGATTTATTGGGACCGTGCGGCGTGGTTCGCGCCGGATCGCGTTCGGCACGTGTACGAAGACCTGCCGTCGTATCAGCTGATCGATTCGAACCTCAGCCGTGGCAATCCCGTCATCGTGCGAGTACGATTGCCGGGCGGTGTGACTCACTTTGTCGTGATCGCGGGTAAGGACGGCTTCGATTACCTTATTGCCGATCCGGGCGCCGGCTCTGCAAAAGGTCTTTACCCGCTGCGCGAACTTGGCAGTGACATCGAGGCGCTAAGATTTTACGAGCCCATTGCGAATGCGAATCCGCGACTTTCCGCACAAGTTCCGGCACAATACTAAATCTGTCATGCGTCATGGAAGTACGCGTGAGCACGCGGTAAATTATCTCGGTGTTCGGGAATGCATTTCGCGACCGAATTCTGGTTGACCCGGCTCTGCTTCCAGCGCGCGCTCGGATGCATTTACCTGATCGCGTTCCTGATTGCGGCTAATCAGTTCATTCCGCTACTGGGCGAACGCGGGCTGCAACCGGTGCGGCGCTTTTTGCGTTATGCGCGATTTCGACACGCGCCAAGCTTGTTTTGGATTAATTGCTCGGATCGCTTCATCACGGCCGCGATCTGGTGCGGCATCGCGTTGTCGATCTTCGGTGTCTCCGGCTGGTCGGAATCGTTCGGACTGATCGTGTCGATGCTCACGTGGGCGTTGCTCTGGGTGATTTACCTGTCGCTCGTCAACGTCGGCCAAACCTTCTACGGCTTTGGCTGGGAAACGATGCTCGTCGAGACCGGTTTTCTGGCGATTTTTCTCGGCTCATCGGATACGCGCCCGCCAGTCATCGTCATGTGGCTAATCGTGTGGGTTCTTTTTCGCACCATGTTCGGGGCAGGGATGATCAAGCTGCGCTCCGATCCATGCTGGCGCGATCTGACCTGCCTCTTCTATCACTACGAAACTCAGCCGCTGCCCAATCCGCTGAGCTGGTATCTCCATCATTCGCCGTCCTGGGCTCACAAGGCCGGCGTGCTCTTCACTCATTTTGCTCAGCTTGTGGTGCCATGGTTCTACTTCGCGCCTGCGCCACTTTGCTATTGGGCGGGCGGACTGACGATCCTGTTTCAAACTACTCTTATCCTGAGCGGCAATCTTTCGTGGCTGAATTACATCACCATCGTGCTCTGCATCCCATGTTTCGACAATCGACTGCTTGGGCGGTTGATATCGATTTCGCATTCGGTGCCTATGCAAATGACCTTGGCGCATAAGATCGCCGTTGGCATGCTCACTGTGATTGTGATCGCGCTAAGCTGGCGCCCGGCGCGCAATTTGTTCTCGCGCCGGCAACTCATGAACGCCAGTTTTGAGCCGTTGCATCTGGTCAATACCTACGGCGCATTTGGCGCCGTCACGCGCGAACGGTTCGAAGTCGTCATCAAAGGCACCGACGCAGACTATCCCGATGCCAATGCTGAATGGCGCGAGTACGAGTTCAAAGGAAAACCCGGCGACGTGAACCGTCGCCCATGCATCGTTTCGCCCTATCATTGGAGACTCGACTGGCAAATGTGGTTTGCTGCGATGTCGCCCCCGGACCTTC
Source organism: uncultured Verrucomicrobiae bacterium (assembly GCA_963725505.1). Classification (GTDB taxonomy): domain Bacteria; phylum Verrucomicrobiota; class Verrucomicrobiia; order Chthoniobacterales; family UBA10450; genus Udaeobacter. The sequence continues at coordinate 183,936 of CAVRYN010000006.1, read as the reverse complement.
ACCCCTGGATCTTCGCGCTTGTGCAAAGATTACTCGAAGGCGAAAAAAGAATTCTTCGCTTGTTCGCGCACAATCCTTTCCCGAATGCGCCGCCGAAATTCATCCGCGCCGATTGGTATCGGTATCGCTTTACCAAACCCGGCGAGCGCGGCTGGTGGACGCGCACCTACGCCGGCGAATATCTGCCGCCAATCACTCTGCACCACGCCTCAACCGATGCTCATGAGCCTTCATGAGCAGGTCGCATCTGCAGTTCCTTTTGTTCCAGCGTTCCGAGAAAAGCTCGCCGCTTTTTTACCGCATGATTAGTTCCACCGCGGATCGGGCAGGCCGCCCTTGACGCGAAAACGCGCGACTTCCATGTCGCCGTCAATCCCCGGGATCAACATCACCACTCCGGCGTCCGCCTGCTCAAAGTAGAAGAACAACACGATGCGCCCATCTGCGACTGCGTTCCCGTGAACGAACCCGTGTTCACGCAAGTACGATACCAGCGCATTCTCCACCTCCACGCGTCGTCCGATTGCCTTCGACACGACAATGCTCAGCGCCGCGACAAGATGCGGCATTTGTTCGCGGTCCGAAGCGCGCACAAAAGCCGCGTCGCCTGCAAATTCATCGAGAAAATAATTGACCGCCAACTCGTAATCGGTGGGGTGCAACATCCGTTCGCGCAGCACTCCGAGGTGAAGCGGAAAATTGTCCGAGGCCGAATTCATGCGTCTGCAGAGAATTTTCGTTACATCTCCGGGCTGGAGATCGGCGCTCGTTCTTCATCGAACCCCGGGCGCACAAATGCGCGCGACTGCGGAAACAATTTCTCTGTTTCGCGGCGAATCGCGGCAAGCTGCGCAAGAAAATCGAGAATCTCGTCAGCGCCGTCCCCGGCCAACGCCGCTCGCAATCCCGACAACGCCGCGATTGAGCGATCCATCGCGATCAGCGCAATTTTCGCCGAGCCGTCGGAATCCTTCGGGAAAGCTTTCATCTCCTCATCGGTTTCCAATTCTTCGCTGGCACGCGATCCGATCGCCCGAGACAGCTTCACGTAGATGAAATGCTGATACCAGCGAATCACTCCGACGAATTCCGTCAGCTCTGCCGCTTCGGCCTCTGGATTTCCAGTTTCCATTCGCGCCAGCGTTTCGAGTTCAAGCCCTTTGGCTTTGAAAATTGGACCTGCGCTTTCAAACCATTTCGTCACCGCATCCGCATAGCTCTTCGCTGCGCGCGCAAGCGGGAGATTTCGCGACGCACGCCGTCGCTCCAGACGTTCCTGCGCCATGACGTCCGCCTGTAGTTTCGGCTCGTCGAGATCAATGCCGCGCGCCTTCGCGTCGGCGCGAACCATTTCGATTGTGTCCTGAAATTGCTGATGCAGTTTGCTCCAGAACTTCTGATTGGTCAGATCGCGCGCGGCGGGATCACCGTCGTCCTCGGCGCGTTCCATTGCATAATTCAAACAGCGATGCGAAAACGCGCAGCGTTCACACCACCGGTCGCAATAGTTGTAAATGCCGGGAATGAAATGCGAATTCGCAGCCAGTTCGCGCAGTTCGTCCGGTTTCATTTAAGGAGAGTATAAGCACAGTTGAATCGAAATATTCGGTATCAGGATGACGCGTCAGACGCCAGGATAAAAGGTTGTTCAAGCGAATTGAAAACACCTCGTATGTTGCGCCATGAGTTTCACTAATCTTGAGCAGTTGCCGTTTGAGGGTGTGTCGTACGAATTCCACGGTGAAAAACAGGGAGCGCCGATCTGCGCTTACATCGTCAACGCGAAGCCAGGACAAGGCCCGCCGCTACACATGCATCCGTACGTAGAGGTGATCTTCATGCTCGAAGGCCGCGCCACGGTTACGATCGGCGATCAAGTGCGCGAAGCGAAAGCCAGCGACATCGCAGTCGTTCCCGCGAATACACCGCACTGCTTCGTTAACTCCGGGGATACGGTGCTTCGTCAGATCGATGTTCATGCAAGTCCGCGATTCATCCAAACAAATCTCGAGTGACACGTGTTGGCGGAATCTTCTCTCTTCGCACTTCTAATTAGTTACTCGTTACCGGCACATATCGCGCCCGCCGGCGACGGTGAATGATGCGAGACGTGCGCAGAATCGGGAAGAGAAGCAAGGTAAAACCGGCGGCGTGATCCTGATTCGCTCCTTGTTAGTCATTGGTCGGGGTGTAGCGTGCCGATGCGCGCACGCGCAAAAACGGAGGCCGGAATTATGGGTGTCATGTTGCAAGCGTTCTATTGGGATTGTCCCAAAGCGGAAGAGCGCGAGCATCAATGGTGGGCTTTTATCGAATCAAAATTACCCTCGATCGCGCAGGCGGGTTTCACGGCGTTGTGGCTCCCGCCCGCAAACAAGGCAGCGAGCTGGAAATCGATGGGCTACGATCCTTACGATTACTATGACCTCGGCGAGTTCGATCAAAAAGGCGGCGTGCCCACGTGGTTCGGCTCCAAAGCCGAATTAGTCGAGCTGATCCAGTCCGCTCATGCAGCGGGATTGCAAGTGTATGCGGATCTGGTGTTCAATCATAACAGCGGCGCTGACTCGTCAAGAACTGAATCCGATCGACGGTCAGTCGCGCTGGACGCAGTTCGCGCCGAAGAGCAGCAAGTTCCCGCGCGACTGGAAATGTTTTCATCCATGCCAGTACGAGACTTGGGACGGCGCAACATTCGGTGACATGCCGGATCTGTGCCATCGCACTCCCCTGGTTTACACCGAGCTCATCAACCACGCTCGCTGGCTTTTGGAAGAAATCGGTTTCGATGGATTCCGCTACGACATGGTCAAGGGTTACGGCGGCTGGATGGTCCGTTCGATTCAAGAAATGCGGGCACTGCGCGGCGGCACAAGTTTCAAGCCCTACGCGGTCGGCGAATGCTGGGACAGCGAACGTACCATTGACGATTGGCTCGATGAAACCAACGCATGGTCGGACAATCCAGTGGGCGCGTTTGATTTTCCGCTGCGCTGGCGACTGCGCGACTTGTGCGACAGTTACGGATTCAGTCTCCGTAATCTCACCGAGCCCGGCGTCTTGATGTGGGACCGGCCAGGCCAAGCTGTGACCTTCGTCGAGAATCACGACGTCGTGCGCGACAGTCCCATCATTAACGACAAACTCCTGGCCTATGCATTTATCCTTACGCACGAAGGTTATCCGTGCGTCTTCTGGCAGGATTATTTTAACTGGGACCTCGCACAGCCGAACAATCAAAGCGGCATTGACGCGCTCATCAAAGTTCACGAGCAAAATGCTGCTGGCCCGACGCAAGTTCTCTTTGTGAACGACGACCTCTACATCATGCAACGCCCAGGCAATGCTAACCAAAGCGGGCTAGTCTTTGTTTTAAATAATAGCGGCAATTGGAACGGTGCGTGGATTCAGACGCGGTGGATCAACACGCGGCTTGTTCCCACAGCCTGGCGCGGGCGCGACGACCTTGGCATGCCGCAGGAAAAAGGGACTAACGACTCTGGCTGGGTCGATCTGTGGGCGCCGCCGCGCGGCTATGCAGTTTATGTGCCGGAGTGAAAGATTGCGGTAGCTCTTAGATATCGACTTCCCAGGCCCCGCGATTGTGAGTGCCGATGCGCAGCACTCTTCGGCGTTCGTGCAAGACCATGTCGCCAACGACGGCGTTGGGAAGTCCGTTGCTGAAGTCACTCCATTTGGTCCCGGAGTTTTTGCTCTGATACACGCCGTGGTCGGTTGCGGCAAAAATACGTCGGTGGTTCTTCGGGTCGATGACGATGGCGTTAACTGGAATGTCGGGCAGATTGCCGGTGCGATCGCTCCAGCTCGTGCCACCGTTTGTAGATCGGAAGACATGACCTCCTCCAAAGGCTGAGCAACCTGTCCATACAACCTTTTTCGAAGCTCCAAGGACAACAATATCACTAACAAATTCGCTTCGTGGACTCGTCAGCTGAGTAACGTTGGCCTTGGCCCATCCCGAGCTAGCGCGATCGATCCGAACCAGCCGGCCTTTTTCGGTTCCTAGAAATATCGTCCTACGGCTCACAATGCTTACGGCCGAAGCTTTCTCACCGGCCTCACCACCGAAATCAACTTCCGCCCAATGATCTCCGCTATCGTCCGACACCCAAAGTGTAACACCTGCCTTGGCGACAATCTTTTCAACACGTCCATCGGAGGATAGAAGAGCGCGTCGTAGTCTTCAGGCGCCGGCGGTGATACATCGACCCATTTGAATGCGTTGGCGCCAGTTGCGGGAGCACGCTCGATCTCGATGCCGTAGTAAGAGTGGTAACACAGTTTGTTGGTATCGTCGGCGCCGCAATCGCCACCATCACCTGGCGCGATCTGGTCCCATGTTCCGTCGCGAGGAGTATTGTGAGGATTGCCGAGCGTACCGTTGTCCTGGGTCCCACCGATGAGCCAGGTGTCCTCGCTCTCCAAATGAATGATGAATTCGAACTCGGTAATGCCCAGCCCGGGATTTAGCGAAGTCCAGCTCGTTCCCCCGTCAGGCGAACGAAAGATGCCGCCATCGTTACAAGCGTAAAGCACGGCAGGATTGGAAGGATCAAACGCGAGATGGTGTTGATCTGGATGAATAGAATCGCCGCTGGATCGAGACGAGATGTTACGCCAGGTCCAACCTGCCACTCCACGGCTGCCCTTGTAGAGTTGAACCGCTCCCCAATAAAGAACATCAGGATCTGTGGGAGACACTGCGAGGCACCAGTCATACCACGCTTGATCGATGTCCGACTGCGGATCAAGTGACGGCGTCCTTTCAGAGGAGAACGCGCCGCCGCTGGAGGCGCGTCGCCAGAGCATTCCGCTGTCGCCCTGAACGGCAGCAACGTAAACGACGGCCGGCTTCGAAGGTGCGTGGCAAACTTCCATGCGGCTAAAATGCGAACCCGGCGTTGCCCCGGGAAGTCCCACCTGCGTCCAGCTGGTGCCACCGTTGGTTGAACGAATCAAGCCCAGGACAGTAGCGGCAAAGATCTCCTGAGGATCATTCGGGTTAATGGAAATATCCCAGGTGGTAACGTTTTGAACCGTGCGCCACGTTGCGCCGCCATTATTGCTTTCAAGCAGCTTCGTGGTTGTGCCTACCCAAACATGAAGCGGGTTAGCCGGATCAACAGCGATGTCGAATATTCCGATGCCTGAAAGATCATTCGAAGGAGCATGCTCCCACGTCTGACCGCCATCGGACGATCGAAGCAGCCCCACGCCAAGTTGGCTGTAGGTATCCCCTTCTCCAGTTCCCGCATAAACTATATTCGGCGAGCTGGGCGCGCCACAAATTGCGCCCATCGAAAGCGTCGGCTGTTGGTCCGTTAATGGTCGCCATGTTTTCCCCTGATCCAAGGTTTCCCAAAGTCCGCCGCCAGCGGAGCAGAGAACGAGGTGGTTTGGATTCGAGGGTGAAACCAAGATGCCTGAGCACCGGCCTGAGACAGGCGGCTTGTTGTTACCACCGGTCCCGTATGTTTGGCCCTTTGGAATAAGGTTTGGCCCCAACAATCGCCAAACCGGAAGCTGCACATTAGCGGCAAACTTTGTCGGAATCAGGCGGGCTTTCGCTCTATCCGCCTTCGAATATTCAGCAACTAGCCTCGGGCCTCGGCGCGTCGGAGGCTTCTTAGAAATCCGCAGGCTCTCGACCGATTGTGAGCTAACAAAGCCGCGATCCAGAGTTGTTTTTGATAGCGCGCGCTGGGTTTCAAAATATTCGATCCGCTTCAACGCTTTTCCGCCGAGGAAACGCTGTTTTGCCAGTAAGAGCTTTCGACGGAGGGTCGCGGTCTCTTTGCCTTTGGGAATATTCATGGGGTTGTGTTTGGATAATGGCGCGCTAAACCGATGCGCTTGCGAGGAGATGGCAGAAAAAGGAAGCTAGTCTTGGAAGGATTTGAGCTATTTCTTTTCGCGCGTCTTGTCCATGCGTTCTTTAGGCGCACGTTTGTTAGGTGCAGGACCCGGCGTTCCCGGCACCGGGAGTTTATCCAGCCCGCGCGCCGTGCGGTCCTGCTGAATTCGTTGAAAGGCTCGGCCGCCTGGCGGCACGTTCTCCGAATCTTCGTCTTTTCCCGGTCTTCTCATCGATCGATGTTCTTTCCATTTGAGATAGCAAGCCCGTCCGATGGAGCATTGGATAAATCCTTAAACTTCAAGCAGCCCATGATCCACTCTATCAGCACGTCCAACAGGAGCCACGTCGCAAGGAAAGCCATGCATTCGAGACTAAAGCTGTGAAACTTGTAGAACATCTCTGTAACGACGAGTGCAGGAATGAAGCCAAGTAGTCGTCGTCCATAAGCAGGGTGAGCACGCAAGGCCCGCAGGAAATCGATCATAGGAAAATCCTCCTTACAATGAGGCGGTGGATGCCCCCGTCTATCAAAACGCCGCTTGGATGTCAATCCAAATTGCATCATCAGACTTTGTCGATCGGAGGGCGCAAGCCCGATCGAAAGAATGAATTTACGGCACCCGGAAAATCTTTCCTGTGTATGGATCTTTCACAGCCGACCCGGGAGCAAAAGCGCTCACATCGATGTAATTCCCCTCCGGTAGATAAGGACTTGTGACCATGCCTTTCTGCCCTGGGACCGGAATTCCATAGGGCATATCCCCTCTTGCTTTTTCCTTAGGCGCAGCTGAAGCCGGAACCAGCGGGACTAGACCTCTCTTCTTTAGCAGGCTTTGATGGCGCCCCGAGTGGCGTCGGCGCCGCTTCGGCGGCATTTGATTCTTGAGAAGTGGGTTGCCGGGAGGCCCGCGTCGTCTTTCTGCTCGGACGGGGCGTAGGCTGAGGCTGGAAAGCTTTCGATACTGATTGGCCAAGTTTCTTGAAAAAGTCGCCTACCGGATCGGCGTTTACCGAACGTCCGCTCAAAAACAAGAGCGCCACGGCGAGCAAGCAAATCCAGCGGGGAGAGACGAAGCGGGTCATTGAGTTGTCGGCGTTCAATGTCGAGCCGTCATTGTCGCCCAGCATTACACCTCAAGAGAAGAAGATTTTCTCTGCACGCGGAGCGCGTTCAACCGCTCCTCGTCAGAACGGATAATGCAAGCGCAGTAACTGTGGCGGATCGCTTAACGAGACGACAAATATTTCCGTGTAATCGGCGTCAGGAATGTTGATTGGTATCGCGATGCCGAGCGCTTTCATCAAATCGGGAATGGTGTTGCCATGACCCACGACGAGCGCATTCGCGTTCATTGCGCGTAATTTTAAAGCCAGCCCAGCAATATCCGTGGACGGAACGATTGTCGGAGTAATGTGAGTTTCCTTCGCTGTTGGCGCAGCAGTTTCCTGCGTGCGTTTAAATTCCGTAACGAAGATGGCCGTGATCTGCGAATCCTGTAGAATCCGCGCAAGCACGTCCGCGCGCTTGTGCCCGGCAGGCGACAATTCAGGATCGTTGCCCCCGCCCGTTGTCTTCTCCGCGTGGCGAACTACGAAAACAACCGGCGCTGCGTCGGCGGCCGCTGCCAACAGAAAGAGGATTGGAAGAATTGACGCGAGACGCTTCATTTCAAATCGCAACAGACAGATCTAGCTCGAATGCATCGCTTGCAAGTAGACAATGTAGAGGCGCTTGTGCCAAACGCCTTTTCCGATGCCCGACGAGCGCCACGGCGGGTTAGTTCTATTTTTACTTCCTGCTTCCTAATTCTTACTTCTTCCCTCTTACTTCCCTGATGGCCTGGGTCGTTTTCCTCCGTGCGGTGAATGTCGGTGGAACCAATCGATGCCAGCCGGCGCAAATCGCGAAGCAACTGGCGAAGTTCGGCGCCGTTAACATCGGCGCGGTGGGCACGTTTGTCGTGCGCGAAAATGTGAGCGAATCAACTCTGCGCAATGCCTTTGCCGTTCAACTCGCGAAAACTTTCGGAGTCAAATGCGAGATCATGATTTGTCCCGCGCGCGACATCGTAAAGCTTGCATTAAAGGATCCGTTCGCGCGAGAGCCTTCCGGCACGGACATCACGCGATTCGTCAGCGTATTGCACAAACGACCTCGCGATCTCCCTGCTCTTCCACTGAGTCTGCCATCCGACGGTGACTGGCTGCTGAAGATCATTGCAATCCAGGACAGATTTGTCCTCGGTGTGTACCGACGCCACATGAAAGCGATCGGCTACCTCGGCAAGATCGAAAAACTCCTGGGTGTCGCCGCGACGACGCGTAATTGGAACACGATTGAGAAAAGTCGCGAAGATTCTGTCGGAAGGTTAACCACAGAGAACGCGGAGCACACAGAGCAATTTTAGTTTTGTCTCTGCGAATCTGCGATCTCAGCGGTGAGACCTGTGCAAGCTTTGGCGAAACTGGCGCCGTAGGCTAGTACAAGATCGATGGCAGGAATGCGCCCGCCGGTTCGTTGTACAGGCCTTTGCTCATCAAAGTCATTGGCTGCGTAATTCGTAAACCTTTGCTCAGGCACCAGCGAAATAGATCGCCGTTGCGCGTCGGAAGAAGAAAACCGGGACCGGCGAATTCCTTCGCTGCGCCGATCAGCGCCTTCACATCTTTGTTTGTCTCCCCTACGACGTGACCGAAGAAGCCGATGACGGTAGCGTAACCAGTGATTCGTCCATCGTGCTCCACCACGGTCGCGGAGCCCTGCGCGATCGCGTCCCGCAATTCTCCGTCGCGATCGTGGCCATGCACTTCTCGGCACAGGCGATTGCAATCCTCGAGATCAACTTCGACCGCCGGCCTGACGATATGACCTTCGATAGAAATTCCGAGGGCGTTGCCTTGCATGCACGCCAGATGTTCGCGCACATCGTAGCCAAGCTTGGCATACAAAGAAAGCGATCGTGTGTGAAATCCAGCCTGAATGAGCCGGACACCGGGGAAATTCCTCTCCGCGGCGCGCTCATGCACCGCTTCCATTAAACGCCGGCCAATCGCGCGATTCTGCACGGTCGGATCGACGGTAATCGGTCCAACGCCTGCGATCGTGTTGCGTTCATCGAGAAAATTGCTGCCGACAATCTGGCCATCGATTTGCGCAATCACAGAATAAAATTTTGGATTTGCGAGCAGCGACCTTAATACACCAATTGCCACTTCCGGAGTCGGAAAGTCAGGCGGGAAACCGTGCGCCTCCGAGATCGTCCTAAATGCGTTGTAGCAGATCCTGCCGCAAATCTCCGCATCCGCCGGCGTGCCCGATCTAAGTTTGATATTCTCACTCATCGCTTGTCACCCGCCTGCCAAGCCGTAGCCTTGGCGAAGGCTGGTCACTCATCACTTCTGATATTGTTCGTCGCTGACCTTTTCCATCCAGTTCACGACCTTTCCATCGAGCGCTTCCTGAATCGCGATATGCGTCATAGCCGTGGTGGGTGTGGCGCCGTGCCAATGTCTCTCGTTAGGCGAAAACCACACCACGTCACCGGGACGAATCTCTTCGATCGGACTGCCTTCGCGTTGAACCCAGCCGCAACCGGCTGTGACAAGCAACGTCTGACCCAGCGGATGCGTGTGCCACGCCGTGCGTGCACCGGGCTCGAACGTGACGCTCGCGCCACGCACACGCGCCGGTTCGGGCGCCTCGAACAGCGGATCAATGCGCACTGTGCCGGTAAACCAGTCGGCTGAACCCTTAGTCGAAGCTTGCGAACCAACTCTTTTGATTTCCATGTGTTTCTCTCAACTCCTTAAAGGAGCGTGGCTCCGACGGAGCTTTACGCTCTCAACTTTCAGCCCTCAACTTCTCTTTAGAGCATCTGTTTAATCGGCCGGAACAGGATCTCGTTCACGTCCACTTCTTCCGGTTGGCTCATCGCGAAAACGACGGCCTGAGCGAATGACTCAGCGGGAATGGCGATATCGTCGTAGTACGTGCGGATCTTCGCCGCGATGTCCGGCTCGGTCACGCTATCCGGAAGTTCCGTCGCGACCGCGCCCGGCGAGATAATTGTTGTGCGAATGTTATAGGGTTTGACTTCCTGTCGAAATCCTTCGGCGAGCGCGCGCACGGCATGCTTGGTCGCCGCATACACCGCGAAATCGGCACCGATTTTGTGACCGGCCACAGAGGACACAAAGATCATATGCCCGGATTTCTGCTTCTTCATATGCGGCAGCGCCGCGGCGATCCCGTACAGCACGCCTTTGATGTTGACATCAATCGTCCGATCCCAATCGTCGATCGTCAGGCGCTCGAGTGGCGCGCGCGGCATAATACCGGCGTTATTGATCATGGCATCGACACGCCCAAATTTTTGCGCGGCTGTATCGACCAATCTCTTCACTTGGTTACGATGAGTAACGTCTGTCGCAACGGCGAGTGCCTTGCCGCCGCTGCCGCTCAATTCATCTGCCAATGACTGGAGGCGATCGGAGCGCCGCGCACCCAGCACAACAGTCGCGCCCTGCGCAGAGAGAAGCCGGGCGGCTGCCTCCCCCAGCCCGCTGCTCGCGCCCGTGATGACCACGACTTTCCCTCGGATCTTATTGCTCATGTTTTTGATTCCTGATTTCCTCGCTCTTGACTCTGAATTTGTTTTCTGTCACTCGCCTGTCGCGCCGTCTTGTCGAGCCGTAGCTTCAGCGAAGGTTGAAGGCTTGTCCGAAGGCGGATCACTTAATTAACGACCCGTCATTCGCTCCAAGTGCTCGGGATATCGAGCGCCTTTCACGTCAATTTTTGATGCGGCGTGTTCGATCTCGCGAAGATCGTCCAGTGTAAGTTCGATTGAAGCTGCTCCAATGTTTTCTTCGAGCCGATGCAACTTCGTGGTGCCTGGGATTGGAACGATCCACGGCTTCTGCGCACGCAGCCAGGCAAGCGCGATCTGAGCAGACGTTGCTTTCTTTCGTTTCGCGATGTCGCCAAGCAAATCAACCAACGCCTGATTCGCTTTGCGCGCTTCCGGCGTAAAGCGCGGAAGCTTATTGCGTAAGTCCGAACTGTCGAACGTAGTGTTTTCGTTCGACCTTTCCCGTGAGAAAGCCTCTGCCCAAAGGGCTAAATGGAACAAAACCGATTCCGAGTTCCTCGAGCGCCGGCAGGACTTCCTCTTCAGGCTTTCTCCACCATAGCGAATATTCGTTCTGGACTGCAGTGACCGGTTGAACTGCGTGTGCGCGACGGACTGTTTGTACTCCCGGCTCGGAAAGACCGAAGTGCTTGACCTTGCCTTCCTGAATCAGATCCTTCACCGCTCCCGCCACATCTTCGATCGGCACGTCCGGATCGACGCGGTGTTGATAAAACAAATCGATTACATCCGTCCTGAGTCGCTTCAGCGAAGCTTCAGCAACTTCTTTGATGTGCTCTGGCCGACTGTCGAGGCCGGCCTGCTCGCCTTTGGAACCGATTTTGAATCCGAATTTCGTAGCGATCACCACGCGCTCACGCATCGGAGCCAACGCTTCGCCGACCAGCTCCTCATTGATGAACGGTCCGTAAATTTCAGCGGTATCGAAGAATGTGACACCGCGTTCCACGGCTGCGCGAATCAATGAGATCATCTCGCCGCTTATCTTTCGGCGGGCCGTAGCCAGAGCTCATTCCCATGCAGCCGAGCCCGATCGCCGAAACTTCCAGGCCACTCTTTCCGAGTTTGCGCTTTTTCATGCTTAAGATCTCTCAAGAATCAGGAACCCAGGAAACCAAGAGTTTTTGTTTTCTTACTTGGCTCTCAACTATCAACCATCAACTATTAACTTTGCTACTCACTCCGATTTGAGAGATGCCATGTCGATGGAGAAACGATACTTCACATCGGACTTGAGCAGTCTCTCGTAGGCTTCGTTGACTTTCTCGCTTGCCAAGCCGTAGCCTTGGCGAAGGCTGGTCGCTGATTACACGTCAGTTCCTTCTAATTCAGCGCGGAATAGCTGGTCGGATCCATGAAGTATCGGTCGATGTGATCCACCAGCGGCCCGTTTGCTTCCGATTCAGCTTTCACCTTTTGCCACTCCGGATCAGCTTGGAAAGCGGCCCAATTTTTCTCCGCCTCTTGTCGGCTGGGATGCTCCAAAATGTAGATAAACAGGTTCTGCGAACTCGGCGCATCTTCCGGCGACCAATAGCCAATGCTCTTCATGTTATGCCGCTTGAAAATCGCGTCGGTGTGATCGCCAAAGCGCGCTTTTAGCGCATCCATTTTACCCTCGTGAACGTGATACAGGCGCAGCTCGTAAACGTGATGCGGCGGAGTCGTTGATCCGGTAATCGCGCTGAAGCCAAGCATCACCGCAGCGCCAAAAAGAAAAGCTAGAAATATTTTCATATCGGGCACGATACAATCATCGAGGAGGAACATGAAAGACCTCCTCCATGTAGCGGTCGGCGGCGGTGACTGCCTCTGCCGGACTGCTGCCGTTCCGACGCGCATTGAGGTAAGGCGCGTACCAGTCCCACCAGTTGTGTCGTGCGTGCGTTTTTTCATACTGACCGTGGTGCTGCTCCGTCTCGCGGAGGAGCTCGGCCAGCGTTGCGACGTCCACGGCTCGATCTGACGTTGCCTTCCATTCGCGGCCGGGAAGTCGCGTCGTGATCTCCTGGAGTAGCCAGCCGTTCCCGTCAGGATCGCTGAACGACGCAAACGAGAAGTAGGAACGACCTTGCGGGTCGCGCCCACCGGCGCGCGGGTTCTTCACGGCGTTGTTGAAGGGGCCGCCGGCGTAGTGGAAGACCTCGCTCACGTTGACGCCGCGGGCGATCAAGTCGGCGCGGGCGGCATCGACATCGTCCACGGCGAGAACCAAGCTGTCCACCGCGCCAGACTTGGCCGGCGTGATTCCCTTGCCGAAGATGATCGACGCCTCTGAATTAGGAGGAGTAAATTGTAAAACCCGAAAGTTTTCATCCGCGACGTAATCGATATCTAACCGGAACCCCAGTTTCTCGTAGAATGCTTTGGCGCGATCGACGTCGGAGACAGGGACGATTACCACTTCTAGTTTCATGTTCATGGATTACGCGTAGATCTCGAGCAGCTTTTGAAAACGCGGATTCTCTCGGATAGCATCGAAATCGGAGTCGTGTTTGATCCACATCCTGATCTCGGCCCCGACGTTCGGCAACAGGCGCTCGAGAAGATCCAGAGCCAGCTCCGTATCGCCCAGTTTGGTGTAACCACACGCCACATTGTACTGTGTGAAAGGATCGTCGGCGCCGATTACCAAAGCTCGCCCTATCCATTCTCTCGCACGAGCGTGTTCTCCCATTTCAATCAACGCCGCGATCCCCAAATATGCCGGCCTCGGATCTTCGGGATGCAGAATTATCTCGCGCTCCGCCCGCTCGATCGCGCGTCGCGCGGCATTGTCCTTCTCGGCGTGACGCCCAAGGGACCTATAGATTTGAATCAGCAGAACCAACGATTGATAATCTTCAGGGCTGACCGCCGCGGCGTGCTCGAACAATTCCGCCGCCCGCTCGAGCTTTCCCTGGGCAAAACTTCCCCGCGCATACAGGTAGTGCGCCTCGAAGGAGTTCGGATCGAGTGCAATGGCTCTCTCAAACTCAGCCGCCGATTCTTCAAATCGTTTCTCAATTGAGAGTGCCAGGCCCCGCGACGCATGCGCTTCCGCCAGCCGATCGTCCAGCGCGAGCGCCTTCTCCGTCATTTCGAAAATTTTCCGGACCGGAATGTCGTCATGGTAATGCAGGCGAAGAAACGAATCGCAATCGGCCACTCCGGCATACGCGCGCGCATACCGCGGATCGAGCTCGATTGCTTTTGTGAACATTCGCCTCGCCAGATCGTAATACGCCTTCGAATGTCGATGCAGAAACTGGCGGCCTCTCAGATAATAAGTGTAAGCCTCGACGTTGTCGGTCGGCGCCTGCTCAATCGATTTCTTTTCCTGCGGCAACAACTTAACTTTTAGCTGTTCCACGATCGCGTGAGTGATCTCGTCTTGAATCGCGAAGATATCGGTTAGGTCGCGATCGAAGCGCTCCGCCCAAAGATGGCCGCCGTCCTTGCAGTTAACGAGTTGTCCGGTAACGCGTACGTGCGAGCCCGCTTTACGAACACTTCCTTCCAATAGAAAATCGACTCCGAGTTCCCGCCCAATTTGTTGCGCTTTTACAGGCTTGTCTTTGTAGATAAAGGCGCTGTGGCGCGCCACGACGAAGAGTCCCGAGATTTTCGAGAGGTCGGTGATAACGTCCTCCGTGATTCCATCGCTGAAATATTCCTGCTCAGGGTCGCCACTCATATTGGCAAACGGCAGCACCGCGATGGCTGGCTTTCCCGGCGGGCGTTGCTTTTCGCGATTGGCTGGGGCTGATTGCTTCTCACTCCGCGCCGCCGGTTCGCCAAGCAATACGTTATAGACGCGAATCGGTTGGGCGATGTTCCTCAGATTCTGTTCGCCCTTATCTTCGAAAGTGAGGTCGAGCCGGTTGCCAACCTGATCGCACACCGAATGTGAAACGCTGATTCCGCCAGCCTCGGCGATACTCTCCAGCCGTACCGCAACATTCACGCCGTCGCCATAGATGTCATCGCCTTCCACGATTACATCGCCCAGATTTACACCGATCCGGAATTCCATGCGCCGATCCGGTGGAAGATCGACATTGCGATCGCGCATTGCCCGCTGGATGTCAGCCGCGCAGTCGACCGCGTTCACCACGCTCGGGAATTCAACCAGCATGCCGTCCCCCGTCAGTTTCACGATGCGCCCCTGATGGTGCGCGACCTTGCCGTCCACCAGATTCGCCCGCACAGCCTTGAGCGCCTCGAGAGTCCCGGCTTCATTCGCGCCCATCATCCGGCTGTAGCCAACCATATCCGCGGCAAGAATGGCACTCAAGCGACGTTCCATATCACGAGGAGTAGAGTACTCTAGTTTAGCAGCATCGTTCCCATCGCAATAGCGGAGATGCCGCGCTAACGCTGAATCCGCCAAAAACCGGACGGAGACAATCAACGTTTGGCCTAACGGATGTGTATGCCAGGCGGTGCGTGCACCCGGCTCGGTCGCCGCGGCGACACGGACTCGTCCGGTGGCGAGCTCGAACGTGACGCTCGCGCAACGAACGCGCGCGCCGGTCGAAGACTCGCCGTGGAGAGTTCAAGTGCCTTGAATACGCCGTGCCGGGAAGGCCGGTGGATAGACCGCAAAGCCGCTTGGGAGTGAGTGATCTGGCGATCACGAGTCAACAGCGCGTCACTGCGAACTCGGTCTTGAAAAGCGACCACGTCAGTCTTCAGTGTCCCATGAACAAAGAAGTTACGCCGGAGACAATCATACAGCTTGGGCTTGGCTTCTGGGGCGCCAAGACTTTGTTGAGCGCGATCGAACTCGATCTCTTCACTGAGTTGGCCGAGCGACCGCTGGACACGGACGAAGTTCGCGAGCGTTTGAAATTGCATCCACGCAGCGTGCGCGATTTTCTTGATGCCCTTGTCGCGTTGGAAATGCTCGAACGCGACGCGGCTGGAAAATACAGCAATACGGCCGAGACCGATCTGTTTCTGGATCGCGCGAAACCGACTTACGTGGGCGGACTTCTCGAGATGGCAAACTTGAGGTCATATCCATTCTGGGGCGCGTTGACAGAAGGTTTGCGCACTGGACAACCGCAAAACGAAGCCAAGAGCGGCGGCGATCCATTCAAGGCGATTTATGCCGACCCGCAACGACTGGAAAACTTTCTCAGCGCGATGACAGGGGTTAGTCTCGGTGCCGCCATGGCGATCGCGCAAAAGTTCCCCTGGAAAAATTACAAGACGTTTATCGACATCGGCGTAGCACAAGGCGGTCTGCCGGTGCAAGTCGCGCTCGCGCATCCGCATCTCACTGGTGGCGGCTTCGACCTGGAGGTGGTGCGGCCGCTTTTCGAAAAATACGTTGCCCGCCAGGGCTTGTCTGATCGGCTGAAATTCTATACCGGCAGTTTCTTCGAGGACCCGCTCCCGAGCGCTGACGTTCTCGTCATGGGCCACATTTTGCACGATTGGAATTTGGAGGAAAAAAAGATGCTTCTGCGCAAAGCCTGCGACGCGCTCCCGGCGAAAGGCGCGCTAATCGTCTATGAAGCTTTGATTGACGACGACCGCCGCAAGAACGCATTCGGTCTGCTTATGAGTCTCAACATGCTCCTCGAGACGCCAGGCGGATTCGATTACTCCGGCGCCGATTGTCGATCCTGGATGCACGAAGCCGGCTTTCGCGAAACGCGGGTGGAACATCTTACCGGCCCCGATTCAATGGTCGTCGGAATCAAATAGTTCCCGCCTTTTTCTCCGAGACCTTTTCTTCAATCCGTCCCGCAGCGATCAGCTCTCTGGTCACTCGTCACCCGTCACTTTTCATTGCTGCAAGCTGCGTCGCTTCTCGAGAAGAAACGCGACGCAGGCGAAAACCGTATAGAAGATGAGCGCCGTGATCGCGAAGGCGCGATCGGAAGAGGGCGGCCGGCGCACGAAGGTGTTGCTTGTTTGAATCAAGACCAGCACCGCAACGAAAATGATGATGCCGGTTTTCCGCGCGATCGCGCCGTTGCGTTTCAAATAAATGATCGCGCCGAAAAGAAGAATTCCGATCTCCAATACAAATTCGACGCCTCTATAATTCCAAAGACCGAAGCCGACTTTCAACGTGTCGTCATAGATGGCGAGATCGGGACGATGAACAATCAGATCGAGAAGCCAATGCGAAAAAACGGCGAACCCCACGAGTAACGCCGCGCTGTTCGAGGCAATGTTGTGCCAGCCGATTTTGTAAATTGCAAACGCTACCGCCGACCAGAAGAGCGCGCCGGGGAGGCTGTGCGTGTAAGGCATGTAATAAAGATCGAGCGCATTAGTCGCAGTGATTCCCGGAACGAAACGCACCTTCTCGATCCCAAGCAGAACAAATGGCGCCCACAAAAAATCCAGCAACTGCACGGCCACGAACAAAACCCAGAGCGGGATTTTGTTCTTCTCGCTCTTAGCTGCAAAGGCAACGCTGTAGTGTCCAACAAACATTGCTGATTTCTAAACGCTGCCTGCCGCGCCGTAGCTCGGCCTTGCGAGCGAAGGTGGGTAATGCCCGACGAACATTCTTCAATTTGATCGCTCAAATCACATTGTCGATTCTCTGGGCCGACGAGGCGAGATGCGTAAGGCGAGTTGTAGCGTCGTTGCAACTGCTTTTGATCGACTGGCTACCAAACACTGCGACTGGCAAAATTCAAAAATGTATTTTGCGAGCGCACCGCCTCGCGATCACTCCGCAGTGAGTCCAACGCCTGATCGAGTGGATGCGTATGCCACGCAGTTCGTGTACCCGGCTTGCTCGCGCTCCTCACGCTCGACAAGGACAAACTTTTTTGTTGATGCCTCGCGTCATTTTTGAGAAAAACAACGAAAGCCTGTTTCCTTCACGTGCAGTTCTCGCCCCTCACTTTTCCGGTCGGCCAGCCTCGGACTCCGCCGTTACGAGCACAGGCAAAAAGCTTGATTAAATCATGACTGAGGCAATCGATCGCGGCCCGGCCAGATTGTTGCTGGTGCTGTATGCCGCGAATTCGTTTTTGTTTCTGGTGCTCTCATTTTTCTTTTTGCCCGATCCGATTGTAAAAGTGGTCGGGAGCGCGGCTGCTGTCGTTTTCGGTTTACTGGGTCTCAAAAGCTTAAATCCGAGGGAAGCCGATACCATCTCCTTTGTAACGCGGCATCGCGGCTTGGTTATCGTGGCACTCTTATTAATTGCCCTGTTCCAGGCAATCCTCTTAGCTCTCGGGTTCGCCTATCCGTGCCGAATCGTGGCTATTCCAGGCTCTACAGTCACAGTGGACGGAAGGTTCTTCGCCCGCACGGCTGATCCAACACCGGAACAACGCCGGGAGACAGCGGAGAAGGATTCGCCCGACAATATCCGCCCATGGCTGACGCCTCAGGAAACAAAATATTGGCTACGATGGGATACTCACGAGATAAGGATTTCGAAAAGATGGTATGTAGATGACGATGGTTCGCAAGAATCAGTTCAAAATGTGTGGGTAGATCTCCTAAAGATGTGGAATCCCAAACAAGCCTTCTCTAACTGGGTAATGGATATAAAGCAGAAGCCGGTCTTCAAGATCAGCTATAGCATTCAAGAAACAGAGACTCCGACTGACAACTTGCCGTTCGCCCAGCGGGTGCAATCGCTCGTAGATGATTGGGACCGTCTTTGGCTGCAGGGGATAGGTCAAGAAAGTCTTATGCGTTACAACAGAGCCGAGCCATACATTGCGGCCCTTGAGGTTGTGGAGGTCGACCAAACGCCTCAAGTCGAGTTTCAAATCCGCGATGGAGCGCATCACACGCTCAAAGCTCTTGGCGCAATTTCGTACACCGAAAGCCCCCTGCTGGACGAGATTCGAAAGAGTGTGTTTTCGCAACTCCTGCAGGAGCTTGGTATTCCGCAAACACTGAGACTTTCACAGGTCGCGACGCTTGCGCAGACCTTGCTGTCTTCGGTCGGTTCGGCCGCCACTCCGGAGCCGCCGCCTCCCGCGGAGGGCCCTTCCGCCACTCCGGAGGTCGCCGGGGAGGGTCCTCCGGGAACCCCGGTTCCGGCGGCGACCGTCACTGCCAGTGCCACTCCCACTTCACTCTCGACACCAACGCCCAATCCAATCCAGATAGTCGCTCAACTTCAAAGTCTCGCGACGGATGCAGTCGCTAAAAATCAACTCGATTCGGCGGTGGCTGTGCAACAGCAACTGCAGGCGACTCTGGATAATGTCCAAACACAGCCTCCTTCGAAACAGACTACCGAACTCGTCGACCATCTTGAACGCGCCAACGCAGCCATCAAAACGGCTATCAACAGCAAAGGTCGCAAAGGTCGCATCTACATTCACATCGCCAATGAATCGCAAAGAGAATCAGCCAGGAAATTGCAGGAGAAACTTGTCGCGAATAATCAATTTGTTGTCATCGGAATTCAAAATGTCGGCGGTCGCGCCTACATCCCGGACACAGCCGAGGTCCGCTTTTTTGCCTTTCCCAATCCTCCGACAACAAAGCAAGCTGCGGATACCATCGTTGGGATTCTGAGGAGCAACGGCGTACCCAAAGTGCGACCCAGCTACGTAATCCCCAGTGAGCGCGACAAGACGCAGTCATCCGATATCGACACACACTTCGAGATCTGGTTCGCACGTGACTCCTTCGCCGCGGGAGACTAACTCGTCACTGATCACTGCGCGATCAGTGCTGATAGTGCCTCGTCGTTGACCTTTTTCCATCCAACCGACTACCTTGCCGCCGAGTGCTTCTCGGATGGTTTCATGCCGGCGACGCCGCGGTCGTGCATCCGGATGGTTACGTCGAAATTCGCGACCGTTTGAAAGACGTCATCATTAGCGGCGGTGAGAACATTTCTTCTGTTGAAGTTGAAGGCGTGGTCTTGCGACACCGCGGCTCGATTGTCGACTTTGCAGTTTTGATCTCTGACCAGAGCGCGATTTATCCAGGCGAATCCTACGTGAAGATTTTCAAATTGTTGCTTCGCGCGACGATCAGCGTCAGGTGGTCCGGCGAAATGCATTGACTTACCAGTGTCGGCGCACTATCGGAGTCTAACGCAAGTAAGCGAGCATCCGGCTTCTCAGCCGGTTCGGCGGCAAAAGCTAACAAGACCGTTGTCCGCTGTGGTCTAAGCATTGAGCGTGGTCAGCTCATACGCACGGGGGTTTCCCCGGAGGAAAATAGAAATGAAAAAATTGATGTTGGTACTAATCGCGTCTGCCTGTTGCTCGGCTTTCGCGCTGAACGCGTCGGCTCAGCAAGCCGACCAGGCAACTTCCGATGCCGTGATTGCAATGGCAAAAGCGCAATGGGCTGCTGGAATAAAAGATCCGACGAATGTCGCAGAACAGTCGAAGGACATGTCGGATGACTACACCGAGTTCAACGGCCAGTATGCCACGCGTCTCGATGGGAAAGGGATGAATACGCGGCTGGCAGAAGCTACGGGAAAAGAGTCAGGCAAGACTATCGCTGCGGAAATGGCCAATCCCAAGGTCCAGGTATACAACGGGAATGTTGCCATCCTGACTTACAACTACGTCGGCCTTACACAGGACAAGGACGGAAAGACGGAACCGACCCGTGCAAAATCCACCCGTGTTTATGTGAAAAAGGGTGACAAATGGATGTTGGTCCACGCAAACTTTGGAGCGGATCCACTGCCAAAACAATAAGACTCTGAAAATCTGAGAAAGGGGCCGCTAAGTGCGCGCTTTGCGCTTTTGGCGGCCCCTTATCTTGTACGATCTTCACGATTTTCGCGGCTCGTCCATGTTCAAGCGTAATCCAGTCGCCCATATCCGCGGCCAGCAGCGCCTTGCCGACAGGGGAAATCCAACTGACGGCGTCTCGTTCGAAATTGAGTTCGTCGACGCCGACGATAGTTAACGTTTCGGTCGCGCCTTTTTTATCCTTCACCGTCACCGTTGCGCCGAACGTGACGCTGTTAGACGGCGCGTCCGGCGGATCGACAACATGGACCGATGCGAGAATGCGCTCTAATTCGATGATGCGCTCGCTACCGGTGTTTGCCGCGCGAAGCTTCTGCAGTTCCTCGCGCAAACGCTTCGCGCCGCACGCCGTGATGTAATTGGCCGCCCCGGGCGGCAGGCCTGACGCCGATCGCTTCCGTCCGCTGCGCTCCGGAGGATCGACATCTTCTTTGACGAACGCCCTGCTCATCCAGAAAAGTATCGCACCGGCCGCGTCGGGCGTCCTTTGGAAAACAGAGTGCTTAAGATCATGGAAAAAATGTTGAAACTCCGTCGTTGCCCACACTCCGTCGCTGCTACCTCGCAGCTTTGCCTTCTATCTCGGAAAACCCATTTCCTCGGTTCCCGCGTTCTCTCCACGGCGAGTCTGCGACCTGCTTCCCTATTTTCGTGAGAGGTCAGCACATTTCTACTTCATAATTCATAATTCTTAATTCTTACTTGGTTGATCCATGAGTCTCGATACGCAGACGAAACTGGCGATCTACCGGCACTTCGCCGAGACCGGGCAGAGGCCGTCGCTGCAAGTTGTAGCTGAACGTGTTCGCGCCGACGTCAGCAGCGTTCGCGAAGCCTATCTCAGGCTACGCGCTCAGCGAGTGTTGGTGTTGGAACCCGATGGAGTGTCTATTCGGATGGCTCCCCCATTTTCCGGCGTACCGACCCAACATGTCGTGATCGTCGATGAGACGAAGTATTTCGCTAACTGCGCCTGGGATTCATTCGGCATACCGGCGGCGCTGCAGCGTCCGGGGCAGGTTCATTCCCGCTGCGAACAATCCGGTGAACCGCTCTCACTGGAGATTGGCTTGGAGGGTCCGCCGCCCTGCAGCTGGCTTTTTCATTGCCTTGTTCCCGCGGCCAAGTGGTGGGACGACATTGTTTTCACCTGAAGCAACATGCTTTTCTTCCGGTCGGAAGAACGGGTTCGAGAGTGGTGCGCCGCGCATGGTTATCCCATGCGGCCGCTCGTCACGATGGACCAGCTATGGACGCTCGCGACGACTTGGTACTCGACGCGCTTACAAGAGAACTCGCGGCGTCCGCAGCCCGATGAGATGCGTTCCATCTTCGCGCGCCTCGGCTTGGGAGGCGACTTTTGGGATCCGCAGTCGGATAGTTTCGGTTAACCGATTCGCTTCTGAATTCCCTCTCACTTCAACTCTCAACTCCGCAAAGGGGCGTGGCTCCAACGGCGCTTTACGCTCTCAACCATCAACTCTTCCAGTCACAGGTCACTCCGTTCACTTCTTGATTGTTGACGGTGTTGTCTTTCTTGATATTGGCCCCGAAACGAGCGACGCCTACAGAGCATGCGCAAACTATTCTTGCTCACACTTATGTTGCTTCTCTCCGTGCCGGTGCTGGCGAGCGACAACGAAGAAGCGAAGATCAAGGCCACGGTGGAGGATCGTTACAAGGAGTGGATCGCCGCGGCGAATAAGAAAGACGCCGCAGCGCTCACGAACCTTTACGACGAGAATGCGGTTCTCATGCCTAAGGAGGAGGAGCCGGTGATCGGCAAGGCCGCGATCGGCGAGTATTACAAGAAGCTTGTCGCCGACCCGCACTTTGTGCCGTTCACGCTGACGGTCAATTGGAACAGCTTCCACGTGGTAGGTGACATCGCGATTGCCACCTCGGTGTTCGAAGGTGATGTGACGAGGAACGGGAAGCAGACCCATTTCCGTGGCAAGAACCTGCTTGTGTGGAAGAAACAGGCAGACGGTTCGTGGAAGATTTTTCGCTACATGTTCGACGAGATCCCAGCGAAGAAATAACACATCACTTCCGATTTCAGCGTTTACGCTTTTTCTCTCAACTCTCAACTATCAACCATCAACTTTTCTGGTCACTCGCCTGCCAAGCCGTAGCCTCGCGCGAAGGCTGGTCCCTGGTCACTTCTGACAAATGCCAGTCCGCTCGGACCTTTGCGATCTCTGCGAGCTCAGCGGTGAAGAATTAAGGTCTCGCGGGAATCGGGTAAATCCTGTTACTCTCTAAAACCAATGAACTACATTTTCGCGTTTGCCTTGGGCCTCGGCGTCGCAGCTGGCTTGCGCTCGTTTACTCCGCCAGCGGTCGTGGCGTGGGCGGCTCATATCGGCTGGTTGAACCTCAACAATTCGCCACTGGCCTTCATGGGATCGATAATCACCGCTGTAATCTTTTCGCTCCTGGCTCTGTTTGAGTTATTCCTCGATCTGCAGCCTTCAACGCCTAAACGAACAGCCCCTTTTCCGCTAGTGGCCCGAATTCTTACAGGCGGTCTTTGCGGCGCCTGTCTTTGCGCAGCCAGTAATCAATCGTGGATCATCGGCGCGATTCTGGGCGGTGTCGCCGGAGTAATCGGAGCATTTGCCGGTTACGAAATCCGTAGGCGTTTGGTCGCCGCGTTGAAGATCAAAGACATTTTCGTCGCCCTGCTGGAAGACCTGGTCACGATCGGACTCGCTTGCTTTTTTGTCTCACGCTGACTGAGCTTTCTGTTTCCACTCAACTTCTCACCTGTCACGCCGTAGTCGAACGAAGGCGGAACTTCTCAACGCTCTTCGAGAATCTTGAATGCTTGGGACGTGGCAATGCTTTACGTCCTTTAGACGCGACCCGGATTCCTCCCCCGGAAGAGTGATGCCTACGCGAGTAGCTCTTCGAGTTCTTCGGTGGTGAGGCCGGTCATGAGCGGTTCCTCGCTGTCGATGGCGGCGTCGATCGCGGCGCGTTTTTTCTCCTGCAGGCGCAAGATTTTTTCTTCGACCGTGTCGCGGGTGATCAGCTTGTAGGCGGTGACGACACGGGTTTGGCCGATGCGATGGGCGCGGTCGGTGGCTTGCGCCTCGACCGCTGGATTCCACCACGGATCGAAATGAATGACGGTGTCGGCGGCGGAAAGATTCAGGCCGACGCCGCCAGCTTTCAGACTGATCAGGAAGACGGGAATCGCGGAATCGCTCTGGAAGCGATCCACGACTTCCTGACGCTGTTTGGTAGAGCCGTCGAGATAGCAGAATGGAATCTCGAGCTTCTCCAGGCGTTCGCGAATGAGGTGCAGCATCGAGACGAACTGGCTGAAGACGAGGACGCGGTGTTCGCCGTCGATCGCTTCCTCGAGGAGTTCGTCGAGGAGGTCGAGCTTGGCGGAGGTCTCTTCCTTATCAATGCCGACGAGGCGCAGATCGCAACAGACCTGGCGCAAACGGAGCAGACCAGTGAGCATCTTCATTCTTTGCGCACCGGCGTTCACATTCTTGCCGGAACTGCCGAGACCCTGCTGGATCTCGCGCAGTAGCGCGTCATAGGCGGCGCGTTGATGACTCGTTAGGCTGCAAGGCACGACCTGTTCGATTTTCTCGGGCAGATCTTTCGCGACGTCGCGTTTCCTTCGGCGAAGCAGGAACGGCTGGAGCCGGCGCGAGAGCCGGCGTTGCACATCGGGCGCGGAGCCGCGCGCGATCGGTAATTCGTAGCGCTCGCGGAAGTCGTTGCGATTTCCAAGATAACCGGGCAGCGCGAAGTTCATGATCGACCAGAGGTCGCGCACCGAATTTTCCATCGGGGTACCGGTCAGCACGAAGCGATGCTTCGCGCGGAGGGCGAACGCGGCCTGCGCGTTTTGCGTCTCCGGATTTTTGATGTGCTGCGCTTCGTCGAGCACGGCGGTGGAAAAGTTGATTTCGCGCAATGTGTCGATGTCGCGTCTTAGCAGTGCGTAGCTCGTGATGACTATGTCGACGTTCGCGATCGATTTGAAACGCGCGGCGCGATCGGCGCCTTCGAGCACGAGCGTCTTGAGTTCGGGAGTAAACTTCCGCGCTTCATTCTCCCAGTTTGTCACCAGCGATGTCGGGCAGACGACCAGGGCAGCGCCATCGCCCTGCTGCGCGCGGAGAAACGCGAGCGTCTGCACTGTTTTACCAAGACCCATCTCGTCGGCCAGGATGCCGCCGAGATTGTTCGCCGCGAGACGCGTGAGCCATTCGAAACCGACAAGTTGATACTCGCGCAATCTTTCCGCGAGCGTGCCGAGTTTCGTCTTCGCATCCGGAGACGCGTCGCGGCCGGTGATGAACTTCTTCAGCGCTTCACGACGATCGGCGACGGCGGAGCCAAGCTCGCGCGCCGTTTGTTCGACATACCCGGCGTGTGCGCGGTTGATGCGGTAAAGCCCGGGCTGCGTCTGCGCCGGATCGCAATCGCGAATGACCTGCTCGAAATCCTCCAGGCCCGCGGTGTCGATCACCGCGAGGTGGCCATTCTTTAATCGCGTCTGCGATTGGCCGGAGCGAAGCAGCCGCTGGATGTCGGCGTTTGAAAACACTTCGCCACCAGGCGTCGTCAGCGAGTAACGCACCTCGAACCAATCCTGACCCGAGCCGACAATCTCGAGCTTCGGCGTGACCCGCTCGATCTCGCCGGTCCACTTCTCGACCTGCGCGGTGAGGCTAACCTTCCAGTCGCGCTGCAGTCTCTGATAATCAGTCGCGAAGAACCGGACAACATTGGGCTGGCCGTGCAGCACGAAGCCGCCGGCGTCTGTTCGGGCGAAGCCAATCTGCTCGAGCCGCGCGACCGCCGCGTTCTCTGCGTCGAGATTCCGCATCAGCACTCGATCAGCATTTTGTGGATCGCGGAAGACGAACTGATCCTGCGCATTGGCCAATGCTTTGATCGGCGCGCGATCGCCGTAGCTACACATCAACTCAGCCGTGACGCTGTTGAGCGTGCCGGCCAGCCGCAGCTCAAAGGCTGGCAGCGCAGTTGCGATTTCCGGAAGGCGAACGCCTTCGCCGGCGCGCACATCGAATGCATCGTGCAGCCGCGGCAGATCGAACGCGAGGAAGTGTAACGCGCGTTCGCCATCGAGCAGCAACGGCCGCTCGATCAGGTGCGTCGAGCCGGCCGGCAACGCTTCGCCGCAGCGAACGAACTCGTTGTTCTGCAGCAGCCACGCATCGGTCGCGTTCCAGAGGACAGCGCTTTCTTCTCATGCTCATGCTCATGCTCATGCTCGTGCTCGTGATCGATCTTCGGCGGAAAGTTGCATTTCACCGCAATGCCCCCCTCGCCGCGCGACTCGACCAGAAGCTCGGGACGCAGCGCGGCCGAAGAGATCGTCGCCCGAGTCGCTTTGCCGAAGGTGACGCGTGGATGATTCTGCAACGCGAGAAGCAGCCGCAGGAATGCGTCGCGTGACAAGATCGCCATGCCGCTCTCGAAGATCGCCGGGACCGCGCGCAAGCCTTCGATCAGCACGAGATCGGCGTCGTCGACTGCAAACGTGTTCTTCTTCGGGAGTGCGGAGACGAGCGTGCGGTTTCGAGAAACTTCCGCTTCGACGACGATCATGATCTGCCCTTTCTGCCATGCGCCCGCGAAGTTGGGCGGCAGGATCACGTGCAGTGTTGTTAGGGCGGCGTCAGCCGAATCAGCCGCGACGAACCGTGGACCTGCCGGAGCTTCGGGCATCGTCGGCTCGTTAGGCGCGGCGACTACAGCGGCCGGCGGATTCAGATAGCCCAGGCCCACCGCGACCGAGTGGGCACAAATTTTCCCCGCCGAGCGAGACTCCCAACAGCTGCAGAGATTCTCGACGTCGATCGCGCTTTTGATTCGCAGGCCGGAGCGATAATTCTTCGCGCCTTCGCGCACGTAGCCGCTCAGCAACGGCGGCTCGTATTTAGCCTCGGAGACGCGGCCGCTTTTGAGCAACTCGCGCGCAGGCTTCATCGCTTGCCATCCCCCTGCATTGAGGAGGAGCTTCTCGGTAATCGGAATATCGCTCACGGGCGAGCAACGTCGCGCATTCTGTGCGTTTGCGAAAATCCGCGCGCAGTCTACCCAAAGCCTGCTCGCCGTGGCGAGCGGCGGGCTACTTCGGCCGCGAGTTCGCGATCCGCAGCAGCACGTCGGCGTGGCACGGCTGGTCGAGCGCGCACCAGCAGGCGAGATCTTTGCCGCGCAGACAGTGGCGAATATCGCGCTCGCTGAAATTATCAGCGAGGTGCTGCTCGTATAACGCGACGGCTTTTTCGGCACTGAGCGTTTCGCCGTTCATCAGCTCCGAGCCCACCACGTAGGGGTTTCCCCAAACAGTCGGTCGGCCGACGTAGATGGCGTTCGCCGGCATTTTCCAGCCTTTCGCGCGGCTGCGCTGGATTCGCTTCGGTTTGCTCATGCGAGACCGTAAATTCTCGCGCCGCTTTGCCGTTCCGCAAATAACGGCCTTAGCACCCCTTCCCTTCGCACCGGACGATTACTTCGATCGCGTGTTCGGTTTTTCTGGCGATTACCGTGCCAAGCGAGGACAGCAACATCGACAGCGAAAGGCTAGCGACATCAAATGTGTGGATGCGACCCCCAATCCCCTTCACTAAAACTCGACTGCTTTAAGCAGTCGAGTTGTCAACGTCGATGTCTCGGGGCGGGGGTAGAAGGGCGTTAGCGTTTGCGCCGACCCGATTCTCGCCAACTCTGTCGCGGCCGTTTCCTCGGTTTTCTCTTGCCCAACACACAGCGCTCGCTTTTGAAAACCAATTGATGCAACGGCGCAAAGAGCACGTGATTGCGATTGGCGCGGTAGAAGACGTGGTATCCATTAGTTCGGCTCGTCACCAATCCGATCTTGATCAAGGTTGCTAGCTCCCGCTGCACAGTCCGTAGTGCCAGCTCACTCCAACGCGCGATTTCGCGCACATACATCTCGCGTTGCGTGTGATGAAAGAGCGCGCGCAACACCTCGGCTCGCACGACTGGAAAAAGCAAATCTAAAGCATCCGCTTTCATGCTCTTTTCTAACTTGACTGCTTTAAGCAGTCAAGTCCGACACCGTTTGGGTTTGTTGTGCTTGCCGCACTGCGCGGAATTTTCATGCGACAGACGCCGTGCGTCTTCGCGCTGCCCTCTTCCTGCTTTCCAGAACGCCGCCTACATCGTCGCTTCGAGCACGGAGAGAATATTTCCGGCCGGATCTTTGAACCAGGCGATCATCGGACCGTTGCCGCGCATGATCCCCTTTTCGCTTGCCGAGCCGCCTGCTCGCGAAGACTTTCGGAGTAGCCTCTTGACCCGCCGTAGCCTTGCGCGAAGGCTGGTCGGGCGAAGGCTGGTCCGTCTTAATCTCCGGCCCGTTATTACCGCCAGTCAATGCCAGTGCGGCTCGCACCTCGGACCGAAACGCACGCCGCGCTTGTGATTTTCCTCTCGCTGGCTGTGTTCGACCGCGTCAAAGCCGAAGGACTTGCCGCGAGCGCCGAACCTGATGCGCGAAACGCGCCGGATCTAGCCCCGCGACCGCGGCTGAGGTTGACGCGATCCGAGATAGCGATTCACGAGTTTGGCCGCCACCGCCATCACGATCAGTCGAAAAATCCAGCGCATCATACAACAGGATCGAAACTCGCGCCTCGGCGGGCCGTGCTGAAGTTCAACCTCGACGCCATCCACCGCTCGATAATGCAAACCGATGGCGTATCGCCGGACGATATCAGTCGATGTTCGCTTTCTTCTCTAACCGCCTCGGCTGTCTTGGCTCGATCGTCGTTTCCGTCATCGGCACGTTGATTCTGCTCGCCGTCTTGCGCGGCTGCCACTGAATCTCACGTGACGATCGTCACGTCGTCAACCTGGTTCACGAGCGAATACAAGAAGAGCGGCAAGAAGCTCGACATGGGTAAAGGTTGCGTCCGCTTCAAATCGTTGGAGGACCTGGCTCTCGACGTGGTCGGCCGCACCGTTGCGCGCGTGTCCGCGGAGGAGCACATGGCCAACTACCAGGCGGCGAGGGCGCTCATGGCAAGGCAAAGAAGGCCGTCAAGAAATCCGCGGTGAAGAAGGCGAAACCAAAGAAGTAATGGAAATAGGTAGGTCGGCGCTTCTAGATCTTTCGTCTGTTTCTTTTTTTCGAACTGGGGCCTTTCACGGGTTGGAGACAGGCCACCTGTCACGCTGCGAAACACGAAGCGAGTGGCGCGCTTGGAGATAAGACGGATCTGACCGACATATCAATCGGTGCAAGATGGAAATTGCACGGCGATCGCGCATTAATCTTTGTAGCCTCGTTCTTGACGATTGTTGACCATTATGGCTCTCGATCTGTTTACACCAGTTGTTCCGCCGGAACGCTTTCATCGAGGATTCAAGAACATCATCGAGCGCCCAAACTTGTCCGACAGGACAGTGTTGAACGAGTGGGCAGATGGATTCGTGGATCGAGACGGAAAATTTGTGAAGGAATTTCAAACGACCTTCGATTCTGCGTTCTGGGAGCTTTATCTCCACGCCGCGTTGAAGGAACTCGAAATGGAGTGCGACTTTCGGTGGTCTCGCCCAGATTTTTGCATTCGCGCGCCTGAACCTTTCGCAGTCGAAGCCGCTATCGCCTTACATGCGCTGGGAACGCCAGCGGTGACAGAAAACAAATCCACTGAAGGCGCCAAAGAATTTTCGCGACTTCAATTTTCAAGCCATCATCCGGCTCTCGAATGCGGTCCATTCTAAGCACCAGAAGTACCTTGAATCCTATAGCCGCTTGCCGCACGTAGCTGGAAAACCATTCGTCTTGGCCGTCGCTCCCTTTGATCGGCCGCATTTCCAATTCCAAGCCGAACGTGCGATAGAGGCTCTCCTATACCGGTACTATGTGGACGAAGACACATATCTGAAGGAACACCCGAAACGAGACGAGCCGCTCTTGGCAGAGGATCTGCCGTGCGTCTATAGAACCTCCGGAGAGAAAGTGTCTTAGGGCTTTTCTGCGACTCGGGACTGTCCGGGATCAGCGCAATAATCCACAACACGGCGGCAACGTGGTCGAAAGTCCGAGCGTTAAGTGGCGACCCAGATGTGATGATCACTGCGATCTATGAAGATCGAGACAAAGACGGACAATATGTCTTCAAAGGACCCAATTGTCGATACGCAGAGAGTATTCTCGACCGCCTGCGCGTCTATCACAATCCCTTCGCAGCACATCCACTTCCTCTGAATCTGTTCGAGCGACCTGAGATTTTTCAGGCGACTTCAAATAGGCCGGTGAGTCTGCTCCTTGTAAACGAGTGCAAGCGGAACCTGGTAAACAGAAGCGCAATGAGCTTTCCCGCAGGTTTTATGAAGAAGGTGTTGGAAACGATGCGACCCGACCAGAATTTCTGGTGGCACGCTAAGTAAAGGTCCGACCAGCGCACACGTGCAACGACCGGCAAGATCGACCTCGTCCACCGGGAATTCAGTTTTCGCCTTAGTCTTAAAGTTGTTGACGCACTTCCTTTTTTTGAACATCGCGTTTCAGAAAGATGCCGTATAGTTAGTCAAACCCCGGAAAATGAAAAATCGCGTTAAGACACAAGCCGATACAGCCAAGGCGAAAGCGAAAACCGCGCAAGATCGAAAGGATAAACAAACAAAGGTCTCATCAGAGGCGTTACCGAGAAGAATACTCTTCGAAGAATCGCTCCAGATTGCACAAGTGATCCGCGACACGTACGCGGGCAAGGCGACATCTTGGGCGGAGATCGCAAAAGCCCTCGGTGTTTCCGAAAAACATCCCGTGTACCCGTACCCGCTTTGGTCGGCGACGGCGTATGGCATTTACTTAAAACGGACAAAAATACCTATACTCTCGCAGAAACAGGTAGAAAGATCCTCGCGCCGACATACGAAGGGGAAAAAGAAGAAGGAATTAAGAAGGCCCTTTTCACACCATCAGTGCTGAGCCGATTCTACACCGATTACAATGGCTCCCCGTTGCCAACGGACGACCTGTTTCCAAATGTTCTTGAGACCAGGTATGGCGTGCCCCGCAACCGAACAGCAGAAGCAATTGAAATTATTAAAGAGAACGCGCGCTTCGCCGGAGCGCTTGTAAAGCGTACCGATGGTAAGGATGGACTTGAATTTTCTGACGTTGCTTTCCCAGTCGTCAAACGCCCACTCCCTGAGTCTGGAAATGGAGAACATGTCGATCTCTCTGCCGAAATGGACGGAAGTGCAGACGCACCGGCCGAAACCGATTGGGCGAAAACGTGCTTTGTGATAACTCCCATAGGCAGTGAGGATTCCGACCAGCGCAAACATTCAGATACAATTCTCAAGCATCTACTGCAGCCTGTCCTAAGTGAATTCGGAATTGAGGCAATCCGTGCTGACAAAATCGCGAAGCCAGGAATTATCACGAAGCAAGTTATCGAATACATCGCTTATTCTGGACTTTGCGGGCGGCCACTTGTTCGTTCAGCAACCCGAACGCGTTTTACGAGCTCGGTGTTCGCCAAGCATTCAAGCTTTCAACCATTCAAATTATCCGAAAGGGTGACGCGATCCCCTTCGACGTTTCGCAAGGAAGGACGATCATAATCGACACATCCGATCCTTACACGATCATGGATCGGTTCGAGGCAGCTGAAGAACTGAAAGAACACGTAACTGCCATCGTTAACGGTGCCGAGAAACAAGATGAGAACCCAGTTAGCTTGTTTGTGGGCCCAATGTCTCCATATCGCGGCAAGGCAAATAGTCGACGCAAAGCTCGACGTTGCTGAAATCCGAAGCCGGAAACGCTCATCCAACTTTCGTGCCGTTAATAGTCAAGTCTACAAGCTTCAGCTTGAGAAGATCTGCCAACTGAGGCGACGTCGTGAACGCCTCAACCTCGGCGCGCGTAATTACAAGGATACGCTGACCACGGGTTAGAGCCATCGCGAGTTCGTAATGCGCTTCGGTTAGAGTCGCAGCTTCGCCACTAATACCGTTCGAAGCGACAAGTACACCATCTTTACAGCCGCGGTTACGCATCGAGTTGGAGAAATACACGACTTCGTGACCCGTAACAACCACCCCCCAGTTCTTGCACTCCACCATCAACGGCGTCTCAAGAAAATAGAGACCAGAAGCGAGCCGCTCGTTCCATAGAAATATATCAACCTCTTCAGTATTTGCGACGTTCGGCATATTTGACGGCAACAACTCGATACCTGGTACACGGGTGAGAGAGTCGAAATGGCTTCTTCGAGAAGCGCTCCCTTTTGTTGAGCGACTTCTGTTTGATCCGCTTCGTTCAACAGCCGCCGAATCCTTGCCCGTGGTACACGAGCCATCAGGGGAGAAGCCGTGAACGGCTCTATTTCGGCGCTGCACCAGTTCGGGAGCCAACCGGCGGCTCGCGAGCAGGTCGATCAGCTGAACAACGCTAAACGTGAAAACGATCGGGAGATTCGTCGCTGGCTTGCGTGGACTGCTTGACTCGCCCATCCAAATTATCATGCCAGCCGGTGCTGCCACTTTGCTGAGACTTTGGAGCAACCTCGTTTCAGCCTCGTGTTGACGCCGGCGGCCGCCTCTCCACCTTTCACCTCCACTAAGATCGGATTTCCAATAACCGGCTCGATTCCGTTTAGCCAAATTGCCAGGTCGGCACCTGTATCCATTCTCGAAGGTTGCGACACAGTGATGTTCGCTTCCTCGAACAGATCACGTACGAATGTCTCATAAGCGATTCCGCGTTGTGCCGCAGAAGATCCAGACAACGTAGCAAGACGTTTAAATGCTGCGTCGCGATCAATCGTCGCTTCAAGATTGCGCGGAATGCTCTGCGGTTTCGGTGTACCCCGCGTGACATGCTGAAGTAGCGAATCGATCGCAGTATCGATGCTTACGGCATCATCAATACTCATGTGGACGACCAACAAGCTCTTTAGATCCAGAGGCACAATTGCGTCCAATTCGGCCAAAACTACAATTGGCTTTCGAAGTCCGGCTGCTAGCCCGAGCTCAAATATGTACGTTTGGATTAGGACTACTCCCTTTAAATACGCCGCAAACAAACGTCACATCGTGCACTAGCTTCTGTAAAGTATCGAGTATCGCTGCTCCGGGTTTCAAATTGTCGAGCCGTAGACACTCAACATTGCGCCGCCGAAAAGCTTCGACCAACTGTGACGTATCGGTGCCGAACGGCGCTGATATGAAACACTTTCGGCGCGTTGCCGTTTTCGTCTTATGCCTCAGTTTCAAGTCTTCGCGTAAACTGCGAGTCTTTTTCAGAGCTGCGTCTTTTGGTTTTTGTTTCAGTCCGACGTGTAACGCTTCGTCGTCGGATAATTTCTGCTCGACTGCAAATTTGCCTACGTCCTCCGTAATCTTCATCGAACAGAAGTGCGGGCCGCACATCGAGCATCCTCCTTCGCCAAGGCTCCCATCTTCGCTGAAAAGCTACGACGTGGCGAGACGGCGGGACAGGGAATTGCGCGAAGAAAAGTCATGGGGTCAGCGGTAAGCCTGACGACGATGACGGATTCGCTGCACTCGCACAACTCGAATCCGCGTAAAAGGCTTCGCCTCACGCGGCTCTCGAGATTGGCATACGGGAATGTTTCCGCGTAAAAGGCTTCGCCTCACGCGGTCTAATCATTTTATTCTGACAGGGTGATCATTTCGGGGGCATTCGTATGATTCATTTCGATGAGGCACATCGCGCGGTCTATTATCCGGATGATCGGCGCTTTCGAATTTGGATCCGTCCTTCTATCCTGATCCTGCTGCTGATCCTCGCACTCGGTCCGTTCGTCCTGGCCTGGATGCAGAACGCGATCTTCGGGCTTCCTTACATTGCGCCGGCAACCGCTTCGCATGAAAGCGTTGCGAGCGGCCCGCATGGCTTTCCGTTCTGGATTCGCTGGAGCCATTTCTTCAACCTCTTTTTCCTGTTCATGCTCGTCCGCAGCGGTCTTTCCATTCTGATGGAACATCCGCGGCTCTATTTCAACGATCACTGCACCCCGGGCACGGAATGGATCCGCTTCACGCCTTTGCGGGTGCCGACGGACCGCATCTGGACGGCCAAGGACGATGGGCGTTACATCTCGCCAATGGTCGCGACGCCCGGTTATCGTCACACGGTCGGCGTCGCGCGCTCCTGGCATTTCATCACCGTCTACGGATTTGTTCTGACCGGTGTGTTTTTTGTCATTGGACTGTTCACGACCGAGCAATGGCGACGGCTGGTGCCGACCTCGCCCGATATCTTCGTGGAGGCGTGGAAGATTTTCGTCCATTATGGCAACTTCCACATTCCGCCCGAACCGAATGGATTCTACAGCTACAATCCCCTCCAGCAGCTTTCTTATTTCGCCACGATCTTCATCATGGCGCCGCTCTCCATCCTCACTGGCATGGCCATGTCGCCGGCGTTGGTGAATCGCTTCCCGATCTACGCCCGATTATTCGGTGGCCGCCAGGCCGCGCGCTCGATTCACTTCTTGTTACTCATAGGATTCATCGGCTTTACCATCGTGCATGTGACGCTGGTCGGACTCACAGGTTTTGCGCGGAACATGAACCACATCGTGTTAGGCATCGACGATCTGCGGCCTGTGGGAATGATTGTAGGATTCATCGGGATCGCGGCCGTCGTGCTTTCCTGGATCGGCGCGCATTACGTCTCATGGTACTTTCCGCGCAAATTGCAGCACGCGCAGAAAGCCGTCACTCAACCGGCGAAATTGGTAACGCTTGACCAGCTCCTCCCGAACCAACATTACCGCAAGGACCAGATCTCGCCGCGCCTCTGGCCTAACGGGAAGATGCCGGAGCGCGAGGACTGGAAGCAGCTCGCCGCCGGAAACTTCAAGGATTACAAACTAAAGGTTGCCGGTCTGGTGGAGAATCCTGTCGAGCTTTCTCTCGCCGATCTTCGCGCGCTAGGCGGAGAAGAGTTCATCACCATGCATCATTGCATCCAGGGTTGGACCGGCATCGCGCAGTGGGGCGGGCTGTCGATGAAAAAGTTGATCGAGCACGTTAAACCCAGGTCGTCCGCGAAGGTGATCGCGTTCTACTCCTTTGGCCCGTCACTTTTCAGTCCCACCTATTACGAGACGCAGACGCTGGATAACGCGCTCAAGCCGGAGTGCATGCTGGCGCTCGAGATGAACGGCGAGCCATTGCCCGCCATCCATGGTGCGCCTCTCCGACTGCGCGTGGAGAACCAGCTTGGCTACAAAATGATTAAATGGATCGAACGCATCGAATTCGTCGAATCCGAGAAGCAGCTTGGCAAAGGCGAAGGCGGTTCGAACGAAGACGACGAATACTTCGATCTGCTGCCGAACATCTAATCGAGACGGGAACGCCTGCCTGACACATTTCCATGTCGATTTTGTAGCACGAAACACCGCTGACGCGCAAGAATATGCGGCCGTCACAGCCGCCGCTACAGGAGGGTCCCGACGCACGGCATCCCTATATCACTTTCGACGGCAATGCAACCCTAGTCTGACTCCTTTTGCTTTTATTTTACGTGGCTAGCATCTTCCCACCGAATGGCTGCCCGAAGCAACTCAACGAGGGAAGTAACGCCAAACTTTTCCTTCGCGCGCGCGCAATAGGCCTGGACCGTTTTCAAACTTAGATTCAAGTCGCTGGCAATCTGCGACGTGGTGCGGCCCTGGCCGAGCAGGCGAAAGATCTCCAGTTCGCGGTCGCTCAAAAGTTCGACCGGCGAACTGGTAGCTGCCTCGCCGGGTGAGCTAAGTCTAAGGACCATCCTACTCGTCACTCTCTCGCTTATATAAACGCCGCCTTCGAAAACTCGACGGATTGAGGCGAGTACGTTCTTACTTGCTTCGCGCTTCATGACGTAACCACGCGCACCCGCACGCAGTGCACGTTCAGCATATAAGGTCTCGTCATGCATGGAGAGAACGACTAAAGCGACTTGCGGGAACTGGTTTGCCAAGTGCTTGACCAATTCCAATCCTGATTCGTTTTTGAGAGAAATGTCAATCAGCGCGACATCGGGCCGCGCCTTGCGCATTCCGGCGATCGCTTGGGCCGAATCCTCGGCCTCGCCGCAGACCATGAGATCGTGCTGCGCGTTTATGAGATTAGCGAGCCCCTCCCGAACGAGCGGATGATCATCAACTACAAGGACGCGAGTTTTCCGTGCCACTGTTCCAGAAAGTTGAGAGTTCATTACGCAAAATTCAAAGTCATTGCGACTCGAAATGCTTAACTCGAAATGTGGCAATTGTCCCGTGCTTACCATTTCGCCGAACATCGAATGTCGCGCCGGTCAATGCCGCACCATGTTGCATCAAACGAAGCCCGAGCCCTTCGGACTTCGGCGGCGTGTCAGGAAATCCGATTCCGTCATCGACAATTGTCAGGCAAAGGTCGGGGCCATCCTTGGCGAGCCGAATGTCAACTTGCCTGGCAGCACCATGTTTTACCGAGTTTGTCACCGCCTCCTGGGCGATTCGATAAAGCTGATTCGCAATCGTGCGATCGTGGATCCGAATTGACTCATCGCCATCAAGAGCGCAGTTGATCCGGAATCTCTCGCTTACATTTTCAGCCAGGTGCTGCAATGCCACCATTAACCCTTCCGCATCCAGTTCTGGTGAGAAAAAGCCACGTGCAAGGCTGCGCGTGAGATCGATCCCTTCCTCAACGTAGCGGACGAGCTTCTCAGCTTCGGGCACTTCCGGGGCAGACCGTGCGGCAAGTTTTTCCTTTAATACCTGAGCCGCGAGAGCCGTGCCAGTCAGGTGCTGTCCGAGGTTATCGTGCAGATCCTGGCCAAGCCTGCGCCGTTCACGATCCGCTACCCGCGCGATCTCTTGATCGAGCCGCCGGTGCTCAGCCATCTCGCGTTCGAGGGCGGCCGTGCGTTCGTGCACGCGTCGATCGAGTTCACGAATGAGCGTTCCTAACTTCCAGAGCACAGCTGCGAAAAGCACATAGAAGCCAAATGACGTTGCAATGTTCCAGAATCCTAAAGCTGGAATTCCAGCTGCAACGTCTGAAAACACCGATACCAGTACGCACGCGGCGACTACCGCCAGAGCGAAACCAAAGGTGCCAAACCATGCCGCCACCGCGACAGGCAAGAGGTAAAACAGAAGCAGCGAACGCTCGTATCCTGTCAAATAATCAAGATATCCCACCAAGCAAACGAGCAATAAGGCATGCCATCGCCAAAGACCTGCGGTGAAAATGTCAGGTGAGGAAAGTTCTGCAGCTTGGCTGTAGCCCTGTCGAACATCGGTGCCGCGTAAGATCCTGCCAATTGCCACCGATCTACTGTCGGCAGACTGTGTAACCAAGCAACAAAATCCGAGGCCGCGTACCAGGCGAGGCCCTACGTGGAAATTAGGTCGCTGCCTGACTAGACAAATTCCCACGGTTTCCGTACAACACGCCTTCAAAAGAAAGATCTAAATCAGGCGGAGGGTTTTTCCCCGCTAAGTTCTTCGCCTCTTTCGGACCCCAATAAGAAGTCCATCTAGCGGGTCGAAAATGAAAGAAAGAACCATGAAGCGGGTTTGATCTACAGATTGCGCCAGCTAAGCTCGAAGCGAGTCCAGCCGAAAGCGCGTGGGCTTAGCTACGCTTGGGGCGGTCACCTCTTTTCGGTGACCGCCCGACTTATACGAAGCAGACTACCACTCTTTGAAATCGCCAGCGTGCTCGTGTGTTTCAACACTTTGCCCGCGTCATCGTAAACGCGAATCACAGCATTGTGTGATCGGCTGTAGAACTTTCACTGCGCGCCTTAAAGAGCAGGACGCGAAAATTCAGCAGGTGAGCGACAAGATGGAGGTGAGCAAGTTCGCCACAGGACGAATCCGCCGTGGTGGACCTGCGCCGCAAGTGGTCAACAATCGCTAGGCGGACGGATCACAATGTAAACAGCCGCCAAGCTTGACTGCGTGGCAGTTGTTGTGCACCGGACCCCCTCGCTTGCCGGGCTTGCCCGTTGGAAGCTTGCGGATAGTCTGCCGTAGCGGCATGAAGATTGGTTTTGCTCAAATTAACCCGACCGTCGGGGATTTGATGGGTAATTGCGAATTGATCATCGGCGCCTATGAGCGTCTTGCGGCTGCAGGCGCGGAACTAATTCTGACGCCGGAACTGGCCATCACCGGCTATCCGCCACAGGATTTGGTTTTCAAATCGCGTTTCGTTCTGGAGAACCTTGCGATCCTGGAAAAGCTGCATTCTCGCGTTGGCGAGGCAGCGTTGCTGGTCGGTTTTGTCGATCGCAACGAAGGACGGGGCAAGCCGTTTCATAACGCCGCCGCTCTGCTCGAACGCGGCAAACCGCTACGGAAAGCGCACAAATCGCTTCTACCCACCTACGATGTTTTCGACGAAGACCGCTATTTCGAGCCGGCCAGTCGCGTCGAGCCGCTAGAAGTGAAAGGCAAAAAAATCGGCGTAACCATTTGTGAAGATATTTGGACAGAACATTACCTGCCGCGACCGCTCTACGACGTCGAACCGGTGCGCAGCTTGGTAGAGCAAGGCGCGGAGATCATCGTCAATCTAAGCTCCTCGCCGTTTAACTTGCATAAACCCGCGATCCGCTACGAGATGGTGGCGGAGCTCGCACGAGCGTCATCAACGGCCAATCTGTTACTGCAATCTGGTCGGCGGCAACGATCAACTTGTGTTTGATGGCAATTCCTTCGCGGTGAATGCCGCTGGCAAGTTGATCGCGCAACTGGCTGCATTTCGTGAAGACGAAAAAGTCGTCGATACGGATTCGACAGCCGCACTTGAATTTCACGAAGGTAAAACGCCGGAGGAACTTTTCGCCGCGCTTTCTCTGGGAGTTCGCGACTATTGTCGAAAGTGCAACTTCCGATCGGCAGTTGTGGGCCTGAGTGGCGGCGTTGATTCCGCAGTGACTGCGGTAATCGCGGTCGATGCGCTCGGCGCGGAAAACGTGACCGGAGTTTCGATGCCCAGCCCTTACTCATCGCGCGGCAGCATCGATGATGCGCGCGCGCTGGCGCGCAATCTCGGAATTAAATTTCTCGAAATCCCGATCACCGACGCCTTCGCCGTGTTCAAATCACAGTTCAAAGAAATTTTCAAAGGTCTGCCCGAAAACGAGACTGAGGAAAATATGCAGCCGCGCCTGCGCGCGATGACCTTGATGGCGCTTTCGAACAAGTTCGGTCATCTCTTGCTGACCACTGGAAACAAGAGCGAACTCGCCGTCGGCTATTGCACAATTTACGGCGACATGGCCGGCGGACTGGCTGTGATCAGCGACGTGCCAAAAACAATGGTTTACGAGCTGGCGCGCTGGATTAATTCCGATTACGCAATGAGATCAGGCGACAAGCGCGACCCGCCTTCGGTCGCCGCGGCGACCTCCGGCGTGGCAGGGATTATTCCAAGATCGACAATCGACAAGGCGCCCAGCGCAGAGTTGAAGCCGAACCAAAAAGACCAGGACACGCTGCCGCCGTATGAAATTCTCGATCAGATCTTGCAGCTTTACGTCGAAGAAAACCTGAGCGCCCGCGACATCATCGCGCGCGGGTTCGACGAAAAAACCGTGCGCTGGGTGCAGCGCCGCGTCGATCTCAACGAATACAAACGCGAGCAAGCCGCGCCCGGACTTAAAGGTCACAAGCCGCGCCTTTGGACTTGGCCGCAAAATGCCGATCGCGCAAAGAGTACGTCGATTAACAGATATGTCGCTGAGCGGAAAACACGCGCTGATCACCGGGAGTTCTCGTGGCATTGGCCGAGGAAGCAGGTCAATGCTTATCCGCGTTGACGCCTGGCATCCGTATCAATAGAACCACGTTTGAGTGGCTCCTGGTACTCTTGCGCGGAAAATTTGGGTCGGCCTTGCGATTACGATCGCCTTCCTCGCCGCGACTATTTTTCTGGTCAGTCTCCCGGCATCGCGATTCACTGATCCGGCCGGGCAAGAGTACGCTGCGGCGGTTGCCCGCTTCATTGTCGGATTAATCGCAATCTACGCCATTCGGAAACTCAATTGGGATTCCAACGCGCTGAGTTCACCGTCGTCACGGGCGTGGCTGATCGTTGTGCCTGTCGCGGCTTACTCGCTGATCGTGTATCCGCTTTTGTTCACCGGAACGCTGGCCTTAAACCTGAGCCAGCCAAGCTTGGCTGGCGGCGTCGCGCTCAACGGTTTTGCCGCTGGTGCGCTGGAGGAGTTGGTGTTTCGCGGCCTCATTCTATCGCTCCTCCTAAGCGCTAATTCAGACGATCAGAGGCTGAGCGATGTGTGGCGGGCAATCCTTATTTCCAGCGTTTTATTTAGTGTTCCGCACGTCTTGAACCTTTTTGCCGGTCATGCTGAAGCGCGCGTGGTTGCACAATTGATATGGGCATTTCTGCTCGGCGTGGTATTCGCGTGTTTGCGAATTGCAGGCCGATCTATCTGGCCGGTTGCAGTTTTACACGGCGGGATGAACGCGTTCGTACATGTCAACCGGCTCGGAATCGAAATTCAACCATCGCTGTTGCGTGCCGCGGCACTGGCTTTCGCCCCAATACCATTATGCATTTATGGCGCAGTTCTGTTGCGTAAGCGCCGATGATTTTTGGATTGAGCAGTTGGTTAGGCTCTGTATTTAGTCAGGCCTGAACACGTGCAAACGATCATCGCGCTTCTATTCTGCTTAGTACTGGTTCTCACGGTGAAGGCGCAGGGTTGGTCCGGTCTGCCTTGGGTGTCGCTTGGTTTCGTTATCGGGCTATTCGTGACTGCACGGATTGCGCTCCCGATACTGCTAGGTCTGCCTCGTGCGATGCGCCTGGTCGTCGAGTGGTGAGATGCGTGCGGCGGTATATCGGCGTCTCCTGTTCACTCCGGTTCTTTGGATTGTCCCGTTGGCTGTGATCGTGTTCCTGGTCGGATTCTTCTGGCCGTCAGCGGTAGCGTGGTTCGAGGGAAATGGCGCGTTGAGTACTGGCCTGTGGCTTGGCGTTATTGGTATCCTGCTGTCAGCGCTCTCGAAGAAGTCTCGTGCGGACTTCGAAGCAGACTTTGACCGGTCTTATGGGCAGTTTTACGTCCATCGCAGCGCGACGTCGAAGACGTCATGTGTCTACCTCCAGAGCATGAAGCCATAGCGACTTGCCGCCACGCGGGGACATCGACTTGTTCACCGTTCCCTCCTAGAAGGGGATTTTAAGGGGACGCGATGAGTCCCCTTATTTGTGTTTGCATCTTGGGCGTTTCTTGAAGTGTTACAAGCTGCAGATGTCGCGAAGATGTTTTGCTATCGGAACGAGTCAGCTGGAGATCGCCACTGTTGTTTAGTGCATGCGTTTACTGGTCTTTTCGCATGCACCGGATTGAATCGCCATAGCATGGCAAAGCTCTTTAAGCGCTCGTAGACTATACTGCTCAGCTCGAGAAGCGCCGAGATTCGATTCGGCATGATCGCTCGATATCGAGTCTGCCGAAGTGCTGTGACGATCGCGCTGCCATAAGCTCGACATGGAGCAGTGTAGACCATCGTTGCCAGTGCGATCTTGCTGATGGACACACGTAGCTTCGAAGTGCTGTCGCGGGCTGCCTGCGGATGGTAGCAGACGCAATCGGGCAGTTGTCCGTCCCTTCACGATTCAATCAACGACCGCCCCAGTTAGCATCTGGGCTTCTCCCGAGAAACGTACAGGCGCAGCTGTTTCAACTGAACAGCTCGAACTGAACGTAGATCTGCCATTGCTCGGATGCAGAGCGGGTGATGTCGCCATGATTCACTGATGTGAATCGAGGAGAAGCGGATACTTCGAACCGCTGACGATCCATGAAATTGCTGTAGCTTTCAAGGCACGTTGGATACGACGGTTCGAACTAAGGTCGCGATGTGCGAGCGAACGGCAATGAGGTAATTCCAGAGCTCACGCTTCGAACGAAGGGTTGAGCTGCTCTCTGCCTCGGGAGTTCAGCGGTATGAGTAATTGAGCTTCCGACAAGTGCGAGCTCGATAATTCCGGAGCGGCAGGCGTGAATGGTATATCAACGGCTCCCTTCGGATCACGTCGTTTAATGAGCTTGATCCAGGCGCTGCGAAATCAGATGCCGTCGCTGGATTCCTGAGCGATCGTGACAGCATTAGTGCATCGAGGTTGTTCGTGACTAATCAACGTCCGCACCGGTAGATGCTGCTAAGCGGCGCATGAATTTAAGCTCAGAGATCAGGCGCCGCTCTAGTGCAACAGCTTGTTGGCCGTTCATCAGCTGTCTGCGCCAGGCGAGATTCGAAGGTTTTGGGCGAAGCGAAATCTTTAATTATCTGGTAGCGAACTATCGAAAATCCGAGCAGGGTAAGCGCCACGACTATGAAAACAATCACGCTTAAGCCGTTTGCTCTTTGTCTCGCCATTCTCGGACTTGGCGGGACCGTTTCTGCACAAAACGATTTGAACCTGCCTGATGTCAGTCAGGCTGCCGAAGTGAAACAGCGCGTTGCGTTGACGGATATTACGGTCAAGTACCATCGCCCATTGGTGAACGGACGAAAGATTTGGGGCGGCCTCGTTCCGTACGGCAAGGTCTGGCGCGCGGGTGCCAACGAAAACACGACGATTGAATTCAGCGATCCGGTTTCGGTGGAGGGGAAGCCGCTTGCCAAAGGAATTTATGGACTGCACATGATCCCGAACCCGGATTCGTGGACGGTCATTTTTTCGAAAACCAACACTGCGTGGGGAAGCTACAGTTATAAGCAAGACGAGGATGCTTTGCGAGTGAATGTGAAACCGCGGCCACTCGCCGAGCAGAAAGAGGCGCTCGAATTCGAATTCGAAGATTTGAAACCGGATTCGACGGCGGTAACCATGAAGTGGGAAAAGCTGGGTGTTCCGTTCACAGTCTCCATTAAGGACGCGGACCAGACGTT
Source organism: uncultured Verrucomicrobiae bacterium (assembly GCA_963725505.1). Lineage (GTDB taxonomy): Bacteria > Verrucomicrobiota > Verrucomicrobiia > Chthoniobacterales > UBA10450 > Udaeobacter. The sequence continues at coordinate 141,764 of CAVRYN010000006.1, read as the reverse complement.
AGAAAATATCCGGGCGCAGCTAAAGGGGCGTGGTCAGTTTACCTGGCAAGCTTTGGACGAAGCGGCGCAATTTTGCCTAACGAGAAAGATCAATCTCGATGAAGCGTTGCGCTGGGCTGACGCATCGATTCAGAACGAGGAACGGTTCGATAATCTCAGCACTAAAGCAGATCTCCTTAAAGCCTTGAATCGCCCGGACGACGCAAAAACCGTCTGGGCTCATGCGGTCGAAATTGCCACTGCACAGCAACTATATTCGTATGGTCGACAGTTGCAGAATCAGAAGAAGGGTGCTGAAGCGATGGAGATCTTCAAGGACGTCGCCAAACGTTTTCCGCAGGGGGTTTATGGATATCTCGCTCAGGCTCGCATTAAATCTGCAGCTGGTGATTTCGCCGGCGCAGCCAATGATGCGAAGCAGGCACAAACTGCGGCTCCTACGGATGCGCAGAAACAGAGCATCCAAGCGCTGATCACCCGACTCGACGCCAAGCAGGATATCAACAAGTAACGCCGGGTTGTCTCGGACTTGGGACGATAGTGTCGATGGGACGTTCACAACCGGGAGTCCGATGTTGCACCTGACGCTCCACAGCATCGCGCGATCGGCGGTCAGAGACCGCCGCTACAGAGAGCGCTGTTGGCGAGCAGCCGTTATGCTCGCGACGCTCGCCGTCGTGTGCACGACCAATTCGGCCGATGCGCCGCCGCTGTTACCTCCCCAGCAGATGAATGGTGGCGAGATTCAGCTCGCACTGCAGAAGCTCAACGTGCTTGGCCGTGTTCTTTACATTGCGGCGCACCCCGATGATGAAAACACAAATCTGATGGCGTTCTGGGCCAACGGCTCGCTCTACGACAGCGCTTATCTGTCAATTACGCGTGGGGATGGCGGTCAGAATTTACTCGGCCCCGAACTGGGCGAGCGCCTCGGCGTAATTCGAACAGAAGAATTGCTCGATGCGCGGCGCATTGACCATGCGCAACAGTTCTTCACACGAGCAACCGATTTCGGGTTTTCCAAAACGGCGGAAGAGACAATGCGCTTCTGGGATCACGACAAAATTCTTGCTGACGTCGTGTGGGTCGTCCGGAATTTCCGACCGGATGTAATGGTGACGCGCTTCAGTCCGGAGGATCAATTGACGCACGGCCATCACACGGCGTCAGCGATTCTCGCGCAGGAAGCATTCTCGGCGGCCAGTGATCCAAATCGTTTCCCAGAGCAACTGGCTTTTGTGAAACCGTGGCATCCGACGCGGCTTGTTTGGAACACGTCACCGTTTTTCTTTTCAAACCGGAATCTCCCTTTCGATCCGACCGGTCTGACTGTTTTGGAAGCGGGCGGTTACAATCCGCTTCTTGGGAAAGCGTACACGGAAATCGCGGCAGCCAGTCTGAGCATGCACAAGAGCCAGGGCGTGGGCAGCCCGCCGCGTCGCGGGGTGCGAAAAGAATATTTCAAACCGTTGGAAGGTCAGCCGATGACGAACTCCGTTTTTGAAGGCGTCGATACAAGCTGGTCGCGCGTTCCCAATTCGGAACCCATTGCTGCAGAAATTCGTCAGATCATTTCGAAGTTCGATCCGGCCGACCCAGCGGCGTCGGTGCCCGAGTTATTGAAGCTGCGGCAGGCGATGAGTGGAGTTCAGGATGAGTCCTGGATCCCGGAGAAAAAAGCAGAGTTGGACAAGATCATCGCCGCATGTCTCGGCTTGCATGTCGAAGCGTCGACAGCGACTGAAGCGTTCACGCCAGGACAGACGGCGACAATCAAGCTGGAGGCCATCAATCGCTCGAATGTTCCGCTTACACTGCAGGAAGTACGATTTCCCAACACCGGCGACTCGACGAAGATTAACGCGACGCTTCCAGCGAACGAACTTATTACCAAGGATCTGTCGTGCAGGATTCCCGACAATACCCCGTATTCTCAGCCGTACTGGCTTCGCAAACGCGGAACGCTCGGCGCGTTTGCTGTCGACGATCAACAACTTATCGGCCTGCCCGAAAATCCTCCAGCCGTTCCGGTCGAGATAGTTCTCCAGGTCAACGACCAAGCACTGCGTTACATCGTGGACACGAAGTATCGCACCGTTGACCCCGTGGCGGGCGAAATGCGGCGGCCGTTGGTCATTGCGCCACCCGTGTTCGCAAATGTCGTCAACGGCGTGTTCATATTTCCTACAAATGAGCCAAAGCCTGTTTCAGTGCACGTCACCGCAGCCACCGGTCCTGTAAAAGGAGAACTTAAACTGGCTGTGCCGCAGGGATGGAAAGTCTCTCCTGCGGTTGTCCCGATAGACTTAAAAGCGGCGGATGCCGAGACGGTGGCTACGTTTAGCGTCAAACCGCCGGATCAAGATAGCGAGGGCATGTTGCAAGCCATCGTTTCCATCGACGGCCGCGACTATTCGTTCGAGCGCGTCCGCATTTCTTATCCGCACATCGGCGTTCAGACGCTGATGCCGACGGCGGAAGCTAAGCTTGTTCGGGCCGATATCCGCAAGAAAGGCGATCGTATCGGTTACATTCCCGGCGCCGGCGATGATGTTCCGGAAAGCCTGAGACAAATCGGTTATTCAGTGAAGATCTTGAGCGAACCGGAGATCACAGCGAAGAACCTCGCGCAGTTCTCTGCCGTCGTGCTGGGCATCCGTGCCTACAACACGCAGGAGACAATTTCCAATTGGTTGCCGGAACTGTTTGCCTACGTGAAGAATGGCGGAGTCGCAATCGCACAGTACAACACCCTGGCGGAGCTTAAGACTAACCAACTAGGGCCGTATTCATTGGAAATTTCACGCGACCGCGTCACTGACGAAAATGCGGAGGTGCGTATTCTGGCGCCGAATCATCCGCTCATCACGACGCCAAACAAAATTACGTCGAAAGATTTTGAGGGATGGGTTCAGGAACGCGGACTTTATTTTCCCAAGCAGTGGGACGTCGCTTGGACGCCGATCCTGTCGTGCAACGATCCAAAGGAAAAGCCACTCGACGGTGGTCTGCTGGTTGCGAAGTCAGGCAAAGGTTTCTTCATCTACACGAGTTATTCATGGTTTCGGCAGTTGCCGGCCGGTGTCCCTGGAGCGTATCGGTTATTCGCGAACATGTTGTCATTGGGAAAATGAACGCACGCGATAGCAACCCCGATGCGCGTTCGTGGCGCAAAGCGTATGGCCTGGCGCTTTCGCTTTTCGCAGTGGAGGTAGTGCTCCTCTACCTCTTTACCGTCCGGTTTTCGTGAACCGGCTGGATTACTTTGTTCTCATCGCCACGATTCTGGCGATTCCGCTCTACGGTCTATGGCGAACACGCGGCCGCACCTCGTTACGTCAATATCTCAGGGGCGATTCCAGTATTCATTGGGCGACCATCGGACTTTCTGTGCTCGCGACGCAGGCAGGGCCGATCACGTTTCTCTCGATGCCGGGCCAGGCGTATGAGAGCGGCATAGGTTTTATCCAGAATTATTTCGGGCAACCGCTGGCGCTGATTGTTGTGTGCGCGGTCTTCGTTCCAATCTATCAGCGGCTGAAAGTTTACACGGCCTATCAGTACCTCGGCCAGCGATTCGATCGGAAGACGCAGCTACTCGGCGCGTTCCTGTTTCTCGTCCAACGAGGCATCGCTGCTGGCATCACGATCTACGCACCGGCCATTGTTCTCTCCGCGTTGCTCGGGTGGCGCTTGAACCTGACCATCTGGCTCGCGGGCGGTCTGGTCATCATCTACACGGTCATCGGCGGGACGAAGATTGTAAGCATCACTCAACGCTACCAGATGATTGTGATCTTGATCGGCATGGCGATTGCATTCGCAGTCGCGATTTACCGGCTGTCGCCCGATCTGTCGTTTGAAAACACGCTGTCGGTCGCAGGCAAAATGGGCAAACTGGAGGCCGTCAATTTCTCTCGTCGATCCGCACAAGCGCTACACGTTTTGGTCGGGACTGATTGGCGGTTTTTTCCTCGCCCTATCCTATTTCGGAGCGGACCAATCGCAGGTGCAACGATATCTGGCGGGCGGATCGCTCAGAGAGAGTCGGCTTGGACTGCTCTTCAACGCGGTGGTGAAGGTGCCAATGCAATTTTTCATTCTGCTGCTCGGCGCGATTGTTTTCATGTTTTACCAATTCGAAAAGCCGCCCGTTTATTTCAATCAACCTGCGTACGAACGTGCGTTGGAGAACGGCTATGCGCCACAGTTAACGGAGTTGCAGGCGCAGTCCGATCAGGTCTTCACGGAAAAACGCGCTGCCATTCGCGCTCTTTCCATTGCGTCGTCAAACGAGCGCGACGCCGCGATGAACAAGGTGCACGAACTGGACGCACAGGCGCACGTGTTACGCGATCAAACGAAGGCAGTTCTCGTGCAAGCGGGCGTAGACCCAAAGAGCAAGGAGTCGGATTACGTTTTCATCACTTTTATTCTTCAACAGATGCCGCACGGAATTGTCGGACTACTCATCGCAGTGATCTTGTGCGCGACGATGTCGGCGACGGCAGCAACTTTGAATGCTCTCGGTTCCACCACGGCGATCGATTTTTATCGGCCGTTGATCCGCCCGAACGCGAGCGACCATCATTATGTCGTCGCGGCGCAAGCGCTGACAGCCGCATGGGGTTTGATCGCCATCGGCGTCGCTTCGTTTGCAAGTTTGGTAGAGAACCTAATCGAAGCAGGCAATATTTTGGGGTCGATATTCTACGGCAGCATCCTTGGTCTTTTCCTGGCAGCCTTCTTCATTCGTCGAGTTACCGGCTCCGCGGTTTTTTTCGCGGGGCTCATTGCACAAACACTCGTGTTCGTGCTGTTCGCGACCACGAACATCGGTTACCTCTGGTATAATTTTATTGGATGCGCAGCCGTACTAATCGTGGCGCCGATCCTGCAGCAAACCGTGTTCCGCAGCGCGGAAGCTCCCGCCGGGGTATGAAGCTCGTTCTGAGCCATGAATCAACCGATTATCTGTTTCGGCCAGCAACCGTGCGGATTTTTTCCGAAGCGATTTTTGTTCGCTAAAATTCTGACGGCTCGACGTCTCCAAAGCGAAATCGGCGGAGACATCGTCTTCTTCTTTCACGATAGTGATCATGACCCGCGCGAGACGATTACCATTTTGCGAGACCAACACAGCAACGAGGAAGTGGCCCTGAATTTTCAATTCGAGAATCGCATCCAAAAGCAGTTTTCGCCGCTCTATGCCAAACGTGTCGTTCCAGAATGGAAGGAGAAAACTGCGCGCCAACTTCCAAATTACGTAAGACGTTCTCTGGTGGCACACTTCAAGGAGACGAAATGTTCTAATGTCGCCGACTTTTGTCTCGAGATGTACTCGCGGATGGGCTTGCTGGAAGGTATAAGGGTGGAGCGATCCAGTGCACGGGAGGTCAGAGCGCGTGCCGTGGCGGTACCAGAATATTTCGTCGATCAGCGCTACGAAGGTGAAATTGTTCGCGCGCGTTATCGCGACGGAAAATTATTGTTACACAAAGGTGGCGACCGGTTTTTAGAGATACCCAAGCACGAATTTGGTCCGGAGGAAATCAGCCCGACTCGCGACACACGTTTCCGTTGGATGCAATCAGTGATTCAATGCACCCATTACGTCGCCGGTGCGAGCGAGCAGCATTACATCAACAAGGCAGATGCTCCTCAGGTGAAATTTATCAAGCGCGACGAAATTTCCGACTCAGGCAAAGCGTATACTGAACTGTAATGGAATCGGGGCCGCTTAAAATTGGGATTGCGTGTTTTCCGTTGATCGGCGGCAGTGGGATTTTGGCGACGGCTTTGGGATCAGAGTTGGCGCGCCGTGGTCATGAAGTCTACTTCTTCAGTTATGCTCAACCGGTTAGGCTGGATCTGCCGCAAGATAATCTTCATTTCCATCGAGTGGACGTTGCGCATAACCCTTTGTTTCCGTCTCCCGATTACACTCTGCCGCTCGCAGTAAAAATGGCGGAAGTAGCGCGTTCCCAGCAGCTCGATCTTTTTCACGTCCATTACGCGGTACCGCACGCGCTCGCCGCGTGTTTGGCTTCGCAGATGTTGGGCCCGTCAGCTCCGCGCCTCGTGACAACTTTGCATGGAACCGACACGACTCTTCTGGGCCAGGACCCCGATTATCGCACCGCCATCGAGCATGCCCTCGTGCATTCCGATGCGGTGACAGCAGTTTCAGAAAGTCTTCGGAATCAAACCCAGGAAATCTTCCGTTTGAAAAGACCGATCGAAGTGATTCCAAATTTTTTCACTCCGAATAAACCCAACAGAAGCCGCGCAGAAGTTCGCAGCGATCTCGGTCTAACGGACGAATTTCTTGTGCTGCACATGTCGAGTTTGCGACCCGTAAAACGAATCGATCTACTCTTGCGCACGATTGCCTTGTCAAAGAACCGGACACGCATTCGATTGCTCATTTTAGCCGGGGGCGCTTTTGGTTCTTACGAGTCACTGCTTGATGAATTGGGGCTTCGGGACATTGTCATTATTCGGCAAAACGCAGCTGTGGTGGACGAATATTTGGAGGCCGCGGATGCGGGCCTCTACACATCCGAATACGAAAGCTTCGGATTGAGTATTCTTGAGACGATGTTTTACGGGAAACCTGTCATCGCCTTCCGCGTCGGCGGCATTCCCGAAGTCGTAGGCGATTCTTGTCCTCTCTATCCTTTCGGAGACCTAAGCGCGGCGGCCGCTGCATTGGAGGGGTTGATTGAATCTCCGACTCTGGCGCGAGAACTCGGCGAACGAAGCCGTAATCGCGCGCTCGAAAAATTCTCTGCAGATCGCATTCTCCCCCAGTACGAAGCGCTCTACCGCCGCATAGTTTCCGGCAAAATGCACCGTGCAGGAATCGAACCTGCAACCCAGTGATTAAGAGTCACTTGCTCTGCCAATTGAGCTAACGGTGCCCGGAGCTAAATCCGAAATCTGAATATCGAAATTTCGAAAATCAAGCCTGTGTGTGGCGGACGTAATGTTTCTCGACGCCTTTCGGCAGCAAACGTTTGCGGCCGCGCTGCCGCCGGCGCGCAAGGATCGCGCGACCGCCTTTGGTCCGCATCCGGGCACGGAAATCCATGCTGACTTTTGCGTGTTCGCTTCGATGGCTGGTAAGTCCGTTTCATAAAGGCGAGAATTAACCACTAATGCACACGAATGCACACGAATAACAAATGAAGCATTGGTAATCGTGAACGTGATTCGACGTAATGCTTACGCTTTGTTCCGCAGACTTCGCGAACGTCGCACGCGTTCAACCCTTCGTGTTTATTCGTGTCAATTCGCGGTTAAATGCTAGCGTTCATTTACAAGATTGCCAGCGGCTCGGATTTTTGCCATAAACACTGCAAACCGTGAGCGAGAACATCGTAATTGAGCCGGCGACCGAGGCCGATTTGGACGAGCTCTCGGGAATGCTGGGCGAATTGTTCGCTCAGGAAAGCGATTTTCGGCCGGACAAGGACAAACAGCTTCGTGGTTTGAGGCTCATTTTTGAACAGCCCAGCCGCGGGCGCGTGTTCGTGCTGCGGCGTGAGGGCGCGATCGTGGGCATGATCAATCTGCTTTTTACCATCAGCACAGCCGAAGGCGGCTTCGTCATGGTGCTGGAGGACCTGGTGATTCATAAGCAATACCAGGGCAAGGGCTACGGCGCCAAACTTCTCCAATACGCCATCGATTTTGCGAAACAGAAAAATTTTCTGCGTATCACTTTGTTGACCGATCGCCCGGAAAACGTGGCGCAGGCATTTTTCCGAAAACACGGTTTTGTTGAGTCTTCGATGATTCCGATGCGCCTGTGGATCGCGCCGCAACAGAATAGTGATCAAGAGTGATCACGCCTGTCGCCGACGGCTACGGCGGACGGGTTGGTGATTTGTGATCAGTGGCGCTTCGCTACGTTTTGCGATCGATCCAAGCCTTGAGTTGAGGCGCGAGGCGTTTTTTGAATTCCGCGCGGAACTGAATTTCGTCCACAACCTTTGCTACTTCCGGCGCGCTTTCCGGAGGCAAGTTAGCTTTGGCGTAGCTTTTTAGTTCATCGGCGCGCGAGGCATCGGAGAAAAAGGTGAACAGACTTGGCGCATACCGATTCGCGCCAGCCGCATCGGTCTTGGCGAGCAGCGTTTTCATATTTGCCTTCGCGAACTCCCAGGCAATATCCGGATGACCGCTGTCGCGCGCGACCGCTGGGACCAGAAATATTGCGCGACTCGTTGGCAGCTCATCGGTGAGCGCAATGGGAAGCGTCTTCTTCACCAGCTTGGGCTCAATCGTTTCGGCCAGCGCGCTGTAATAATTCTGTTTTTCCTCGATGCTCGTCGTTTTCAAGCCGAGCTCGTGAAGTTTGCTCCAGGTCTTTTCGTCTGCGTAATGGCCGACGACCGCAAGAACCGGCGGACGCAGATCAGGGGAGAGTGATGCGGGATTTGCGAGGTATTTTTCGAAACGCTCGCGACAGCCTGCGATGATTTCTGGGTCACTGAGATCTCCCAGAGCGTTGATCAGGCTCGCGCGTAAGTTCGTCGCCGCGGTGACCTCGCCCTCTTTCGGTTCCCAGCCAAGCGTCTGAAACGTTGGATGCAAAAGCGATCGGGCGTAGCGCTGGAATTTTTCACGCTCCGGACTGCCGACGAGTAGCCGATTAATGAAATCCAGCACGTTGATGATCTGTTCGCGCTCAGCCAGCTCGGTGGAAGGAGGCAATTTTTCCACCAAACCAAAATAGAGCGAGACGGGCGCGCGACCGGCTTGCACAAGGGCCCACGCATCGGCCAGGAGATTGACGCGATCCTCAACGCCCAGCTTCGGCAGAGCTTCGAGTAGTAACTTCCAGGACGGTTCATCGTATTCGACCCGATAATTCCCCGCCCCGTTTATATTCAGTTTGAGCGCGCGATCTGCGGGAATGTTTTGCAGACTCGCGAGTTTGCTGGTCATCAGCAAAGTCGCAGGCGCTTCTCCCGCCTGCGCTGAAGCTTCGGCGGGCAGGCCGATGACTGAGTATGTCAGCGGGATTTTCCACTCGAGCGGAGGCGCGTTTTTAAAATTCACCGTGAAACGCTCCTGTGTGAGCTGAACCTTTCCATCTGCTTCTCGCTTGACTTTCACGACTGGAAATCCGGGCTGCTCCGTCCAGCCAGCTGCGATCTCGCCGATCGGTTTCTTCGAAGCTTCCGAGAGTGCGTTCCACAAATCTGCAGTGGTCGCGTTCGAATATTTATGCGCGGCGATGTAACGGCGAATGCCATCACGAAAAACCTCTTCGCCGAGAAAACTCTCCAGCATTCGCAGAAACGACTGGCCCTTTTTGTAAGTGATATCGTCAAAAGCACTGTTCGCTTCCGCTTCCGTTGCGATGGGCTGCTGGATCGGATGCGTGGTTGATCGCGCGTCGCTTTCCATTGCGGCTTCCTTGGCGATACCGACGCGCCGGGTCGGATCGCGCGGCACACTTCGTCGGAGCCAAACCTCCCATTGCGGGTTGAAATGCGCCGTGCATTTGGTGCCCAACCACGAGGCGAACCCTTCGTTGAGCCAGAGATTATCCCACCAGGCCATGGTCACGAGATCGCCGAACCACATGTGCGCCATTTCGTGCGCGATAACTTCGTAGATAATTTGTTTCGTTTCCGCAGAGGAGTTTTTCGGATCAAACAAAAGTGCAGACTCGTAATAAGTGATCCCACCCCAGTTTTCCATCGCGCCGCCGAAACCGCCAGGCAGAGCGATTTGGTCGAGTTTCGGCAAGGGATAGGGAACGCCGAAGTAATCGTTGTAGTATTGCAAGATCTGCGCCGTCGCTTCGAGCGCGTATCGGCCCAGTTCCGCTTTGCCTTTCGTTGCGATCACACGAATCTGCGTCGGACCGCTCCGCGATTCGATGAGATCGAGCTCGCCAGCAACCAACACATTCAAATAACTCGACATCGGCGGGGTGGCGGCAAAGCGCACTTCTTTTCCTCCAGCGATTTTCTTCTCGCTCTCGATCGGCATGTTCGAGGCGGCCAGCCAATTCTCCGGAACGACCACGCTCAATTGAAAGCGCGCACGAAAGGCCGGTTCGTCCCAGCACGGGAAAAACCGGCGAGCATCAGTCGCTTCGAACTGCGTCCCGAGCATGATTTTTTTTTCGGCAGCTGCGGGACTCCCCTGCTCCTGATAACGCATGTAAAAAAGGCCCTGCCCTTGCTGATTGATTTTGCCAGAAAAACTAAGCGCAAGCGTGTGATCTCCGGGCGCGAGTTCGCCACGGCGAATCCGTCCTGTGGCGGACTCCGATGGTAATGGGAGGATGAGCAGTTCGTTTTCGCTGTCGATCTGAATTGCAGACTTGGGCAGTGCTTTGCCATCTAGAGACGCCTCGGTGATTTCCAGCTCCAGCGCATTGAGCACCAACCGATGAACCGGGCTGTTCACGTCGAGCTTTACCGTTTCTGTTCCGCTGAACGTCAACTTGTCGATGTTCGGAACAATGCGAATGGAGTAATTCGTGGGAACGACTTCTTTCGGCAATTTTCCCGGTGTGTCCTTAAAACTGAATGGTTTTTCCGCAGACATGATGGCGGGAAAGGTAATGGACAACAGCGCGGCGAGAAAAGGAAACAGAAGGCGCATTTCTCGCAGTAAGACAATGGACATGACTATTCGCGTCAACACATGGCAGGTGACGGTGCGTCCGGTGGTCGCTCCCTGCGTTTACTGCACAACCAAAACCAGAAGCAATTGTCCGCCGCCGACTTGCGGGCCTTTGATAACCAAGGGGCTGCGTTTGCTCAGCTTGGTGTCGGTCTCAAGCAAGAGCTCTTTCTCCTTGTAAAGTTTCAGGTTCAAAACGTAACCGGCCTCCGTCTCGCCGCGCGCATCAACATGCAGCCCGAAGAACTTGCTCGTTGCGAGCCAGTCTTCCTGGCCGGTCTTGAGTGTCTTTTGCGACTGGCCGATTACTTGGAATTGGTTGTAGCCGAAAAATTTTTTTAGTAACCCCTCGATCCGAGTCAATTCCGGTGGAATCGGTTTTGGCTGGGCGACGTTCTCCGCGATGACAAGTCCGCTCCAGACCGTCTCAGCTGCCCGCAGGCCGGGCATCGCGCCCATCGTGAGCGCGATAAAAGAGATTAAGAACACCGGCGAGCGACCCATGAGCGACTATTTGGCTGCGTAGTCGGACGGCAAACTTTGCAATCCCTCTGTCCAAAGGACCGTTACACGGTCTTGTTTTACCTCGAAGATCGAGACAGTCGCATTTGGGCTGACGACGGGATCAACGCGGGCGTTTAGAATTTGGGTAAGGTATTGCGACTCCTCAGCCGGATTTTTCTCGTGCATTACGAGAACGGTAAAAACCAAAAACACTGCGAGCGACGCACCGCCTGTCCACAACAGGCGAGGAATTGTCCACCATATCGATCTTGTCTCGCGCGCCTGCCCCGCCGGAGTCTCGCGAAGGCGGGCGACGCTTTCGCGGAGTTGATGACTAAAAAACTCTTCGTTCGTCAGTGTCCGGGCGCTTAGCTCTCGCTTCAAAAGTTCGCCAAGTTTTAGCGCGCCCGCTTTTTCAGCTTCAGCGGCAGCTTTGTCCGGCAGCGAGGCCTCGAATTCGGATAGTTCTCGCCCGCTGAGCTGCCCGTCCACCCATGCTGTCCATTTTTCCTCAAATGTTTTCATAAACGTCCCTCAACAAAGTTTGCAATTTCTTGCGCGCATAAAACAGGCGCGACATGACCGTGCCGATGGAGCATCCCAGCGCTTCTGCAATTTCGTGATATTGCATGCCTTCGATCTCTTTCATCAAAATGACGGCGCGCTGTTCGGGCGAGAGTTGAGCAATTGCCTGATCGATCCGGACGCGGATCTCGCCTCGCTCCATTGTCTCGTAGGGCAACGCTTCCGTTTTAGGAACGGTTTTGGATGCTGGATCAACTTCTCTTAACTGTATTGCGTCATCGAACTCGGTGCCTGCGCCTTTGACATGCTTTTTGCGCAGCCAATCGATCGTCACGTTCATGACGATCCGATAAATCCACGTGTAAAACGACGAGCGCCCGCGAAAGCGTTTGATCGACTTCCAAGCTTTGAGAAAGCTGTCCTGGGCCAGGTCCCAGGCGTCCTGCTCGCTGTGCACCATGTTGTAAATCATGCTGAATACTCGGGTTCGGTAGCGGGTTACCAACTCGTCGAAGGCTTCGGTGTCACCGGCCTGGCATCGTCTCACCAAGTCCAATTCCGATACATCGGCGTGAGCCAGAGTCGCTTCCGTTTGCATGATTGGACGGAACCCGCCCTTATTTCATTCAACGGCAATAACCTTCGGAACCGAACCGGCGACGCCACTCAGCGCGGTATTCGCCCATCAGGGTAATGATGCCGTCCCGCACTTGAAAGAGTCGCTGCTGCAGCACCGAATACTGCGTGCGGGTAATCAGCTTTTCTGATAAGAGCTGCGCCGCTGCATTCATGGAAATCGTGATCGCCTTCAGCGCTCTCTTTAAGTAGGCAATCGTCATCCCAATTTCATCGACATCGTCGCCGCTCAGCGCGGCCGCCAGCTTCGCACTGGCCAATGCAGAATGCGTAGCCAATTTTATCGCGGCCGGCTCGTTTTGCAGTGATGCCTTTTGATCGAAGAGTTCGTCGATCCAAATGGTGAGAGCAAAGGCTGCTTGATACAGACCGTGCTCCTCAAACGCCTCGACTGACCTGGTCACATCCTCCCGCTCGAAATCATCATCTTCCTGCACATCTTCATCAAAGAGCGCATCGACTTCCGCGCTCCAATCTTTCGCTTCCAGCAATTGGGTCCAGCCCATTTCGCGGGCGATGATTTCGTCCCGTTGTGGATCATCGAGATAGGTCTCCACCAGCTGCATGTACTTCTCGGTTTTTTGATCCTGTTCCTGGAGAAAACGTTCCCAGTCGTACTCGTCCCACATGCGCTCGGACCCGCCCTCGTAACCTGCCATATTTTTGACTAAACGTCAGCTTCGCTTATTGTGCAAAATATTCCTGCGTGTCATTCTGAGCGGAGTGGAGCGCAGCGGAACGCAGTCGAAGAATCCCGTTGAACTACCTCGAGGGCAGCGCCACGGGATCCCTCGACTCCGCTGGGCTTCGCTCGGGATGACTCCGCTGCTGCGCTTCGTTTGTAATCGCAGCTGGCCGCATGCCGCGTCGATATCGCCGCCTTTCTCCCGACGAAGCGTAGTCGGAATTCCGTGCCTGTGCAGAATCGACAGAAATTTTTCCTGGCGATTCTGCGACGGCCGCGACCACGGCAAACCCTGAACCGTATTGTAGGGAATCAAATTAACTTTTGCTGAGAGCCGGTGTGCGTGGCGCGCGAGGAGATGCGCCTGCTCATCGGTATCATTGACGTCGGCGATCAGAATATACTCGAAGGTCAGCCGCTGTTTCTTTCGCTCCACATAGTAATCGCAAGCCGAGAATAACGCCTCGAGGTTGTACCGGCGATTGATCGGCATGATTTGATTGCGCACTTCGTCTGTCGCGCCGTGCAACGAAATCGCCAGGCGAATTTGGAGCGGTTCGTCGGCGAGCTTTCTAATCTGCGGCGCGAGACCACTGGTTGAGACGGTGATGTGGCGGGCGCCGATGCCGAGGCCCCACGGGGCGTTAAGAATTCGAATCGCACGCATCACATTGGCCAGGTTTGCCAGCGGTTCGCCCATCCCCATGAAGACGATGTTGTCGATCTTTTCGCCGCTCGCACGCTCGATGGCGATGATTTGATCAACGATTTCGTTCGCGCGCAGATTCCGAGAAAATCCGTCCAGACCGCTCGCGCAAAACTTGCAGCCGTAGGCGCAACCAACCTGCGTCGAAACGCACGCTGTCCGGCGATCCGATTTTTGTCCATACAGCGCGGTCGACGCCGGAATCAGGACTGACTCGATCAAGTTCCCGTCGCCTAGACGGAAAAGAAATTTCCGAGTCGTGTCACCCGATCCAAGAACGCGGACGACGCCGAGCTTGCCGATGGGAAAATTCTCAGCGAGCTGCGCTCGCAACGCCCGTGGCAGATCGCTCATCTCCTCAAATGCGCCGGCACGCTTTTTGTAAAGCCAATCCATAATTTGCCTGGCACGATAAGAAGGCTGGGCCAGGGCCTGAAGCTTCGTTTGAAGCTCATCAAACAGGAGCGATTTGATCTCGATGTTTCCCGTCACCGTCACGAGAAAGCTTACCGGACGGCAGAGCTTGCATCAAACGGGGTGCAGGTTACGTTCGCCTGCTGTGATGAAACGCATTGCAATTCCGGCGGTTTTGTTTCTCGCGATCACATTCCTCATCCCCGCGTGTGTTTCACGCGATGAGGAGGTGAGCGAGCGATCTGGCTCGCAATCCGGCGCACCGGTTGCGGGCGAGAAAATCCCCGATGAGGGCGCCTATGCTCCTGGCCCTCCCGGATCCAGCGGAAGCGTGCGCTGGTAAGCTTATTTTGTAGCGGCGGCCTATGACCGCCGTCTTTGCGCTGTGAAATCTGAGGTTACGTTTCGGCGCTCATAGAGCGCCGCTACAGATCAGCGCCGTCTCGTAAAGTGCAGCAGCGCTTCGTGCACGCCCGCGCCGTGGTCTTTCTCCGCGACGTAACCACCTGCGTTACGCACCGCGTCTTGCACGTCGGGAATTGCGTTGGCAGGGCACGACGGCATTCCAGCGACTTTCCCATCCAGCATCGAAATGTCGTTATGATGATCGCCTGCTGTGAAAATGTTTTCGCGCGGGACCTCAATTAAACGCGCCAGCTCCGCGAGCACTGCGCCTTTATGGTAATCAGCGTGACAAAATCGAAGGTAAATTCCGTTCCGCTGGTAATTAAACTTCGGGTGCTTCGTTCGCGCTTGCTCGATAAATTCGGCGATGCGCTCCATCTCTGCCTCGTCTTCCGCTGCAAGACCCTCAAGGCCTTCGGAATCGTAAATAAGACGCGCTTTCGTTTTTCGGCTTACGAAATCCACAACCTCCGCGAGAACCGAGTCAGCCGAAGAAAACAACTCGGTGTGGTCGCGGGCGCAGCGCTCGTTCCAGTCGCCGAACGGTTGCCATTTGTCTCCATTTTGCCCGGGACGAAAAACATCGCGCTCAGTGGTGAGAATGAAATCTGGTCGGATGGGAAGAGCGAAATCGGTGAGTCCGGATTCGAGAAGATCGACCGAACGACCCGTGTTAATCGCCCAGAGCGCACCGGCATTCTGTAATTCGCAAATCAATTCCATGCACTGCGCGTCGAGCACTGGTTCGCTAACGCGCGATACAAGTGTGCCGTCGAAATCGATGCTGAGCAGTTGAATTGGTGAATGCACCAAGACAATTTAAGAATTGATTTCCGATATGCAATGCGTCGATTGGTTCAGGAGGTCAGATCGAGAATGAAATCCGCTTACGAACTCGCGATGGAACGGCTCGAAAAGAGCTCGCCGTCGGTCGCGCTCACTGAAGACCAGAAGAAGGAAATCGCGGAAGTGGATTCCGTGTGCCGAGCGAAAATCGCCGAGAAAGAACTTTTCCTCAAAGATCAGATTCGCAAAGCGCAGGTCGCGGGCAAGTTCGAAGAACTAGAATCGCTGGACAAGCAGCTTGTGTCAGAGATCCGGCGATTACACGAAGAGTGCGAAGCGAAGAAAGAAAAGCTGCGCGCGAGCTTTGCTGCGAATTAACTGCGGGTCATCCCGAGCCGCGCAGACGGCGAGGGACCTCGCTCTCGAAGGAAGCGATGCCGAGCGAAATCTGCGTACTCCATCACCCAGTGGGAGGTCCTTCGCTTCGCTCAGGATGACTGCGATAAAGAAGTAGATGGCTCCGCGGCTTCCACGTGCGCGCTGTGCTGCCCGCGTTTCGGCAAATCGGGATCAAGGAACCCGAGCATATGCGCGCGCTTGATTGTGCGGACGCCTTCCTGTTTCTGCAAATCGGCAATGCTTTGCCGAAACTTTTCCATCTTCGTCCAATGCACTTTCGGACGGAAATGATGCTCGGCGTGATAGCCATTGTAGAAAAACAGCCAGTTGTAAATCTTTCCGTAGCTGCTCACGCCCCAGGCAATCGGCTTATCGGGGTTCGCCCCGTAATGACGGTAATAGCCGTTCAAATAACTGAAGCAGTGCCCGAGATACCAAAACGGCAGAAAAAACAGCATGAACCGCCAGTTGATAAAGTGAATCGGACTCGTCGGGACAATAATTGCCATCACCAAAAGCGTGGTAGCGAATGCCGTTAGCTCAATGTTGCCCCAGAGAAGATCGCCGTTCTTGCGCTTCTGCAGTTCCCCGCGAATCGCGCCCACGTCGTCGCGGAAGAAACTCAAGAACACGTAGCGCCAGGGGTTTTCCGTCTCGCCATCATGACCATGCCGGTAGATCGATAACCAATCGATCGTGTCACCGTGCTCATCCTGTCGATCCGAGTTTCCCTTGTGATGCTGCATGTGCACGGCGTCGTACATCGTCTGTGAGAAACAGCACCCAACCGATTGCGTAACTCCAAACATTCGATTCAGAAAATTGGAACGGAAGAACGGGTTATGAATGAAATTGTGCCCCACCCCGTTGATGTTCGCGTTGACCATCAGCGAGTAAACAAACCCGAGAATCAGCATCACCCACAGCGGAGCGTGCGGAAAAAGGAAGTAGAGTCCCAGGAAATACGCGAAACAAAAAAGCCCCGCTGCAGCCGGGACAGTATCCCAGCGCGTATGCGCGAACAGCTTTGAATTGGTCGTCGGACGTTCTATTCGAATCGCGTCAGCACTCATCGGGCAAATCCTCGAACCCAAAACTATTCGCCAGGGAAAGGATGCTTGGCAAGTTTCGAAGATTGCCAACGCGGTTCCCGCGCGCCTAAGCTAGACGCCGTTCTCGCTCTTTTGTAAGAGAAGCAGCTGCTGTGCAGCTTCGCGCCGTTACTGGCGCCGATTATATTGTTTGAGCAGCCGACTTAGACGATCGTGCGGCAGCGCTTCGACGCGATGATTGTCGCGGCCGGTCATGGAGCGGTTGTCGATCAGAGCATTTACGACTGCTTCTTCTGTAGCCTGGACAACGCCAGCGAAAAGCGGGTCCATCAGATCATTGGGAATTGTTTGCACATCATGCGTGATTTGATCTGGACTGGCGACGTTTGGATTTGCGATTGAAAATGCGATGAACAAATCCCCAGAGGTATTTCCCGAAATCGTTCCCGTCCGCGCGAGACCAAGCGCCACGCGGCGCGCGAGCCGCTTCAATTGATTCGGCAACAGCGGCGCATCCGTAGCGACCACAGCGATACAGGAGCCGTTTTCTTTTTTGTAAACTTCGCCGGGAATTTCTTTGCCAACCGGTATGCCCGCGATCATCAGCTGCGGCCGGCGACCGAAGTTCGCCTGCAAAAATACGCCGACTGTGTATGCGCGGGATGCTTCCTGGCTGCCGGGGTCGCCGCCCCCGGCTACAGCTACAGAAACGACACGCGAGGCGGTACCGTTTCCGCCTTTGAACTCGTAGCAGATCATGCCAGTGCCGCCGCCGACGCTGCCCTCTTCGATGGCGCCGCCATGCGCGGTATCGAGCGCGTGCCAGACATCTTCCTGCTTGACGTGAAAGCCGTTGATGTCATTCAGCCAGCCGTCCCACGTTTCGGCAACGACTGGCAGGCTCCACAAAGTCTGGCTGCCGGTCCCCTGCTTAACTAGCCATGCAATGACCGCGTCGCGCGCTACGCCAACGCTGTGCGTGTTTGTAATGACAATTGGTCCTTCGAGAAAACCGCTCTCTTCAACCCATGGCGTGCCGGTCATCTCGCCATTTCCGTTCAGGCTAAAAAAGCCCGCGTAAACAGGATCGTTAAGCGAAGCGTGACCGCGCGGCAGGATCGCCGTAACACCGGTACGCACCGGGCCTTTGCCCACTTCAAGTTTTCCTTCACCACTAATTAAGGTCGTATAGCCGACCTCGACGCCAGGAACATCCGTGATCGCGTTCAGTTTTCCCGGCGTTCCTTCAAAGGGAATTCTCAGATCGCGCGCACGAACAGCCTTAGTCTGGATTGTTGGCGGCGGTGATTTGATCGGCTCGCGTGCGTCGATATCGAGCACGAGTAAGAGCAGGAAACCGGCAAAAATTCTGCGGGCCATGATTAGAAACGTCCAACGCTCAACGTCCAACGTCCAACGCTCAACCAAAAGCTACGACATTGTAGGGCAACCCGCTTCGGTTGCCAGCTCCGATCGGCAGGCGAAGCGCCCGCCCTACAATTCTCGCAGTCATTCCGAGCGGAGCGGAGCGAAGTCGAGGAATTCCGTGGCATAATCGAGGGTCTCGCATCGGATGTCTCGACTTCGCTCGACATGACACTAAAATGCTGATGTGAGTTACGAGGTTTTCGCCAGAAAATATCGGCCCCAGACTTTTGACGGTCTGGTTGGCCAAACGCATGTGTCGCGCACCCTGAAAAACGCGATCGCACAGAATCGCCTTGCCCACGCCTATCTCTTTGTTGGGCCGCGCGGCATCGGCAAAACTTCGACTGCACGCATTTTGGCGAAGTCGCTCAATTGCATCAAAGGTCCGACTGTCACGCCATGCGGAAAATGCGACAACTGCCTGGAGATCGCCGCGGGCAACAGCCTCGACGTAATCGAGATCGATGGCGCGAGCAACCGCGGCATTGATGACGTGCGCGAGTTGCGCGACAACGTGCGCTACGCGCCGGCGAAGTCCCGTCTCAAGATCTACATCATCGACGAGGTGCACATGCTCACCAAGGAGGCATTCAACGCATTGTTGAAAACGCTCGAAGAGCCGCCGCCACATGTGAAGTTCATTTTCGCCACCACGGAACCCGACAAGGTTTTGCCGACGATCCTCTCACGCTGTCAGCGGTTCGATCTCCATCGCATCCCGGCAAATCTTATTGGGCAGCACCTTCAATTCATCGCCGGAAAGGAAAAGATCACGTTGGAGCCAGCGGCTGCGCATGCGATCGCGCGCGGCGCAGAAGGCGGTCTGCGCGATGCAGAATCGATGCTCGATCAGCTTGTGGCATTTTGCGGAGAGAAAATCGGCGAGAACGATGTGCTAGATGTTTTCGGATTCACGAGCGAACAAACGGTGATCGATCTCACCGGGCGGATTTTGAGAGGAGAAACGCCGGCCGCGATCGACCTGCTGCATCAGCAAAGCGAAAGCGGCAAGGACATGATGCGGCTCATGTCGGACCTGATCGCATACCTGCGCGATCTGCTCGTGTTCAAAGCCAAGCCGGACGCGCTCAAGGAGGACGTCGATCCTGACGTGCAGAAGTCGCTTGCCGCACACGCCGAACTGATTGCCATGGATCGTTTGCTGGAGCTGATCGATCAGTTTGCCGCCGCCGAAGGCCGCATGAAATGGGCGCCGAATAAAAAGCTCCATTTCGAAGTTGCGATCATCAAGGCAATCCAGAGCCTGGGACAGGCGACACTCGATGAGGTAATCGAAAAACTCGGCGAGCTTCGCGATGGCAAACCTGTGGCCGGCATCGGTGATGCCGGCCTCCAGGAATCAGCCACTCGGAAGACCGGGATCGCCGATCCCGGCTACAAGTCTGATACGCCACGCATCCAAGAAAAGGCGGAGACTATCGATGCTGAAAAGATTTGGAAGCAGGTGCTTGCCAAAATTTCGCCGAAGAGTTTTCTGCGGACATTGAGCGACTTAGTTCGTCCGATCGGAACAGACGGCCGCAATTTCTTGCTGGGGCATTCGCCGGATGACAAGTCAAAGGTTGAAGCGCTCGCGACCGTGAACAATCGCCGGCAACTGGAAGCGCTCCTCAACGAAACGACTGGACGCGATTGGTCGGTAAAATTTGTGGCGAAAGACGGGATCCCATCAACGGCTGCCGCTGACGCACCGAAACCAGCGGGATCGTTCAAAGACGATCCGCTTATCCAGGAAGCCATCGAACTTTTCAACGCTCAAATAAAATCCTGAACCCGAGGCTTTGTCATGTTGAGCGAAGCGAAGCGAAGTCGAAACATCTCTCGATGAGCTTAAAGCAAGAGATTTCTCCAGCCTTCGGTCGCCGCGGCGGCCTACGGCTTGGCGGGCGACTTCGCTCGGAATGACAGAAGAGGTAACCCGATCCCATGAACATAAACAAATTAATGAAGCAGGCTCAGAAGATGCAGGAGCAAATGACGAAAACGCAGGCTGAGCTTGAGAAAAAGACCATCGAAGTGAGCGCTGGTGGAGGGAAGGTGAAGGTTACCGCAAACGGCGCGGGTGAGATCATCGCGATCAAAATCGACAAGGAAGTTGTCGATCCGAACGACGTCGAATTTCTCGAGGAAATGGTCTTAAGCGCCGTGAAACAAGCTATTGAGCAGGGTAAGGCGCTGGCGCAATCAGAGATGAGCAGGATCACCGGCGGACTTGGGCTCTAACCACGAACGAACACGAATAAACACGAATTTATGAGACAAGCAGCACTACCCTCATTTGTGTCCATTAGTGTTCATTTGTGGTTAATTTTTTCGGCGCCGAAATAGGGCTGTAATTTCTCGGGAACTCGGACCGAGCCGTCGGGCTGCTGGTAATTCTCAATCAGCGCAGCGAATAGCCTGGGTAACGCCACGCCGGAGCCATTCAGTGTGTGGCAGAACCGGTTTTTGCCATCGCGATCTTTGAACCGAAGCTGCATCCGACGCGCCTGGAAATCTTCGAAATTTGAACAACTCGAAACTTCTAGAAATGCATCCTGACCGGGAGACCAGACTTCGATGTCGTAAGTCTTGGCCGAACCAAAGCCCAGATCGCCAGTGCAAAGCTCGATCACTCGATAATGCAAGCCGAGTTGTTGCAGAACCTGTTCGGCGTCGGCAGCAAGCAATTCCAATTCTTGGTATGATTTGTCGGGTGCGGTAATTTTCACCAATTCCACTTTGTCGAACTGGTGGACTCGAATGATCCCGCGCGTCTCGCGCCCCGCCGAGCCCGCCTCCCGCCGGAAACATGGCGTATAGGCAACGAACTTTTTCGGTAGATCGGCAGCGCTGAGGATCTCCTCGCGATGGAGATTTGTGAGCTGGACTTCCGCGGTAGGCGCAAGGAAAAGCTGGTTCTCCTCCAAGCCATACATGTCGGCTTCGAACTTCGGCAGCTGCGATGTGCCGATCATGCAATCGCGCCGGACTAAAAACGGCGGACTAATCTCGACGTAACCATGTTCGCGCGTGTGCAAATCGATCATGAAATTGATCAAGGACCGCTCCAGCTTTGCGCCGGCGCCGGTGAAACAAATAAAACCGCTTCCGCTCAGTTTTGCCGCCCGGTCGAGATCGAAAAGATTCAGTCTTGTGCCGAGGGCAACATGATCGGCCGGCTTGGTTAACTGCGGTTTCTCGCCCCAACTGCGGGCGACCCGATTCGCGCTCGGGTCTTTTCCAATTGGAACGCTCTCGTGCGGCACATTTGGAATTTCCAGAAGCAAGTTACGTTGCGCTTCGTCGAACGCGCTGGCGCGCTGTGTCAGATCGGCAATTTGCTCGCCGATCTTTCGCACTTGCCCTTCAAGTTCTTCGCTCGGTTCGTTACGCGAACGTTTCGCGCCAATCTCCTTGCTCAGGCGATTCCGCTCAGACTGTAATCGTTGCAGTTCCGTCTCGGTTTTGCGCCGCTCCGCATCCACTCGCAATACCTCATCAATCTTCGCCTCATTGCCGCCGCCGCGCGTGGCCAGGCGCTCACGGACGAAATCCGGCTTCTCGCGAATCAAGCGAATGTCGAGCATGGCGCAGATTATGGATGAAGTTAAAAGCGTTACAACGTTACAAAGTTAAAACGTTCTCCTTTGTAACCCTTGTAACTCTTTTAACCTTTTAACTGCGTTGTATAATTCGCCGTGGCAAAACTAGATTTGCTTGCTGTCGCTCTCGGTCTCGCTGCGCTTGCAGGCATCAACCTTTACCTCACGGTTTTTGTCACCGGACTCGCCATCCATTTTCACTGGATCACGCTGGCGCCACAGTATCAATCGCTCGAGGTCGTCGGCAACCCCTGGATCATTACAGTCGCCGGTGTTCTCTATTTTCTCGAGTTCTTCGCCGACAAAATTCCATGGGTGGATTCTATCTGGGACGCAGTCCACACCGTGATTCGCCCGATCGGCGGCGCGTTGCTGGCGATTCAGGTGCTCGGCCATCCGAGTCCGGCATTTACGGTAATCGTCGCATTGCTCGCCGGGGGCACGAGTCTTGTTGCCCACACCGCGAAGGCAGCGACGCGCCTTGTCAGCAACACATCGCCGGAACCATTCTCGAACATTGCGCTAAGCCTAGGCGAAGACGCTGCGGTCCTTGGCGGGCTGGCTCTCGTTCACTTCAATCCCGTGCTTGCCCTGATCGTCTTTCTGGTCGGCATCGCTGCCTTCTTCTATTTTGCGCCAAAAATTTTACGCGGCATAAAAGCGAAAATCTGGCTGGCCTGGAAAAAACTCAATGAACCAGCTGAGCGAGAGCATCCGGTAAAGTTGCCGCTTACACTGCCGGCGCGCCTCGCAACGGTTTTCGACCGTGAAAACGTTTTGGGCGAAACAGTCGCGTGGGCTGCGCCGTGCATCAGCGGGCGCAGTCGGCGGATTCCAGCAAATCTTTTCGGCGCGCTCGTCGCCACAAACGAAGAACCGCGCAGACTCATTTTCGTGGCCCGCAAAGGTGGAGGCCCGTATACGCGCACGATCGATCTGGAAGGCTCCGTTGTAAGTCACGAGCCACGATTCTTATTCGAGAACCTTGTTATTTCGCCTGCTGGCGGGAAAAGCACAAAGACTTCGTTTATTTTCCCGCGATCAGATGCGGCTTTAGTGGAGCAGATTGTCGTAGACTTGCGCCAGCGGCAGAGCCAGTCGGTGTTGCCGGAGGTCGTCGCGGAATCAGCGAGCGCGAACCGCGCGTGACATCTGCGGACGGCGTTCACATAATCTCAGCGTGACGTCGCTCGCAGATCGCTATGCACAATTGCGCGATATCGATCGCGTCCGCGAGCGTGCGTTGTTCGTCTCACCGCGAATTCCTTCGGAGCTGGAGCTGCAAGCGCGCTGGTTTGCTGGAGATTTCGGCAAACACTTTGTCAGTACCGACGGAGTTGAGATCGATATTATCCAATTCGGCACCTGGAACCGCGAAGCTGGACCGGATTTTCGTGATGCTGCAATTCGAATAAATGGTGGCGAACCAATTCCCGGCTGCGTCGAGATCGATCTGCTTGATCGCAGCTGGGAAACACACGGTCACGCCACGAATCCAGCTTTCGAAGCGACCGTCCTTCACGTGTTTGTTGAGAGAAGCGATCGCGCCTTTTTCACGCGCACACAATCGAACCGAAACGTGCCTCAGGTTTGCATCGATCTCGCGACTTTGCCGGAGGCGTTTAATGCAATTGTCCCGCTGGCGCGGCCGGGACGCTGCCAGGCGCCCCTCAAGGATTTGCCCGAAGAACGCGTGTGCAGCGTGCTGGATGCCGCGGCGCAATTCCGTTTGCGTCAAAAAGCGAACCGGATTCGCAGCAAGATCGACGCACACGGACGCGACGAAACGCTTTTTCAGGAAATCGCGAGCGCACTTGGTTACAAGGAGAACAAGCTCCCGTTCACGCTTCTCGCACAACGTTTGCCGCTGCGGTTGCTGCGTGAAAATGTTCGGGACTGCGAGGCGTTGCTCTTTGGCGGGGCCGGTTTCCTGGAGACACCGGACCTCGACGTGTATAAAAAATCGGCGCGCGAATACGTGCGACAACTATGGGACGGCTGGTGGCCGCATCGGGATGAGTTGCAAAGGTTCATTTTACCAAGCAACACGTGGCGGATGAGTAGCACGCGTCCGGTTAATCATCCGCAGCGGCGGCTGGCAGCACTGGCAGTCCTGGCACGCGATTGGTCGCGTCTTCAGCGAGCCTCAGGGAAGAGCAGCGTTGCCGCGGCAAATGATTTCTTTCAGGCGCTGGAGCATCCGTTTTGGAATTTTCATTACACGCTCACAGCCGCTGCGTCGCCGAAGAAAATGGCGCTTATTGGTGATTCGCGCGTCGCCGATATTCTGGCGAACGTGCTGTTTCCATTTTGGTTTGCGCACGATGGCGAGGCTTCGACTCCGCCGAGTACGCGCGTTTGGGCAGAATACGCAAAGCTGCCGGCACAGTTGTCAAACCGACGACTCGAAACCGCCGCAACGCGTCTTTTTGGAAACGACCCGCGCGGGAAACAATTTTTGAAAACCGTCGCGCACCAGCAAGGTCTGCTCCAGATTTATGAAGATTTTTGTATGCAAGACAATTCCGACTGCGCGCAGTGCCCGTTCCCGGAACAGATGAGCGAAGTGGACGTGATGAGTTGTAGAGGCGCATCGTTGCGGCGAGCGACTGCTTCGATTTCGGCGGTTGACACAATCGCCGCTACAACGGGCTTAAACGAAATGATTGTGCAAAACCAGTTAACGCGCCATAGTCTCGGCAGCGATGCACCCCCGAATTGTAGGGCGTCTGTGCCAGCACGCTGGCATTACCCAAACGTGGCGTTTGCCACATGCGTCCCCTACAGAAACACTCCAACGCGCCTTCACTCTCATCGAGCTGCTGGTTGTTATCGCAATCATTGGCATTCTGATCGGACTGCTCTTTCCCGCTTTCAAGGCCGTACAAGATCAAGCCAAAAGAACGCAGGCCAAAAATGATCTCACCCAAATCGTCAATGCCGTGAACGCGTTCTACACGGAGTATGGAAAGTATCCGCTCGCGGCCGGCATAGTGATAGACACAACCTTTGGGCCAGGCGGAAGCCCAACTAACAATGAGACGCTCTTTAGAGAACTCCGCGGATGCACTGTCGCGGCAGGGTCGTGTCTAGCTGCCGCTACCATCAACACACGCCAAATTGTTTTCATTTCGCCACCCGACGTGAAGAACGCTGCAAGCCCGCGCTCTGGTATCGGAACAACCGCAGGTGTCGGTGGCAACGTAGGGCAATACTTCGATCCGTGGGGCATGAACTATGTCATTCGGATCGATGGCGATTACAACAATCAAGTGCCAAATCCTTATAGCGCCAATGCGGGGGCGACGCCTAATCTGCAAATCGGCGTAATCGCATGGTCTCTTGGTCTGGACGGGAGTGGGCCACCCGCAGTAACCGGCGATAAGAACACGGGCGTCTTTGCCGACGACGTGATTTCGTGGCAGTGATTTTTTGCACCTTGCTTGAGCTGCAAGTGCTGTAGAGTCCGCTGTCCTCAGCGGAGAATGAATGGGGCCCTAACATTTAGCCAGATGCGCTGAGGACAGCGCACACTACAGCCGTTCGGGGTAAACAGGCCGATTTGCGCTGACTATTTTGTTTGAGTTGCAATCGGCAACCGAAAATCTAAAATCGAAAACCGCACCGCGGGTGTAGTTCAATGGCAGAACGGCAGCTTCCCAAGCTGCACACGGGGGTTCGATTCCCCTCACCCGCTTTTTTACCTATGAAAAACGAGGTCAAAAAGGCGGCGGCCCATTGGTTGTCTGAGTTTGCTTCTGACGCTTCGCCGAAGCGTTCATTAAGCTCCCTACGATTTTTTGAACGTCGTTCCCCGGTCAAAGACAGCGGCTGAGGGGTTTCGAGCAGTGTAGCGGCCTCGGACGTGACCGTTCCAAAACTATTCCGCTTCCTAATTGGCGAATTATTCGACACAATTGGCGTTGGACCGCGACATGCAGTGTCCGGAAACATGTACATCCTGAGGTGGGGCCAGCCGGACACGTTTCCCTAGGGCAAAATGACCTAGGTAGAATGGTCTTGACAACCTAAGAGATTTCTTCAAAACTGGACATCGTTAAACGGATCTGAATCAGGCGGAGGACATTCTGCCCCCGCTAGGTTCTTCGCCTCTTCCGGACCCTCTAATCAGGGAGGCAACACAGCGGGGGAAAAGAAAGGAAGCACCGCATGAACCCACGGAATCAAGTTCAAAGCGACAGTCGACCGAATTCCGTTGCTCTTAAGTGCCCAGCAAGAAGGAGGCATATGTCAAAAGAAGCAATCTCGAGTGCAGAACACAAAGTCGAACGAGTTAGAGAATCTCCTGCGGATTGCTCGGTTCTTCCGACACACGAAGAGTGTTTGTTCTTACGTCAGAACGATTACTGGGTCATTCGATATCACGGTCGCAGCGCATTGCTTAAATCCATGCGCGGCCTGCACTGTCTCGCTGTCTTGCTTCGCGATCCGGGACGCGAGTTCCATGTCAAGGAATTGCTCTCCCACCCGATGGATGCATCAACTCCGGCTGCAGAAGTCGCGCTGCATGGATGCGTGACGCGCGGACCTTATGTCGGCATCCCTATGTTGGACGCACAAGCGAAAGCAGAATATAAACGCCGCCTCAACGAGCTGCGGCAAGACTTGAACGAGGCAGAGCGATTCAACGATCCTCAGCGGAAAACCGAGGCTCAGAACGAACTGCGGGCGATTGCCGACTATCTCGCCTCAGCCATTGGACTCGGGGGGAAGGACCGCAAGACCTCCTCGGACGCCGAACGAGCGCGTTCGGCAGTGACCAAATGTATTAAGAAAGCGATCCGAAAAATCGGCGAGGCAATCCCATCGCTCGGGTACCACTTGGCCGCTAGGATCAAAACTGGATACTTCTGCTCCTATAATCCGCATGCGGAACGCCCCGTTAACTGGAAGTTCTGACTGACTCCTTGCCTCCCTTCCATTGTGCCGCCAAAAGTCACAGTGTGACACGGAAAGTCACGGATATAGTTATAGTTAATAGTTAATAGAAAGCGAAAACAAAAAACAAAGACGGAAAGGAAACAACTATGGCATTCAGTAATCTAGGGTCAGTCACATACTTGGCTCCAGGCCAGTCTACTTACTGGTGGTATGATCGCGGCGGCGGAGACTACGGTTTCCAGCATGCGGGAGCCGACGTTAAACAGTTTAACAACGGCGCGCGACACAACGCCAGTGATCAGGGGAAGGCCATCTTCAACAGCGGTTATGTGCGATACTACGTAACCATTAAAAATGTTGGGGCTCAAGGTGCTTACCACAACTTACAAGGCGGAGGTGCGGTATGAAAATAACGGTCATAACTAACAAAGACGGCAAGCTGGCCGCTGCGGCTTATGGTCACAATCCTCAACCAAACACGTCGGAGGTGCAACCGATGGATTATCGGGCAGGCATTATGGCAGGCCCGGAGCAAAAACTACATGTGTTAGATGTTCCAGATGACATCAATCATCAAGAGTTCCATGCCCGGATTGAGAGCGAGTTGCAAAAAATCCGAAAGTAAGAATGCTTGAGGTGTTGCAAGCTGAACAAATAGCACTACATACAGCCGGAACTGGCAATAGTTTCGGCTGTTTTTTGCTCGGCAAGTTCACCAAACATCCAACATCGATCCAGACTTGTAGAGGCGTTTGTATCAAACGCCTGATTAGTTTCCTTGGCGCTTGACACAAGCGCCGCTACAACTGGGCGATCGCAAGAATGATTCTCTTCCGTTATCGTCCGCCGAAAAGTCTCCGAAACGATTTGAACAAACGGCCGGGGAAAGTCGCGGCCTTTTCGGGTAAACCCGGCGCCTGCTGTGCAAACGGCCATTGCGCACCGCCGTGCACCTGGCAGGCGGCGTTTGGCACCTTGTCGGCAGGTAAATCGATGTCGTAAGCGGTGCCGGCCCCCATGCATCCAGTGGTGGCGAGCTGATTGGAAATCGAACAGACCGTGGCGTGTTGGAGCGGCATGGTCGGTCGCAACGGCTCGGCGGGATAATGTTGTGCGGCTTTGTTCATTACTTGTGTCCAGACCGGCAATGCCAACGCGGCGCCGTAACCGTGTGCAATGATCGTTGTCGGCTGATCGAATCCGACCCAGACACCGCAGGTGAGCGTGCTGGTGTAACCTGCGAACCACGCGTCCTTGTAATCGTTGGTGGTGCCAGTCTTACCTGCCGCCGGCAACTTGAAGCCGAGTGACCGCGCGCTGGCGGCGGTGCCCTTAGTCAAAACTTCTTCCATCACCTGCGAAGTCATCCAGGCTGCGCTCGGATCCAGCGACGGCGTAGATATGTGCGCGGCGAGATAAATTGGTTTGTGCCGCTGATCGTCAATGCGCTCGATAATGTAAGCTTGCTTGCGCACACCGGCATTGGGAAAAATAGAGTACGCAGCGGTCAGATCTTTCAGGTTTGTCTCGAACGAGCCAATGTAGATCGCCGGCCCATGAGGAACGTTCTGAGAAACACCGAGGTCGTTCGCAACCTTTTGCACAGCATCGAGCCCGGCGAATTGGCCAACACGCACACTCATGGTGTTGCGCGAATGAATTAGGCCGTAGGAGCAGGGCATGGTGCCGCCGTAAGTGCCGTCGGAATTTGCAGGCGCCCAACTTCCCGCGCCATCAATTTCGCCGGGTTGAATCGGGCCATCACTAATCGCAGCGCCCGGCAACAGCCCGTGGCTGAAAGCGACAGTGTAAACGAACGGTTTGAACGCTGAGCCAACCTGCCGGTTTGTGGGAGCCATCGCCCGATTGAACTTGCTTTGCGCGTAATCGCGCCCGCCGACGAGTCCGCGAATGCCGCCGCTGGCATTGTCGATCACGACCACCGCGCCTTCGAGGTAAGGCATGGACGAATCCCCTTCCCCGTTCTCGGGCGGTTTGTAATCCGCTTTGAGTGGATGATGAAAATTGGATTGATGTTCGATTTTGGTGAGTTGTTTCTCCAGTGCGTCCTGCGCGGCGTTTTGCACGGCCGGATCGAGCGTCGTATAGATCGACAGGCCGCCATTATCGATCTGGTCCTGCGTTAACAACGGACTCAAAGCACGTTGTACGGCGTCCATCGCGTAATTCTCCTGGATCTGGGGCAAACGTTTGGGATGTGGAGTAATTTTTGCGATCCTCGCCTCCTGGGCTTGCGCTGGCGTAATTTTTTTCAACGCGACCATGCGATCCAGCACAGCATTGCCCTGCGTCACCGCGCCTTGCGGATTTTTTAACGGCGAAAAACGATTTGGACTGCGGATCAGACCTGCAAGGATCGCGGCTTCAGAGAGACTCAGCTTCGATGCGCTTTTGCTAAAGTAAGCTTGTGAAGCTGTTTCGACTCCATAACAGCCGGTGCCGAAATAGATTCGGTTGATGTAAAGCTCAAGAATTTGCTGCTTGGTGAACTGATGCTCGATCCGAAATGCCACCATCGCTTCGAGCACTTTCCGGCTAAGCGTGCGGCCCCCGAGTGGAAGGCTGTTTCGGGCAAGCTGCTGGGTAATGCTGCTGGCGCCTTCCTTGGCTGAGCCGCTCGTAATATCGCGGACCACCGCGCGCAGAATCCCGCGCCAATCAACCCCTTTGTGCTCATAGAACCGGGCGTCCTCGCGCACCAGCACCGCATTGATGAAAAACGGCGAGACTTCGCTCAGGGAAACCTTGAGACGATTCGCGCCAGCAAGGCGGCTGTAGATTTTTCCATCGACATCGTAAACGGTGTTTCGCTCCGGCATTTCCCCGACATTCTTCATGTCGAAGGTTTGCGCCCACGTCCCATAAAAGAGGAAGACGGCGAAGCCGGCGCCCGCCAGCAAGACAAGCAGAGTGACTTTCCAACCGTAGCGGAAAAGGCGGCTGCCGCTTCTTTTTCTGGAGCGGAGCCGGGCGAAGAATTTCATCGCTGAAAGGTTAAAAAAGTTAAAAGAGTTACAAGGTTAAAAGCGGCTTAACCTTTCTGACTCTTTAACCTTTCAGCGGTTCAACGTTTTAACGTTGTAACCCTTTTAACAAATTACAAATTCAACTTCACGACGCCCTCGTGTTGCTCGTTTGCGCAGGCCGCGTTGGTCGGAACATCGGTCGCAGCGTCGCTCGGCTGGACGAGTTTATTATCGATCAAGTACCGTTCGACTTCCTCGCCACTGATGTCGGCGAGCATATGCCCGTTGATTTCGACACAGGGCGAAAGCGGCTGTCCGCTCTTGGTTTCCATCTCCCAGCGGAAGGCCGGATTCTGGATAATGTCCTTTTCTGTGTATGGAAGATTGTATTTGGCCAACACGGCGCGCACACCGGCGCTCCAGCCACAATACGTCTTCAGATATGCGGTGATTTCTGGCGTTTGCATCCGCGGAATATATCACAACTTCGGAACTTGTAACGCCGAAGCGGTGCGCGCCAATCTGGCCGCTCCCCGGTTTACAGGCTGTCGATTTCCCTTCGCAGATCTTCCTTCGTTTTGCCCAGTTTTCGCTCGAGTCGTCCCAGCAGTTCCTCATCTTTCCCTTCGGCAAATGCGAGGTCGTCATCGGTCAACTGCGCGTATTTTTGTTTCAACTTGCCTTTTGCTTCGTTCCAACTGCCTTTGAATCCCAGTTTCGTCATAGCAATACATATATCGCCTGCCGAACGAAAATTAGTTGCCTCACACGTTGAAAAAAATGCAACGTGCGGCGAGTTCTCACACAAAAATTCTCAGCAATGCCCCAGAGAATTTACCGGGCGGTGGGATTTTCGGGCGGCTGAGAAAGCAGAACTGAAATTCCTGCAGATCCGACATCCCAAAGGACCGGAACGGCGGATGGCTCGATTCGAAACGTTTCGAATTGGCCACTGGTGCGCTAGCTTCCGAAGTAATTAAAAAAGATGAGCAACCTCCATTTTCCAGAACCAACTGCTGCAAAACGAGCGGTTCCCGCTCATTGCAAGGGACAACATACTTCGAATGACTCGATGAGTGGAGGTCTTCAATTATCGCAAGGGAAAACTAACGAAGGGAAACGTATGAACTTATCTATTGAAACGAAACTGGCGACGGCCCTGGGAGCGAGCTTTGTGGCTTTGGTTCTGGGCGCTATTGCGCAAACGCAAAACGACAGCGGAACAGCCGGGGCCAATGAATACGCTCTGAGGGACAATCCGGTGTCGATCAATCCAAGCCGGAAAGAATTTCAGAGCTCGTCACTGCGCGGCAAAACGCGCGAAGACGCGAGAACCTCGTTGTCGAATGATACGGACCAAGGACCAGCATCCGCGAATGGAAAAACGAAATCCACAAAACACGGATCCGAAGATGCCAGGGTCGATCATTCATATGACGATTAAAGCGTCTTCACGCTGAAGAATTGAGTGGTGTGCGTGCCCGAGCGAAGCCGCCATGTTCAGTCGAATCCAACTAGCCTGCCTCAGCGCGTCTTTGATTTGAAAATTTATCAGAGCGTATGTGATGACTCAAGCGCAAGCATACCTCGCATCTCGGCGTAACATCCGCTCGTACACGTTCACGTAATCATTTGCCATGCGCTCATCGGTAAAGCGCTTCTCAAAAACTTCTCGGCAACGTGCCCGACTAAGATTGCGAACGCGGCCAACTGCTTCTGCCGCCTCATCTATCTCTCTTACGATGAAACCTGTTACTCCGTCTTCCATCACCTCAGGAACAGACCCACTGTCGTAAGCGATCACTGGAGTGCCGCACGCCATCGCCTCAATCATGACTAGACCAAAAGGCTCCGGCCAGTCGATGGGAAAGAGCAGGGCAAAGGCATTTCCCAGAAACTCGTTCTTCTGCTGATCGGTAATTTCACCAACCCATTCTACGCCGGGGTTATTCAACAGCGGTTCAATAACGCGTTTGAAATAACGTCTATCCACCGGATCGACCTTGGCGGCAATCTTGAGCGGCATTCCTGCCCGCTTCGCGATTTCGATCGCTCTGTCGGCTCGCTTTTCTGGAGATATTCGCCCAAGAAATGCGAGGTAATCCCCGCCGCCAGCGCAAAACCGGAATTGGGTTTTCGGCAATCCATGATAAATGGTCGCCTGCCAATTCGCCCACGTTACCGGCGCGCGCTGCGCATTGGAAATCGAGATGACCGGCACGTCGCGAAAGCGCTGATAGAGAGGGACCAGGTCCGGGATGTCGAGACGCCCGTGCAAAGTCGTCACGTGCGGAACAGGCAGGTGACGAGAGATTGCGAAATGGAGATAACCTGTGTGAAAATGAACGAGATCAAATTCGCGGGCGTGCTCGACTACGTGATCTATCAGTACGACTTCGCGGGCGACGGGATCTTTGCAACGTTCGTTCTTACGAAGCGACCGGCGGCAGGGCGCAATGAGCCTTGCGCTTGTGACTGAGTCTCCACTGCCAAACAGAGTCACTTCGTGGCCCGCGCGAACCAATTCTTCAGTAAGATAAGAAACGATTCTCTCCGTCCCTCCATAATGTTTTGGAGGGACGCTTTCAAAGAGAGGTGCTACCTGTGCAATTCGCATCTAATGATTCCCTTATTTTCCCGATGCGAGCTTTCTGCCGTCGCACGGAGTGATTCCAGCTTGTAAAAAGCCACGTGATTTTTACAAACGACACCGATCATAAATTCGTTTGAGATGCGGATTACGGTCGCAACGATGTTCAGCTTTTTAAATTGCTTTCATGTTGATCCGGCCCCTTCCAAAGATTGGAAGAATTGAAGCCGAAGTGGAACGCATGGGAGCCGTGCTTTCGAGAATCCCTATTCCTTCTGTTTGATAGTCGATCTTATGTGCAGCTGCGAATTACAAAGACGGCACAAAAAACAATCAAGACTGCCAAAAGGCAAAGCAGATTGCGTGCAATTGGAACCGAACGCTTAAATTCCCGTTTTTGGCGCACTGAAATTGTCCTTCAATTGAAATCGCTCACTGCGGTGTTTTCAGGAATCGCATCAATCAATCGCTGTGCGCGTTTTTTTAAACTAACAAATCCGAAGAGATTACGAGATACGTTTTCTCTGAGGAGAAACAAACGAAGGGAAATGATGTGTGAGCTAAGGAAAATCTTATGGGTACAATTCTATTAATTATTCTCATTCTTCTGCTAATTGGAGCGCTGCCTGCCTGGCCCCACAGCCGGGGCTGGGGCTACTATCCCAGCGGCGGACTCGGATTGATTCTTGTTATCGTAATCATCCTGGTGCTAATGCGCGCCTTTTGAGCACAACCGCGGGATGGGCTGGCGCCTCCGAGTCGTGCGCCGAGAGAAATCCAGCGCGGCTTGCAAAAATTGGAATTCTCCGCACGCTAAAAAGGACCGATGAGCTCCGTGGCGAACGATTTTTTCAATTATAAAGGCGTCACTCGCGTTGCTGCAATACGATTCATTTGCATGAAAAAATATATCTGCATACTCACCAGCCTGGCACTACTGGCAGCTTGTGAGCAAAAGGAGACAACCGTTACAAATCCGCCCGCGGAAAAGAAAGAGAACAATACCACCGTGATAAATCCGCCTGAACAGAAAAAAGAGACTACAGTGGTAAATCCAGCCACTGAGACCAAGAAGGAGAAAACCGAAGTAAACATCAATACTTCACCTTCTTCTCAATAGTCGTTATCGCCAAGCGAGCCCTTGCCGAATGAGTTTTTTTCGACATCAAATTTGCGCGCAGCGCGTGCTTCAGATGCGATTTAACCAGAAAGAATTAACCTATGCGTTTCATCCTGTTTTTAATCCTGTTGCTGTTAATAATCGGCGCGTTACCCACGTGGCCCTACAGCGCAGGCTGGGGATATTATCCTAGCGGCGGCCTGGGTCTTATTCTCTTAATCGTGTTACTGGTCGTTTTGCTCCGCTAGGCAGGTGGATCGGACGATGCCGATTCGCCGAAAGCGCTATTAGTAACACCCCGCTTGAGCGAGGCGCACCGAGCACAGTTCCTAATTCAACCGCTTCAGCGGTCTTGTTTGCGGCTTTCGAAACCGCTAAAGCGGTTATAAGTTCTTTTTACGCGGCTTACACCCTGCTGAAGCAGGGTGTTAATGAGACGCCAAAACTAACTAGCCCTTTGTTATACTTTGTGCCGCAGCGGTCTCAGCGCCTGAGTCAGTTTTTGCAAGCCCAGCTCGAGTCGCGTTTTCACCGTCCCAAGCGGAGCATGCGTAGCGGCAGCGATTTCCCTGTGACTCAGTCCCATGAAAAAGGACAATTCCACTGCCTCGCGCTGAAATCGAGGCAACGCCCGGATGCTTTTCTTCAGGAAATGGCGGAGATCGTTCAAAACCAACGCTTCGGCCGCGTCGCGACGCGGGCTCTGTGATTCTTGCACGACTCGCTGCTCATAGCGGTCTCGCGCGCGCGAATAAGCCTGGCGGCGCCGTAGCCGGTCGATCGCGCGACGGCGGGCGATGGTAACCATCCATCCGAGGGGCTTGCCTGCTTTGGATGAATAACGACCTGCCTCTTCCCAAACCTGAAGAAAAATCTCCTGTAAAACATCGTCAGCTTCGGACTCTTCATGAACAACGCCATCAATTGTCGCGCGCAGTCTCTTGCTGTGCCGTCCATACAACTCGTTAAGTGCTTCGTGACGTCGGAGCGAAATATCTTTCATCAGCACTTCGTCCGGCACTGATGCCGCTCCCGGCTGATCAAGAGTGGAGTCGATCATATGCGTTGACCGTGTGCCTGCAGCGCTAAGACAAGCGCGCGGCGTTCCTGGTTTTTGCCGGCGGGACGCCACCAGTCCGATTCAACTACGTGAGAAACCAGTGGCGTCGCTGGATAGATCCATAGATGCGGCTTTGAATTGCAGCCTTCAGTTGGACAGTGCAATTGATACTTGCGATTGCCCGCGCGTCGGACTTCCACTTGGCGGCCGTTGAATTTTCTCTTGCAGATAATGCAAAGACGCTCGTCATCGAGCGAGCCCCAGGTTCTAAATCGATCTTCAGCGCGCAGGATCGAGAGACGATCGTCGAGGTTGAGATGGGTGGTCATAATGCAAAAGCAGTCTGCTCATTGCATCGAAAACGCACAATCGGGGCGCTGGATGATTAAGTGATCAGGTAAAATCCTACGAGGTCACATCTGCCGATTAGCAAACGCTGGTATTGCTGATGGCGGAGTCTGCGGGCCCGCCCAGGGCTAAGGCCCGCAGGAGTCGGAGGGGACAGCCTCACGAACGTCGCTTGAAATAGAACGCGAACTCGCGCAATCGCGACGCGATCCCGTTGTGTCCACCATTGCTAGGCTCGTGCCCTCCGTTGCCGCGACTAACGGGAGTCGTTACTGCAGCTTCGCGTTCTTCGGCAACCATCTTCTCCACCTTCGCGAGAATCTCATCCGTAGGCAGTACCCAATCCATCGGAATTGAGTTGCAACGCTCCGTAGGACAACCAAGCCGTAACGGCCCGTTGCCGCGTGTCCCGCCCTCTACCTGGATTTGCCGCCCGGTAATGATCTTGCCACAAACCAGACAGAAACGTTTCTCGTCGAGTGAACGCCATTGGCGAAATTGATCGAGCCGGCGCAGCACATCCAGTTTATCAACTTCCGACAATGTAATTGGAGAAGATAACGCCACGGTCAAACATATATCTTCTCGCCTAAGTGATCGCACAATCGGGCGCGTGGTGGATTCGCGTATCGGTGAAAATCTTATCACCATGAGGCAGCTCCTTACGCTGTTAAAAACTGCGAGCGCGCTCTGATTCATTGTGTTGCTCTACTTTCTGTTCATCTCATTAACACCTCGCTGAAGCGAGGTGTTACTAATAGGTGCCGCCAGGGCAAGGCACCCGCTTGCGCCGCTAGTCCGGAGCGACGGATTGACCCCGGTTACGGTCAAAAAACCACATCCAACCCCACCGAGACGTGCGTTTCCTAGACGCAATGAAGAAAAACGACGGTCACATTCCGCGTAGGCGCCGCGTGACGGACCACGCAGCGGCGGCGATGGAACAGATGGAACTTTATTGCGCGACTCATCCCGGCAGTCCGTCCGCCGTGCGCCGTCCTCGATTACTTTTTCGCAGCGAACTTTGGATCGCGTTGCTTGGGCTGACCGTTGAAGAAGGGATCGTTGGGATCGGGCCCACTGTCGAGGCAGCTCTCCGCGCGTTCGACGCGCAGTATTTGGCTGGCCTGCGTCCGCCGAGCGAAACCGTTAGTACGGCCAGCGCGCTCCGAGCGGACGCCGCAGCGCGGCGTCCGCACCGACGTCCTAAATCCAGTGGAAAATCCCGCGCAGAAGTCTCAGGTCTGCCTGCCCTTTCTGAGCGCGAGCCGCCGAATCATCTTGGCGCGACCGCTACCGCATTGTGATACGAACACATCAACAACAAAGGATTAACGAGGGGAGAATGGTTGATGGAAGCACCAAGACCGAAGCGCGCTAGGTGGCGAACGTTGAAGTTCAAACGCAGACCGGAAAGATCCAGCAAATGTTTGCGTGCATCGCCGCCGGAAACGATGGATGACAATGAATCTGCCCAGGCTGAGGAGATTGACAAGCTCCTCCTGTCG
This sequence comes from uncultured Verrucomicrobiae bacterium, assembly GCA_963725505.1. GTDB lineage: Bacteria > Verrucomicrobiota > Verrucomicrobiia > Chthoniobacterales > UBA10450 > Udaeobacter. The sequence continues at coordinate 105,451 of CAVRYN010000006.1, read as the reverse complement.
TCGCTGAGGTTCTGGGAGGTTGAACGCGATCTGATCGAAGAACGCATGGCCGCACGAGGCTGCTGAGCGTTTCATTGTAAAGAAGCGACGTCAGTTGCGATTGTGGGCGAGGTCGGCGTGCTGTGTCGACCGCACATTGCAGCGGGCCGTCGCTACCACTAAATCCGCTCCAGAATATCGCGCAGGAACTTGAGATCGCGTTCAGCCCTGACACGGACCCGTTGATTCAAATTTTTGACGCAATTCGCGATTGGGTTTTGTTGCGTTATCATCCTGTGAAAGCAGTGAACATCGAAAAGGCGCCACAGCTTGGGAGAAAATGGAGAGATGTAAACCCTCTTATGGTGGGCGAAGCGGCAGAGAATTTAAAGGGGTACGAATGAAACGGCAAATGCAACCACCGCGCAAGGCCAGGATAGGTTCGCGCTCATCCCAATCGCGCTTGAAGGTACGCGCCAAGAAACGAAGAGCCGAATCAGATGGCGCAAATAAGAAAATGGGACAGGCGATCCAGCGCCGGAAAGGCCTTGAAGGCGAGATGGTCGGCGACGAGCGTTGCCTCAGCGGAGTCGATGGGCTGGACAATATCCTTGCGGGCGGGTTTCTGCGCGGCGGCTTTTATCTAATTCAAGGGGACCCGGGCTCTGGCAAAACGACGCTCGCGCTTCAGTTTCTCCTCGAGGGACTGCGACGAGGCGAGAAAGTCTTTTACATCACGCTATCGGAGACCAAACAGGAATTGCTGCAAGTGGCGCGATCACACGGCTGGTCGCTTGATAAAATCTCGGTGTTGGATTTGTCCGCCGTTGAAAATCTGCTACGGCCCGAAACGCCGACGACGGTGTTTCATCCATCCGAAGTCGAATTGACAAGAGTCAGCCAGCTACTGCGCGATGAAGTGCGGAAGACGGAGCCAGCACGGGTCGCCTTCGATTCGCTGTCTGAATTTCGTTTAATGGCCGAAACCCCTTTACGGTATCGGCGCCAACTCCTGGCGCTCAAACTGCAGTTCGCAAAATTCAAGAGCACTGTTCTTTTGATTGACGACAAGATGGACAAGAGGCAGACGGTCGACCCGCACGTACTCAGCCTCACGCACGGCGTCATTGACATGGAACAGCTCTCGCCCGACTACGGCGCGTCACGCCGCCGGATGCGCATTTTGAAATTGCGAGCCGTAAAATTCCGGGAAGGCTTTCATGACTACGTCATCGCGACCGGCGGTTTGCGCGTCTTTCCGCGCATGATTGCCGCCGAGCATCGTGCCCAGTTTCGGCCCGGGCCGGTTTCCAGCGGCATTAAGGAGTTGGATGCCTTATTCGGTGGTGGACTGGATCGAGGGACAACCACTCTCATACTCGGCCAGGCGGGCACTGGCAAATCTAGTCTAGCTTTGCAATACGCCCTCCACATGGCCGATCAAGGTGAGCACTCTATGATATTCACGTTTGACGAAACTCGCAGCGTGATGCTAAGCCGAGCCAAAGGGCTGGGCTTCAAGTTGGAAAAAGCCATCGACGACGGCATGATTACCGTACAGCAGGTTGATCCCGCCGAACTTTCTCCCGGCGAATTCGCCGTTCGTATTTTGCGCAGCGTGGAGGCGGGTTGCAAGCTCGTCGCGATTGATAGTCTCAACGGTTATCTCAATGCCATGCCGGGGGAGAAGTACCTGAACAACCAGCTACACGAACTCTGCAATTGTCTCAACCAGCAGGGTGTAGTCACGATCCTTGTTTTAGCCCAGCATGGATTGGCTGCCGCCGCCGAAGCGCCTGTGGATCTTAGTTATCTTTCCGACACCGTGGCAAGCCTGCGATATTTCGAAGGTTTTGGCGAAGTGAAACAAAGTATTGCGGTGGTTAAGAAGCGCAGTGGACACCACGAGAAAACCATCCGCGAGTTCAAGTTGATCCCGGGCAAAGGCATCGTTATCGGCGAGCCGTTAAAAGACTTTCAAGGCGTGCTGACGGGCATTCCCATGTTCCGTGGCGGTCAAAAACAAATGATGGAGGGTCGCTGAAGGCAACGATGCAATCGCGGAGCGATTTCAATTCTCATGCGCCGATCCGTTGATAATGATGCCACTCGCGACAAACATGCACGCATGTTGCGAAGGCATAAAGGCGAGTGCGTATTTATCATCGCGCCTGTCGGCCAGGATGCTGAAGCCATGGCGGCTTTGCTCGACGCCAAAGGTTTTGAAACACAGATTTGCCGTAAGTTAGATGAACATTCCGGACGAATCACGGATGGCGCAGGCGCGCTACTGCTTACCGAGGAAGCACTGGAATCAGCGCAAGGTTCGCTTCTTTTGGACCTTCTCAAAGCACAGCCGCCCTGGTCCGAATTACCGCTTATCATTCTAACGAGCGGCGGCGAATCGCGCCGAGCAGGATTACTGAATGTGGCGGCTACCGCTGCCGGAACTGTGACTTTGCTGGAGCGGCCCATCAGCACTTTGACACTGCTGCGCTCGGTGCAGGTTGCGTTACGTTCTCGCCGGCGGCAATATCAGGTGCGGGATCTCGTCACCCAATTGGCGAACTTGAACGAAATGCTTGAGTATCGCGTGCGCGAACGAACAGCGGAATTATCCGCTGCAAATAAGCAACTGAAAAACGAGATCTCGCGGCGCAAAGGGCTTGAAGGCGAAATCCTTGCAATCAGCGACCGGGAGCAACAGCGCCTGGGCAGGAATTGCATGATGGGCTTTGCCAGCATCTGACTGCGGTCGCGTTCATGGCGCGCTCAGTCGCGATGCGATTAAAGAACCATCGCGTGATCGACGCGGCTGACATCGAAAAAATCGCGCGAACTGGTGAACGATGCTGCGGCTGATACGCGCAACCTTTCCCGCGCCTTGCATCGTGTTGATGTGGACGCGGCCGGATTCGTCAACTGCCTTGCGAGGATTTGGTAGACCGGGAAATCTGGAAGACACCCTGCCGGTTGGAAGTTACATCATCATTTCATATCGGGATGATCTCGGCCGCAGCGCACCTCTTATCGCATCGCTCGCGAAGCAGTCATCAACGCCAACAAGCACGCTCAAGCACGAGAAATTGTGATTAAACTGGAGCGGGTGGGAAAGGAGATGGTTTTGCGCGTAACGGATGACGGCGTTGGAGTTTCCAAGGAGCGTGAGTTGAGGCGTGGCTTGGGTCTTCACATCATGAATTACCGCGCTCAATTGATGGGCGCCCGTCTGGAGATCGACTCGCCAAAACGCGGCGGGACGTGTGTGTCTTGTTACTTGCCAGACGGCGCGGCGCAGTCAGGGAAGCTCCGAGGAAACGGCGAGGCAAAGCATCTGGCGATGACATCCAGAACGGTCGCAGCCACTGCTAGCCGAAAATTCAGACATCTACCGCACCGGCGAGCGGCGAACAGTTAAAAGACGATCAAGGGAAGATCGATGCTCACCGTGGACCATCCTGCATCCAAGTCAGCCGCAGCCAGACCGCATCCCGCGCGTTCGACGAACAAGAACCCTCGATGCGATCCTCCTGACGCGAAACGGATCGTGATCGTGGATGATCACCCACTGTTTCGAAAAGGCCTCGAGGAACTGATTCACTCCGATGGCGCCTTCGCAGTGTGTGGCGAGGCCGGCAACGCTTCCGAAGCTATGGACGTGATCCGGAAACTGCACCCCGATCTTGTGATCGTCGATCTTAGTTTGCCGGGCGCCAACGGTATTGAGCTTATAAAAAACATCCGCGCAGAATTTCCGAAGCTGCCAATTCTGGTGCTCTCGATGCACGATGAATCGCTCTACGCAGTGCGCGCGCTGCGCGCCGGCGCGGACGGCTATGTCATGAAACACGAAGCAATGGCAAACGTGATCCAGGCAATCCGTGAGATTTTTAATGGGCGTCCCTATCTCAGCCCGGCCATGGCAGCGCAGGTGATCACGAAGTTTGCGCATCGACAGGCTGAAGGCGAGACCGACGCGGTCGAGAGGCTTAGCGATCGCGAACTCGAAATCCTGGAACTGATCGGCAAAGGCCACGAAGTGCGTCAGATCGCCAAGTTGCTACATCTCAGCCCCAAGACGGTGGAAACCCACCGGGCGCATATCAAAGACAAACTGGATTTGAAGAACTCGCGAGAAGTCGCGCGTTTCGCCCTGCAATGGTTAAGCGCGCGCGGCGCGTAACGAGCCTCTGATTAACACCGGCTTTCGCATCTGCGTAGCGCCAAAGGCGCAGCATTCAGGGGCAGCCTGGGGCAGCGCCCCAGGATTTGTAAAACAGCAAAAACATCAGCGCTGATAGCGCGATTCACTTGCGGCACCCGTTCCATGCAGCGGCCCAAACGATCCGCCCGGCTGAATCGCGCTTTCAGCGCTTGGTTCCCCCGACAATCGGATCCCTGGAGCGATGCCCCAGGCTAGCATGAGACAGCGCCTTTGGCGCTACGTGGATCAGTAAAGCCACGGGCCCTCCCACAGTTTCCCTTTTGTTTCGCCGACATCTCGTCGCATATTTCTGCGATGGACACGACGAACCGCGACGCAGTTGAGGAACTGCTTCAGACCTATGGCGAAACCGGCGGCATAAATTATCTCGATGCCGCCGCCACTCTCCCCTCGCGTCTCGCCATCGAAGCAGCGTGCGCCGAGCTGATGAGCTTGATGTTCCCCGGTTTTCGCAGTGAAGCACTGGTGAGCTCCGAAGACCTGGCTGACACCACGCGCATTCGCGTCAGACATTTGCACGCACGATTGAAAACAGAAATCTGCAGAAGCCTCGGCAAAATCCCGCCCGACGAAGCAACCGAAGCAAAAGCCGAAGAGGTCTTGAGCGAGTTTTTGAAGCAGCTGCCGTCGGTGCGCCGACTGCTTTGGACGGACATCGACGCCGCCTACGAAGGCGATCCGGCTGCGAGAAGCTACGAGGAAATCATTCTCGCTTACCCCGCGCTGGAAGCCGTCGCCATTTATCGAATGGCGCATCTCCTTTACGACAAAGTGCCGTTGATTCCGCGCATCATGACCGAATGGGCGCACAGCCGTACCGGAATCGACATTCACCCCGGCGCGAAAATCGGTGAAAACTTTTTCATCGATCACGGTACTGGCGTAGTCATCGGTGAGACGACGGAGATCGGTGCGCGCGTTAAGCTTTATCACGCGGTTACGCTCGGTGCGCGTAGTTTTCAAAAGGACGAGCACGGCAAGATCAAAAAGGGTGGAAAACGTCACCCCACCGTCCAAGACGACGTGACGATTTACCCAGGATCAACGATTCTAGGGGGCGAAACCGTGATCGGTGCACGATCGACCATCGGTGGCAACGTCTTTCTCGTGCAAAGCGTCCCGCCGGATTCGCTGGTATATTACGAGGAAAAACAACTCTGCATCGTGCCCAAGCGAAAGAAACGACCGGCGACCACACGCGATGAATTTCGAGAATGAAGGCGCGCCAATCCTGTAGCCGCTTCGCTGCTTGCCGCGCCGGAGCTGCGCGGAGGCGGGTGCGTAGCGCAGCGCTGACGTGTTTGGAAAACGCGCGCCACGCGTCTCACAGAGACGCGGCTACAGCAGCGACGCGCACGAGCAGTAAGAACAAAGAGGAAAAATTAAGTGATTTATCTTGATTACAATGCAACGACGCCGCTGTGCGACGCGGCGCGCGAAGCGATGTCGCCGTATCTTGGTCGGCACTTTGGTAATCCGTCGAGTGTGCACGCCGCAGGGCGCGAAGCGCGCGCGGCCATTGACAATGCGCGGGATAAGTTGACCGCGTTGCTGCACGTTAAACCGCATGAAATCATTTTCACGAGCGGCGGAACCGAATCGTGCAACCTGGCTGTCCTCGGTCTCGCGCGACAGCGATCATCACGCGGCGGCCACATCATTTCAGCCAAGACCGAACATCACGCAGTACTCAACGCCGTCGAACATTTGGAAAAGCATGAAGGTTTCGAGGTGACATGGCTCAATATCTCGCATGACGGAATCATCGATCTCGGTCAACTCGCCGCTGCGATTCGGCCAGACACAAGACTTGTCTCGATCATGACCGCCAACAACGAGACAGGTGTGATTCAGCCGATGCGCGAAATTTCGCAGATATGCCGTGAGCGTGGCGTGCTTCTGCACAGCGACATGGTGCAATCGTTTGGGAAAATCGAGACGGATCTTTCGCTGGTCGATGCCGCCAGTTTCGCTGCGCACAAATTTTATGGACCGAAAGGCGCGGGATTTCTTTTTCTACGGAGCGGCTTATCAATCCAGCCGATTATGTTTGGCGGCGCGCACGAGAACGAGCGACGGCCCGGGACAGAAAACGTTGCTGCAATTGCGGGGATGGCAGCGGCGGCCGAGTGGACATTGCGCGACTGCGAAGAAGAACAGCGGCGCGAAGCGAAATTACGCGATGAACTTTGGACGCGAATTTCGCGGCACATTTCGGATGCAAAGCAGAACGGCGCGAATGCGCCCCGGCTGGCAAACACATTGAACGTAAGTTTGCTTGGGCTCGATTCGGAGACGCTCCTCATCGCGCTCGATTTGGAAGGCGTGTGCGCATCAAGCGGCTCGGCTTGCATGGTTGGTTCAGTAGTGGCGTCCCACGTTTTGCTGGCGATGGGTTTGCCGATAGAGAGAGCCCGCTCTGCGGTTCGCTTCTCGTTAGGCAAATGGACGACCGCGGACGAGATCAAAGCGACCGGGGACGCCGTGCAGAAAATTGTCGAACGTTTGCAGACGCGAAAGAGCGCATATGCCGTTGCTTAGGCAACTGGAATTCGCGTTCCGCACTGTAGCCGCGTCCCTGTGGGACGCGTCGCGCTTCGCAGAGCAAAGCGGCTACAGAGATATCGATCTTCAACAAACAGCACGCGAACTAATGCGCGCTAATGGCGCAGCGCGAATCGCGGCGGAACTCCGCGTCGAGTGGAATTCGCGCCTGAAAACAGCCGCCGGCCGCGCGGATTATCGTCAGAAACTCATTTCGCTAAACCCGCGGTTGTCGGAGCATCCGGCCGAAATCGATCGCACTCTGCGCCATGAACTGGCCCATGTTCTTGCTCAATTTCGCGTTGGACGGCGCCGCATCCTGCCACATGGTGTCGAGTGGCGGCAGGCTTGCCGCGATTTGGGAATTACGGATGAAAAGCGCTGTCACAACCTCCCCTTCCCGGTCAGCGAGCGCGCTCGGCGGTTCCTATACAAATGTCCAAATTGCCAGCGCGATTTCCCTCGTACACGCCGCATAAAACGCGCGGTCGCATGTCTTGCGTGTTGCCGCGCGCATAATGGCGGTGAATTCGATGCGCGTTTTCGACTAAAACTAATTTGTCATGTCGAGCGAAGTCGAGACATCTCTTGATGTTTGACATCAGAAATAATTAGAGATTGAACTCGTTCGTCCCCCGACTCACTCGCCGCTACCCTCGCGGCTTCGCCGTCCATGTCGCTCGTCCCGGTCGCTCCATTCCTCGACTCCGCTCGGAATGACACCGAAAAACGTCACGGGCGATTACGTTTCGCTGTCGCTCCCCTCGCCTTTCGTGGCTTTCTCTCCGCGCAGTTTCGCCTGGATGAACACATCAATGTCGCCGTCCATCACCTCCTGCACATTGCTCGTTTCCGCGCCGGTGCGGTGATCCTTCACCATTTGATACGGCTGAAAAACGTAGGAGCGAATCTGATTTCCCCAGGCGATCTCGCCTTTTTCTCCGTATTGGCGCTCCATCTCAGCGCGCTTTTTGTCTTCTTCGAGCTGGTAAAGTTTTGCTTTCAACATCTTCATTGCCAGCTCGCGATTGCGTCCCTGGCTGCGCTCGGCCTGGCAGGCCACGACAATTCCACTGGGCCTATGCAAAATCCGCACGGCAGTTTCTACCTTATTGACGTTCTGCCCGCCTTTGCCGCCACTGCGAAAGGTGTCGATCTCCAGATCGGCCGGATTGACTTCAATCGGGGCAGTATCGGCAATTTCAGGAACCACATCGACACTGGCGAATGACGTGTGCCGCCGTTTATTTGCATCGAACGGCGAGATACGCACGAGCCGATGCACCCCGCGTTCGGTCTGCAGATGTCCGTAGGCATACTCCCCGGTCACCAACAGGGTTACCGATTTGACGCCGACTTCTTCGCCCTGTTGAATGTCCACGGTCTGCGATTTGAAACCGCTGCGTTCGATCCAGCGCTGGTACATCCGCAATAACATGTCGGCCCAGTCGCACGACTCTGTGCCGCCTGCGCCGGAGTGAATGGTAAGAAACGCATTCGCGCGATCGTTTTCGCCGGATAAAAACTGGCGCAGCTCGAATTCCTCCAACTTGTGAACCAGGCGGTCATGTTCGGTGGCGACTTCTTTCTCGGCATGCGCGCGGTGTGCCGCGTCGCTTTCTTCCGCAGCGAGTTGTTGCAACGCACTGAAATCTTCGATCTCGCGTTCCAGCTCTTGAAACGGATTAATTAACGAGCGTAATCGGGAAACTTCCTCGACATCGGCCTGAGCGCGTTCCCGATTCGACCAGAAATCGGGCGCGGCCATGCGCCCTTCGATCGCAGCTAGACCTTTCTGGAGCTTTTCGACGTCAAAGAAACCTCCGCAACTCGCGGACACGCGATTTCAGGTCCTGAGCATCTGGGATGGAGATTTCCGTTGGCATACAAAAAGATACTTTAACTCAGTGCGAAGCGCAAAGGGTAGCGCACGCGTCTCGCGTGTTGGTTTCGGCGTCGCGCTGAAACAATCTCTCTTTAATTCGCGCCAACAGTGAAGATGATCGGATTGAAAGAAAGTGCGCAATCGCGAGGACGCGCTCGCCAGCACGCGAGACCCATGCGCCACCCTTACCTGCGCGCGGGATCGTTCGGCTTCGGTTTGGCTCGCGCGGTCTCGAGGCGAAAAATTGTTTCGCCTTCCTTCATCAGATCAAGCCGATCGCGCGCAATCGTTTCCAAATAAGTCACGTCCATCTTGAGCAGATTGACCTCGCGGGTCTGACGTGCGAGCAAACTTTGCTGTTCGTTCACCTGTTGTTGCAGGTTGTCGATTTCCGCCCGGCTCTGCATCAGTTTCTTATACGGCGGAACAAACAAGCTCACGATCACAAGCCAGATCGCTATGATGAGCAGGACGAGAAGAATGCGGTTCAATCGCCGCCAGACGCTGGCTTCGCGACGCGCGCGGAAATCGCCGTAAGTGTGATCCACTTGGCGCAGTGTAGCGCCTTAGCCAGTTTTGTCACCAAGTTCTTCGTCGACTTGCCCCCACAGATTCCCGTTGGCAATTTGGCGCAGGCACGCATAATCATGGGCGATGATTCGTTTGGCCAAACTGGGACTGCTTGCATTGACGGTGGGCGTTTTCTCAGCCACGGGCGCCACCGACAGTGGGCGTCTTCCAGCCGATCAACTGGAAAAAGCCGTCAGAAGCGAAGCGATCAGCATCCCGACACCGGGCGAACTTTTTGCCGCGCTTGGAAAGTTGGAGAAGACGAACTGGTCGGGTCAGTATCGCGGGCCAATGCCGGTAACTTACCGCAACCGCGCGCAGATCGCGCTGAATCTCGGCGGGTTGATTGCCGACGGCTTTATCGCGGTCGAAGCAAAGGACAGTCAGCAGGTCAAAAACATCGGGTCCGACATCATCAAGCTGGCAAAGGCGCTCGGAGTTAGCGAGCGCCTGCTTGGCCGCGGCAATAGCATTGACGAATTCGCTCAGAACAACGAGTGGGACACGCTCCAGGAAGAACTGGAAGCGACGCAAAACGAGGTAAAAGCCTCAATGCAATCGCATGCCGACCAGGACCTGGTAATCCTTGTGACTCTCGGCGGCTGGATTCGCGGCACCCAGGTGGTCACCGCAGCGATCATGCAGAACTATGATGAGCGCAGCGCAAAAGTCCTGCGGCAGCCGGCGCTGGTCCACTTCATGCAGTCAAAAATTAATGAGGTGTCACCCGAATTGCGACGGGAACCTCTGGTCAAAGATGTGAGCGAGCAGCTGAACGGAATCGAGAAGCTCGTTTCATTTCCAGCGGGGAAGACGCCCACTGCAGATGAAGTGCGGAAAATCAATGAAGCAGTGGGCAAGGTGATGACGGAAATAGAGAGCAAGGAACTGCCCAAATGAAACGCTCGCTCGCTATTTTTCTCTCGATCTTTGTGCTGGGGGCAAGCATTGCTGCTCGCGCGGAAACAGATGCCGAGGTGCGCGCGCGTAAAGACGCGCTCGACGTTGCCGGAGCATTTTCAAACGATGGTTTCAAGATCCGAGACGGACATTGGTGCGGAGTTGTCAAGCCACATGACCACGCCCTCGTGGCGGTAAATCTCTACGCGGGAAACCAGTATTGGTTTTCCGCTGCAGCGGAGGAATCGGTGAAAAAAATTACCGTCAGGGTCTATGATGAGACCGGAAAACAACTCACTTCGGAAAGCTACAATAACGAGGAAAAAGCCGCGGCCGGGTTTTCACCAGCGAACAGCGGCCAGTATTTTGTTTCGGTCGATTTGGTTGAAGGCGAGGAAGGCACTTTCTGTCTCGTCTATTCGTACAAGTGAAACGCAAAGTACTGTCATGATGAGTCACCATGATTTCGCTCCAAGTTTTCTACGAAGGAAACGTTCAAGGCGTCGGATTTCGCTGGTCGGTGCGCCACGTGGCCAAAGGGTTCGACGTGACCGGGTGGGTCCGTAACCTTCCGGATGGTCGCGTGGAACTTCAGGCTACGGGAAAAGAAGACGAAATGCGCGCGTTCCTCGATGGCGTCGCGCAAGGCGAGCTGCATGGGCTGATTCACAAGCAAACCGAAAACAAGTTGGACAACCCGGTCACTGCTCGCGGCTTTGAGATTCGCTATGACTAATCCGGCAGTCGCGGTTCACGGACTAACCAAAAATTTTTCCGTTCCGTTTCATCCCACTCGCGGGATTGTCGCGGTGAAGAATCTCAACCTTCGCATCGAGCCGGGCGAGGTGTATGGGCTGCTCGGACCGAATGGCTCCGGTAAAAGCACCACTCTGAAGATTATTCTCGGTCTCGTATCTCCAACGCGCGGTCACACGGAAATCTTCGGACGAGATAGTCGTCTCGTACAAAGCCGGGATGCGGTCGGTTTTCTGCCAGAGAATCCGTACTTCCAAAAGTTTCTTACTGGCGAGGAGACGCTTCGTTTCTTCGGGCGTCTTTGCGGACTGAGAGGCGGAAAACTAAGGAATCGTGTGAACGAATTGCTCGACCTCGTCGGGCTGAGCAAGGCGCGCAACCGCCGGCTGGGCACATATTCCAAAGGGATGTTGCAACGCATCGGCCTTGCGCAGGCATTGATTCATGACCCAAAGCTGGTCGTGCTGGATGAGCCGACCGCCGGCGTCGATCCGGCAGGCTCGCGAGACATTCGCGATTTGATCTTCGACCTAAAGCGCCGCGGGATCACGGTGCTGCTTTCGTCGCATTTGCTCGCGCAAGCGCAGGAAATTTGCGACCGCGTCGGCATTCTCGCTGACGGCGTGCTGGTGCGCGAAGGGCATTTGCAAGAATTGATCGCAATCGAAAATCAAACCGAGCTCGTCATCGCCGATGCTTCCGACAAGCTCGTCAACGAGATCGAATCGTTTATCAACCGATCAGATGCGAAACTGATCGAGCGGCGTAAATCGACCACAACACTGGAGAGATTGTTCCTCGAGGCGACAGCCAAGAATGATGAAGGAGTGACCAAGCAGAAATGACAGACGACGAGCACGCTTCCACGCTTCAACCCTTCCCTGGCCGCCGTAGCCTTGGCGAAGGCGGCAACGCTTCAACGTCCGTGAAGCGGTATCGACCCTTTTCTCTGTCTCGGATTTACGCGATTACAACCAACACCGTCACCGAGCTGACACGCCTTAAGGTCTTTTATGTCCTGCTGGTTTTCGCACTTCTTTTGATCGGCAGCTCGATCTTCATGGCGCAGTTCTCGTTTCAGCAAGAATTCCAAATCCTGAAAGATGTTTCGCTCGGCGCGATTTCAATTTTTACCTCGTTGCTGGCAATCGTTGCCACTGCACGGTTGCTTCCACAGGACATCGAAGACCGCACGGTTTACACCATTCTGGCCAAGCCGGTGCCGCGTTTTGAATACGTGCTGGGAAAAATCGCGGGAGTCCTTTTGCTGCTGGCGATCAGCACTCTAGTCATGGGAGCCGCCTTTCTGCTCGTGCTGTACATGCGCGAGCAGGCCGTGGTGCACGCGATTTTGAGACAAATGTCCGGTGCACCGCCCGACCAAATCGCTGATGCGCTGCGCGTCATCCGATCTTCCGCATTCAACATCGATGTCTTTCCCGGAATTGTGATTATTTACCTGAAAGCCTGTCTGCTCGCGGCGCTTACTCTGTTTGTTTCCACCTTCGCCACGTCAAACATTTTCACCATCGTGGTCATGGCTTTCATTTATTTCATCGGACATTTGCAAGCCATCGCCCGCGAGTATTGGCTGCAGGAACATAGCAGCGGAGTGGTTACTCGCGTTTTTCTCGCGGTGGTGGCGCTGTTCTTTCCCGATCTGCAGGCCTTCAATTTAGTGGATGATATCGTCGCGGGCACCGCAATTTCACTCGCGGTTTTTGCCAAGACCGCCGTGCTCGGCGTTTTCTACACTGTGATCTACACGCTGTTGGCAGCGTTCGTCTTTTACGGGAAAGAATTATGATGCGCACCGTAGCCGTGCTGGGAGTATTGATCGCGGTCGGCACGCTCAAATTGCCAATTGAACACAACCTGGCGGCGCTTCATCGACAGGAACATTTCCACGGCGTCGAATTCAATCTCGATCTTCGCGAAAAAATCGGACAACTCGGATTCATCGCGGCCTTGAGCGGATTTCGAGCAATGGTCGCCGACGCGCTTTTTATCCAGGCGTACTCGGCATGGGAAAACACACAGTGGGGACGGATGTTGTTGTTATTCCGGCATATCACAACGCTCCAACCGCGGGTGCTGCTGTTTTGGGATACGGCCGCCTGGCACATGGCTTGGAACGCAAGCGTCGCCGCGATGAATGATCAATCCCAGCCGCGCCTTGCGCTGCGAGTCAAAGCGCAGCGAGAATATTTTGCGCTGGGCAAAGATTTCCTCGAACGCGGAATAAAAAATAATCCCGATCGCCCTGACCTCTATGAAGCGCTGGCCCGGTTATACAAGGAGAAATACAAAGACCACGAGCGCGCATCAGAATATTACGCCAAGGCAGCAGCCTTTCCGGACGCGCCGGCGTTCGACAAGCGTTTCTCGGCCTACGAGCTTTCTTACTGCGAGGGACGCGAGCGTGAAGCGTATGAGCGCCTTCGTCACCTCTACGACGCGGGCCCGCAGGAACGGCTGCCAACTTTGATCAAGCGCCTGAAATTCCTTGAAGACAAACTTGGAATCCCGCAAGAACAGCGAATTCCCGATAAGGAAGCAAAATCGGTTAAATAGTTAAATCGTTGAATCGGTAAATCGGTACAACTGTTAAATGATTGATGCGTAAAGGCGCGTCCGTTGTAGCTTTTTGACTGTTGGCTCTGTCTGGTCATGCGTTTTGCAATTCTTAGTGACATCCACGCGAATCTCGAAGCGCTCGAGGCAGTACTGGCGGACGCGCGCGAGCGCAGATGCACGCATTTTGTGTGCCTGGGCGACGTGGTCGGTTATAACGCCAACCCGCATGAATGCATCGAACGCGTACGCGAATTGAATTGCCCGGTGGTAAAAGGCAATCACGACGAGGAGACAACGCTTTCAGCATCCTCGGAACGTTTCAATGAATTAGCCGAGCGCGCCATCCAGTGGACCCGCGACAATTTGACGGATCAGGACAAGGAATGGTTGCGTAGCCTGCCGTTACAGAAGCGGGTACACGATTTTACGATCGTGCACGCTACACTCGATACGCCCGGGCAATGGGGCTACGTTTTTAACACCCTCGACGCGGTCGCAAGTTTCACGTATCAGCGCACCGCCGTCTGTTTTTTCGGCCACACCCATGTGCCGATGGTCTTTACTCGGGGCCAGAGTGTCCGGCAGGAAAGGAAAGAACACATCCGCATCGAGCCGGCCAGGAAGTATTTTATCAACGTCGGCAGCGTAGGCCAACCACGCGACGGTAACTGGCGCGCGGCGTACTGCATTTACGATATTGACAACAACCTGGTCGAACTGTTGCGGGTGAAATATGATCTGGCGACCGCGCAAAAGAAGATTGCTAAAGCCGGTCTGCCGCGACCCCTCGCCGAGCGACTTGCGATTGGCCGATGAGGCTAACTACCGAAGCCGAAGCACATCAATTGGCGACAGGCTTCCTCCATTGCTTGAGAACAAACTCCGCCAGCGGCAGGTCGCGTGGATAAGTGATCTTGAAATTGAAGTCGTCGTTGAGAACGAGGACCACCTTGCCAACGATTAACTCCACCGCTGAAACCTCGTCGGTTACGGAAATACCTTGGGCGTGGACAGCGCGATACGCCTCCTCGATTAATTGCCGCGCGAAAATCTGCGGCGTTTGCATGGCGTAAACTTGATGTCGATCCACCGGCTCGGTGACCAGCAGATCGGCATCTGCGCGTTTTAATGTGTCATTGATCGGCTCAGCCAAGAGCGGCCGCACCGTGGATGCGGCACTGTTCGAACACGCGATTGATCTGCTGCGGAGTAACCAGCGGCCGCGCCGCATCGTGCACCGCGACGTATCGCGTAACGGATTCCAGATGATCCAGACCAGCGCGCACGGAATCCTGCCGGCGCTTTCCGCCCGGAATAATCGACCTAACCTTTTTGAAATTTTCATCGCGAACGATCGTTTTGATTTCATCGTGTCGATCTTCCCGGGCCACGACAATAATTCCATCGACAGAGCTGGCGCGCTCAAATGCGCGTATCGTGTGCGCGATAACTGGTTTGCCGGCGATCGCCGCAAACAATTTATCGAAACCCATGCGGCGGCTGTCACCGGCCGCGACAATGATGGCTGAAAGCACAATTAAAAAGTTAAAAGAGTTACAAAAGTTACAAGGGTGAGCGGGCCAAGAAAATCCCTTTTAAACTTTGTAACTCTTGTAACCTTTTCAGCTGCTCAATTGCTTCTGCACCTCAACGCTCAGCGTTTTGCCGTCCGCGCGACCAACGA
This sequence comes from uncultured Verrucomicrobiae bacterium, assembly GCA_963725505.1. Lineage (GTDB taxonomy): Bacteria > Verrucomicrobiota > Verrucomicrobiia > Chthoniobacterales > UBA10450 > Udaeobacter. Next base: position 90,331 of record CAVRYN010000006.1, on the reverse strand, counting down.
CCTTTGCCTGCAACGCTTTCATCACGGCGCCCATCTGCGCCTTTGACGTGGCGCCGACTTCCGCAATCGTTTCGCGGACTACCCTGGCCAACTCATCGCCCGTCATCTCCTGCGGCAAATACGCATTCAAAATCGATAATTCTTCCTTCTCCTTGCTGGCCAGCTCGGCGCGCCCTCCTTTTTCGAAACTCTCAATCGAATCCTGGCGTTGCTTGACTTGCTTGCGAACAACCTGCGCGGTTTCAGCGTCACTGAGTTCGGCTTCTGTTCCTGATTTTGCAATGGCAGCGTACTTCAAAGCTGATTTGAGCATGCGCAAGACACTAAGCTTCGTGGTATCCCTGGCACGCATGGCCTCTTTCAAATCCGAATCAATGCGCTGTGAAAGATTCATCTTATGAGGCTACGGAAACGATTCTCCCGCGCAACAATCTCGCGAAGTCGGCGGTCGCAGACCGCCGCTACAGAATCGCCTAACGGATAGTCACCAGGCCGGCTTCTACCTCATCGCGTTGCGGCTCTGGAATCGGCTGGGATTTAGCCGGCGGGATCTCCAGCCAGCCCGCTTCATCAAAGAACCACGAGCGGCGTTCCAGCTTGATAAAAATGGCGGACGCAGATGAAAAAATGGAGACCGGCATAGTAAGTTGGCCCGCAAAAGCGTTCCCGCAATATTGTGTCTCACCGATGCAGTCCAGCGAAGCCGAGTCCAGCATTTCAATACGTGAAGATCGGGTTGGGATGCGCACCGTTACACAACGCAACGCGCCGACTTCGTCCCGTCGCAAAACGAAAAGTGTCGGTTCGGACATGCGCATGGCTTTGGGGGAGAGCCGTAGGTCCAAGCGAAGCGAATGAGGCAGCCTGAAAACTGAGGTAATTAAGCCATCGGCGATGGTTTTATCTCGCGCGCCAAGTTTGACCAGGCGCTCCGGCCGGTCCGCATACGCGAGGAACCGTTTCCGCGATAATTTGAGCTGCGTCTTGTGGCAGCGAATCGCCCGAAGCTTGGTTGCTGCTTCGCTGTCGGATTGGCAGATCGTCTCTGCATGATCAAAGAACGCGAGGCTCCTACCGTGAACAACATAACTCCAGGCAGCCATTTGTCCGGTCGCCATCGGGACCGAAAAAGATTCGCTCAAGACCAGTCGAAGCATTACCGCGAGCGCGCTATGGTCGGGATGCGTATCAGAAATCGACGGCAACAGAAGATCCGTCGGTCCCCAATCAGCAATGATTGCTGCAAAGCGCTCTAGCGCAGATTGACAGCCGCACATCAACGTGGCGGTCAATTTTTGATCGGGTAAGGCCAGAAAACGCGCGGCCGAACCGTTCACGCCCAGAACACGCAATGCCGCGAGCGCTTCTGTTCGTCGCAACCTTCCCCAACGCCTGCGGTCGGTTGCGTTCAGGCGCCACTTGCGTTCGAGCACGCGTTGCGGCCAGGGATTATCGTCGCCGTCCGTAACATAGACGACACGGACCACTGCACCGGCTCGAACTGCTCGTTGCAGAAGAATGCTGCATGCGAGCGATTCATCGTCGGGATGCGGTGCGAATAGCAACAGGCGAGAACGCGAAGTCAAGGCTGGAAGCTGCACGGCTACGTCTTCTAGCAGAAGCGCAGGCAAACGCAATGCCGGAACTCCTATCATTTTGGCCGCGGCGAGAAGTATTTCTCGGGGAGAAAATTCCGATCCACCGCCCGGGCCCAGAGAGCAGCTAGCTGTGTTCTGGATGATGTTTGCACAAAAGTGTGTCTGCCCGGCGCGAGAAAGCGCTCACCCTCATAGGGCGTCCCGTCCAGCGTTCCTTCCACCGGGCCATCGCGTGCGATAATCTTGTAAGACGCTGGGATCACAACTTCAAACTCCATCCGGCTGCCGTCGGTTGCAGAGGGTCTCAAGAACCTGCCCGCTACGTTCAAATCGTTGCCGACTGAAATATAATTTTTCCAGATAAATTGCTTCGCCCTGAGCGGCATTCGTCCCTTCATGGCTGCGACGCAGGTACGCGTCTCAATCGCACGCTGGGCGGCGTTGTCGGCCACAAGGCCGCGCATGAGGCGCTCTAACATGATTGATTCGGTCACGGGCCAAAAGCAGCGTTGCCGAAAGATAGTTTCGCCTTTGCAATCCAGAACGAAGTCGCCGGGTTCGGTCAATTTCAAAACGCCGCGGAGCAAATTCGTCTCGAGTCTGGCGCGGTCGATCCAGAATGGGCGAGTGGCAATCACGAGAAGAAGTTCCACCACTGCAACATACGCTGGCAAAGGGACCCGCCGCAGATAATGGCCGACACGCAGGTCGCTCCTGGTCAAGTACGACGATATGGCAAACAAAGCTCCGCTAACCAAGACGAATGCGAGAGGATAATAAGGTAGGTAATCCTGCCGGGTGAGCAGGTTCCAAAAGCTTTGCAGTGCCAGCACATAGAAACCGCAGATGAGAAAGATAAACGCGCGCCGAAGCGCTATCGCCGGTTCAGGGGCCGCGCGAACGATTAGCCGCGCGGCGTAAATCACAAACGGGAAAACGATCGGGAAAATAACGATCCACCAAGCTCGGTGATTTTTAAGACCAAGATGCGGCAGAATGTTGTGCGCAAAATTGTAATAATAAAAATCCCGCCATGCGCCGTCGAGAGCGAACGCGGCCGCGATGATTCCAGGAACGAACAAGGTTGTGAAGAAAAAGGCCGCCGTACAACGCGCCAGATGTGGCCACGATTGACCAAGCTCCTTTCTCCCTACCAGAAAGAGCGCAATCGAGGCGCCGACCAGAAGCCCAAATAACAACAAAACCGACTTCATGGAGACGCTGAAGCAAAGCCCGAGCAAAAGCCCGGCCTTCAACGCTCGAGGCACTGTCGGACTTCCACTGATAAGCGTAAGCACGCACAGGAGCCAGAGCGGCGCCCAGAGGTTATCAGTCCGAAATTCCAACGAGATGAAATGATACTTGAGATAGAGGCCCGCCAGAATCACTGCCCAAACCCCGGCGCGGCGTGAAAAAAGTATTTCGCCAATGCGATAAGTGGACCACGCGCCGACAAGGTACATTGGAAACAGAATGAAGCGCATCCAGTAAAGAATGGTCGGCCGGTCGCCGATCAGTCCGAAAATCGGCGCAAACATTATCTGGAAAAGAGGCATGTGATTATCGAACACATCGCGGTATTGGACGAAGCCGCGTGCCCATGCCCAGATCACGTGCGTGTGCTGCGGCTCGTCGCTGTCGAAGCGGTAGTGCGTCATGTTTACCAGCTTGAGCACGATCATGAGCGCGAAAAGAATCGCAGCCGTCATAAACTCCGCTGACCCGGACATGCCAAAGTACTCGGCGCCCCGTTGCGCGAGCGATCTGCCTCGTGAAGATGCAGATGGACTTATCGATGTTGCAGATTCCAGTGCCATCTCAGGTGAATCCTAGCGGGGCGAATTTTGCGCAGCAATTTTCTCAGCGCACTTCCGCACCGACTCTGCGTCGCTCACCGATATCACATCTGCATCTTTGCGCGTGCGCCGCAATAAACCAGCCAGCACACCGCCCGGGCCCAGCTCGACGAAAAAATCGCATCCAAGTCCCGCTAGCCGCTCCACGCAATCCATCCAGCGCACCGTGCCCGTGACCTGATCCTGCAAGGTGCGACGAATATCGATCGGCGTTCCCGCTTCTTCGCCAGTCACATTACTAATCACAGGAAAACGCGGCGGCTGCACCGTGACATGCTGAAGCGCCGCTCCCAATCTTTCATAGGCGCTTTCCATCAAACGTGAATGATACGCGCCGGCGACATTGAGCAGTGTCGCGCGGCGAATTCCATATTCCCTGGCCACGCCGACTGCTGCTTCCACTTTCGCTAGCTCACCCGAGATGACGATCTGGCCGGGCGCATTGATGTTCGCAATATCGACGTCTTCATCCGCTGCAAGCTGGCGCACCACGTTTTCATCCGCCCCGATCATCGCCGCCATCCCTCCATTTGTCGCCGCGCAAGCTTCATCCATCAATTCGCCGCGGCGCTGCACCAGCTTCAGACCAGTCACAAAGTCGAACGTGCCCGCCGCCGCGTGCGCAGTAATCTCCCCTAACGACAATCCGGCCGCGCCACCAATGGGAAAATCGCCTTCCAGTTCGCGCAGGACCGACAAGCACGCCAGCCCGTGAACGAAAAGTGCAGGCTGGCAGTTTGATGTCTTCGTCAATTCTTCGATCGGACCGTTCCACGCAATTTGGCTTAACTTCCGCTCGAGAATTTCGTCCGCCTGCTGAAACAATTCCGCCGCGCCAGGAAATTGTTCAGCGAGATCACGTCCCATCCCGACGCTTTGCGCGCCCTGTCCTGCGAAAAGCAGTGCGATTTTTTTCATTCAATCTTGATCATCGTTGCCCAGCTTGGACGATTCAATCGAGAAGTCGGTTAGGCGCGCCCGGCGCTCGGACCCGACCAATTTGAGCTTGCATGGGGTGGTTCACTCGCCAGCGTAAATGTTACGTTTTGACACTCCAACGCTTTTAACTTTGTAACTGCTTTCATGCCATTTACGACGCGCGAAATTGAATCGCCCGACCCAGTCACGCGAGTGGCCGCAGCCGACGCGGCGCTGCGCGAACCTGCTGACGCCGACATCGGCGAGAAGATGGTGCTGAACATGGGACCATCGCATCCGGCCACGCACGGCGTGTTGCGGCTGGTGCTTGAGCTCGATGGCGAGATCATTACCAAGGCCACTCCTGACATTGGTTTTCTCCATCGCGGCGACGAGAAAATCGCCGAGAACATGCAATACAACCAGTTTGTCCCGTACACTGACCGGCTCGATTATCTCGCGCCGCTTTCGAACAATGTGGCTTACGCGCTCGCCGTGGAAAAATTGATGGGCTGGGAAATTCCGCCGCGCGGAAAAGCGATACGCACCATTTGCTGTGAAACCTCGCGCATTTCCTCGCACCTGATGGGACTTGGCTCGATGGCGCTCGATCTCGGCGCGATGACGGTCTTCCTCTATACGTTCACTGAACGCGAAAAACTTTATGATCTTTTCGAGTTGCTCACCGGCGCGCGTTTTACCACTTCCTACACACGCGTAGGCGGGCAAATCCGCGATTTGCCCGAGCGCTTCATTCCGCAATTGAAAAAATTCCTCGACGATTTCGAGCCGAGCCTGAACGAATGCGACAGGTTGCTGACCCGGAACAAAATTTTTGTCGATCGAACCAAAGACATCGGCGTCATCTCGAAGGAGCGCGCGATTGCTTATGCCCTTTCCGGCCCGAACCTGCGCGGGAGCGGAATCGAACACGATTTGCGGCGCAAACATCCCTATCTCGACTATGACCATTACGATTTCGATGTGGTGATCGGCAGCGCGGGTGATTGTTACGATCGCTATCTGGTGCGGATCGAGGAGATGCGCCAAAGCGTGCGGATCTTGCGGCAAGTGATCGATAAACTGCCCGGCGGACCGATCAATGTCGCGGATTGGAAAAACATGACTCCGCCCAAGTCACGGGTAATGACGAAGATGGAGGAGTTAATTCATCATTTCATTGTGGTAACGGAAGGGCTCGACGCGCCGCCGGGCGAGATTTATTTCGCGGCCGAAAATCCCAAGGGCGAGCTTGGCTTTTACATCAACAGCAGAGGCGGCGGCGTGCCGTATCGTTTGAAAATTCGCGCTCCATCGTTCGTGAACCTCAGCATCCTGCCCGAGCTTCTGCCCGGATGCATGGTGAGCGACGTGCCAGCCGTGTTAGGGAGTCTGGACTTCGTCATGGGGGAATGCGACAGATAACCATGGCAATCTGGCAATCGGCCTCGAGATTTGTGCTCTTGCTCGTGCTATGCGTTTCCTGTTCCAGCAAACGCATCACCAAAGCGAACGTAGATCAGGTGACGGAAGGCATGTCGAAGAAACAGGTCGAATCGATTTTGGGCTCGCCCGCGTCTCTTAGCACTGAGGATTTCGTGATCATGAAAAAAACGACCTACGTTTATCGCCAGGGCAAGGACACAGTCACGGTCGTTTTTAAAGACGACAAAGTGCAGTCAAAAGACAGCACGTTGTCCGATTAATCGACCACTTTTCGGTGGACTCGACGAGCATAGCTGTTCCCGCCGAGCTGGAGCGGCAAATGGATGACGCGATTGCGCGCTATCCGAGCGATCACCGGCGAAGCGCAGCCATGCCGCTGTTGCATTTGTGGCAGGAACACTTCGGCTTCATCAGCGACGAAGCCGTGCTATGGATCGCGAAGAAGCTGGGCGTGCAACCGATCAATATTCTGGAATTGGTGACATTCTATCCAATGTTTCGCCAGAAGCCGGCTGGCAAAACCCATATCCGCGTTTGCCGCACACTCAGTTGCGCCATGGCTGGCGGCTTCGAGCTCATGGAAAATTTGTGCGCTGCCCTTGAAATCCAGCGCCCGCCGGATGGCGACGGAATTCATGACCCCATTGCTGTTAGTGCGAATGGAAACTACAGCGTCGAGTTTGTTGAATGCCTGGCGAGCTGCGGCACCGCGCCCGTGTGCATGATTGGCGAACAGCTGCATGAGCAACTCGATCCAAATTCGATTGCCGATCTCCTCCGAAATCAAACATCAAACATCAAACGTCAAACATCCCCTCACCTTCTCGAACACCGTTTGGTTTACAAAAACATCGGACGCACGGATTGGACAACCGACATCGAGTGTTACCTGCGCGATGGCGGTTACGAGCAGTTGAAGCAAGCGCTGACCATGTCGCGCAGTGACATCGTCAACAAAGTCAAGAACTCCGGCCTTCGCGGCCGCGGCGGAGCAGGATTTTCCTGTGGTCTGAAATGGAGCTTCATCAAACCGGACGAAAAGCGGCCGGTCTATCTGATCTGCAACGCCGACGAATCCGAGCCGGGCACGTTCAAGGACCGCTACATCATTCACGAAGACCCGCACCAGCTCCTGGAAGGAATCTTGATTTCATGTTACGCGCTCAATGCGCGCACGGCTTACATCTACATACGAGGCGAATTCCCGGAGGGCGCGAAAATCCTCGAACACGCCATAGAAGAAGCGCGTGAACATAATTTCCTTGGAAAAAATATTCTGGGCTCTGGATTTGACGTCGAGATTTACATTCATCGCGGCGCGGGCGCTTACATTTGCGGCGAAGAAACGGGCCTGATTGAATCGCTCGAAGGCAAGCGCGGTTATCCGCGAATCAAGCCGCCGTATTTCCCGGCAGTGCTCGGTCTCTACATGTGCCCGACAATCGTCAACAACGTCGAAACACTCTGTGCCGTAAAACATATTATCGCCATGGGCGGCGCGGAATATGCGCGCCTCGGCCGGCCTAACAACACTGGCACGCGCATTGTGTGTGTAAGCGGGGACGTTCAGCGACCAGGTTACTTCGAAATTGAAGTTGGGGCGGTGACGATGGGCCAGCTGATCTATGAGATGGCCGGCGGCTTAAGACCGGGTCGAAAATTAAAGGCAGTCATTCCGGGCGGAAGTTCTGCCAAGGTTTTGCGCGCCGACGAACGATTTAAACTCAAGCAGAGGCAACCCGATGGATCGACGATCGAAAGAGAGCTGTTGATGGATGAGATCCCGATGGATTTCGATTCACTGACTGCGGCGGGCTCCATGGCCGGTTCAGGCGGGGTCATCGTATTGGACGATTCGCGCGACATGGTCTGGGTGTTGAATAACATCAACGAGTTTTACGCGCACGAGAGCTGCGGCCAATGCACGCCCTTGCCGAGAAGGTTCGCTCTGGATGAAGAAAATCACCGACCGCATGTTGGCTGGCGGCGGAGTTGTCGAAGATCCGCACACGCTCAAGACCATCGGCGACAACATCGCTGGGCGGACCATTTGCGCATTCGGCGAAGCGTGCGCGTGGCCGACGCAAAGTTTTGTCGAAAAGTTTCCTGAAGAATTCGCCGCTCGCGCACAGAAACCGGTCCCGCCGCCGCTTCCGCCCGAATACACATCGGAAGAATTAATCGAAGAGGAGTCGATCCCTACTGTTCCCATGGCGCGCGATCCGGGATGGGAAAAAGCCGGCGCGAAAGGAACGATCTGGTTATGAATCTGAGGAAAGCAGGAACGCAGGAAAACGGAATTGACGGAACTCAAAGATCTACCGAGTCGAATCATCGCTGCCGCCATTCGAGTTCACCGCGAGCTTGGTCCAGGTTTTCTCGAATCGATGTACGAAGAGGGTCTCGCTGTCGAACTTGCCACTGCGGCTTGCATTTGGTTCGACCGACAAAAGCTACTCCCGGTGTTCTATCGTGATCACCTGATTGGCGAACATCGAGTTGATTTCGTCGTCGAACAGAAAATTGTCGTAGAGCTTAAGGCAATTAGCGCGATTGAGGACATTCACTTTGCAATTGTCCGCTGCTACTTGAAGGCAGCGGGATTATCCGAGGACTGATCTGTTGCTAAACTTTTCGTCGACTGCGCGACTGACCGTAAAACGCGTTCGTCGAGAGTCCACGCAATGACCAAAGTAGCAAATATTATTCTGTAACACTGAAATTTCCTGCGTTTCCTGCTTTCCGATTCAAAGATGTCCGATACGAATCATCAGTTCCGATGTTCAACGTCCAGATCGACGGCGTGTGGCATCAGTTTCCCAAGGGCACGCGCGTGATCGAGGCGTGCGCGCAGGTGGGTGTTTTCGTGCCGCGCTACTGCTATCACAAAAAGCTCAGTTCGCCCGGCAACTGCCGGATGTGCTTGATCGAAATGGGCTTCCCGAGGCTCGGCCCGGATCGCAAACCCGAGCTCGGTGCTGACGGCAAACCGATCATCAACTGGATACCGCGTCCGCAGATTTCCTGCGCCCAAGATGTTTCCGAAGGCATGGCGGTTCGCACCAACTCGCCGCTTGTTAAGGAATGTCAGCGCGGTGTGATGGAATTCCTTCTTATCAATCATCCGCTCGATTGCCCGATTTGCGATCAGGCCGGCGAATGCCGTTTGCAGGAATTCAGCGTCGATTTCGGCAACTCCAAATCGCGTTTTCTCGAGAACAAAGTCAAGAAGCCCAAGAATGTTGTGCTCGGGCCGCGGGTCACGCTTGATGATGAGCGTTGCATTCTCTGCTCGCGGTGCATCCGCTTTTGTCAGGAGATCGCACACGATGACGTCCTTGGGTTCGTCGATCGCGGCAGTTACACGGTGCTAACTGCGCATCCCGGCAAACGGCTCGAGAACAATTATTCTCTCAACACGGTTGATATCTGCCCGGTGGGCGCGCTCACCTCGACTGATTTTCGTTTCAAGATGCGCGTCTGGTTCCTGAAAGAAACAAAAAGCATCTGCACCAGTTGCGCAACGGGCTGCAACACCATCATCGGCACGCGCGAAGACGTCATTTACCGGCAGACGCCGCGGGAAAACGATCACGTCAACTCCTGCTGGATGTGCGATTACGGTCGACTCAACTTCAAATATCTCGAAGCCGAAAACCGTTTGCTCGAGCCGCAGATTCGCTCCGAGGGAAATCTGATCGCCGTGGATTGGCCGACGGCGATCGCGGAGGCGGCGCTTCAGTTAAAGCAGTTTGCCGGCCATGAAATTGGAATCATTGCTTCCGGGCGCATGACCAATGAAGAGCTTTGGCTTACGTCGCAACTGGCGAAGTCGTTGGGCGTGCAGTGGATCGACATCGTTCCGCGGCACGGGTCCAGTGATGATATTTTGCTCAGCAAAGACCGCAACCCGAACACAAACGGCGCGCGCTTGATTCTTAGATCGACGTCTGAGCCCGGTGCGAAACTCATGGCGATTGCTGAAGCTATAAAATCCGGACAAGTCAAAGCGCTGATGATTTTGAAAGAAAACACGATGCATCTCGGCATATCCGTTGAACAACTCGCGCGCCTCCCTGCACTCATCGCGATGAATGTTTTGTCGAACGAGGCGACTGAAAAAGCGACCGTTGTTCTGCCCGCGTGCGGTTTTGCCGAAAAGCGCGGCTCGATGATCAACGGCAAAGGCCGATTGCAACGATTGAATCGCGCGGTGCGCCCGCCCGGGAATGCGCGCGATGATTGGGAGATTTTGCGTGATTTGCTCCAAGCAGTCGGTGGAGGCGATTCGCTTTCGTCGGTGGATGATGTTTTTCGCCGGATCAGCGAAACAGTCCCGCAATTCGCCGGATTGACCTTGAGCAAAATCGGCGACCTCGGCGTGCACATTTTGCAAATGGAAGAATTGCCGCCGATGCATCCCAGCGACGAAGAAGCCATCGAGCAAGCGATCGCGATCCAGGCAAGCACGTCGCGCTGTCCGGTCAACCTGACATGGATTCCTTTTTCATCATCACTTCGCTGCTGAAAATTCTCGGGATTCTCTTCGTGGTTATTCTGCCGATGGTTTCGTATGCGGTTTACGCCGAGCGACGCGTGAGCGCGTTTATTCAGGACCGGCTGGGACCGAATCGCGTGGGGCCTGCCGGTCTCTTCCAGCCGATCGCGGACATGTTCAAACTGCTGCTGAAAGAAGATTTCACGCCGCGAGCGGCGAACACATTTTACTACTGGCTCGCGCCGTGTCTGGCTGTAATGCCCGCCATCATCACGATCGCGGTGGTCCCGTTTGGCAGCACCCTGTTCGGCGTCCCGATGGTGATCGCCGATGTCAACGTGGGAATCCTCTTCGTGTTCGCTATCGCCTCGCTCGGCGTGTACGGAATCGTGATCGGCGGTTGGGCATCGAACTCCAAATATCCATTCCTCGGCGGAATCCGTTCCAGCGCGCAAATGCTTTCGTACGAGCTTTCGCTCGGGCTGGCAGTCATTCCTGTTTTTCTGGTTGTCGGAAATTTGCGGCTAACCAGCGTGGTGCGTTATCAGATCGAGCACGGCTGGTTCATCGCGCCGTTTGTCGGCGATTGGATGAACCCGTGGAAATGGCTGCTCACGATTCCCATGATCATTTCCTTCCTCGTGTTCATGATTGCTATTTTTGCAGAGACAAACCGCCTGCCATTCGATCTGCCGGAAGCTGAGCAGGAACTCGCTGGCGGTTACAACATCGAATATAGTTCGATGAAGTTCGCCTTATATTTTCTCGGCGAATACGCCGCGATGATCACCGGTTCGGCCGTCATCGTCACATTGTTTTTAGGCGGTTGGCATCTCCCTGGAATTCCCGACGGCTCGCACGGATGGATCTTCGGCCTGATCAACATCGCAATCTTTTTCGCAAAAGTCGCCGCCTTGATTTTCATCTTCATGTGGGTCCGCTGGACGCTGCCGCGCTTTCGTTACGATCAACTCATGCGGCTCGGCTGGCTTTTCTTTTTCGAAATCGCCCTAGTCAATATTTTTCTTGTAGCAGCAATTCTTCTTTACACTTCAAGGTTATGAATCTGGAAACCAGGATACCAGGAAGAATCGAAAAATCATTAATTCTGGATTCCTGGCTTCCAGATTAGAAAGTCATGGCTGTCACTGTCCCACGACCGAGATTGAACTGGCGCGAGCGATTGTATCTGCCCGCCATCGTGGCCGGCCTGGCCATCACGTTTAAGCATTTCAAAAACATGCTGCTCGGACGTACCAAGGTCACGATGCAATATCCCGAGCAAAAATGGGACAGCAGCCTGCCGGATCACTACCGTGGCGCCCCTGCGCTCGTGCGAGACGAGGATGGCCGGGTCCGCTGCGTGGCGTGTCAGCTGTGCGAATTCATTTGTCCGCCACGCGCAATCAAGATTATTCCCGGCGAAATTCCCTCAGCAGATCGCTTCGCCAAAGTCGAGAAATTTCCAGAAGCGTTCGATATCGACATGATCCGCTGCATTTTTTGCGGGATGTGTGAAGAGGTCTGCCCCGAACAGGCGATCTTTCTGCGCAAAGATTATGCGATCACCGGCTTCACGCGCGCGGACATGGTCCATCACAGAGAGAAACTCCTCGAGATTGGCGGCGTGATGCACGGCGTTGTATTGAAATGGAATGAAAAAAAATAAAGCAGGGTCATCCCGAGCGGAGCGAGGGACCTCACACTCCAGCATGCAGCGCGCGTGATGCTTTGCGTAATCAATGAGCTTGTGTGAGATCCTTCACTTCGTTCAGGATGACAGTAATCGGCGGAGTTATGCATGGCGTGGTGTCGAAGTGGAACGAGACGAGGTAAACGGCACATATTGACACAGATGTTCGCAGATCTTTCAGATTCGGATTTTACATCTGTGTTTGATCTGTGTTCATCTGTGGCCTGAGAGATGTCGCCATTCTTATTTTGGGTCTTTGCACTGATGACGCTGATCTTTGGTGCCGCCGTTGTCGTCAACCGCAATCCGGTCGCAAGCGCGCTCAGCCTCGTTGTTTCATTCCTTGGGCTGGCTGCGCTTTTCATGTCGCTTGACGCCTTCTTTGTCGGCATCATTCAGGTGCTGGTTTACGCAGGCGCCGTGATGGTGCTTTTCCTTTTCATCATCATGCTTCTTAACCTGCAGGCCGAAGAACGGCGTCGAATCAATTGGCTCGCTGCCGCGGGAGGCATTGGCGTGGCGCTCGTCTTGCTCGTTCAGATTTGCTTTGTGATTGGACACTTCCAAGCTGCCCGACAGACTTTTCCGCCGCTCGCAAGATCGACAACTGACGACGTGTGGAATATCGGCGCGTTGCTTTTCCGTAATTACAATCTGCCGTTTCAAATCGTCGGTGTTCTCGTGCTGGTGGCGACTGTCGGCGTGGTGCTTTTGAGCAAACGCGAGCGTCGATAGGATGATCACACTCGGCGATTATCTCCTCGTAAGCGGCATTCTTTTTTCAATTGGGTTTGCCGGAGTGATGTTACGACGCAATCTCATCATTATCCTCATGTCACTGGAGTTGATGTTGAACGCGGCAAACCTATCCCTTGTCGCGTTCTCGCGGTTTCGTGTCGATCCAACCGGTCTGCCGAATTACAACGCGCAAGTCTTCGTTTTCTTCATCATTACGGTTGCAGCAGCCGAAGTTGCTGTTGGCCTCGCGATCCTTGTCGCCTTATTTCGCGCAAGGCAGACGACGGACGTCAAAGACATCAGCAGCTTGAAATTCTAAGCGAGCGACTCGTCTCATGAACTCAATCTTGCCCTGGCTCATTCTGCTCGCGCCGCTGCTTAGCGCGGCTGTGACCACGTTGTTCACCCTGCGATGGAAAACGTTGAGCTGTTCGATCTCAATCGTCGCGGTGTTGGTGAGTTTTATCTGCAGTTGTTTGATCTTTGTCCATCGAACCAGCGCCGCCGCTGAGTTCGTCTGGATCGATATCAGTCCGGTCTTCCGCGTGCCGCTTGGCCTGACGCTGGATCAGTTGAGCAGGACAATGGTGGTTCTGGTTTCCGGTATAGGAGCCATCATTCATATCTATTCGCTGGGTTACATGCGGGACGACGATGGCAAGTCCCGCTACTTCGCCGCGTTGTCGCTCTTCATGTTCGCGATGCTCGGGATCGTTCTCGCAAACAATTTCGTCATGCTTTTCATGTTTTGGGAATTGGTCGGCTTTACTTCTTACGTCTTGATCGGCCACTGGTTTTATCGCGATGCCGCTGCGGATGCGGCCAACAAAGCATTCATCACTACGCGCATTGGCGATTTCGGGTTCATGGTTGGAATTCTGATGGTTTGGATAGCGACCGGCTCTGTCGTTTTCGCTGAGATCGCGCCGCGGATGTCGACACTGGCGAGTCACTCGACGTTTGTCACAGTTGTCGCGCTTTTGGTTTTCTGCGGTGCCGTTGGAAAGTCGGCCCAGTTTCCGCTGCACGTCTGGCTTCCAGACGCGATGGAAGGTCCGACGCCAATCTCTGCGTTAATCCACGCCGCGACGATGGTGGCGGCAGGTGTTTACATGCTGGTGCGTATTGCGTTTGTCATTCAATCTTCACAAACGGCGCTTCTGGTTATTGCGTGGATCGGCACGATCACCGCGGTGATGGCTGCGTTAATCGCTACCCAGCAGAACGATATCAAGCGGATCCTCGCTTACTCCACGCTCTCGCAACTCGGTTACATGGTCATGGCGGTGGGTCTTGCCTCGAATGATGCAGCCATGTTTCACCTGTTTACTCATGCGTTTTTCAAAGCGCTGCTCTTCCTCGCCGCCGGCTCAGTCATTGTCATGCTTCATCACGAGCAAGACATCTGGAAAATGGGAGGGCTTTCGCGAAGGCTGCCGATCACATTTGTGACTTTCGCCGTTGGGGCGCTGGCGTTGATCGGTTGCCCGCCGTTCAGCGGATTTTTTAGCAAGGACGCAATTCTTGCGCTCGCCTACGAACGCAACACGCCGATTTTCGCCGTGGCGTTGTTCACGGCGTTTCTGACAGCGTTCTACGTCATACGGATGCTCGTCATTGTTTTCTTCGGAGCCCCACACAGCGACATCGCGCGCGAAAGCCGCGAATCACCGCCGGTAATGACAGTGCCGCTGACCGTGCTCGCGCTCCTGGCGGCACTCGGCGGATTTGCATTTTTCGCACGAAACTTCCTCACCCTCCCAGTCGAAAAGGATGTCCCAAGCCTTGTTCCCGTGCTTGCGATCCTCGCGCTGATTGTGGGAAGCGGGCTGGCGATTGCTCTTTACCGCAACCGGGCGCACGACCCAATCGATGTCGAGGTTCTGCGCCATAAATTTTACTTCGACGAGTTCTATAGCTGGCTGATTTACTGGACGCAGGAACTCCTGGCACGCGTGTCAGGTTTCTTTGATCGATGGATCATCGATGCCGGCGCGGTGGGCGGGAGCAGTCGTGGGACCTGGGGCATTGGCGCTCTCTTGCGGCTAGTTCAAGTGGGAAACCTGCAAGCCTACGTGTTCCTGTTTGGTTTGGGCGTCGTTGCCATCATCTATTTCGCCGTTTTCCGCTAATGGTTCTTTTTATCATTTTCTGCCCGATCGTCGCAGCCATTTTGATCATGGTTGGTACGCCTGCGCGCAAGACGGCATTAGCCGCGTCGGTTTTAACGTTTGCGTCGGCGCTGTTTCTCCTTGCGACTTTTGGATACGACGGCCACGACTTTCAACACGTCACCTCATTTACCATATCTCCTGAGTGGCGACTCAGCTTCACCACGGGCATTGACGGCTTGAGCCTCATAATGGTGCTGCTTGCCGCCATTGTTACCCTGGCTGCGGTCTGGTTCGCCGGCACAATTGAGAGATATGAAAATACGTTCTACGCCTGTCTTTTGTTCATTTCCGGGGGCGCAATCGGCGCATTTGCGTCAATCGACTTATTTTTCTTTTACGCATTTCACGAGCTCGCGCTCATTCCCACATTTTTGTTGATCGGAATCTGGGGAAGCGGAAATCGGGTAGCGGCCGCATGGAAAATTACGATTTATCTAGGGATCGGAAGTTTTGTTCTGCTGCTGGGTTTGATCTTGCTTTACCAAAGCGTTCCGGCCCCATTGCGCAGCTTCGACATTCGCGCATTAACGGTTGCAGCTTCACTGGGCCAAATTGCAGCAGATGCACAACATCACATCTATCTCTTGTTGCTTATTGGTTTTGGAATTCTCGTTTCGCTCTTCCCGTTTCACACATGGGCGCCGGAAGCTTACGCGTCGGCTCCGGCTCCGGCGGCAATGTTGCATGCAGGAGTGCTAAAAAAATTTGGGCTGTACGGCCTTTTGCGTCTGGCCATTCCCCTCCTGCCGGAGGGCGCGCGACACTGGACGACCCTCCTCGTCGTTCTGCTCCTCGGGAACATCATTTACGTCGGCCTCGTCACAATTGCCCAGAAGCGGCTCGATTGGATGCTCGGTTACTCGAGCGTGATGCACATGGGTTACATTCTTCTCGGAATCGCCAGCGCTGGCATTCTTGGTGTGACCGGCGCGGCCGTTTTGATGTTCGCTCATGGTATTTCAATTGCGCTGCTATTTGCCCTTGCAGGCGAATTACGTCAGCGAACGGGCACATTGGCTTTCGATGAACTTGGCGGTCTTGCCAGAGTGATGCCTTTCGCCGGGCTCGCTTTTGGCATCGGTGTGTTCGCTGCGATAGGCCTTCCCGGCTTCGCGAACTTTGCCGGAGAAATCATGATCTTCTTTGGCGCGTTCAAGAACGGCTGGACGGTGGATGGCTTTCATATTTTTCAAATCACCACGGTGCTTGCGCTCTGGGGGGTCGTGATTTCGACGGTTTACATGTTGCGAGCCTATCGCAAAACGTTCATGGGCACGATAAACGACCAGTGGAGACAACTTGTCGATCTTCGCCCGGCGTTGCGTGTGCCGGTGACGCTGCTGGTGGGCGCGCTCGTTTGCTACGGATTTTTTCCGCAATCGCTGGTGCAAATCGTCACGCCTGGGTTTCGCGCGTATCTCACGACGAATAATTATCTCACAGGTACCCAGCGCTGTAGCCACGGCGCTGTGCGCCGTCCGCGAATCCTGAGGCAGTATGAAGAAGACGCCCCACAGGGGCGTGGCTACAACCTGCAATGATCACAGCGCCCATGCTTGAGATTGCAGTGCTGGTGCTCGGGATGGCGATTCTGATGGTCGAAGCGTTTGCCACGAAAATCGACAAACGTATTCTGGCCTTCGCTGCAATTGCCGGCCTTGCGGTTGTTCTTCTCGGCACATTCTTCGTCGCTCCGTCACCCTCGCCGGACCAAGCGACGGGTTTCTGGAGTTTTTATACCGCGGACCGTCTATCGATCTTTTTCAAGCAATTCGCGCTGCTAACCACAATCTTCGTGCTGATCATGATGACAGATTATGCGCCCGTAGTGCGCAGTTCTTTTCCTGGCGCAACACCACAGGCAGGTCTAGGCGAATTTTTCGCGCTCCCTGTTTTCACGTGCGTCGGGCTGATGTACCTCGTTTCGGCAATCGATTTCGTCTTCATCTTTGTCTCGTTAGAGCTGGTGGCCGTTTCGTTTTACGTGCTGGTCAGCTTTACCCGGCGCAATCCGATCACCCTCGAAGCCGGAATGAAATATCTGGTGCTCAGCGCGCTGTCCACGGCGTTTCTAGTCTATGGAATCGCGTGGATCTTCGGCGTGACCGGCCAGACGAATCTGCACCGCGTCGCCGAGGCGCTAGCGAATCCGGCTACAGATCGCGGTGCAGCGCTGCTCGGCATGGTACTCGTTCTGGTCGCGCTTGGTTTTAAGATTGCGGCTGTGCCGTTCCAAATCTGGGTGCCTGATGTTTACCAAGGTGCGCCCACTCCGGTGACTGCATATCTCTCGGTTGGTTCAAAAGCGGCGGGGTTCATCGTGCTGATACGGGTTTTGCAGCCGTTCATGAACCTGCCGCAAACACAGCGGCTGATCGTCTTGCTCGCGCTGCTCACATTGATTTACGGAAATCTCGCAGCGCTGCCGCAGACGAACCTGAAGCGGCTGCTCGCTTATTCCAGTATCGCGCATGCCGGATACCTTTTGATTGGCGTCGTCTGTTTCGATCTTGCCGCGGTGAGTTTTTATTTGGTGGCTTACCTGCTGATGACTCTGCTCAGCTTCGCAATCTTGATCGTTGTCGCTCAGCAGACCGGCGAAGAAATTTCCGATTTTGACGGCCTGGCTAAACGTTCGCCATTTCTCGCGTTCGCGATGCTTGTTGGGATGGTCTCGCTGGCGGGTGTTCCGTTTACGGCTGGATTTTTGGGCAAGTTTTATATCTTTTACGCAGCGGTTCTGCAGCGCCAGATCGCGCTCGTGATTGTTGGAGTGATCACAGTCGGCTGTGGATTTTATTATTATCTTAAGGTCGTTCGCGCGATGTACTGGCAGTCCACGAGTAAGGTCGATAGGATTCCCGTGAACGGACTGTCGCGCGTCGCAATCAGCGCATTGATTATGGCGACGATCTGGCTGGGCGTTTATCCCCAGCCGATTTTTGAAGCCTTGAAACGTTAAAAAACTACAACGTTGAACCTTTTTGACGTTGTGACTTGGTAACTCTTCGCCGCTACGTGGCGCTAGTCACTCAGCTCGACGTTCCAGTAAGCGAGATCGACAAAGTGCTTCCACAGATCGTGCTGCGGAGCGGCAAACGTAATCTGAACGAACGGTCGCCATTTCGGCCGCTTAGGTTTGCGGATCAGGCTCATGTGCGCTTCTCGCGGAAGTCGATTGCCTTTACGGGTATTGCAGGCAATGCATGAGCAAACCACGTTTTCCCACGTCGTCGTCCCTCCGCGGTCGCGCGGCACGATGTGATCGAGATTCAGCTCGCTCCGATCAAAAACCTCGCCGCAGTACTGGCAGGTGTTCTTGTCGCGCTCGAACACGTTGTGGCGGGTAAACTTTACTTCCTTTTTCGGAAGCCGATCGAAGACCAGCAGCACAATCACCCGCGGGATGCGAATCTTGAACGAAATCGTCGTTACCACCTCATGGTCCGGCGCGTTCGCGGACAAATCGCGCCAGCTTTCGAAATCGTGCGTCAAGAAATTGTTGGTGTCGTCGGACGAGACAATTTGGGCGTGACCCGCATACACTAGCGCAAACGCCCGTCGGGCCGAGCAGATATTCACTGCCTGCCAGAGGCGGTTTAACACCAGAACCTGACTGTTTAATGAAGTATGCAAATCTCTACGGAAACCTGCGTTATCGCCCGCGTTTTGCGGACTTCCGCGTAAATTTGCGCGACGGTACCACTGGCATTTTTCGCTGTCAACGTGGTGGGGCGCCAGAACTGGCGGCTCGCGCGATTCACTAATCATGCGAATAGACACGAACAGATTGTGAATTCACGGCCATTCGTGTCCATTCGTGGTTATGAAGGCGCAATTTCCAACCGAGCAGACTGAGTCTGGAGAATTTCAGCGACAGGAGGACGTGTTCCGTGAATGGATCACGAATGATGGATCGACACGTTACGCCGCCGCGAAAGATCGTTATCATCTCTACGTTTCACTGGCCTGCCCATGGGCAAGTCGCACGGTTATTTTTCGAAAACTAAAAGGACTCGAAGGCGCAATCGGCCTGACAGTAGTCGATCCGATTCGGGATGAGGAAGGCTGGGCGTTTCGCGATCCCTCGGGCAAAATTCAGCCGGGTGCGCCATTCGAATCAACCGATCCCGTCAACGGCTTCCAATTTTTAAGCGAAGCTTACAAAGCCACCGATCCCCATTTCGATCAGCGCGTGACCGTGCCGGTGCTCTGGGACAAAGAAACGAAGCGGATCGTCAACAATTGCGAGGACGACATCTGCCGCATGTTCAACGATGTGTTTAATGACTTCGCTGAGAACAAAGATGTCGATTTTTTTCCGAAAGACATCGCAGCGGAGCACGCAAAGCTCTCTCGTTTTCTGCACGACAATGTAAACAACGGCGTTTACCGAGCTGGTTTCGCCACGCGCCAGCGGCCATATGAGATCGCCTGCCGCAAACTTTTTGAAGCGCTGGACGAACTCGAAGAGCGTTTATCGAGGAGTCGATACTTGTTCGGTGATCGTATTGTCGAGGCGGACTGGCGACTTTTTTGCACGCTGGTGCGTTTCGACGCCGTCTATCACGGCCATTTCAAATGCAATCTGCGCCGTGTCATCGACTATCGGAATTTGCAGGGCTATCTGCTGGATTTATACCAGCAGCCCGGCATCGCCGACACCGTCAACTTCGATCATATCAAGCGCCATTACTACATGACGCACACTGAAATTAATCCGACCCGCATCGTCCCCATTGGTCCCGTGCTTGATCTCACGAAACCGCATGGACGCGAAAAAATCGGATAATCGAAATTCTGGCTTCCAAACCTTCCCGGCGGAGTGGAGACGTGCTCGCGACTTGACGCAATTTTCTGCGTCGTCTAAAAACGCGCTCATGAACAAACTATCTTTAATCTTTTCCACGCTATGGGTGTTTTGCTCACTTAGCTACGCTGGTTCGGAGAGATTTTCGGGCAAGGAAATGAAGCAAGTTGCGCCGCTACCTACGCCCTGTCCTAATTGGACTGGTTTCTACGTCGGCGTGTTCGGTGGTTATAAATTTGGAAGCGTCGATACCGATCTTAGCCTGGGCGGAGATTGGAATTTTCGTCCCCATGATCGCGACGCGGTGGAGGCGCATGCTCCGGAAAATCTTGACGCCAGCGGGGCAGAGCTCGGCGGTCTGATCGGTTACAATTATCAATTTACCAACCGCTGGGTCGTCGGCTTGGAAGCAGCGGGCGGGTACCTTTGGCTGCGTGATTCAGATGAGAGCGGAATTTTTCAGGCTCCGGCGAAGGGTAACTTCGATATCAGGACATCTTTCAAAACACATTACCTGGTTACGATTGGGCCCCGAATTGGCTATGCCTTTTGCAAATGGCTGCCTTATGTGACCGGGGGACTGGCCATCGGTGATCTGGATCTCTTTCAGCAGATTCGTAATCATACCTATTTCTTCGAGCCCGAAGGTGGTAGCCAAACAGAGACGAACGTCGGCTGGATGGTCGGAGGCGGATTGGAATACGCGATCACCGCTCACTGGCGCGCAAGAATGCAATACCAATATATCGATCTTGGCGACATTGATTTCGATCACAGGTCAGGCACCGTTGGCTTTGGCAACTTCATCGGTAATAGCGAAGCCAGCTTGCGGGAACACAACGCCAGTTTCGCCATTATCTACAAGTTTTAGTTTGGCGAGCACATCGTAAGAACTGCCGCATCATTCGCGAGCAGTTGAGCTAGGAAATTCGACTGGCCGTTCGGCGAGCACCATGCCTTGCTCGCCAGAATGCTTCGATCTCTTCCAAAGTGCGGCCTTTGGTTTCCGGAACGAGGTAATAAGCGAAGAGCCACGACGCCACCGAGGCAGACGCGTAGAGCAGAAACGTTGCACTCGCACCGACTTTCTCGAGCAACGTCAAAAAGGTAAGCGAGACAATCAGGTTCGAGCCCCAGTTGAACGTTGCCGCAGTGCCCTCGGCGAGGCCGCGAATTCTCAGGGGATAAATCTCGGCAATCAAGAGCCAGAAGATCGGGCCCAGACTGATTGCAAACGAGGCGACGTACGCCATCAGGCAAATCACAGCGATCCAGGCGAGCTGTCCCGATGGATTTGAGATCCGGAAACTCAACCCGAGCATGCCAAGCGTGAAGATCATTCCAGCGATACCGACAAGCAACAGCGGCCGGCGCCCGGCGCGGTCCACCAAAAACATCGCAACGATTGTCATACCAACATTTACGACGCCGACGCCCGTGGTCGCCAGAATTGCGCCGGAGGCGGAATTGAATCCGGCGGCCTGAAGAATTTTTGGCGCATAATAAATCACCGTGTTGATGCCGGTAATTTGTTGAAAGACGGCGAGGCCTAATCCAACAACCAGAGCAGGGCGAACTTGCCGACGCAGCAAATCGGTCCAGTGTCCGCTTTCG
This sequence comes from uncultured Verrucomicrobiae bacterium, assembly GCA_963725505.1. Lineage (GTDB taxonomy): Bacteria > Verrucomicrobiota > Verrucomicrobiia > Chthoniobacterales > UBA10450 > Udaeobacter. The sequence continues at coordinate 68,986 of CAVRYN010000006.1, read as the reverse complement.
GTTTGCTGCGCCAGACTCGCCTTGATCTCTTCGATCTCGATGTTGACATCTGCAACGTCGCGGATGCGCACGAGAACGCGGTGCGCAACTTCATGGTGACCTCTATGAATGAGCCAGCGCGGAGTTTCCGGCAGGAAAAACATGCCGGTGCCAAAGACTAGAGCCGGGGCGACGGCCAGACCGAGCATCCATCTCCAGCCTTCAATGCCGGCAAAAGCGTAATCAGTCAGATATGCAACGACGATGCCGATGGTGACGGCGAGTTGAAACAGTGATACGACCCGGCCGCGCGCGTGCGGAGGCGCAACTTCAGACAGGTAAACTGGAACGTTTGTTGAAGCGAGACCAATCGCCAAACCGAGAACGACGCGGCTGACAATCAGGATGGGAGGTGATGGCGCCGCCGCGCTGGCGAGCGCGCCAATGCCGAAGATTGCCGCCGTCACAAGTAAGACTCGTCGCCTCCCGAAAAGATCGGCGGCTTTTCCACCGGCAATTGCGCCGATGGTCGCGCCCAACAAAACGCCACTAACGACAATTTCTTCCGCTGCAGTCGTCAGGCCAAATTCACGTTTAATAAAGATGAGCGCGCCAGAGATGACGCCTGTGTCGTACCCGAACAGAAGGCCGCCCAACGCGGCGAATAACGCTGCGATGTAAACAAACTTCGCGCCGCCCAGACGTGCATCGCTTAACGTGGCAATCTCTTTGTCAGCCATAGTTGTCGATCTTACTCAGTTATACGAACCGCGAGAAGATGAACTCAGGCATTCTGTCTGCCATTCAACAATTACCTAACCCGACGGCGTCCGCCGCGGCGGACGCCCTACAATAAAACCAGCGATTTGAGCGGATTGGTCGAATTGCAGGGCGTTCGTGTGAAACGCCGGCAAATTGCCTTTGCCAGCGCAGCAATTCTTCATAGAGTCGTGCGCTTCAACGCGACGCGAAGATGAATTTCCTGGCCTTAAGCATCCTCAATTTAGGCGTGCCACTGTCGATGGTATGCGCCGCGATTGGTCTTGTGTTCGCCTTCTTTTTGATCGCGGCAGTGACTCGGGCGCCATCGGGAAATGAGCGGATGCGGGAAATCTCAGCCGCCGTACAGGAAGGCGCCAGGGCGTATTTGAATCGGCAAGTCAAGACGATCACCGTGATCGCAGTAGTGATTTTTGTTTTGCTCTTCATTTTCAAAGATCACTCCACAGCGATTGGATTTGTAATCGGCGCCTTCTTTTCGCTCGCAGCAGGCTTCATCGGGATGCGCGTGGCCGTGCTGGCAAATGTGCGCACAGCGCAGGCCGCCAGCGTCGGGCAGCTCAATGCACTGCGAATAGCATTCAACGGCGGCTCGGTGACAGGCCTGCTCGTGGTTGGGCTCGCATTGCTTTCCGTGTCCATCTTTTACATGATCGCTGCAAAGCTAATTGGAAGTGACGCGGCGATACGCAGCCTGGTGGGACTCGCGCTGGGCGGTAGTCTCATTAGCGTTTTCGCCCGATTGGGCGGCGGCATTTACACAAAAGCCGCCGACGTTGGCGCCGATCTGGTAGGCAAGATCGAGAAGGGCCTCGAGGAAGACGATCCACGAAATCCGGCGGTGATCGCTGATAATGTTGGCGATAACGTAGGTGATTGTGCGGGCATGGCTGCGGACGTTTTCGAAACTTACGCCGTCAGTTTAGTCGGCGCGATTCTGGCCGGGCTGTTGACACTTGGCGGAAACCCAGCGGCCATCGTTTATCCATTCGTGCTTGGTGGAATTTCTGTCCTGGGGGCAATCTGTGGGATCGTGTTTGTAAATGTGGCGCGCGGTAAACCGGCAGCCGTGTTGATGGGCGCGGTGATGACCAACGCCCTGATCTCCGCAATTCTATTCTGGCCAGCGACGCGTAGCCTTTTTCCGGGCGGAGTGACCATCGACGGCCTGTTGCGGTCACCCGCCCAGCTCTATTTTGCTTCGCTGGTTGGCCTCGTAATGACTCCGGTCATCGTCGCACTCACGAATTACTACACTTCATCTCACTTTCGACCAGTCCAAAAAATTGCATATGCATCCGAGACTGGGCACGCCACAAACATCATCGCCGGGTTGGCGGCCGGAGAACACGCCACCGCGCTGCCTGTGCTCTTCATTGGGCTGGCGATTCTGGTCACGTTTCATTTTGCCGGTCTCTACGGAATTGCAATTGCAGTTATGTCGATGCTGTCCATGGCCGGCGTCATCATCTCGCTCGATTCATTTGGCCCGATCACAGACAACGCAGGCGGCATCGCGGTGATGGCCCATTTGCCAAAGGAAATTCGCGCCGTGACAGACGAACTCGACGCGGTTGGCAACACCATGAAAGCTGTCACCAAAGGCTATGCCATCGCTTCGGCCGGATTGGCCGCGCTAGTTTTGTTCGGATCGTACGTAGAAGAGTTACGCGCACACCTCACCAGTTTGGGCAAACTTGCGACCGACCAATTCTTCCAATTCTCGCTGCAAGATCCAAAAGTGATCGTTGGCCTGTTTATCGGTGGACTCCTGCCATTTGTCTTCACGGCATTCAGCATGGACGCGGTAGGCAAGGCGGCTGGCGCGGTCGTGCGTGAAGTGCGCCGGCAATTGCAAGCCAAACCGGGAATTTTGACCGGACAGGACAGACCCGAATACGGAACTTGTGTGGACATCGTAACAAAAGCGGCGTTGCGTGAGATGATCGTTCCGGCACTACTGCCGTTGGTTGCAGTCGTCCTGGTCGCTGTCATTAAGCCACTCGGCCCCGTGGTGCTTGGTGGGTTGCTGGTCGGCACCATCGTGACCGGATTATTCATCGCCATTGCAATGACGTCCGGTGGCGCCGCATGGGACAACGCAAAGAAATTTATTGAGGAAGGAAATCTCGGGGGCAAAGGCTCTTTTGCGCACGCCGCAGCAGTCACCGGCGATACCGTGGGCGACCCCTACAAAGACACCGCCGGCCCTGCGATCAATCCCATGATCAAAGTAGTCAATATTCTGGCGATCTTGATCATCCCCATTTTCTTTTAGGGATCCACGCTGCGCTGCCCGAAATGTCTTCGCGGCGTGTCGGCGCAATGTTTCCGCAATCAAAACACTTGGTTTCATCACAAACGCGTGGCAGAATCCAGCGCTCTCTCCTCCCATGCCCAGCGTCTCAGCATCGCCCACAAGAATTAAGTTTTGGGGGACACGCGGCTCAATCGCCGTGCCCGGTCCTGGGACGCTACGTTACGGTGGCAATACCACGTGCGTAGAATTGCGAGCAGACGGCGAGATTATCGTGCTCGATGCCGGCTCCGGCATCCGGCCATTTGGCATCGCGCTGCAGAAGGAATTTCAAGCGCGACCGATCAAGCTTTCGCTGTTGATCACCCATGCGCATTGGGACCACATCCAAGGCTTCCCATTTTTCAAGCCCGCGTACGATTCCAACAACGAAATTCGCATTTTCGGTTTTGACGGCGCCGGCGCGAGCTTCCGCGATATCCTGGCCGAGCCGATGAAAGCGCCGTTCTTTCCGATTACGATGCGTGAGCTCTCCGCCAAGATGGACATTAACAAGCTGAGTGACATGACGTTCTCCCTCGGCAACGTGAAGGTTCACGCCGCATTCGTAAATCATCCCGGGGTCTGCGCCGGTTATCGCATTTTCACCAGCGCCGGCTCAGTCGCTTTTCTCCCTGATCACGAGCCGTATGAATTTTTTCTCCATGCAGGCCGTGGAAATCAACTGAGTCCGGAACAGGCGAAGGAAATTGCGGCGGATGAGCAAGCCGGGATGGCGCAGTTTCTGCACGGCAGCGATATTCTGATTCTCGACGCACAGTACACCGACAGAGAGTATAAAAACCACATCGGATGGGGACATGGTTCGATCTCCAGCGCCGTTTCGCTCGCGCTCGAGGCGGAGATTCAGACGCTGGTGCTTTTTCACCATGACCCCCATCACGACGACGAGAAAGTGGACGCGATGCTGGAATCCGCTCGCGAACTCGTGGCAAAGAGCGGAAAGCCGTTGAAAGTCGCAGCCGCTCAAGAAGGCGCAGAGATTCTCCTCGACGCGAAGGTCGCGGTCGCATAAAAACGTCGAGCAACGCGCCTGCGCGCGACTTGCAGCGAGGGCTATCGGTCTTTAATTTTCTCGCTCGTTGCCTCGTGGTGTAATGGTAGCACTAGAGACTCTGAATCTCTCTGTCTAGGTTCGAATCCTAGCGAGGCAGCCATGTAAAAGCCCTGCGGTTTCACGTGGCAAATCTCCCACATTTGCATGTTGCGGATGGCATTAGCGGATAGATAAAGCATCTAATGCATCATCCCAGGTGCGATACTGTCCACTCCAACAGCTTCGCGTCATCTGAAGTGGGAGCGATTTTGGTTCTTCTTTCTGTGCGTTAACACAGTAAATCTTAAAGCGTCCCAAGCGCATCTTTTCTTCCTTCAGCCATTTTTCAATTGTCATCGTCACTTTGTAATTAAGAATTTGAAATAGATGTGTTTGATCTATTAAAGCCATCTTGGTGCATTGCGCTCACCGCTTATTGTCAGAGCTGGCCCGAATCTTGTGTAAGCAACGCATCATTCTTTGCTGGAACATTGGCGGCAAAAAAGCATTCTTTGGGTTAAGCCCATTAGCCGCGTGAAATAGCTGACAATCTCAGCAAAGCCGGTTGGAATTGGGGCTGCGTCTCAGCCGTGGATTCCAACGGCCGAACGATCTGGATTGTTGACGCGTATCGCGGCGATGGGAAGCGTCTCGTTGTACATGCAGATGAAAGCTGACGGCGTTTTTGGAACTTGAAGCGGTTTCCAAACCGCTCTTTTTCATTTTAGATCAGTCGCGTCAGGACTGAGACTTCGTAATCGCCATTGATTCCGTGATCGGGCCGCTTGCAAATGAAAGCGAACATTGTCGCCACTGCGTCAGATGAATTGGACCCTACCGTTACCGGTAGAAAGGTTAACGGTGTTACTGGTCTGATTCTGCGCGACACTTGTCTAACACGATGTTCAAGCCAGGAGGCTTAATATGGTGTGGTAGATCATCTCCTGCTTTCCAAGGCGGCGAAACTGGCCATCTATTAAGACGCTTATCTATCGCAATCTCGTTTTGCGTCGGCGGGTCTGAAGCGTTTTGAATGACGGGAATTATACGGAATTCGGTTCCACGTTCAGTCAGCTTGAAACACACCAGGTATGAGCTGCGATCGCGCTCTACTCCGGCGCCTGGACTGGTGATTACAACATGAAAGAGATAAAAAGGCCCATCTTTGTCTACAATGTCTACCTTCTCGAAACTCGCTTCGAAGGGATGCGACACACCATCCCACACCAAGAATTGGGCTTGTCCGCGTGCGATAGCATCGTTGTTAGCAGCATCAAAAAGCCAGTCGAGACTTCCAGCGTGCGTTTGGAATGTGGCCACCGTTAGTGCGGTCAGTATAACAGTGAGCTGTCGCATAAGGGTTGCCAGGGTCTAATCGGCTTGGCTCCTCTCGTGACCGCCCGATAAAAGCGGAGTCATGGAAATTCATTTTAGCGGGAAGTGCGACCTGACGCGAGCAAAAAACTTTACGCCTCCTTGAACTCGCCCGTCTGCTCGTGCGTCTGGATCACGTTGCCAGCGTCATCGTAAACGCGAATCACAGCATGATGTGACCGGCTATAAAACTTCGCGTAGCCGATCGCAGTGCCGACTGGCGCGCTGGTGGGGAGAGTCTCGCGCTGTCAGGGGTGAGCTGACGTGCCGCTGCCGGCCTCGCGTTTGAGCTCCACGAGGATCAGATGCATAGGCTTATCGCCAATGTTCTCCGCGGCATGGGTCAAAGGGTCGCGATAGATAACGTCGCCCGTTTGGAACGCGCCCTCTGTGATCTTGCCATCTGCTGCGTAGTTGCGATACCGACCCCCTGCCAAAACATAGATGACGTAGGCGGGGTGCGAGTGCACCTGCTCTTTAATACCGGGTGGCAAGATAGCTTCGAGGACGCGAACACGATCGTTTTCGAACCTGACGCGTATTGTCTTAGAATTGACGACGGCCGGATCTTGCGCGTATGCAGGCGTCACCAAGAGGCCGACGGGTAACGCGACTTTGATTGCGAAGATGATTAGAGATCGGATAGGCATCACGATGCCCTCCTGTTGGGTCGATTGCAACTTGTTAGCGTGCTGAGGTGGCGGATCACGTATTCGGAAATCATCGCTGACAATCTCGAGCAAACGCAGTTGGAGCTTGGGGTACGTCTCAGCCGCTTGATTCCAACGGGCAGACAATCTGGATTGTTGACGCACATCGCGAGGATGGGAAGCGTTTCATCGTGCGCGCGGATGAAAAGCTGCCGGCGTTTGTTGAACTTGAATCGGCGATTCGCGCTTGCGACAAATGATCGGGACGCCTGTTTGCTCATGGGAGCCAGGCGTGCGCGGAAGTTGCAACTTTCAGCGCGTTCTCTCTTTTAGCTTTTCTTGTTGACACAGCATCTGAACTTTTGCCAAAACGCTTTGGGGGTCAGGGCTTGGGCCAGGCAAAACGAACATCCACCATGAACGGCCCGGAAATGAGTTCTCCAGGGAGCCGCCTTCGCGAAGGCTACGGCGGGCCAATGGAAATCAGAGAAGGCCAAAACAATAAAAAAAGGAAAATTAAGCTAATGAAAACTCGCCTCAAAATATTCACAACGATCCTGTCCGTGCTCGCCAGCTTTGCGTTCTTGCCACAAACAAAGGCAGCTCCCCAAGTTGCTCCGGCGCCGGATGGGTGCTATCCCGGGTTCACAACGGCGGAAGGGTGCAACGCCCTCGCGCTCCTCGGCGCTGGCGCCGGAAACACAGGAGTTGGTTGGTATTCGCTCTATTCAGTCGGCGGCGGGAACTACAACACCGGTGTTGGCGCGGGAACGCTGGTCCTCAACACGGGTGATTCCAATACCGCTGTTGGCACTGGAGCATTGTTGCTCAATACCAGCGGCCACGACAACACGGCCGTTGGAACTAATGCGCTCGTCTTCAACAGCGTCGCCTCAGACAACAATGCTGTCGGCTCCTTTGCGCTCTATAATAACGACTCGAGCGGCCACGGTGTAGCCAACGGCAACAACGCTTTTGGCGATCACGCGCTTTTCTCCAACATCGACGGATTTGACAACAGCGCTTTCGGCGATTCCGCGCTTGCGTTCAATACTGATGGCAGTAATAACACCGCCGTGGGTTCCGAGGCGCTAGAGTTTAACACTGATGGCAGTCCAAACACCGCCGTTGGTTATGCTGCGCTCAATAATAATCTTACCGCCGGCGGCAACACGGCCGTGGGTTATGACGCGCTCTTGTTTAATGGCTCCTTGGCAGACGGCTTCCCATTTGGCTGGTACAACAATGCTGTCGGCGCCAATGCGCTCACTAGTAACGTTGACGGATACAGCAACAACGCTTTTGGCAACCTCGCGCTTTTCTTCAATGTTAACGGCGTTGCAAACACCGCCATTGGTTATTACACGCTCTTCAATAATGACTCGGATGCACTCGGTTTGGGCAATAACAACACGGCAGTTGGCGCTGTGGCACTTTTCAATAACGTTGATGGCAGTGATAACACCGCCGTTGGCGATTCTACAGGACAAAACGTGATCACTGGCTTCAATAACACTTACATCGGCGACTTCGTTGGTTTCCTCGCCGCCGACGAAAGCAATACGGTCCGCATCGGCGACCTCTCGAACGGGAACGGGTCCGGGTCCTTAGAGTGCTACATCGGTGGTATCTTCAACAACTTCCAGCCTGTCGGCGGCAGCGTTGTTGTAGTTACTCTGGACCGTGCCGACGACCACCTTGGCTGGGATTTTGGCCCGAACCAGGGTGGTAGCGCACCTGCTGCGCCTCGTAGCGCGCCTGGGCGTCGTAGCGCACCCGGCGCGCCTCCCCAGCGCCCCGCCATGCCCAATGGCAAAGTTGGCAAAGTTGAGAAGTTGGAAGCAACGGTCGCGCAGCAACAGAAACAAATAGAGACTCTCACAGCCCAACTCAGAGAGCAGGCAGAGACTTTCACAGCCCAGCTCAAGGAGCAGGCCACCCAAATCCAAAAAGTGAGTGCCCAGCTCGCCACAGCGAGTCCGTCCCGTGGCGGACTTGAAGTGAGCAAACCCGCGCCGCAAATAGTGAGCAGCAACCAGTAAAACTGCGGGATCCCCAAGCAAACAGCAGCAACTTGCAATCAGCCGTCACGCTTCACCGCATGGCGGCTTTTTGTTTCATGCGCGTTAACGCTTACCACTCTTTGAAATCGCCCGCGTGCTCGTGCGCTTCGATCACGTTACCAGCGTCATCTTAAACGCGAATCACGGCATCATGTGAACGGCTGCGATGCTTTTGCGTACCCGATTGCGTTCGCGATGGCATTCGGCTCAGGCGAGTCCCCGGTCTCCCGCAAACTTTTTTGCCATGCCCGCCAAAATTTTCCGAAGGAAAGGGTAAAGGCCAGAAATGAGTTCTCAATGACGAGAGGTCAAAGAAGGCCAAAACAATGAAAGGAAACTAAATAAGATGAAAACAAAAATCATCAGCAAAATCCTTTCAGTGAAACAAGCGTTTCATCGATTGCGGCAATATATTCACTGGATGCGGTTTGGTATCAAATACTGACCGGCGCATCATGTGATCGGCTACGAAACTTTGCGTAGTCGATTGCGTTGCCCGGCTTCATGTACCACAGGCGACCGAATGGCAGCGTATCGGAGATTAGATCAGCGCTGCGATGATCTTTCCGCGGGCGAACTTCGTGAAGGTGTTGTGAACTGGGCATGCCACGCCGGGCCAAGGCGGCTCACTGGAAGCGATTGGTCAGATGCCTTGCGTGGTGAGAACATCTTCCGCCATAAGTAAAGTGATTCGTCCTGCCGTAGGCCTCCATTCCTTTGAATCGGGATCTTGCTCGGCAGCGCCAGCGATCATGTGGTTCTTGGGCACGTCCGCTTGTATGAGAGTAGGAAAGTTGCAGGACGGGTTCGGGCGAAATTCAATTTCGAGCCCTGGCATCTTCTCATCTAAGCGCTTTCGGAGTGAGGATTCGTCGAAATCTTTCGAGGGGACTTGGACCACAAGCCACTTAATTTCCAATTTCCGATTTTCGATTTTCGGTTTGCTTGTCGCGGCGTTTACGAAAGAAATCCTGCAAAATTGCCGCGCATTCATCTTGCAAAACGCCAGAGGCAATTTCGCACCGGTGATTTAAGGCTGGCATTTGCACAAGATTGATCACGCTTCCGGCGGCGCCGGCAGCCGGATCTGTGCAACCGAAAATCACGCGTCGAATTCGTGTATGGACCACCGCGCCCGCACACATCGCGCATGGCTCCTTCGTCACGTAGAGGTCGCATTCGGTCAGCCGCCAATCGCCCACTGCTGCCTCAGCCTGTGTTAATGCCAGCATTTCCGCGTGCGCGGTGGCGTCCTTGAGCAATTCCACCTGATTATGGGCGCGGCCAATAATTTTTCCTGCAAGGACAACAACCGCGCCAACCGGGACTTCGCCGGCTTCGCGGGCTTTTTGCGCCTGCCGCAATGCTTCGCGCATGAAATACTGGTCGTTTGGTGGTTCGAACATTGCCCAGTTGTAGCCACGGCCCTGTGGGCCGTCCAATTGTAATAGTTTGTTTGGCTGGGGTCTCATCGCGGTCGGTGACCGGCCATAAGCCTCAGGCAAGTCATGCGTTTCAGCGGAGAGCATGATGTCGATCTTTTCTTGCTGTCATCCCGAGCGTAGCGAGGGACTCGCAAAGGGTAATGGAACATTCTCCATCCGCTGTGTGATCCACTCTTCGTAGGAGAGGTCCTTCGCTTCGCTCAGGATGACACCCCGGGTGGTGTGCGTGAGCAAATTAGGTGCTAGAAGCACCGCACGCTTGCCCAAAAACTTTCTTCGGCTAATTAGGGACTGCTCATGCAGAACAACATTGAGTCGCACCTGGTCGAGAAGCGTGTTTTCAAACCATCAAGGGACTTCGCGAAAAACGCGCGAATCAAAAGTCTCGGTCAATATCGGCGGATGTACCGGGAATCGATCCGGCAGCCGGCAAAATTCTGGGCGCGCGAAGCGAGTGAGCTGGTCTGGCGCGCGCCGTGGAAAAAAGTCCTCGAATGGAAAGCGCCCTTCGCGAAGTGGTTCGTCGGCGGGAAACTCAACATCTCGGAAAATTGTCTCGATCGGCATCTGAGCGGGCCGCGCCGAAACAAGGCGGCAATTATCTGGGAAGGCGAACCGGGCGACAAACGTACGCTCACCTACCAGCAGCTGCATCACGAAGTTTGCCGCTTCGCGAATGTGCTGAGACGGAACAACATCAAAAAGGGCGATCGGGTGATCATTTATCTCCCGAACATTCCCGAGGCCGCGATTGCCATGTTGGCCTGCGCGCGGATCGGCGTAGTGCACTCAGTTGTCTTCGGCGGATTTAGCGCTGACAGCATTCGTGATCGCATCATCGACAGCGGCGCAATCGCGCGTCATCACCGCCGATGGCGCCTATCGCCGCGGCGGGATTGTGCCGTTGAAGAAGAATGTCGATGACGCACTTCGTGATGGCACTTCTGTCAGGCGCGTAATCGTTTTTCGCCGGGCCGGAAACGAGATCCACATGGAGGAAGGCCGCGATGTTTGGTGGCACCGCGAACTGGAGTATGTGAATGCCAACCGCCCACCTGCTCCGCTCGATAGCGAGCATCCGCTTTACCTTCTCTACACCAGCGGGTCCACTGGAAAGCCAAAGGGAATCTTGCACACCACTGGTGGTTATCTCGTCGGTGTTTACTCCACCATGAAATACGTCTTCGATATTCGCGATGAAGACATCTTTTGGTGCACGGCTGATGTGGGCTGGGTCACCGGTCACAGCTATATCGTCTATGGTCCGCTGGCGAATGGGGCCACAGTGGTCATGTACGAGGGCGCACCGAACTGGCCGGAGCCAGATCGGTTCTGGAAAATTATCGAAGAATATCGGGTCAACATTCTTTACACTGCCCCGACGGCGATTCGCGCATTTATTCGCTGGGGCGAGCATTGGGTGGCGAAACATGATCTTTCGTCGCTTCGCCTGCTCGGCACAGTCGGCGAACCGATTAATCCGGAGGCATGGATGTGGTATCACAAAAATATCGGCGGCGGGCGTTGTCCGATTGTCGATACGTGGTGGCAAACTGAGACTGGAACGATTCTGATTACGCCGTTGCCAGGCGCGATTCCGACAAAGCCCGGCAGCGCGACGCTCCCGTGGTTCGGTGTTGATCCGATAGTTGTGGATGAAAAAGGAAACGAAGTCGGGGCGAATATTGGCGGCAAACTCATCATTCGTCGCCCGTGGCCTGCAATGCTGCGCACGATTTACGGCGACAAGGAGCGCTATAAGAAACAATATTGGAGCGAGTTCCCGGGAAATTACCTCACCGGCGACGGGGCGCGTCGCGATGAGGACGGCTATTTCTGGATCGTTGGCCGGATTGATGACGTTCTGAATGTGGCCGGCCACAGACTTGGCACATCGGAAATAGAAAGCGCGCTGGTGAGCCATCCGCGCGTGGCTGAAGCTGCGGTGGTTGGCAGGGCGGATGAATTAAAGGGCCAGGGCGTTGTTGCATTTGTGACACTGAAAACAGGAGTTGATGCCAGTCGCGAACTAAAGAAGGAATTACGCGATCACGTAGGCGTGCATATTGGCGCCATCGCGAAACCAGATGAAGTGCGCTTCGCCGAAGCGCTCCCAAAAACGCGCAGCGGCAAAATCATGCGGCGACTGCTCAAAGAGATCGCAGGCGGCGCAAAAGTCACCGGCGACACCACTACACTGGAGGATTTTAGTGTGCTGGCCAAACTGGCGGAGCCGGAAGAATAAGTTCCATATGTCGCATCCGTCCCATTGGACCCATGGGACTGATGGGGCGGATGGGCCTGATGGCTTGCGGCGACCGAAAACTTCTTTTTCAAAGCCCGCATTCGTATAGCGTTAACCCGTGAGTTTCATCCGCACAGGCCTTCGCGAGATCGGGTTGAAGATCAGGCGCCAGCGAACGCGCATCGCGCTTCGCCACGAGAAGCGCCTTCTCCAAAAAAGTGAAATCAACCTCGGACGCGAAGGCACTGCGCAAGCGGCCAATTTTCCAGAATTACGCAACGAGATCGTGGCGCTTAAGAAGCTTGAGCAAGAACAAAAAGAAGTCGCACTTCGAATCGCGCGGATCGAAGAAGGAATAAAAAAAATCGAAGAAGAACGGCAGCAAAATGCCCGCGAACAATCTGAAGCAATTGCAAGGTTGGAATCGGAGGAGAAGCCGCTCCTCCAACAGCGCAATCAAGCGAAGCATAATCTCGAGGTGTGCGAGCGCGAGCTTGCCGGCGTGGAACGCCGCATTCAGGAGAGCGAAGCTGCGGATCGCGATCTCTTGAAACAGCTCTCCGATCTGCATGCGCTCGATCCAGCGCCAGCTGACTTGGAAGCACGATCCGCCGATATCACCGCGCGGCGAGCGCGCCTTCCGGAAAAGCGTGCAGAACTTGTCCGGGCGCGCTTGGGCAGCGCGGAGGCAGTGCGTCTGGCCAAGGAGAAGCTGAACGCGGCCGAGGCGGAGCTTTCTACGGTAGAAAAAAATATAGCGCGAACGCGAAGCGAATTCGAAACGCGCGATCGAAAATTGAATGATAATGTTCGCGCACAACAAGAAGCAGCGCGCGACGCACGGACACACCACCAGACGGTCGAAGAGCGAAAAAATCCCGCCTATTTGAGCATTGGCCGGCATCTTGCCGCGAAGGGCGTTGCACCTCCAAACGCGCCGCACTTGCTGGCCCAGGCACATCGCCGCCGGGAGGCGGTGGATCAACTTTTGCAACACCGCGCAGAGCTGAGCACGCTCTCCAGCCAAATCGACAAACAAGAGCTACGGAAGTTTTACTTTAGCGTCTTCTCGGTGCTCGTCCTGCTCGCGCTCACGCTGCTGGTTGTTTTTCAATCTCCGCGGGGACGTGAATGGCTGCCGCAAGAAACCGATACCATCATGTCGATTAATGCCGACCAGTTTGAGCGTGCCAACCTCGCCAAACGCTGGCCCAACGACCAGCCAAAGCTTTTGCCGGCATTAATCGGCGCAGCCGCATCGGTTCCAGGATTGACGCTATCCCGCGATGCAGTGCGCATCACCCGTGCGCTGACCACGAATGAAACCGGAGAGACTCGAGAGTTCAACCTTGTTGAAGCCCGCCGTAGCCTTCCCAAAGTCATTCGTGCGATCAGCGACGATAAGAGTTTCCAAAAACGACCCATTAGCCCCTTGCCGGTTTGGGAACGCCGGCCCGCCTCCGCCGAGGCTACGGCGGGCAGGCCTGATTTCGCCGTCGCCCGCGTGGGACCGGCGACCCTGGCCGTCGGCGCGCCCGGTGAAGTAGATGAACTGGTGCTCGTGCGCCTCGGAATGAAACCGGATCTGAAAATAACCGGTCAACTATTCGATCGTTTCCAGGCTCTCGATCGTGACAGCGCGCTGCGAATTATTTCCCGCAACCCACCCGACCTCTCACGTGTTTTCCATCCCATTTTTACGTCTGAACTGCTTAACGCTTCACAATTGCTCGGCCTTGCAGTGAACCTGCAAAATCCGGTAAAAGCCAGAGTGCTCATAAAAGTGAATCCAACAACAAACGCGGCTGATCTTGCCCGAAATTTGCACGACAATCCGCAGCAATGGCTGCGTTTGCCGGACTCGCAACTGTTGCTCTACTCCCAGCCGGTGGAAGTCCAAAGAGAGGGCAGCTCGAATGTGGAATTGCGTTTCGCGGTCCCCGAAGATAGCGCTCGCCTTCTGCTCGAACGGCTGGCAAAAACGGACACTCCTGCAGCAGTGGCAGCGTATTAACCGTACAACACAAATGCGACGCTTCAGCACTTACGTTCCTTTACTTGCTGGAATGGCCATGGCGCTGGTGTCAATAGATGCAAATGCCGGCGAGTCGCTTGTCGATGTCCGATCGGTTGACCCGACAATCATGGTTGAGTTGCGCTATGCGGAACGAAATAATCTTCTGGGGCAACCGCTCTATCCCCACGGAACACGCGCGCTCGCTCGCCGGGAGGTCGCCTCAGCTTTGGCTCGGGCGCAGGCGTTTCTACGGCACTATCAGTATGGTCTTAAAATTTGGGATGCATATCGGCCAGTGGCCGTGCAGGCGAAACTTTGGGAAGCGTCACACAACACTGATTACGTTGCCGATCCTGAAACGGGTGCGGGGTCGCTGCACAGCTGGGGCATCGCCGTTGATGCCACCTTGGTCGACTCATGGAATAACCCTGTGCGCATGCCAAGTGACTTTGACGATTTTACGCCCGCTGCAATGTGGCGCTACGTGGGCCCTTCTTACGAAGTCCGTGCACACGTGCGTTTGCTGCAGAACGCAATGCTACGCGCGGGGTTTTGGGGATCGCGTAATGAATGGTGGCATTACACGATCGCTCACTGGCAAAAATATCTGCCTCCTGAAAAAGCGAAGAGTGCCGCACGAACTTTAGCGACTCACTGGGAAGGCAGTCTGTGATCGATTCGATACTCCGAGGTTTGCGCCAGCCGGAATACGTCCATGTCTTGCTCAATCCACTGCCAGTTTACGGATTGCTCATCGCTTGGATCGGACTGGTTATCGCCGTCGTTTTAAAGAGTCGTCGCGCTCAGCTTGTCACATTGGTGCTTGTCCTTCTCAGCTCGCTTTCCGCGTGGCCAGTCTATGAATTTGGCCAGCAGGCATACGATCGCGTCCTGTCGATGACGGATGAAGATGGAGAACGCTGGCTTGATGAGCATCAAGATCGCGCCGAGGATCTCATCTGGGTTTTTTACGCGCTCGCGGTCTTGAGCGCGGCAGCCATCGCAGTGCCAATCAAATGGCCGAAGTCGTCCGCGCCACTCGTGATCGCGGTAATTTTGCTCGGCGCAGGCGCCCTGGGGACCGGTAGCTACATTGCTTACGCCGGCGGCAAAATTCGGCACCGCGAATTTCGCAACGAACCGCCGCCGCCTAAAAGAGCCGAGCACGAACACGATTAAACCGGCGTTGTAGGGCAGGCGCATCGCCTGCCGAGGTT
This sequence comes from uncultured Verrucomicrobiae bacterium, assembly GCA_963725505.1. GTDB lineage: Bacteria > Verrucomicrobiota > Verrucomicrobiia > Chthoniobacterales > UBA10450 > Udaeobacter. The sequence continues at coordinate 53,863 of CAVRYN010000006.1, read as the reverse complement.
TTTCGAGTGGGCAAGCGGAGCGCTTGCCCTACAATTTCGCTGTGGAAACGCAGTTAGATCGCGCAGAACGCGACGTCCAGGAACACAGCGTTGCGCTCAAGAAACCGCTCGGCCTTTTCGATCTCGTTTTGACGCAAATTCTTTTTGTCGTCGGGTCGAGCTGGGTCGGCGCCGCGGCGAAGCTCGGACAAGCGCACCTTTTCTTTTGGCTCCTCGCCATTTTGCTTTTTTACATTCCGCAGGCCGCGGTCGTGATTTATTTGAGCAATCGGATGCCGCTCGAAGGCGGCATTTATCAATGGGCCAAGCTCAGCTTCAACGAGTTCGCCGGATTTATTGTGGCCTGGAATCTCTGGCTGCTATCGATCACGGTCATCGCACTCGGCGGAATGTTCATCACCACGAACATCTCTTACGCGATCGGTCCTGGCGCTGCGTGGATGCCGAACAGCAAATGGTGCGTCTCGCTGATCAGCGCGGCATTGGTCGGCGGCCTCGGCTGGGCTTGCGTCCGCGGTTTGTCTTTAGGCAAATGGCTCCACAATGTTGGCGCATTCGCGATGTTCGTCGTTTACGCAGCGCTGATTTTGTTGCCGCTCCTCGGCCTCGCGCGCGGCGAATTGAAAAGTTATCAGCCGCTTCAATTCGCGCTGCCTGCGATGTCGATTTTCTATTGCTTCAACATCTTCAGCAAACTCGCCGTCGGCGGGCTTAGCGGATTCGAATACGTAGCCATTCTCGCCGGCGAGACGCGCGCGCCCGCCCGCGACATCGGCCGCTCCGTGCTGATCGCTTCGCCCGTGATCGCGCTGATGTTCATTCTTGGCACGAGCTCGGTGCTCGCGTTCATCGGCAACAATCCGATCGATCTCATCGGTCCGGTGCCGCAAACGTTGCGCCTCGGCCTGCATTCGTTCCCAATCGCCGGCGCGATGGCTTCGGTCGGAATTTTATTAATGACGACGCGGACGATTTCTTCGACCAGCGTTCACGTGACCGGTAGCTCACGATTACCGATGGTCGCGGGTTGGGACCACTTGCTTCCGAGTTGGTTCTCGCATCTGCACCCGCGATACAAGACGCCGATCAACTCGATCATTTTTGTCGGCGCAATCACGCTGGTGATTGCGATCTCGAGCCAGATCGGCGCCGGAATCCAGGAAGCGTTTCAACTCGTCGATAACGCCGCGAACGTTTTCTACGGGATCGTTTACTTCACGCTGTTCGCCATACCAATCTTTGGAACGGGCGCGGTTCGTTCGGGCGCGCCGATCTGGTTGCGCGTCGCGGCGCTGTGCGGCGCTGCCGTCTCCTTATCCGCGATCTTCTTTACTATTTATCCGATCATTGATGTTCCGAGCCAATTGAGTTTCGCCGTGAAAATCATCGCCGTAACAGTGATTGCCAATGCAATTGGCGCAGCAATTTTCGCGCTCGGCCAGAGAAGACGACGAGCGGCGGTCAGCTAGCGCAGCTCTCCGCAACCCAGCGCAAATAATCCGGTAAACCGCTTGCAACTGGAACGAAGACTATTTCGGGGACTTCGTATGGATGAAGCGAGCGCAGCTTTTCTTGAAAGGCCGGTTGTCGATCTTCGCTTAGCTTGAAAAACACCAGCGTTTCGCTTCCGGTTTCGATTTTCTCTTTCCACCGGTAAATCGATTCGATCGCCGGTAAAATATTTGCGCATGCCGCGAATTTTTCCGTGACGAGCTGATTAGAGATTTGTCTCGCGGTTTCGGCGTCCGGAAACGTGCTGAACGCGAGAAGGATTTTTTCAGCCATCTGTTAGGCCGCTACCGGCGCCTCGCGTCGGCAGATCCAGCCGCCGCCAAGCACAACGTCGTCCTTGTAAATTACTGCGGCTTGTCCGGGCGTCACCGCGCGCTGTGGCTCATGCAGACAAATCCGTGCGCGATTATCTTCCAGCGGCGTCACGGTTGCGGGTGTGCCCGCATGGCTGTACCGAATCTTCACTGTAAGATCGAGATCCTCCGCCGGCAGATCACGTGCGATCCAATTTGTCCGGTCGATTTCGAATTCATCGCAAACCAAATCGTCCGCGTCGCCGACAATCACGCGATTTGTTTCGGGATCGAGATCGACAACGTAACGCGGCCGCAGCGATCCGCCGGGAAGTCCTTTGCGCTGGCCGATGGTGAAAAGCTCGATGCCGTCGTGCTCGCCAACGAAATTTCCATCGACGTCGTAAATCTCGCCGCGATGAAATCGAGCGTCGCCGAGATGCGAGCGCAGGAAAGCCTTGTAATCATTGCCGGGAACGAAACAGATTTCCTGGCTGTCGATCTTGTCGGCCACTTTCAGACCTAACGAGCGCGCGATCTCCCGGATTTGCGGCTTGGTCATTCTGCCCAGCGGCGTGAGCGCACGGCGCAACTGCGTCTGGTGCAGGCTGAACAAAAAATACGATTGATCTTTACGTCGATCGACGCTCTTGCGAAGCACTGCGTGGCTGTAGCCGGGGTCGCTGACCCCGGTAGCTCCAGACGCTGTCCGTGAATCAACGCGGCCGCGGTCATCCCGCGACTGCGGGACTACAACATGGTCAATAATCGCATAATGTCCGGTGGCGATATAATCGCAGCCGAGCGCCCTGGCCTTGCTCCAGAGATTGCCGAACTTGAGTTTCTCGTTGCACATCACGCATGGGTTTGGCGTCCGACCGGCCTGGTATTCGCTGGCGAAATAATCGATCACGAGTCGTTCGAACTGGTCCGCTTCATCAACAACGTAATGCGGAATCCCCAGCGAATGCGCCACGCTGCGTGCATCGGCCACGGCCTGCGGCCCGCAACATTTGTCTTCCGCGCGCGAGATGCAATCCTGCGGCCAGACTTTCATGGTGACGCCGACGACCTCGTAGCCTTGCTCGCGCAAAAGATAGCCGGCGACACTGGAGTCCACTCCACCGCTCATGCCGAGAAGGACACGCTGTTTCATGGGCTTTAAGGTGAACGCAGCCGGGCAGCAGTCAACGCAAGGCCCATATGTCTCATAGGACTCATACGACGTGCGACCTATAAACTCTTCACCGCTCGGCTCACGAACGGACTCCCGCGCAAAGTAAATCGCCACGGCAAATGCGCAGAGCGACTGATGCCGACCCGCTTGTCCGCCACAATGTCGAAAGTCGCCTGCGCGTCCGACACGAAGCAGTGGCGCAGATCGACGCATAAATCCATCTCGTGATGTCGATCGGTGATATCGAGTGCTTGCGTCAGTTTTCCCGGCCCGGAGCAAAGCTGACGGAGATCCTCCACGCCGCGGCGTTTCTTCATCAGCTCCACGCCACGCCGCGGTTCAATCGCGCGGAACAAAACGAAGCCGTTCGCCTCCCCTTTCACGAGCACATTCAACATCCAGTGCACGCCATAGTTGAAATAGACGTAGGCCGCGCCGGCTTTGTTCCGCTCGATAAAGCTGCGCGCGCTTGGCCGCGTGAAAGTGTGCGCGGCTTCGTCATCAATTGCCGCGTATGCCTCCACCTCGACGACGATCCCGGAGCAATCGCCCCAGATTAATTCCGTGCCGATGAGTTCGCGCGCGCAGGTGAGCGGATTGCGCTGAAAAAATGGGCGGCGAACAAGTTGTTTTTTCCTTAAGGAGGTCGCAGTCTTCACATACGCCTCAAAGGCCTGCCGCTTTGTAAAAGACCGACAACGTCACTTCGGATTCGACCGGTTTGCCGTCCCGAAACGCGGGAATGAATTTTGCCTCTCCGAAATCCTTGATAGCCGCAATGCCAAAACCTAAAAGAGGCGGCTCCTCCGACACGATATTTATCTCCTGCAAATTGCCGGTCGCATCTACCTTCACCTTGAGCTCCACCTTGCCGTCCACTTGAAGCCGCCCGCTTTCCATCGGCGGATAATGGAATCCGGTAAAGCCTGAGCCGTCTCCGAAAAAAGGTTGTGGTCCAATGAAGTCGTGTTCCTGCTCCAGCTCGCCGGTTTCTTGATTAGAGAAAATGCGCAGGCGCGGTTTTCCATTGACGACCCGGAAAGTGACCGTGCCGTAATAAATCGCGTCCACCGGCTGATGATCATGAACCGCCGGAATAAATTTGGGATTGGATGCCGGTGAAATCCTCTTCTGCAATTCTTGCTTGAGAAAATCCGAATTGGGTGTGCCGCGGTACGTAGCGCTCCACTGTACCTCGCCATCTTTTCTCACCGCGCACAGGAACATGACCAGCGCATCCTTCTGGCCTTTCCTGATCAAGTCCTGCTCGTCGATGCGATTGATCAACGCACTTGGACCTTGCCCAATTAACACCGGGCGAAACATCGCCAGCCCAGACGCCGTCACTGACGGGGTGGTGCTTGCGTGTCCCGACGGCGTGGCAGTTCCCTGCGACCAGGCAACACCGACAATCGACAACAAAGCGAGCAGACAGAATCCAAACACGCGCATGGCCAGATACGCAAGCGGAGCGCAGAAGTTTTTCAAGCACAAACCGTTTCGTCATTCCGAGCGCAGTCGAGGACCCCCGCGATGAACCCAATGGCCGAGCCACGGGATCCTTCGACTTCGCTTCGCTCCGCTCAGGATGACCGCCTATCAAGCGGCCGCCGCTAACCCGCCAGCAGCCGCAATTTTGTGCACGATTTTGTGACGCCGGAAGTAATCGATGAGTGCGTCGCGCGTTTGCACAGGGTGCATGACACATTTCGCTGCTGGCGTTTCGAGCAGCGCGCGGAGTTTCATGAAGTGATGGCCTGCGCTGCGCGCATCGAAGCTGTTAAGTGCGATGAGATATTTTTTACTGCGCTCGAGCGGGCGTCCGTCTTGCAATGTCATCGATGTGATTCTGCAAGCCGCACCGCGGCCTTCCAGTTTCACTTCGAAGCCGAGCAAGTTTCTCCGTTCGTGCCCGGCATAGACTTCTTCCATCACAGCTTTGATTTCATCGGATGAGAGCGCCGCCGTCACGACATAGTTCTCGTAAGGAATCACGTTCCAAATGTCGTTTACCGTCTTAGGACCGCCGACCAGGCTGGCATTCTCGTCGAACACTCCATGCATCACCCCATCAACGGCGACGTTTCGTTCCCCCAACGCTTCCATGATTGCTGCGCCGATCAGTCTCTCGATGTCGCTAGGTCGGCCCGGCCGGCTGCGAGCGTGCAACGTCTGCGCTAACTCGCCGATCGGCTGTGCAAGAGCGGCACCGGATTCTGCGAGCTGCGGTTTTGCTCGGGAAACAACTACGTCATCGAGCGGGAATCGGTTGTCCATTAGTTCGCAGATCGCTTCACGACTAAGCAATCTTTTTGAATTCCGATCAAACAGAAGATCAACGCGGCCCGCGTGAATGCCAAAGTGATCCGCCTGTGTGAAAAGCACACCGTTCGACAGGCGACTCGGAATCACCTGATGAGTATGACCGGCGATGAAAACCGCGACATCCGGAAATTCCGAAGTTAATGCCATGACACTGTTCGCAAAATCATCGCCGCCGGTGCGCGGTTTCAGACCCATGTGGCCTGTTAGGACCATTGCGTCCGCGCCTTCATTCTTTGCTCTTGCTATTGCGCGACGAACCGGTTCGACCGGCTGCTGAAAATCGATTCCTCTCGTAAATTCGCGCGGAAGCCAGAACGACATCCCGGGCGTCGTGATCCCAATGATCGCAAGCTTAATCCCGGCGATTTCCTTCAAGATGAACGGCTGGATTTTTGCCAGAGGATGTTTTGCATCGGCAAATTCGCCCGCCGACTTTCCCTCCAATATCGTATTCGCAGCCAGCACTGGCATGGTCGATCTCTGCAAAGCTTGGTGAAACGGTTCGATCCCCCAATCGAATTCGTGATTGCCAACGACCCAGGCGTCGTACCCGAGATGATTAAACAAATCGATCATCAGTTCGCCCTTGTTTCGCAAACTGACTTCGGTGCCTTGATACACGTCGCCGACGTCGATTAAAATCGAGTTCCGGTTCTGCCGCTGCCAGTGCCGAATCTGCGTAACGCAACGCGCCAGCCCGCCGCGATTGGGATTTCCGTCGTAATCGGAGGTCGGCAAAATATGGCCATGAATGTCTGTTGTGTGCAGGATCGAGATGCAAACCGTGTCGGAGTTGAGCGCCGTTGCAGCGCTCGCCAGAGTTGGAACCGCGCTCAGAACTCCCGCCCGACCGGCGAGTTTCAAAAATTCCCGCCGAGTCCAAGATCTCTCCGCGTCAAACATCGCCCATGTCAATGCGCAGGCATATTAGCGCCGCACCGGTCGCTATCTCAATGAAAATGCCGAGACTCAGTGTCTTGACCGTAAGATCGTTTCGGTGACACTTCGTCATGCTTAACGAAAATGCCATTGCCGATTTCAAAGCGAACCTGCGCGGCCGACTGATACGAACCGGGCGACAAGGATTACGACGAAGCTCGGAAGGTGTACAACGCGATGATCCACAAAAAGCCGCGGTTGATTGCGCGGTGCGCGGACGTCGCAGATGTCATCCGTTCAGTGAACTTCGCCAGAGACAACGATCTGCTTGTCTCGATCCGCGGCGGCGGGCACAACGCAGGCGGCCTGGGAATTTGCGACGACGGTTTGGTGATTGATCTCGCGCCGATCAAATACACGCGGGTCGATCCGGCGGCTCGCACCGTCACAGCCGGCGGCGGATGCGTCTGGGGCGACGTTGATCATGCCACGCATGCGTTCGGGCTCGCGACGCCGAGCGGAATCATTTCCACAACTGGCGTCGGCGGATTGACTTTGGGCGGCGGCGTCGGCCATCTCACCCGCAAATGCGGATTAAGCATCGATAATTTGCTCTCCGCCGACGTCGTCCTGGCAGACGGCAAATTTGTAAAGGCAAACGCCGATGAGAATCCTGATTTGTTCTGGGCCCTTCGCGGCGGCGGCGGCAATTTTGGTGTCGTCACATCGTTCACGTTCAGGTTGCATCCGATCGACACGCTTTATGCCGGCCCAATGCTCTACGAACTGAGCGAGACAGCCGACGTGATGAAATGGTATCGCGATCTGATCCCCTCGGCGCCCGATGATCTGAATGGCTTCCCCGCATTTCTTACTGTGCCGCCGGCTCCGCCGTTTCCCGAACATCTGCACATGAAAAAAATGTGTGGTGTCGTCTGGGCATACGCCGGGCCACTGGAGAAAGCGGAAAGAACATTCGAACCAATCCGGGCATTCAAAAAGCCTGCACTCGATTTTGTAGGTCCGATTCCGCATCCGGCGCTGCAAAGTATGTTCGATGCCCTTTATCCGCCGGGTCTGCAATGGTATTGGCGCGCCGATTTCGTGAATGAGATCAGCGACGACGCAATTGCGCAGTACACTCGCTTCGGCGAAGCGCTTCCGACCATGCATTCCACGATGCACATGTACCCGATCAACGGCGCTGCAGCACGGGTCGGCAAAAGCGATACGGCCTGGAATTATCGCGATTCCAATTGGGCGCAGGTGATTGTCGGCGTGGATCCTGATCCCGCGAACAACGAGAAAATTATTTCCTGGACGAAAAATTTTTACGATGCGGTGCATCCGTATTCAGCCGGTGGAGCCTACGTAAACTTTTTGATGGGCGACGAAGGAGAAGAACGCGTGAAGAAAACTTACGGCGGAAATTACGAGCGATTGGTCGCCATCAAGAAAAAATACGATCCCGATAATTTCTTCCGAGTGAACCAAAACATTAAGCCGAGCTAGTTGTAGCGGCGCTTGTGTCAATGTGGGAGGGACCTTAGTGTCCCGACCGTCGCGGCGCCAAGGCCGCTCCCACATTCAAGCCATGAATGCTGACGAATTGAGGATCATTGCAGGCACCGCTCAAAGCGCAGTATCGAGAGCGCCCTGAGACCGCGTTGGTTACTCTCGAGCGCAGAGGGGCGAGTCGGTGAAAATATCACCTGCAAAATCGAAACCGGAAAAGCGCGCGTCGAAGCCGGGCTTCACCCGGCGACAGGGGGCGATGGACAGAGCGCGTGCTCGGCCGACATGTTGCTCGAAGCGCTGGTGGGATGCGCAGGAGTCACGCTGCGTGCAGTCGCAACCGCTCTGAACATTCTATTACGCGGCGCAATTGTTCGAGCGGAGGGCGATCTTGATTTTCGTGGTACGCTCGGCGTTTCCAAGGACGTCCCCGTTGGCTTCAAGCAAATTCGATTGCATTTCGATCTGGATACCGATGCCACCGAAGAACAGCTCGCTACGTTGCTTCGTCTGACCGAGCGCTATTGCGTTGTTTACCAGACGCTGAGTCACCCTGCCAAGATCAGCGTTTTGCATCACGTCATATCGCGGTAAATTTACTCACTATGCCGCTTTACATGGACATTCACGAGGTTCCGGGAGGAGTCAGCGCCGAGGATGTCGCCAAAGCTCACGCCGAGGATGTTAAAATCGAGGACAAGTACGGCGTTCATTATCACAAATATTGGGTAAACGAAAAGGCCGGGAAGATTTTTTGTCTTTGCCACGCGCCAGACGCCGAAGCCGCCATCCAGGTCCATCGCGAGGCCCACGGCATGGTCGCGGACAAGCTTATTGAGATACAACCCGAGCTCGCGGAAGGATTTCTTGGCGGCGTCGAAGTGAACGAGGCGGGAGCGGCCTTAGTTCCTGGCGCAACCAATGAAAGAGATCCGGGAATCCGAACGGTGCTGTTCACCGACATTGTGGATTCGACGACACTGACTCAATCGCTGGGCGACGAGGCGGCGCTGGCAATGCTCGGCGTGCACGACACGATTGTGCGTGACGCGTTGTCCGCCTCAGGCGGACGCGAGGTCAAGCACACCGGCGACGGCATCATGGCCGCATTCATCTCGGCAGCGGGCGCGGTTCGCTGCGCAATTCAAATTCAACGCGAATTGGACAAGCACGCGCAAGCGAATCCCGAGCGCCCGCTCAAGGTTAGAGTCGGCGCCGCAGCAGGTGAGCCCGTCGAGCAACATAACGATCTCTTTGGATCGACAGTTCAACTGGCCGCCCGTCTCTGCGCTCATGCGCAGCCGGAACAAATTCTGGTATCGAATGCAATTCCAGACCTCTGCATCGGCAAAGGATTGTTGTTCGAAGATGTGGGCGAAGTGGTCCTCAAAGGCTTCGGTAATCCAGTCCGCGCCCACGTTGCCGCATGGAGGCAATGACATTACGAGATGGCGTGCAAGCCGCTCGTGAACTTAATCTCGTTAGGTCGCCAGCGACTGAATGAAACATCTCAGTTACCTTCTTTTCGCCGTCGCGATTCAGAGCTGGTGCTGCGGAGATGTCACAAAGCTTCCGGCGGAAGATCGCAGAGTGTTGCAGGATTCGTCGCGCTTTCATGAGGTTCATTCGACCGGAGATTTACCTGCCGCCATTGTCGCACTTTGCGCGGACGATGGCAGACTCGCAGAACCGGGCCAGAAGTGGAACGCGACTGATGCCATCACGGACCCAACTCTTCCAGGCAAGCGTCTGATTTGGGCAGCGGTAGATGGCGAATATTACGTTGTCCATTACGAGCGCGGCGGAATCGCTCACACCTTTCACGTCTTGGTTGCGACACTCACCAAGAATAACACGAAACCAAAAGTAATTTGGCGCGGCGTTGGAGGTCCGCTTAAAGATTATGCGGCATTTCTAATCGCGTTGCGAAACGGGAAGCTGGACGACCGCTTGGACTACGCGCACTGAGAGACGCTATTGAAGACGCTAATCCCACAGCTGTCCGTTTTATCGGTATTGGTTTCGGCAATTCTGTAAATTCTGTCCAAAACCTGATGCAACTTGAAGGAATTGATCACGTAGCGCTCGGCGTGCGTGACATCGAACGATCGGCCAAGTGGTATATCGAAGTTCTCGGGTTCGAGCGACTTCATGAAGGCATGTGGAAGGGCGTGCCGACTTTCATCGGCAAAGGAAATACCGGGATCGCGTTGTTCCCCGCGAGCCCGGATGCACAATCGACACCCTCAACTCACCGCGAACATCCGAATGCTTCACCTCGCTTTTCGCGCAAACCGACAAAATTTTCTCGCCGCGCAGCACGAACTGGAAAAGCGCGGAATCAAATTCGAATTCCAAGACCACGAGATTTCGCACTCCATTTATTTCCGCGATCCCGACGGTCACCAGCTGGAGATCACAACCTACGAATTGCCCAAGCCGCCCTGACTTGTCATGTCGAGCGGAGTCGCCTGCCAAGCCGTAGCTTTATGCGAAGGCTGGAGACATCTCTCGATATTTCAAAACAGTTACAGATTCCTCGACTTCGCTCGGAATGACAGTCTGACGCGACCGCGCCCTGCGATTTACGCAACGCGGCCGCAGCAGTTCTTGTATTTTTTTCCGCTGCCGCAGGGGCACGGCTCGTTGCGACCGACCTTTGGTATTGAACGACGAATTGGTAGATCGATCGATACTTCCCCTGCTCCATCGCCGTCGCCATCTCCCGCAACTCCAGCCATTGCGCCGACTGGTTGAGGCTGACGCGCACGCGACGAAGCGCCGGCTGTTGGCGCGGTCGGCGCATGTTCGCGCAGCAGGAATTGCGGCAAAGTCGCCAGGAAATTCTCGAACGCCTGCAGGTTCGAGGTGCTGCGGAACAGATTATTCAGCACTTCGTTTTTAATGTTTGCCATTAATTCGACAAACATGTCGTACGCCTCGGTTTTGTACTCGATGAGCGGATCTTTTTGCGCGTAGCCGCGGAGATAAACACCCTCTCGCAATGCGTCCATGGCGTAGAGATGCTCCTGCCAGAGCCGGTCGACCGCATTGAGGATGATGTAGCGCTCCAGGCTTTTTACCGCCGTGGGCTCTTCGTAGGCTGATTTCCGCTCGTAAGCGTTCTTGATCTTTTCGACCAGGAACTGCGCGTTTTCGTCGACACCACGCGTTTCAAATTCTGCTTTTTCTTTAGTCAAACCGAGCGGGAAAGTTGTGTTCACCCAATGGATGAAACCGGTGTAATTCGGCTCATCGACGTCGAGATACTCTTTCACCTTTGCCGGTACAGCTTCGTCGACCACTTCGTAGATGAGCTTGCGCGGTTCCTCGGAATCGATCACTTCATTGCGATACGTGTAAACCACCTCGCGCTGCATGTTCATCACGTCGTCGAAATCGAGCGTGCGTTTTCGAACGAGATAGTTGCGTTGTTCCACGCGTTTCTGCGCGGTCTCGACCGATTTGTTCAGCCATCGATGCTCGAGCTCCTGGCCTTCCTCGAGACCGAAGCGCTCCATGATTTTCGTCATTCGATCTGCTGCGCCGAAGTTGCGCATCAGATCATCTTCGAAGCTGACATAGAATCGTGATGCGCCGGGGTCTCCCTGCCGCGCACAACGCCCGCGTAACTGTCGATCGATTCTGCGCGCTTCGTGGCGCTCAGTTGCAATCACCATCAACCCGCCCATGTCGGTCACGCCGGGGCCGAGCTTAATATCTGTGCCGCGACCGGCCATGTTAGTCGAAATTGTGACCGTGCCCGGTTGACCGGCGCGAGCCACGATCTCGGCCTCTTGCATGTGAAACTTCGCGTTCAACACGTTGTGCGGAATTTTCTCGCGCTTCAGCATTCGGCTGAGCAGTTCGGACGCTTCCACGCTGACGCTGCCAACGAGCACAGGCTGAGTTTTCGCGTGAGCTTCTCTGATTTCCTTAATGACCGCATTGTATTTTTCGCGACGCGTTTTGTAGATGCGATCGTTGTGATCAGTGCGGCGCACCGGCCGGTTCGTCGGAATGACATTGACGTCGAGTTTGTAAATGTCGTGAAACTCCGCGGCTTCGGTTTCCGCCGTGCCGGTCATTCCCGCCAGCTTCTGATAAAGCCGGAAATAATTTTGAATGGTGATGGTTGCTAAAGTTTGGGTCTCGCGATCGATCTGGACGCCTTCCTTCGCTTCCACCGCCTGATGCAAACCATCGCTCCACCGCCGCCCCGGCATTTTGCGGCCGGTGAACTCATCAACAATTACCACCTTGTTATCCTCGATGACGTACTGGACGTCCTTCTCGAACAGGCAGTAGGCGCGCAGCAGCTGTGAGATGTTGTGGATGCGCTCCGCCTGCGCGTCGCAATGTTGCTGGCGCTCCGCTTTTTTCTTGTCCTTCTCTTCTTGGACAGATTTGGATCGAGATCGATCTCGGTGAATTCGTTGATCAAATCCGGCAGCACAAATGCGTTCGGATCGTCGGGATTGAGAAAGGTGCGACCCTGTTCGGAGAGATCGGCTTCGTTCGATTTTTCGTCGATGGTAAAGAAAAGCTCTTCCTTGAGCGCGAACAGTTCTTCCTTGCGTGTGTCCTGGTAAAAGGAAAGCTCGGCTTTGTCGACGGCCCGGCGCTTATCGGGATCTTCCATCATTCGCAAAAGCTGTTTATTGCGCGGTTGACCGAGCTTCACCTTGAACATAAGACGGCCGCCGGTCTCTACATCGCCTTGCTCAAATTTCTCGATCGCTTCGCTGGCCACTCGGTTGCAAAGCATGTTTTGCTTCCGCACCAACTGCTCGATAAGTGGTTTCCATTTGTCGTATTGATGGGTGGAAATCGTCGCCGGCCCGCTGATGATGAGCGGCGTCCGCGCTTCATCGATCAGAATGGAATCAACTTCATCCACAATCGCGTAGTAATAGCCGCGCTGAACTTGTTGCTCGCGCGTCGTGGCCATGCCGTTGTCGCGCAGATAATCGAACCCGAACTCGCTATTCGTTCCGTATGTAATGTCCATCGCGTATTGTTCGCGACGAACGTCCGGCTCTTGATCGTGCTGAATGCAGCCGACGGTAAGCCCGAGGAAATCGTACAGCTGCCCCATCCATTCCGCGTCGCGCCGCGCCAGATAATCGTTCACCGTCACCAAGTGCGCGCCCCGGCCTGTGAGAGCGTTTAAGTAAAGCGGCAGCGTCGCGACCAAAGTTTTGCCTTCGCCTGTCGCCATCTCCGCGATCCGGCCCCGGTGCAAAACGACTCCGCCGAGCAGCTGCACATCGAAGTGCACCATGTCCCAGACCATAGGCTGATCGCACACGGTGAAAGTGTGTTGCCGCTCTTTGAGCCGCCGCGCTGCGTTCCTCACCACTGCGAACGCTTCAGGCAAGATCTCATTCAGCTTTTTCCATTGATCTTCCGGCTCCGGAATTTTAGAAAACTCTTCCTTCCAAGCCGCGGTCTTTGCCCGCAACTCGTCATCGGACAAGCTCTTGAACTGCTCATCCAGCTCGTTGATCCGGCGAACAATCGGCGCAAGCCGTCTGAGCTCGCGCTGATTTTTCGAGCCTAAAATCTTCTTTAAAATCCAACCAACCATGTCGCAGTTAATATCGGCGAGATTCGCGATCTGTCATCCCGAACGAAGTGAGGGACCTCTCACAAAGTTCCAAGATCACGCTAGCTATCTTGTGTGACCCACCACCCAGCGCGAGATCCTTCGCTGCGCTCAGAATGACCCTCGGTCTTGGCACTGTGCTATTCGTGGCTTTTGTGCGAGTCGGATTTGCAGTCGTGCGGCGCGCCCGGCCCGCCTCCGCCGTGGCGAGCGGTCGCGCCCTACCTTCAGAGAAATTTTCGCGGCAATTCCACCGCTCTCCGCAGGAGGCGCAGGTAATGGTGCCGGGAAATTTCAACGCCGCCAAACTGTTGCAGGTGCGGGGTGAGCCATTGCGTGTCGAGCAACACGAATTTGCGAGCGCGCAAATGCTCCACCAGCGCCACGAGCGCAATCTTGGAGGCATCAGTCACGCGATGAAACATCGATTCGCCAAAAAAAGCGCCTCCTACCGCGACACCGTACAGGCCGCCGGCGAGCCTGCCTTGCTTCCAAGCTTCGACCGAATGTGCGCGCCCGAGTTCATGCAATCGTGTGTAGCTCTCAATGATCTCGCGATTGATCCAGGTATCTTCCCGTTTCGCGCACGCAGCGATCACTTCGGAAAACGCCTTGTTGATTGTAGTTTCAAAAACGCTTCGGCGCAGAAGACGTCGCAACGCGTGTGGGACGTGAAAATCTTCCAATGGCAGGATGGCGCGCGGATCGGGTGAAAACCATTCGATCAAGTCGTCTTCCATAGCCATGGGGAAGACACCAAGCCGATAGCCCTGAAGCAAAAGTTCCGGATCGATCATATCATTGCGGATTGCGGATTTCGGAGTGCGGAATTGAAGATTGCCACCGCCGCGTTTTCAATGTGCCTGTAAATCCGCAATCCGCGTTCCGCAATCCACAATTGCAATCACAGGTACGCTTCCTAAAATATGCAGATGAGACCCCTCTCAATCCCGCTCGCAATCGCCTGGCTGATTTTGAGCGGCTGCGCGGACCCGATCGAACAACGCAGTACACAAGAAGTGCAAGAGCAGTTGCAGCGCGGCGTGACTGGTCAGGGAACGCTTGGTCCGTTGGAACGATCTACCGACGATCCGGCCGCAGAGCATAGCGTCCCGCAAACTCACCCGTAGCGTGTGAAGATGGCAGCCAATTCAACGCACTCAAAAATTTTCATCCTCGATTTCGGCTCGCAGTACACGCAGGTCATAGCGCGGCGAATCCGCGAGTGTCAGGTTTATTCGGAAATTGTCCGCTTCGACACACCAGCCACTGAAATCGCCGCAGCAAAACCCAACGGCATCATCCTTTCCGGCGGCCCGGCCAGTGTTTACGACAAAGGCACCCCGCAAATCGATCCAGAAATTTTTTCGCTCGGCATTCCCGTACTGGGAATTTGTTACGGACTGATGTTGATGGCGCATCATCTTGGCGGCCAGGTGGTGTTCACCGGGCGACGCGAGTACGGCGCTGGCATGTTGCACATCAAGAATGGTTCGGAACTCTTTGATCGACTAGGCAACCAGCTCGACGTCTGGAACAGCCATGGCGACGAAGTGACGGCACTGCCGAGAGGTTTTCGCGCCGTCGGGACCACCGAAGGTTGCGACTTCGCCGCGGTGGAAGATTCACAACGGAAACTTTACGGATTGCAATTTCATCCGGAGGTCGCGCACACGCCGCGCGGCAGGGAGATTCTGCAGAATTTCGTCTATCACATCTGCCACTGCGCAATGGACTGGACGATGGGCTCGTTCATCGAAGAGGCTTGCGGCCGCGTCAGGAAACAAGTCGGCGATCAAAAGGTGGTGCTTGGTTTGAGCGGCGGCGTTGATTCTTCAGTGACGGCTGCGTTGCTGCACAAGGCAATCGGCGATCAACTCACCTGTATTTTTGTAAACAATGGATTGCTACGCACGCGCGAGGAAGAAGTTGTGCAGCGTGTTTTCGGCGAGAATTTCCATGTGCGTTTGAAATACGTGGACGCGAGTGAGCGCTTTCTCGCGCTGCTCAAGGGAGTGACCGATCCTGAAAGGAAGCGAAAACTGATCGGCAACGAATTCATCAAAGTATTTCAGAAGGCGACGGAGGAATTGCTCGAGGAAGACCAAAGAGACGGCGACCGCAAGCACAGCGGTTATACGTTCCTCGCGCAGGGCACGCTTTACCCTGACGTGATCGAGAGCGTATCAATCGGAGGCAATCCCGCGCAGGTGATCAAGAGCCATCACAATGTGGGCGGATTGCCAGAGGAAATGCACTTCGAACTCGTCGAGCCGGTGCGCCAATTATTCAAAGATGAAGTGCGCCAGGCAGGATTACAGCTCGGCTTGCCGAAAGAGATCGTATATCGCCAGCCTTTCCCCGGGCCAGGCCTGGCCGTTCGAATTCTTGGTGAAGTTACGCCCGAGCGATTATCCATTTTGCGCGAAGCGGACACGATCGTGCAAAGTGAAATGGAAGCTGCCGATTGGTATTACAAAGTCTGGCAATCATTCGCTGTTTTGCTGCCGGTACAATCGGTCGGCATCATGGGCGACCAACGAACGTACGAAAACACGGTCGTGCTCCGAATCGTCGAAAGCCAGGACGGCATGACTGCTGATTGGGTCCGGCTTCCTTACGAATTGCTGGCGCGCATTTCCAGCCGCATCAGCAACGAAGTCAAAGGCGTCAACCGCGTCTGTTACGATATCTCAAGCAAACCGCCCAGCACGATCGAATGGGAATAAAGCGGCCTTAAATTGCTGGTGTTGGATTCAACCAGCTTGCCTCAACCATCGATCATGCTATCGTTTTACGCGATGAGGATGGATCAATGACGCGTACGACTTTATCGCCAAAGTTTCAGATTGTTATACCAAAAGATGTCCGGAAGGCACTCAAGCTCCGGCCCGGAATTCAATTCAATGTGATTGAGCATGAGGGCCGGATCGAGCTGCTGCCTGTGCGTTCGCCAAAACAGATGCGTGGCTTTTTGCGAGGTATCGACACGTCGGTTCCACGTGAAAACGATCGGGTGTGAATCTCGTCGATTCCTCAGCCTGGCTCGAATACTTCGCTGCCGGCCCGAATGCTGCGTTTTTCGCTCCGGCTATTGAAAAAACGAGCGATTTAATCGTGCCGACGATTGTCGTGTTTGAGGTTTACAAGCGCGTCTGTCAACAACGAGACCGACACGCCGCGCTCGAGGCAACCGCAACTCTTCGCGCCGGACGAATTGTCGATCTCACCTTAAGACTGGCGATCGACGCAGCAGCAATAAGTCAGTCCGAGAAAGTGCCGATGGCTGACAGCATTGTTCTGGCAACCGCGCGTGCAGAAAACGCAGTCATTTGGACACAGGACGCAGATTTTGAACGGATACGCGGCGTAAGGTTTCGCGCCAAAAGATGATCAGTCAATCTGCGCGATAGCGTTCATGAATTCCGAGAAATCTTTTCCGTTACGCGCGGCGTGATTCAGCGCGGCCAGGCGCGCATTCAGCGCTGCCTCTGGCAACGCGACGCGACATGAGTGTCCCGCGGTCGCGGGATTTGCAAAAACGATTTCGTCCCACTGGATGGAGGAAATCTCATCGTTAAAACGCGCGACGGCGCGTCCCCGGAAAAATGCGCGCGTTGTCTCGGGCGGATTGAAGATCGCGGTTTTGATCTCATCCTCGTTCGTGACGCGGCACATCAAACCTTTGCGCAGCAGCTCGTAGTATAATCCACGGTCGAGATCGAGATTGTGATATTCCAGATCGATGGATTGCAGCCAGGGATCGCTCCAGGAAAGTTTTTCCTCTTCCTGTAATGCGTCCAATAAGAACTTTTTGGCTGCCCAATCGACACGGTCTCGCGTTGACATTACGTCACGCTCGAGATCGTTGAGGACATTTTCCCATTCGCGCAATATCCATTGTTGCTCTTCGCTCATGCCGTTGTGCAATTGGCTGGCGGCGCGCAGATAAACGCGTTGCACGTCAATCGCAGAGATTTTGCGACCATCTTTCAGTTCGATGATCCAATCGTAAGTTTGATCGCGGCTGATTGATCTGTTGGCATCAACCGGTTGCGCAATCTCGAGTTGGGGCGCTTCTCCGCGCTCAATCAAATCGAGAACAAGTGCCGTGGTCCCGATCTTCATGGCCGTGGCCCATTCGCTCATGTTCGAATCGCCAAGGATAACGTGAAAGCGGCGATAACGGCTTGCGTCCACATGCGGCTCGTCACGCGTGTTGATGAGCGGGCGCCGATTCATCGTGTCGATGCTCACCACTACGCTGAAAAAATCGGCGCGCTGCGAGATTTGATAAATCCCGGGATCGCTTTGGCCGCTCTCCGCTTCGATGCCCATCTTTCCGGCGCCCGCGAAAATCTGGCGGGTGACGAGAAACGGCAGAATGCCAGCGACGATTCGGTCCCATGCGGTATCGCGACTCATCAGGTAATTGTCGTGACAACCGTAACTATGCCCGGCAAAGTCGGTATTGTTTTTGTAAAGCCGGACTTCGTAGCCGGGCGGCAACTTCTGATTTCGACGCCGCGCGCATTCCGCGAGGATGCGCTCGCCCGCTTTGTCCTGTGCAACGATCTGCTGAAGAGCTGTGCACTCTGGCGTGGAATATTCCGGGTGTGCGTGATCGTTGTAAAACCGGGCGCCGTTTGAAAGCACGAGATCGCTTTTTATTTCCTCGAAACTGAGCGGTCGACGTTTATCGATCTCGTAGTAAGCCGATTCGTCGGTGTCCTGAAGTAATTCGCGCGCACGAAACCCGCGCGCATCAAGATGCGGATCTTCCAGGTCATAATCCCATTTCATCAGCGCGCCGTGCTCGGTGTAGCGCCGCACTAGCTCGATCGATTCGGCCACAACATCCACGGTTTCCGCGCCGCTTAGAGTGATGCCGTACTCCGTCTCCAGCCCAAAGACGCGTTTCATTGTTGAGAAAGGTAAAACATCGAACGTCCACCATCGGACGCCGTTGTGACTGCGACACAAGTCGCGCTAAGATGATTTGTGTTCATCTGTAGCTCGTCACCAAACTGGATCAAATCACCGCCGAAGGTGTGCGCGATCGGGAATCAGACAATGGACGAACGGGCGAAATTTTCACCACGTTTTCCGGATCGTAATCGATTAGCTTGAGCCAGTCTTCGGTGATGTCCGTCGTCGGGAAAATATCGTTTTCCATGTACTCGGCGTTGAAAGCCAGTTGCAAATCCGTTTCCCGAATTCCTTCCTCCCGTTGAGTGGCGATGGCCCTTTTAATCGCCATCGCCTTCGCCCGCTCGACGATCGAGGCAATGATCGCGCCACTGATGAGATCGCTGCGGTAAAGCGTCTCCTTGCGCCCGCTGCGGAGCGTTACCTCCAGAAATTTGTTTTCCTCGCGGCGCGTAAACTGCCAATCTACAAAGCGCTCGATCAGACGCTCGATGGACGCTCCCAATCCATCGGCTTCTTTCGCAATTACACCATCGTAAGGAAGGCCATCTGTCAGATAAATGCGGTAGATTTCGCGCGCACCCAGGTTGTCTGGCCGATTGACCTTGATTTTTCGATCGATCCGGCCCGGACGCAGAATTGCCGGGTCAATCAGATCGGCGCGATTGGAAGCGAGGATAATTACCACGTCGTTTAGCGAATCGATTCCATCCATCTCGGAGCAGAACATCGGCACAAGCGTCGAAAGAATATTTGAGTGACGCGATGCGCGCCGGGTGCCGAGGATCGATTCGGCCTCGTCGATAAACAGAAAGGGCATAAAACCTTCGCTTCGTTTCTCGCGAGCGGTGGCAAAAATTTCGCGCACCATCCGTTCCGATTCTCCCACCCACATGTTCAAAATCTCGGGACCTTTGACGTGCATGAAATATTCGCTCATCTCGGTACCGGCCCTTTCCCGAAGCTGCTTGGTCAAATTGTAGGCGGTCGCTTTGCCAATGAGCGTCTTCCCGCAACCCGGCGGACCGTAAAGCAGAAATCCTTTCGGCGTGGCATGCTGAAATTTTTGGAAAAGATCGGCATGCAAGAGCGGCAACTCGATGGCGTCTTTGATGGCCTGGAGCGCCGCTTCCTGTCCGCCGACCTTTCCCCACGGCAGCTCTGGCACAGTATCCAGATAATGCTCGTGGGATTTTGGGCTGGAGAGCGTCTCCAGCGCCATCCGGTAATTTGAATCAACACGGACTTCGTCGCCTGACTTTAAGGTGGAGTGAGCCAGATCGGCGGAACGCTGTAGGACCATCGATTGCAATCCGTGCTCTGAGCCGACCCGCAACCGGTCTTTGCCGATTACTTCAGTAATTTTTGTTACCGGACCGGCCGTCTCAAATCCGAGATCACCGACAATAACGAAAGCTTCATTGACAAGCACGCGGGTCCCCTTTTTTAATTTCGCAAGCGAAATGCGCGGATCGATGTTGCAATAATAATCGGCGCCTCCCACCACGATGTGCGCCGTATCCTTCGAGGTGGCGCCAAGAAACGTGCCGATTCGGTTCGCGGGCGAAGTGACTTTCTTGATGACTTCTTCGAGCTTTTCGATCATCCGGCGCGCTTCGACCATCGTTTCCTGCTGATCGAAAATCTGCGGCCGCAATTCCAACAGGTCGCGCCGAACCGGATCGCCCGGCGGCAACGACGCAATCACCCTGTCGAATGAATCGAGGAGATTGTCCGGAGTCGAGTTCCCTTCCCCGTCCTCAAGTCCCTCGCTGCGCTCGTCGCTCATTATGGTTTGGGTCAATCCGCCGAACCGAGTAGCATTATAGCTTTATCAGGCGCATTCGCAATCTTTCACTCGCGAAACCTTTCGGAGTTCGACGCCACCATGATACAAAATGTTCAACCATCGCCTACGGCGAAAGTTCCAAGACTCAAGCACCAAACAAAACTCAGTTCGCAAGCTACAAAAACGGTTAGCACGCGGCGAGCGTATTTGGAATTTGGGGCTTGGAGTTTATTTGGGGGTTGGAGTTTGGAACTTAAGATTTCCCGACGAAACGCCTCCTGCTGGCAGCGCCCACGCACGCGGCGAGTTGCAGTCAATGCCGTCCCCGCTAACGTTCGCTTTTCGTCGGGAGCCTTAGCTCAATTGGTTAGAGCGCCGCCCTGTCACGGCGGAGGTTGCGGGTTCGAGCCCCGTAGGCTCCGCTCTCTATAAAATGGAGAGCGATGTGATTTCGCAACAAATTCGCAACAAATTCATTGCACAAATATGCACAATGCGAGATGCCGCCCCTTGGTAGATAGCTTTCCCCGGCAGTCTCAAATTTTTGCGGTCGTTACGACTGTCGTGGAGAACGCGCCAGACTTAGGATTGCGAAATCATCGATTTCAGCGCGTCGCTTTTCATTCAAAACTAACGCGTTTTACGAAGGGAAAACAGGTTTTTAGTGTGAAATTCATCGCGCTCTCGAATGGTGACTAGAATGCGCCTCGGTCTAGCACAAATTCTAGCACGAGCGGGCCTGAGTTTCTGTGCGGGGTACCAAATTAGCTGTCGATTTTGACGGCCCGATCCAGACATTCTACGGTGTGATGTAAGTGCATGTGCATCTGCCACTCTATTTAGAGCCTCGCCGGTGCGGCCGCTCTTTTATTCCGCGGCTACAAGGAGAAGGGCACCATCACCACGTCATTCGACATGTGGTACTCAACGATCTTGACCGTTTCCACCTGGTCGGCGATGTCATTGATCCTGTGCCCGGTCTGGCGGCCCGAGCCGCATATGCCAAGCAAGCCCTGCAGGACAAACTGATTGAGCACCAACATTACATCCGCGAGTATGGCGAAGACCTGTCCGAGGTTCGCAATTGGAATTGGAACCGGAAAGGTTAGCCTTGGTAACTGATGGATACCGCAATCGTCACTGCAATGGCTGGCATTCTCGGATCGCTCGTTGGTGGGTCCGCCTCGGTGGCGACTACCTGGGTCACGCAACGAGCCCTTAGCAAACGGGAATTGCTTCGCGCCGAGATCCGGAGGCGCGAAACTCTTTACGGCGAGTTCATCAGCGAATGCTCGGCACGGATCATTGACTCGTTCGAGCGCACGTTGGAAAAACCGGAGACGTTGTTGCATGCCTATGCTCTGCTGAACCGCATTCGCCTTTGCGCCTCGGACGCAGTCCTGGCGCAGGGAGAAGCCACGCTGCACTTCATCACCGAACAATACTTCTCTCCCAATCTTTCGGTCGACGAAATGCGTAAACTCGTTCAGAAATGGACCACTGATCCGCTCGAGCCATTCGGCGAAGCGTGCCGTCTCGAACTTAAATCGATGCGCGCAGCCGTGTAGCAGTGCACCATTTTGCTTTCTGCAGCGGAACCTAAAAAATGAAGTTTTGGGCGAGAAACGGCCAATGTTTCGCAATTCGCGGCATTGCGCAGCGGCGACGGACACCTGAGTGGTTGAATTTGAAGCGCACTGGAAGTGCAAGCTATGAACCTGCCTGACAAACGAATCGCCTATTTCTCGATCGAAATCGCCCTTGATCCAGCGATGCCAACATACAGCAGCGGCCTCGGTATTTTAGCCGGCGATACAGTGCGCGCCGCGGCCGAACAAGCACCGAAGTGAACCACACTACCCAGGTGCGCACGGTGGAAGCGTGGGACAACGAGGGCGGTCTCGGACCGCCGGGCGCGGTTTGGCTGGAAAACGAGCAGGCATGGAACTTCACTTTGTACTCGCGGCATGCGAGCGGCGTCACTTTGCTGCTGTATGGCGCGACGGATTTGGTTGAGCCGATGTTTCAGCTGCAACTCAATCCGCTGAAGAATAAGACCGCGCGTGTCTGGCATTGTCTTGTGCCGCAGCAGTTGGCGCCTGCGGCGAGATACTACGCTTATCGAGTGCAGGGTCCATGGAACCCTCCGGTGGGACAGCGCTTCGACGCGGACAAGGTCCTGTTCGATCCGTATGCGGAACGATTGTTTTTTCCGCCGGAGTTTTCGCGCGAAGCGGCCAGGCAGCCGGGTCGCAACGACGGCCGTGCGATCTTGGGAGTATTACCGCGCAGCGAGCAGCCGTTCGATTGGGGCGGAACACCGCCGCTGCGACATACGCACGACGCAGTTGTCTATGAGCTACATGTCAAAGGATTCACCGCGCGAGCGAATTCCGGGGTGCCTGACGAGAAGCGCGGCACATTTTTGGGGTTAATCGAGAAGATTCCTTATTTGAAGGAACTGGGAATCACCGTGGTCGAGCTGATGCCGGTGCATCAATTTGATCCGCAAGAGGGCAACTACTGGGGTTACATGACGCTCAGCTTTTTCGCACCCCATCAAGGCTATGCCGTGCGCGACGCGATCGCAGAGTTTCGGCAGATGGTCCGAGCGTTTCATGAAGCGGGCATCGAGGTGTGGCTGGACGTCGTTTACAACCACACCGCCGAAGGTGACGAAAGCGGACCGACCTATTCCTACCGCGGGATCGATGATCACAGCTATTACTTGTCAGGCACGACGGGGCGCTACCTCGACTATACCGGCTGCGGCAATACGACGCGGTGCGCGCATCCCCTCGCACGCTTGCTCGTTTTGTGCAGCGTGCAGCATTGGGCGGCGCGTATGGGCGTGGACGGGTTTCGTTTCGACCTGGCATCGGTCTTCGCCCGCAATGAAGATGGCAGCATCAATACCGAGTCGCCGGCGATCGCGACCGAGTTGACCGCGGCGGCGCTGGTGTTTGACTTGCGGCTGGTGGCGGAGGCCTGGGACATTAATGCCTACTTGTTAGGCCGGAGTTTTCCCGGACTCGCCTGGCGACAATGGAACGGGCAATTCCGCGATGATCTCCGCTCGTTTGTGAAAGGCGATGCCGGCATCGTTGGCGCCCTAATGCGGCGACTGTACGGGAGCGATGACTTGTTTCCAGATGGTCCCGGTGATGTGTATCGACCGTATCAGACCGTGAACTACATAACCTCTCATGACGGGTTTTGCCTCTACGATCTCGTCGCCTACAACCAAAAACACAATGAGGCGAACGGTCAGGCAAATCGCGACGGGCCGGCCGATAATCGAAGTTGGAACTGCGGATGGGAAGGCGACGATGGCGCGCCGCCCGAAGTATTGGCTTTACGGCGCCAGCAGGTGAAGAATTTTTTCACGCTGCTGATGCTGGCAAACGGCACGCCGATGTTTTGCGCTGGCGACGAGTTTCTCAATACCCAACACGGCAACAACAATCCGTACAACCAGGACAACGAAACGACATGGCTCGATTGGTCATTACTCGAAAAGAACCGGGACATCTTTCGCTTCTTTCAATACATGATTGCCTTCCGAAAAGCGCGGCCATGGATCGCACGCAGCCGCTATTGGCGTGAGGACGTGCATTGGTACGGCGCGAACGGACCGGTCGATTTCGCGTCGCGCACGCTCGCCTACTGCCTGCACGGCGCAAACGACCTGTACGTGATGATCAATGCGTTTTGGGAACCCGTGCGATTTCACATTCAAGAAGATAAAAACTGGAAACGTATCGTGGACACGAGCCGACACGACATCGTGGAGGAGCCTGTGAGTTCACTCGATTATGAACTCGCCGCGCGTTCGGTAGTCGTGTTAGAACGCAGCAGCAAGGAGTTCACATCGTGAACAACGAAACGCCCGCCACTATTGATCCCGAAATCTTCGCGGCCGCTTTCAGCCAGAACTGGGACAACGCCCGTTACATCAAGAGCGAGCGCATCTCGTTTATGAACGCCTACTCGGTGATTTGCGCCGGAGTGCTGGCCCTGCTGCAGAGCGTTCAGGCAAGCGACCTCATCCGAATGGCACTGCTTTTCTTCATGACTTTATTCTCACTAGTAGGGTTGCTCACGAGCCTGCGGCTGAAAAGTGAATTGGAGGAGTGCCTGGCAAAGATCGAGGCTATGACGGTGCAGGCGAAGATGAGCCAGTTTGTGGCGCTCGGCCAGTTGGAAGGTAAGCCATCGCGATACCCAAAGTTCCGCTGGATCTTTCCAATCTTCTACACCATGACGATGGCAGGTTTCATTACACTGATCGTGTATCGGCTGGTCACCGGCGAAGCCATGAAGTAACGGCGTCCCAGTGAACTGAACACAGACAGTAATCGCATGACGCAACCTTCCAAACGCAGCTTCAAACGAAAGTTTCGCGTCTGTTACCCAGCGGGAACAGGGACGCTGGTAATCCGCACTGACTTGGATTGGGAACGGAACGTTTATCCCGTGGCGGTCAGCAGCGACGGCAACACGGCGAGCTTTGAAATCGAGGCGCAACAGCCATTCGTTTATTTCAAGCCCTGTTTAATTAAGAACGGCAGTCTGCACTGGGCGATTGGGCCTAACAATCTGTTGATCATGGCCGGGGAAGATGGTCGCGTCGTTTATCCTTATTTCTTCAGCGATCCCCACGGGCGGTTCTCGCCTTTGGTAGAAGTGGAATCAGCTATTCTTGATCGACACCATCGTCTGCGCGTGTACCTGCCGCCCGGTTACGAGGAGAACACCCTCGCGCGCTACCCATTCGCCTACATGCAGGACGGACAGAACTTGTTTTTTCCCCACGAGGCATTTCAGCACAAGGATTGGGGCGTAAAGGAAACGAGCCAGATCCTGCGGGCAATGCAAGCCATCGAGGACTTCATTATTGTCGGTGTTTACTCGGGTGAGCGCCGCGAAGAGGAATATACAAAACCCGGTTATGAGGCTTATGCGCGTTCGATAGTGGAAGAGTTGGTGCCTGCTGAGCAACTGTTTCTTAGGACAACCGGAAACCGACTCGATCGAACGATGTGGGGTTCCTCGTTAGGCGGGGTCGTTTCTTTCTATACTGTCTGGCAATATCCGGAGGTGTTTGGCGCGGCCGTCTGCATGTCGAGCACCTTTTCTCACAAAAACGATCTGCTCGAACGAGTGCTGAGCGAGCCGAAGCGGAAAATAGGCTTCTATCTCGATAGCGGCTGGCCTGGTGATAACTACGAAGTAACCGTCGCCATGGCGCTGGCCCTGGTAAGCAGAGGTTGGCGCTACGGTCACGATCTTCTTTACTTATGTTTTCCGCACGCCGCGCACGATGAGAAAGCTTGGGGGGTGCGGCTGCACTTGCCGATGCAGTTGTTTACTGGCGCGGTCGCGCGCGCCTCGCGCAGCAGCGATCGAGAGATCAATGCAAATCCCGGCTGACAGACTTCAGCGTGATTTACCCGATTGCCGATGTAATGTTATACAGAAAGAGCTTGTAAGGCGTGCGACACAGCGCGAGGCAGGCTACAATCTACTCGTCGCCAAAAACTGCTCCGCAATTCGCAAAGAGTGCGGAGCAACGAGTGGGAATGCGGCGATAAGTGCCTAACAAGTGGAGGAGATGCTATGGAAAATGCGGTGTCAGAACTGATGGGGCGAGACAAAGAAAAAGCGCGACCGGTGATACCAGAGACGATGCGAGCGGCGGTGGTGGAGAAGTTCCGTGAACCGCTGCAGATCCGCGAGGTTCCTGTTCCTTCACCTGGACCTGGGCAAGCTCTGGTCCAAATCATCGCGACCGGCGTGTGTCATACCGACTTGCACGCGGCCGATGGCGATTGGCCGGTCAAACCGACTCCGCCATTTATTCCCGGACATGAAGGTGCTGGTGTTGTGGTGGCGCTGGGCCCGGGTGTCACTCACCTGAAAGAAGGTGACCGAGTCGGCATCGCGTGGTTACACAGTGCTTGTGGCCATTGCGAATTCTGTCTTTCGGGTTGGGAAACACTCTGCAAGGCCCAACAGAACTCGGGCTATTCCGTGAATGGGAGTTTCGCCGAATATGCGCTCGGGCAGGCCGATTTCCTGGGCAGAATTCCCGACCAGCTTTCGTTTGTCGATGCGGGACCCATTCTGTGTGCAGGCGTCACGACGTACAAAGGCCTGAAAGAAACAGACGCGCGTCCCGGCGAATGGGTCGTGATTTCAGGCGTGGGCGGTTTAGGGCATATCGCGATTCAATACGCCACAGCCATGGGATTTCATGTAGCGGCTGTCGATGTCGGAGAAGAAAAGTTGGATTTAGCGCGCAAGCTCGGCGCGCAAATTGCAGTGGACGCGCGCGCGGAGGATCCAGCGCGCAAAATTCAGGATGAAATCGGCGGAGCTCACGGTGTTCTCGTCACAGCTGTGTCGCCCATCGCATTCAAGCAAGCCATCGGCATGCTTCGTCGCCGCGGCACATGCGTCCTGATTGGATTGCCTCCCGGCGAATTTCCGGTGTCCATCTTCGATGTGGTGCTAAGTCGCTACACTCTCCGAGGCTCGATCGTGGGCACAAGAAAAGATCTTGAGGAAGCGCTCGCCTTTGCCGCCGAAGGCAAAGTGAAGGCGACGATCGAGCAACTCCCGCTCGATTCCATCAATGAAGTTTTCAGTCGACTGAGAGAAGGCAAAGTAAACGGCCGCGTCGTTCTGAACGTCGCTTAATCTCGCTCGTTCCCGCGCCGTGTCAGCGAATGGCACCGACTGGCGTCGTGCGAACGCAGCACGTGGACCACATCAATGTCTGCCGAGAGCCCCAGCTTGCTCTTTAGGCAACTCTGTTTTTTATCGTAAAATCCTTTCGGGAACTTATGATAACTAACCTACGAAACCGATTCCAGGAACGTTGCAAGAGGGGGGTGCGCCGTTCCAGACGACGCATTGGACCGTCGTGTTGCAGGCGGGCAAGGCGGAGTCTGATGAGTCGGCGCGGAAAGCGCTTGCCGCTTTTTGCGAAGCTTACTGGCCACCGCTCTACACATTCCTCCGTCGTCGCGGCTATTCGCCCGGGTGACGCGCAAGATATCGTCCAGGGTTTTTTCGAGCATTTACTTGAGCACAACACGTTGAGCCGGGCCGATCAGGAGAAGGGCCGCCTGCGCACGTTCCTGCTGGGTTCGTTGCAAAACTTTTTGCTGAAGGAGCGCGAGCGCATGCGCGCGATCAAACGCGGCGGAGCGCATCAGTTCGTGTCGTTCGATGAACAACTGCCGCAAGCTGAAGCGGCGATGCAGGCCACGTCTCATTTGGGCGACGTGAACTCCTACGATGTCGCATGGGCCTCCAGCATTGTGACGCGCGCGTGGAAAAACGTGCGCGACCGATTTGCTGCCGAAGGCAAACGAGAATGGGTGGATGAGCTAAGGCCGTTCGTAGCCGGTGGAACAGCGACGGCGCCGAATCAGCAGGAAGTGGCAAACCGGCTGGGTACATCGGTTGAAAATTTCCGTGTCTGGCTTTCACGGTTGCGCCAAACCTATCGACATGCCTTGCGGGCCGAAGTGGCGAGCACCGTTTCCGATC
The DNA here is from genome assembly GCA_963725505.1 of uncultured Verrucomicrobiae bacterium. Taxonomy (GTDB): domain Bacteria; phylum Verrucomicrobiota; class Verrucomicrobiia; order Chthoniobacterales; family UBA10450; genus Udaeobacter. The sequence continues at coordinate 26,276 of CAVRYN010000006.1, read as the reverse complement.
CGAAGGACATCGACGACGAGCTGCATTACGTTTACCGGATTCTGACCGCATGAGCGCTGTGGCTCCTCAGCAAGGAATTGGCGCAGGAGTTTGCGCAACCTGCGGCAAGTCGATCACCCACCCCGGCCCTGACGGCGAATGCGTTCGTTGCTTGGTTAGCTTTGGCTTTCTCGGCGAGGACGACGAAGTCGAGCGAGGCAGTGAACGCAATAAAGTCAGACTCGGTCCGTTGCGTTATGCTCACTTCGAAGTCGAAGTAAATCCTGACGGCTACCCTGTCATACTCGGCTCCGGGGCAATGGCGGTCACATATCGTGCTCGCGACACTGTTCTTAATTCGACGGTCGCCCTCAAGGTCATCAGTCGAAAGTTGGCGGAAGATCCCACTGCTCGTGCGCGATTCCTGCGCGAAGCCCGCGCGGCCGCGCAGATTCATCATCCGAACGTTGCGCGAGTAACTCATTACGGTGAGCAAGATGGGGAGTGCTTTTATGCCATGGAGCTTGTCCATGGTGAAACGCTCGAACAGCGAGTGCAACGCGACGGACCACTTCCTTTAAGCCTCGCTCTTGAAGTGGTAGAGCAGACAGCGCGCGGTCTGGCCGCTGGAGAAGCATGCGGCGTTATTCACCGCGACCTGAAGCCGTCGAACTTGATGATCGAGTCACACGCAAGCGATCAGCTATTGGTCAAGATAATCGATTACGGCGTGGCGAAAGTGATCGCTGCACAGAATCCGACTTTTCGAACGCAAGCAGGCTTCATCGGAACGCCTGCTTTCGCTAGTCCGGAGCAATTTGATGAAGCCGGGCAGCAGCAGATCGACGCACGTTCGGATATTTATGCTCTCGGGGTCACGTTTTGGTATCTGCTGACAGGATGCACACCGTTCGCTGGCCGCTCGATTGAGGAAATTCGAGTGAAGCAAGCGGAGCAACTTCCGCTGAAGCAGCTGAAGAATGCGCATGTCCCGCTCGAATGCGTGTCGTTGTTGAAGTCAATGTTAGCTGTTGATCCGGCAAAGCGACCGCAAACCGCGCGCGAGCTACTTACAAAGGTTCACCGGTGCTATCTCCATTTTGAACCTGCTGCCCGCCGCCGGCGAAAACGTGTCGTTCTTGTTTCAGTAGGACTCGCGCTCGCACTCGCCGTCGTCTTACTGGCCAACTTCGTTTATCAACGGACCGCCTCCGCTTCTGAGCTGGATCGAGCGATCGCGGTTCTTCCCTTCGAAAATCTAAGTACAAACGCAGAAGACAAGTTTTTCGCGATCGGTATTCAGGATGAAATTCTGACCAAGCTCGCAAGTCTGGCCGATCTCAAGGTTATCGCGCGGACGTCCACAGAAAGCTACCAAAACAAACCTGTCGATCTAAGAACCGTTGGCCGGCAACTTAACGTCGGGAGAGTATTGGAAGGATCTCTCCAAAGATCAGCCGACAAGGTACGCGTCAATGTGCAGCTGATCGACACGCGCACCAATGCTCACCTGTGGGCCAATAGTTACGACCGCAAGCTTGATGATGTATTTGCCGTCGAGGCCGAAGTAGCCAACAGCATTGCGCAACAACTCGATGCCAGGCTCGTGCAAAGAATTAGCGCCAAGCCGCCGACCGCAAACACGGCTGCTTACAATGCTTATCTGCGTGGCGTTGGCATCGAGCAAAGTCAAGCCGGTGCCTCCTTATATGCGGATGCTGCCGCCGCTTACGCGGAAGCTGTCCGGCTTGATCCGAACTTTGCCCTGGCGTGGGCTCGGCTTAGCATTGTCCGGAGCTTTCTTTACTACAACAGTGTCGACCGGAACGTGAATTCGGCGGCGGCGGTGAAAGAGGCTGCAGATCGCGCGATCGCACTTGCACCAGAACTGGGCGAAGCATGGTTGGCGCAGGGGACGTATCGCTCACGCGTGTTGGACGATCCCGCTGCGGCGCTGCAAGGATATCGGGAAGCTGAAAACCGTTTACCCAATAACGCACTTGTTAACGAATACACGGCTTATGCGGAGCGTCGCCTGGGTCATTGGAGAGAAGCTGAAGCTCATCTGGCGAGAGCGACCGAGCTTGATCCGCGAAACACTCGACTTTGGAGTAATGCTGCTAATGACATATTCTGGCCGTTAGGGCGAGCGAGAGAGGCAGAGGCAGCCCTCGATCGGGCGTTGGAAATTTCGCCTAACAATCAGTTCGTCATCGCGCTCAAGGTTGAGCTATATCAACAAGATGGTCGGCTAGATAAAGCCGCCAAAGAGCTTGCGCGTATCCCGACGGATTCTACCGACAAAACGGTTCTTATACATCGCGTGGAACAGGCGCTGTTGGAACGGAACTTCGACGAAGCAATCTTCTGGGTTAGCAGGGCTACGAGCTCTCCGGGTCCAGGACAATCACTCGATACCCAGGACATCTTTGCTCTCGTGCTTCAGGGATATTGTCAGCTCTGGGCCGGACGAAATGAAGAAGCGCGCACCACATTCGAGCGTGCTATCCAGGAAGTCGCGCCTGAGGGTGTTCTCCCCAAGCCGCCAATTCTCGGAGCGCGACTTTTCCTTGCCGCCGCATATGCCGGCCTCGGGGACAAATCGAATGCGCTCGAGCAGGCGAGGCAAGGCGTCGCCGATTACGATAACGACGGCTTATTCAAACCAATTGCCGAAACTTATCGCGCAAGAGCTCTGGCGCAATTGGGTGAGATCGATGCAGCGATTGCCGCTCTTCCGCACCTGCTTGAAGTCCCTGGCGGAATTCACCCCGGCGAGCTTCGATTCTCACCTTACTGGGACCCGTTGCGCAGGAATCCGCGATTCGAAGCACTCCTAAAGAATCCGCCGCAAGTTCGCTATTAGAATACGAAGGGGCATCAAGGAACGGCGGCTTGGGCAGCCGCCGATTACGTAAACGGCGGTCGGGAGACCGCCGCTCCCTTGGCACGCAGAAAATCTCAAGTTTTCTGAAATGTAGCGCTTCAAAGTCGTGAGATAGAGGTGTCATGCAACACACAATGAAAGCTAACAAGAAACACCTCGGCCAGATCGAAGCCGAGCTTCTCGCCGCCACTTAAGGTCGACATGAACACGTGCGTTTTACTTCTTGGCGTGATCGAATCGGCCGGTAAACCTGCGCTGCGGATCGGGTTCACCATTCCCCTGCTCCTCTTAATGGGCGCCGGCGTTTTCATTTACCGCCGGCGCGATCAATTGTTTGGTCGTGATCCGGAAGTCGGGAACGACACGCCGGTCGTTAGGCACAACCGCGTCGAAGAAATTGTCTTTGTGTTTGGCGGACTGACGCTCGCGGTCCTGAGCGTTCTTTATCAACTCTGGTTCGGCTGAAGAAAGAATATGCAAACACAAATGACTTTCGAAACGCACGGGCCGGCCGTCACAAATGCAGCGGTCTGGTTCGTAATACTTAGCCCGGTGCTCGGCTTCACCATCTGCGCCCTGGCTGCATGTCTGATGAACTAAGGAGAAAAGATGCGTGTCACGCAACACACAACGAAAGCTAACGATGCTGATGTCGCAGAGGAAAGCCAACATGAGCTGGCGGCCGGTGTGCTCAAACAAACTCCTAAGCGTTTCATTTTGATCATGCGCAACGCAGGTCAGCCACGGTTTGACGTGACGCCGGACTCGTTAGGCCAGAAACGCACCCGAGTCTTTGCGATAGTTTCGCGGCCGATTCGACTGCGCGAAGGCGCAGCGCCGATTCGCCGCGTCCTGATTTTCGATGACCATCCGGCGACGATCCGTTTATTGGACGATGTCGATCTTGCGCTAAAGCGGAAAAACAAACTGGCGCTAGTGGTATGCAGCGCACTGATTGTTCTGCTAATGCTCGCGATGTTTTGGCCGTTGTTGTAACACGCTGGTTCCATGCAGCAAGCCGCGCTCGTGTTCGATCTCGACGGCACCCTCGTCGACAGCCTGCCGGATTTGCGTGCGGCGTTGAATGAGATGCTGCGCGGCCTCGCGCGGCGCGAATTGTCGGCAGACGAAGTGCGACGCATGATCGGCGACGGGACGCATGCGCTGGTCGAGCGCGCGCTGCGTGCAACCGGCGAAGTTGTCGATCTTGAAAACGCGCATCAGCGGTTTCTCGATTTCTACGAAGCGGCGCCCACACGACTGAGCCGCCTTTACCCGGATGTTGCGACGACTCTGCGTTCGTTAATCGGATCAGGAGCGCGCCTTGCCATCTGCACGAACAAACAGCAAGCAGCGACCCTCGCGGTGCTCGACGGATTCAACATCGCCAAATATTTCGAAGTGATCGTCGGCGGCGACGTCGTGCCATTTCGAAAACCCGATCCGCGGCATCTTCTCACCGCGCTCGAACAGCTTCGCGCATCGCCTAACGAATCAGTAATGATTGGCGACAACGAGAACGATCATGCCGCGGCGCGCGCGGCCGGCGTTGCGGTCATTCTCATGCGCTATGGTTATCTGCGCGTGCCGCCAGAAACGCTCGCGCCGGATGCGTGGCTCGATCATTTTGCCGACATCCCGCCAGCGCTCGACCGGATCAATCGAAAGAGGTAGCGCGAATCACGTCAAGGCCAGCATTGAAAAATCCGGCGTCCGCGCAGCGCGAATGATGCGCCGTAAATCGTGAGGGTTCCAACATGAACAAAAACGACGTCGCGCTGAGCAGCTATTCACGCGAGCTCGGTGTGACCCGCGAGTGCGTGCGCCAGTTAGAGGCCGCAGTGCTGGGAAAACTCCGTCGCGCATTCAAGAAACACCTGGGTCCGATCGAAACAGGGCTTCTCGCCGCCCCGTAAAGCGACACCGCAAAGAAATTTCAAGTCTTGTGAAATGTAGTCCTCCAAACTCGGGAGATAGAGGTATGAAACAACAAACAATGAAAGCTAACGACGCTGATTTCTCAGAAGGAAGCCAACGTGAGTTGCGGGTCGACGAGCTCAAACAAGCCGCCCAACGTGAGCTGGCAGCCGGTGTGCTCAAACAAGCCGCGCAGGACTTGCGACGATTCCACGGTGCAACGAGCAAGATCGAGCGAGAACTTTACTTCGATGCTTATCGCTGGCTCACGGTGGATGAATGCTCTTCGCCGTTTTCATTCCTCAACATTTGTCAATTATTGAACCTGGCACCGGACAACGTCCGCCACGAACTGGTCGGCGACTCGTCGTTAGGCGCACTCAGCTACTGGGCGCAACGCTGCGGGCGCGCTGCGGACCGACTATGGACTTCGTTTAGCCATTTCTTTGTCAACGAGCGGAATGGCCATGCTGAACCAGGAGACATGGTCTTCAACAACGCGGCGTCTGCAGCTGGAGTATGTTTACATGGAAACGTTAACTAAGTTTCGTTCTCGATTTCTTCATCTCGAACATTTTGCCGTTTCGGGAAATCCGAAGCTGGTTGGCGAATGGCAGCACGGGATCCAAACATTCTCAGGACACGTGCAATGGAAATTGCATCTCACGCTCGCGCATTCGCCGTCACCAGCCTTCGCAACAGTCAAGCAGTACCAACAGCCATGACCGCAATATCGATTTTAGCGATGGCAATGGTCATTTACCTATTCGGTGGGTTCGTCGATTCGCCTAACGAAGAACGGATCAGCACAGCAGTACGGACCATCTGCCAGACCTTCAATCACAAGGCAGAAGTGACGAAGAGGAGACCATGATCATGAATCCAGAACGCAATTCCATTGCTGCATGGAGCTTCTCGACTTGGTTCGCATTACTCAGTCCGGTGATTGGTGTCTTGTTGGGCCTTTTCGGAGCATTCCTGTTTCTTCGTTGAACCGAGACGCAAAGATGAAAACGAGAGACCTCAAACAATCCAACGCCAGCAGATCTCAAAAATGGTTTCACCGACCACGTCGCCGGCACGACCCGATGCTCGTGTTCAACATGTCGATCTTCAATTCGGAAAAGGTTCGGGAGAGCATCTTCGAGTCGCTTCGCGCAGCGCGAGAATGTTTGGTTATGAAGAGAACAACATTTTTAGCATTTTTTCTCAATCACGGCGGCGGGAGCGAAACGTTCGGCTTGTGCATTGTAGCTCAAAGAGACGTAGAACCTGGTTGGGTTATGCCTGACGGTTATATCGAGCCAAGAAAGATCGTCTTTCACAGGCGACGGGGGCCGCATCAGAGTTGCGGTATGAACTGGCCGCAAGAATTGCCCGAACAATCGCAAATTTTGCAGCGAAAGCCATCGCACCCTTCGGCAAGTTCTAAAAACTCCCCGCAACCACAACAATGAAATCCACGGAGGTAACCACCCATGCCATTCGATAAATTTGTAGATATGGAAACTCTGAGTGAAGAGCGGCGGAACGCCCTCCAGCAAACTTTGCAAAGCATGACCGTTGCTGAGCTGCGCAAGATTGTTAAAGAGCTCTCCGATTTTGAAGGTGATCCATGGCAGGAGAATTTCCTGCGCCTGATCGAGGCGCATCCAGAGGAAAGTTTTTATCGCGCAGTCACACAGGAAGGCGCAATCATACTTTACTGTCCTGGCGAAAATACCGGTGTCTGGTTCCTGCCCGGCAGCGGAATGGGGCCGCTGCCAGAGGAGGCCAAACGCCATATGAAAGAAGCCATCGCAGCGCCTGTTTCTGGTAGAAAACAAGTACGACGTTGAATTAGAAAATGAATATGTTGACCAAAGCACTGCCCCTGGCCGCTGCCCTATTGCTTACAATCTCGAGCGGTTGTTCACGCAAGGCGGAGCAAGTTAGTCCTCCGCCTCCAGAAGTACTTGTGACGACGGTCGCGCCACGAGACGTGCCGGTAGTGCACGAAGCCGTCGCGACACTGGAGGGTTTCATTACCGCCAACATTAACGCGCAGGTGCAAGGCTACATTATCTCGCGCGACTACAAGGAAGGCAGCGTAGTCAAAAAAGCCGATCTGCTCTTCCAAATCGATCCGCGCCCCTTCCAAGCAACCCTCGATCAGGCGAAGGGAAACCTGGCTGTCGCGCAATCGAACCAGACTAAGGCAGACGCCGATGTGAAGCGCGCGCTAAAGCTGTTCCAGGAGAAAGTCCTCAGCGATCAGGAACGCGATACCTACATCAATTCTGCGTCATCAACGAAGGCGAACGTGCAAGCCGCAGCAGCCGCGGTAAGACAAGCCGAGGTGAATCTTGGTTATACAAAGATCATCGCGCCGATCGATGGCATTGTGGGAATAGCTACCGCCCATGTAGGTGACCTCGTGGGCCCCGGGACTGGACCACTAACAACCATTTCCCAAGTCGATCCGATCAAGACGGCCGTGAACATCGGCGAACAGTCGTTCACGGAATTCATCACTGATCATCCCGATCCAGACGAACGGGAACGTTATTTGCAAGGACTCGAATTCGACTTACGTCTCGCGGATGGAAACCTCTATCCGCACAAAGGAAAATTTTATGCAGAGGATCGAAACCTCGACACAAAGACCGGCTCCATTCGTATGGAATTTACCTTTCCCAATCCGGGAAACCGTTTACGGCCGGGGCAGTTTGGGAAGGTGCGGGCGGTAGTCAAAGTTGCAAAAGGCGCTCTGGTCATTCCGGAACAAGCAGTGACTGAACTCCAGGGCAACCGGCTAGTCGCGGTGGTAGATAGCGAGAACAAAATAGCTATGCGCCCGGTGAAACTCGGCGAGCGCTCCGGCGGGATGTGGCAGGTACTTGAAGGTTTAAAACCAGGCGAGAAGGTTGTGGCGCAAGGGCTGCTAAAGGTGCGTCCCGGTATGCCTGTTGCAGTAAAAGAGTGGACGCCACCGGCAGAAGGAGTGGGCTCCACAGACTCTCCTCCAGCAAAGAACCCCTAAACCATGTCCGAGTTCTTTATCAGGCGGCCTATTGTCGCGATTGTCATCGCGCTCTTGATGGTGATTGTCGGCGCGATTTGCCTCCTGGGGTTACCGATCGCGCAGTATCCGAACATCGCCCCGCCGGAGATTCAAATTCTGACTCACTACACCGGTGCGGACGCGTTGACGATTGAGCAATCGGTCGCGGCACCCATCGAGCAGAGGATGAGTGGCGTCGATAACATGAATTACATGTATTCGATCAACGCCAACAACGGCGACATGCGGATGATCGTAGACTTTGATGTCGCGACCGAACCCAACACCGATCAGATCCTGACGCAACTGCGCGTCTCTCAGGCGCAATCGCAGTTACCCCAGGACGTAAACGCCTTTGGCGTGACCACCTCGAAGTCGGCCGCTTCGCCATTGATGGTCATTGGACTTACCTCACCGAATAAAACCTACGACAAGGTGTTTCTGGCTAACTACGCCTACATCAATCTCGTCGATGAGCTATTACGCCTGCCAGGTATCGGGATCGTGCAGGTATACGGAGCGGGTCAGTACGCGATGCGGCTTTGGGTGAAGCCCGACCAGCTGGCCAAGTTAGGTATCACGGTGCCGGAGATCATCGGTGCGATTCAGAAACAGAATAACGTGAATCCAGCAGGCCAGATCGGCAGCAAGCCCATGGAGAAACGTCAGAACTTTACTTTTACCGTACGCGCCCAAGGCCGGCTAAGCACGCCAGAAGAGTTTGGCAACATTGTCATTCGGGCAAATTCAGACGGCTCATTCGTGCGGGTAAGGGATGTGGCACGGATCGAGCTGGGTGCGCAGACTTATAACCTGGAAAGCCGGCTGAACGGTCAACCAGCCGCGGCAATCGGTCTGTATCAGCTACCGGGTAGTAACGCCGTGCAAGCTTCGGACGCCGTTCGCGCATTCATGAAGGATGTAAAGCAGCGCTTTCCCGACGATATGGATTACGCCATCTCGCTCGACCAGACGGATTCCGTGCGCGAAGGGATGCGCGACATCGTTAAGACATTGGTGGAGGCGATCCTGCTGGTGGTTGTTGTCGTATTCATCTTTCTACAAGGTTGGCGCGCAACTCTCATTCCGCTCTGCGCCGTGCCGGTTTCACTGGTTGGAACCTTTGTTCTCTTCCCGCTGTTCGGATTCTCGATTAATACGCTTTCGCTTTTTGGCCTCGTACTGGCCATAGGTCTGGTGGTCGATGACGCGATTGTCGTCGTCGAAGCCGTCGAGCATCACATAGAACATGGCATGGCGCCACGCGAAGCCACATTGCTGGCAATGCGTCAGGTATCTGGACCGGTCATAGGTGTTGCCTGTGTGCTTGCTGCGGTCTTTATACCTACGGTGTTTCTTCCGGGGATCACCGGGAGATTATACCAGCAGTTTGCAATAACCATTGCAGTCGCGGTTATCATTTCCGCCTTTAATGCACTTTCGCTAAGTCCAGCGCTATCTGCGTTGTTGCTTCGTCCGCGCAAAAAAACCCGTGGCCCGCTCGGCTGGTTCTTTGGCGGCTTCAATCGCGTCTTTAGCAGCGTAACGAATGGTTACGTCAATTGGTCACGCCATGCCATTCGAAAGAGTGCGCTCAGTCTTGGATTGCTCGCGCTCTTTTTTGTGGGTGCGGGATGGTTCGGCGGGAAGCTACCGCGAAGCTTCCTTCCCGAAGAAGACCAGGGGTACGTTTATCTGGCTCTACAATTACCGGATGCCGCATCCCTCGATCGCACGGATGAGGCGGCGCGTAAAATCGAAGACGTTCTCAGTAAGATACCGGGCATCAAATACACTACGACTGTCGTCGGGTTCAGCCTTCTTAGCATCGTTCAGGATACTTATAGCGCCTTCTTCTTCGTCACCCTGAAACCGTGGGAAGAGCGAAAGAAGCCGGAGGAACAATACGAGGCAATCAAGCTGCGGATAAACAAGGAGCTGAGCGGTCTTACCGACGGGATCGCTTTTGCGTTTCCGCCACCGGCTATTCCCGGCGTAGGTACCTCCGGCGGGTTTACCTTTCTATTGCAAGACCGTGCCGGAAAAGACATTGGGTTCCTTGCCGATAATTTACAGAAGTTCATGGCCGCCGCGCAAAAACGTCCGGAACTTGCGGGCCTCTTCTCGACGTTTTTGCCTAACGTGCCGCAGCTCTTTGTGGATGTCGATCGCGACAAGGTGCTCAAGCAGGGTATCGACATAGGTGAGGTCTACCAAACACTACAGACCTTCATGGGAGGTTATTTTGTTAACTATTTCAACCGCTTCGGACGGACCTGGCAAACCTACATCGAGGCGGAAGGCGATTACCGGGACGACCCGAAGAATGTAGGTCAGTTCTATGTCCGCAATTCGAATAAGGACCCCGTTCCACTCGATGCCCTGGCGACGATCAAGAACATCAACGGACCGGAATTCACCTTGCGCTTCAACGAGTATCGCTCGGCGCAAATCAATGGTGGCGCGGCGCCGGGCTACAGCTCATCGCAAGCAATGAAGGCGTTGGAAGAGACTTTCCAGCAAACCATGCCGCCTGAAATGGGATTTAACTACATGGGCATGTCATTCCAGGAAAAGAAAGCAGAGAAAGGTGTTTCGGCGACCGCAGTGTTCGGCCTCTCGCTCATCTTTGTTTTCCTTATTCTGGCTGCCCTTTACGAAAGCTGGTCATTGCCATTTAGCGTTTTGCTTAGCACACCGGTTGCAGTGTTCGGCGCGTTCCTAGCTCTGTTCCTGCGGCGCATGGAAAACGATGTTTATGTGCAGATAGGTCTTGTCATGCTTATCGGTCTGGCAGCCAAGAATGCGATCTTAATCGTCGAGTTTGCCAAAGCCGAATACGAAAAGGGAAAACCGCTCATCGACGCTGCGCTGGAAGGTGCGCGCCTCCGGCTGCGACCCATCCTTATGACTTCTTTTGCTTTTATCTGTGGCTGCCTGCCCTTGTGGTTTGCCAGTGGGGCCGGAGCCGTCGCCCGCCGGGTCCTGGGATCGACGGTCATTGGCGGAATGCTGGCCGCGTCAGGCATCGCGATCTTTCTCATCCCAGTAACCTTCTACGTTGTGGAGCGACTCTCTTCACGCGGGCACGCCGCCGCTCCAACACCAGAGCAGCAATCACAGGGCGCGCCGGCCACAGTGCTTCCCTCATGAGGAGTTCAGTCATGCGATTCGATTTCTATTCATCCCGGTGGTCACAACTGATGCTTTGCGCGAAACAATTTCGCGTGAAACTCGCCCCAGGAAACGAGCGAACCAAGTTAGAAAAAGCAAGACTCACATTCTTTTTGTTGCCGCGCTGGCAGCGCTCGCTTCTTGCACCCCGCTGGCAAACCTTCGTGAGACAATCGTGGTGAATCGGTGTTTGTAGCACTCGCCTGAAAATTAACGAAATCGTCACATGACAAGTGGTACGAGAAGCCGTCGATTGTCTGATATTCACCGTTTCTACGGTGGCAACAAAGAGAGTCTTTGTTTGAGGACGAAGATTTTCCACTGGCACATGAAGGAGGACGAGGGGAACCCGTGAACGAAGTATTTCCGATCGTTTACTTGGCAAGACACGGAGAAACCGCGTGGACGCTCTCGGGCCAATACACAGGACTTACCGACCTGCCGCTGACAGAACGTGGCGAGCGCAATGCGTGCCGGCTCGAGGAACGGTTGCGCGAATTGAGTTTTACCAAGGTGTTTACCAGCCCGTTGCAGCGTGCCCGGCGCACCTGCGAGTTGGCCGGCTTTGGAGCCGTGGCTGAAATCGACCCGGATTTAGTCGAATGGAACTATGGCGATTACGAGGGGCGACGCACTGCCGAAATCCGGGCGAAGCGCCCCGGCTGGGAACTATTCCGCGACGGCTGCCCCAGAGGGGAATCGCCAGCCCAGGCCGCTGCGCGTGCCGATCGCGTGGTGAGCCGCATTCGCGCGGTGCCGGGAAATGTGCTGTTTTTTTCCAGTGGGCATTTCATTCGGGTGCTTGCAACGCGCTGGATTGGACTTGAAGTGACGGCCATTGCGAGGCGGTTCTTGCTGAGCACAGCAAGCCTGAGTGCAGTGGGCTACGACAAAGAGTTGACCCGGCCGGTGATCCGATTGTGGAATGACACACATCATGTTGGCGACTAACTTAGGCAGCTATAACCCGGGAGCCGTAGCGCCAGAAACGAAAATGAAGATTCTGGTTTGTAACGCTGGCTCCAGCAGCCTCAAATTCAGCCTCTTCGATGCAGAAGACGAGCTGTTACTGGCCGACGGGGGCGTCGATTGGCTCAGAAAACCTGCGCGACTAGTTTTTCGCGGAGCAAACCAGCCGGAAATCCGCGAGGAGTTAAAGCTGGAGAAGCATGCTGATGCCGTGGCTCGAATCCTCGATGATTTGCAAGCTGGCGCATCGGCGCCTCTGCGAAGTCCCGAAGACCTCCAAGCTGTAGGACATCGCGTTGTCCATGGCGGCGACCGTTACACGTCTGCCGTGCGGATCACTGCGGAAGTTAAGCGGACAATCGAAGAACTGACAGAGCTGGCCCCGCTCCACAACCCACCCAGCTTGGAGGGCATTAACGCGATCGAGCAAGTCCTGCCAAAGGTTCCACAGGTAGCAGCATTCGACACTGCTTTTCATGCAACGTTGTCTGAGGCTGCCCGAACCTATCCGCTGCCCCAAAAGTGGACGCGCGAATGGGGCATCCGCCGTTACGGCTTCCATGGACTGAGCCATTCCTACTGCACCGGACAGGCGGCGAAGATAATCGGTCGGCGAGGTTTGCGGCTCGTTATTGCCCATCTGGGGAATGGGGCGTCGGTGTCTGCGGTCTGTGACGGCGTGTGTGTTGATACTTCGATGGGCTTTACGCCCTTGGAAGGCCTGATGATGGCGACGCGCAGCGGCACGGTCGATCCGGGTATACTCATCTACCTTTTACGACACAAGGGGCTAAACGCGGAAGCGCTCGACAATGCTCTGAACTACGAATCCGGTTTGCTCGGCATCTCGGGCATATCTTCCGATCTGCGCCAAATTCTATCGGAACTTCCGCACAATCCGGACGCGAGACTCGCCGTTGACGTTTATGTCCATCGCATTGTGAAAACAATCGGGGCCATGGCGGCTACCTTGGGCGGGATCGATGCTTTAGTCTTTACTGCGGGTGTAGGCGAAGGTTCGCCGGAAATTCGCAAACGGGTTTGCGAAAAGCTCAAGTATTTAGGTCTGGAACTAGACCCAGCCGCTAACGAAAATTGCGAGCCCGATGCTGACGTAGCCACGCCAGCTTCAACTGCGCGTATCCTTGTTATCGCCACGCGCGAGGATTTGACCATCATGCGCGAGACGCGCCGGTTGGTCGGGTCCTCGATCAGCCGGCGTGGTGGAAACGAACACGCCCGATCCTCTTTAATAATAGATGAAAACAATAGACAAACGTCAGCCCCGTTGGGGCAAAAGCGGGCGTCGCCCGTGAAAGAAAGAACAAAATGAGAACACCTACTGTTAAGATTGAAAAGCAAGTTCGTAATGCAGCACGCTTTAATCGCGGCGCTGCTAAGTCCGCTGTCAAAGATCGCGCACGCAGTCCCGTAAGGGTCAGTAAAAACGGAGAAAACGGAGCAATCTCCGCCTACGGAACCGCTCGCTCGACGATCAAGGGCACGCCGCTTAGCCCTGATGAGTTGGACAAAATGGACGCTTACTGGCGAGCCAGCCTCTACCTTTGTGTGGGTATGCTTTACCTCAAAGACAACCCGTTGCTGCGGAAGCCACTGAAGCTAGAGCAGATCAAGGCAAGACTGCTGGGCCATTGGGGCTCGGATGCCGGTCAATCCTTTACCTACACCCATTTCAACCGGTTAATTAACAAATATGACCTGAACTCGATTTTTATCTCGGGGCCGGGCCACGGTGCACCAGCTGTCCTCTCGCAAGCCTACCTTGAGGGAACGTATTCCGAGGTTTACCCCGACAAGAGCGAGGACCTGGCTGGTATGCAGCGCTTCTTTAAGCAGTTTTCTTTCCCCGGCGGAATCGGCAGCCACGCCACTCCCGAAACGCCCGGAAGCATCCATGAGGGCGGTGAACTGGGCTACAGCGTCTCGCACGCTTACGGGACTGTCTACGATCGGCCAGACTTGATAACGCTCGTGATGGTGGGTGATGGCGAAGCAGAGACCGGGCCGCTGGCCACGAGCTGGCACAGCAACAAGTTCCTCAACCCGATCACGGACGGGGCCGTGCTGCCTGTCTTGCACCTCAATGGCTACAAGATTAATAACCCGACGCTCCTGGCCCGCATCAGCCACGAAGAGTTGGAAGTCGCTGTTCATCGGCTACGGATACACACCTTTGTTCGTGGAAGGGAGTGACCCGCGCAGCATGCATCAGGCGATGGCCGCTACCTTGGAACATTGCGTTTTGGAGATCCGCAAGATCCAAAAAGAAGCCCGGCGCACCGGAAAGGCTGTGCGGCCGCGGTGGCCGATGATCGTGTTGCGCAGTCCCAAAGGTTGGACCGCGCCGAGGAAGGTGGGCGGGCACTACCTCGAGGGCTACTGGCGTGCGCACCAGGTCCCCATCGCGGATGTCGCCACCAACCCTGCGGACTTGAAAGTACTTGAAAAATGGATGCGCAGCTACAAGCCAGAGGAATTGTTCGACAAGGACGGTCGATTCATTCCAGAGTTGAAGGCATTAGCTCCGAAGGGTCACCGGCGGATGAGCGCCAATCCTATCGCGAATGGTGGTCTGTTGCGCAAGCCACTCGACATGCCGGATTTTCGAACTGCCGGTGTTGAAGTCAAGACACCCGGCAAGACCGTGGCAAGTAGCGTCTCCACTTTCGGCAAGTTTCTCCGCGAAGTGACGCGGCGAAACATGCACAACTTCCGAGTCGTTGGGCCAGACGAGACAGAGTCCAATCAACTCCAAGCCATCTATGAAGTTGGTGAAAAGGTCTGGCTGGGGGAGTACTTTCCGGAAGATAATGACGGCGGGCACCTTGCGACGAGCGGTCGAGTTATGGAGATGCTCAGCGAGCACACAGTGGAAGGGTGGCTCGAGGGTTACATTTTGAGCGGCCGGCATGGACTGATCAACAGCTATGAGCCCTTCATCCACGTTGTCGACTCGATGTTCAATCAGCACGCAAAGTGGTTGGAAAAGTGTAAGGAGCTGGCTTGGCGGGCGCCAATATCATCACTCAACCTTTTGATCACCGGCCTGGTATGGCGGCAGGACCACAATGGTTTCACTCACCAGGATCCCGGATTTTTGGATGTTGTGGCAAACAAGAGCCCGGAAGTGGTGCGCATCTACCTCCCGCCCGATGCCAACTCGCTCCTGTCGGTTGCAGATCACTGCTTGCGCAGCGTTAACTACGTCAACGTTATCGTCGCGGATAAGAAAGAGCACATCCAGTTTCTGGACATGGACGCAGCGATCGCGCACTGCACCAAGGGTATCGGAATCTGGAGCCCGGCCAGCAACGATCAGGGGGTGGAACCCGATGTGGTTATGGCGAGCTGCGGCGACGTGCCGACGACGGAATCACTGGCCGCGACTGCCCTGCTTCGCCAGCACTTGCCGGACGCGAAGATCAGGTTTGTGAACGTCGTCGACCTATTCAGGCTGGTGCCGCATACTGAGCACCCGCACGGTATGACGGACCGTGAGTTCGAGGCCATTTTTACACCGGACAAGCCGGTGGTCTTTAACTTTCACGGTTACCCGTGGCTGATCCATCGCCTCACATACCGCAGGCCCGGCCAGCACAACATTCACGTACGTGGTTACAAGGAGCAAGGTAACATCAACACGCCGCTAGAGCTTGCCATTTGTAACCAGACTGACCGCTTCAGTCTGGCTATCGATGCCATCGATCGGATGCCGCGTTTCCATGTCACGGGCGCCGGCGTGCGCGAGGCTCTCATTAACCAACGGATCGCGTGTAAACAACATGCCTACGAGTTCGGTATAGATCCTCCAGAGATCACGGATTGGAAATGGCCCTTTTAAGATCTGGCAACCATGTCACCCACACATCAAGCGGTACCCGATCCGGAGATCCAGGTGGATGGAGAACAGGAACCTGCACCGGAAAACTGAAACTGAGAAAGGAATGACTTTGATGGAAACACAAACAGAAAGCAGGCTAGTATCAAGACCAACGGGATCCAACGAGCTATCGAAGCTCATCGAGCAATACGGTTGCGGCCCGGTTCAGCTCACCGGAACGAACGACGCTCTTTATGAGCGCCACCTCGTTTTTGACAATGTCTTGGAAGCGGCGGAGATCGGTGCTCGCGAACGTTTTGAAGCCGTCGCACGCTCTGTGCGTGATGTCCTTTCGCAACGATGGATTCAAACCGAGAAGGCCTATGAACGTAGAGACCCGAAGCGCGTTTACTATCTTTCGATGGAATTTCTTATCGGTCGTTCGCTGGCTAACAATGTCACGAACCTTCTCCTTGACGACGTCACTAAAGAAGCCGTTCAGGAGAAAAAGCTCGATTGGTACGAGTTGCTGGAGCAGGAGCCCGACGCGGGGTTGGGCAATGGAGGCCTCGGGCGTCTTGCGGCTTGCTTCCTCGATTCGATGGCTACGATGGAAATTCCAGCCATGGGTTATGGCCTCCGCTATCAATACGGTATGTTCAAGCAAACCATCCAGGATGGCTGGCAACACGAAGTTCCAGACAACTGGCTCCGTGGCCCTGACCCTTGGGAGGTCCGTCGTCAACACGAGACGGTAGAGGTGCCACTCAATTGCTCGTTCAAGCTAAGTGGCGGAAGTTTACGCGCTGTCCTCGGCCAGGCATCCAGTCTGATCGGTGTCCCGTTCGATCGGCCCGTGGTCGGTTATGGTGGCAAGACTATCAATACCCTTCGGCTCTGGGAAGCAGCAGCATCCGATTATTTTAATTTTCAAGAATTCAGCAGCGGGGATTTCGTCGGAGCGCTAGCCGAAACACTTCAAGCCGAATCGCTGACCCGGGTGCTATACCCCGACGACCACACGGCCCAGGGACAAGGACTGCGCTTTGTGCAGGAGTATTTTCTCGTTGCCAGTTCATTGGCAGACCTTGTCCGTCGCTTTCGCAAGACCAACACAGACTGGCGCACGCTACCCGACAAAGTTGCTATTCAGCTCAACGATACGCACCCAACGATGGCCGTGCCAGAGTTGATGCGGATCTTGCTTGATGAAGCACATCTCGGATGGGACGAAGCCTGGGACCTTACCCAAAGGACTCTGGCCTACACTAATCACACGCTGTTGCCCGAAGCTCTTGAGAAATGGCCGGTCATCTGGTTTGAACGGATGCTGCCGCGTCACTTGGAGATCATCTATGAAATCAATCGTCGCCTGATCGATGAGGTCCGAAGACGCTTTCCCGGAGATGAGGAACGGATTCAGCGAGTAAGTCTCGTGGAAGAGGGTCCAGAACGCAAAATTCGGATGGCAAACCTTGCTATCGTCGGCTCGCATAGCACTAACGGTGTCGCGGCCATCCATTCTCAATTGCTGCGCACGATGACCGTCAAGGACCTAGCCGAATTGTATCCCGAGCGTTTCAGCAACAAAACCAACGGCGTCACGCCTCGCCGCTGGCTGCTGATGTCAAATCCTGCGCTCTCGCGCACGATTACCGGCGCGATCGGCGATGGCTGGGTCACCGATCTCAGTCAGTTAAACAAGCTTAAACCACTGGCCAGTGACCAGGGATTACAACAGGCTTTTCGCAAGGCTAAACGCGAGGCCAAAGTGCAATTTATCGATTGGCTCAAGCAGATTAGCGGTCAAGCGGTAGACGCCGACAGTATCTTCGATTGCCAGATCAAGCGTATACATGAATACAAACGCCAACTACTAAACGCGCTTCGAGTCGTGGTGCTTTACAATCGGCTGCGCGAGAACCCCAATTTCGAGACGACGCCACGAACTTTCTTCTTCGCGGGCAAGGCAGCGCCCGCCTACCACCTGGCCAAGGTAATTATCAAGTTCATCAATAATCTCGCAGAGACCATCGACAATGATCCGATGATCCGCGGACGGCTCAAGATTCTGTTTCTGCCCGACTACTCTGTCTCAATGGCGGAGAGGCTGATTCCGGCAGCTGATGTGTCCAATCAAATTTCCACTGCCGGCTATGAAGCCAGCGGCACGAGTAACATGAAATTCATGATGAACGGGGCGTTGACCATCGGCACGCGCGATGGCGCGACCATCGAAATGGCAGAAGAAGCGGGCGAAGAACATTTCTTTCTCTTCGGCTTGACGGCGGAACAGGTGACAGGCAGCCGCGGGTGGTACAAGCCGCAGTGGCATTACGAAAATGACCCGGAGACCCGCGCCGCACTGGACCTTATCTTCTCTGATCATTTCAGTCCCAATGAGCCTGGCGTCTTTGCTCCGCTGCGGGACGCGCTTCTGACCCACGGGGACTACTACATGCACCTGGCGGATCTCAAGTCCTACCTACAGGCAGACCAGCAGCTATGCGACCTGTATGCTGACTCCGCGTTATGGTCTAGCAAAGCGATCTTAAATGTGGCTAGCTCCGGAAAATTCTCCAGCGACCGAACGATTGCCGAATACGCAGCCGACATCTGGAACGCAAAGGCGTGTCCCGTTTCATAGTGACGAATGGCAGAGCGAGGACTGAGACACATGCCAATTTCCCCACTTGCTGGCAAGCCGGCCCCAAAAGAGCTGCTGGTTGATCTAACTCGGCTGGAACAGGAATATTATGAACGCCGCCCCGACTTAGAAAACCCGAACCAGCTGGTAAGCTTCGGCACGAGCGGCCACCGAGGTTCGCCGCTGCATGGGTCATTTACCGAATCCCACATTCTGGCCATTACTCAGGCGATTTGTGATTACCGGCGCAGTCGCAGGTACAGTGGCCTACTTTACATGGGTAAGGACACGCATGCAGTGTCCGGACCGGCCCAACGCACCGCATTAGAGGTACTGGCGGCCAACAACGTGGAGACGATCATCCAGAGAGACGACGGCTTCACACCAACGCCAGTCATCTCGCGAGCCATCCTTGTTTATAACCGAAATCGTAAGGAGGACTTCGCCGACGGCATTGTTATCACGCCTTCGCACAACCCGCCGGCGGACGGAGGCTTCAAGTACAATCCGCCTAATGGCGGGCCAGCTGACACTGACGTAACACGATGGGTTGAGCGCCGGGCCAATGAGCTGTTACGCGACGGGTCCGACATCAAGCGCGTGCCGTTTGCTGCGGCGATCAAGGCTAACACAACACACCAGGAAGATTTCGTGCTGCCTTATGTCGAGGATCTAAGAAACGTCATCAATATGGACGCGATCCGCGGCGCTGGCCTAAAGCTGGGTGTAGACCCACTTGGTGGTGCCGCCGCGCCGTACTGGGAGCCAATCAACTCTATCTATCACTTACACATCGCCGTCGCGAACCCAGCAATCGATCCGACTTTCTCGTTCATGACGGTCGATCACGACGGCCAGATACGCATGGACCCATCGAGTCCGTATGCGATGGCGCGTCTCGTGGACCTCAAAAACCAGTATGACGTCGCTTTCGCCAACGATCCGGACTCCGACCGGCACGGCATCGTTACGCCTTCCTCCGGGTTGATGAACCCCAATCACTACCTGGCTGTGGCTATACGCTATCTGCTAACTCATCGGCCTGACTGGCCAACTCACGTCGCGGTAGGTAAGACGTTGGTCAGTAGCAGCATGATTGATCGTGTGGTGCACAAGCTTGGGCGCTCGCTTTGTGAGGTGCCAGTGGGCTTCAAGTGGTTCGTGCCAGGGTTATTCGACGGCTCGCTCTGTTTTGGCGGAGAGGAGAGCGCTGGAGCAAGCCTCCTAAGGAAGGACGGCACCGTTTGGACGACAGACAAAGACGGCCCAATCATGGACTTACTGGCCGCTGAGATCACCGCGCGCATAGGCAAGGACCCGGGCGAGTTATATCAAGAACTAACCAATCAGTTCGGCACTCCCTGCTACACGCGGATCGATGCGCCAGCGACCCCGGATCAGAAAGCGCGGCTGCAAAAATTGTCGCCCGCAGCGGTTGCCACTGATACTCTCGCTGGCGAGCCGATCACGGCCAAACTGACGTCGGCCCCAGGTAACGGCGCCCCGATCGGCGGGCTGAAGGTTATGACCGATAATGGCTGGTTCGCGGCCCGGCCTTCCGGCACCGAGGACATCTATAAGATCTATGCGGAGAGCTTCAAGGATCAAAGTCATTTGGCCGCGATCGTGCAGGAAGCTCAAGAAATTGTGACCGATGCACTAAGATCGCCTGATCTAGCTCTTCAGGAACAAGAGGTGCGCTGATGAGTAACGACAGCGGCTCGAAACTTTCTCCATTTCCATCGTCCTACCGTGCTTCTGGGTCGCTTCTGCATGTTACGTCGTTGCCCTCGCCCTACGGCATTGGCGACGTGGGACCGGTTGCGATCGCGTGGATCGATCAACTTTGCGACGCAGGACAAAGCTGGTGGCAGGCATTGCCATTGGGCCCGACGGGTTACGGCAACTCGCCTTATCAATCGCTGTCGTCGTTCGCCGGCAACGGCCTTTTGGTCAGCCCAGAGTGGCTCATCGAGGATGGCTTGTTACAGCGCCAACGACTGCGAGGCACCATCAGTCTCTCGATCTGCTGTCGATTACAACAATGTTATTCCGTTCAAATACCGATTGCTCGAGAAGGCTTGGACCAATTTCGCTAAAGCGGGATCCGCGGAGTTACGAGTTGCCTTTGAACAGTTCTGCCGCGAGCAGGCGCACTGGCTGGAGGATTACGCGCTCTTTCGAGCGCTGAAAATCCGGTACAATGGCGCTTACTACCTCGAGTGGCCGACGGAGTTGGTCCAGCGTGTGCCGAAAGCTTTGGCCCAGACCCGGCGCGATCTTGCGAATCAAGTCGATCAAGTTTGTTTTGCTCAATTCCTATTGTTTCGCCAAGGAGAACGGCTTGAGAAACATGCCAGAGCTAAAGGCGTGCGCTTGATTGGCGATCTACCCTTTTTTGTTTCTCCTGACTCGAGTGACGTGTGGGCCAACCCGGAGCTATTTTTGTTGGACGACCAACGAAAGCCGCGCTTCGTTGGCGGGCGTGCCCCCGGATTATTTCAGTGCTCAGGGTCAGCTCTGGGGCAACCCGGTCTACAACTGGGACACGCTGCGGCAAACTGACTATCGCTGGTGCATCGATCGTTTGCGCGCTCTGCTTGCGCACGTCGATGTGATTCGTCTGGATCATTTTCGCGCGTTCGCAGCGGCGTGGCATGTTCCGGCCGGGGCACCTACCGCGCAGTCCGGCCAGTGGGTGCCAGGTCCGGGCGCTGATTTCTTCAAAGCGGTCAAGAAAGAGTTAGGCGGACTACCATTCATCGCCGAGGATTTGGGTCTGATCACTGCGGACGTTCATGCGCTCCGCGATCAGTTTCAGGTGCCCGGGACCCGTGTCCTGCAATTTGCCTTCGATGGCAATCCAGGTAACCCGTACCTCCCTCATAACTACCCATCAAACGCGGTCGTATATACCGGGACGCATGACAATGCCACAAGCCGTGGATGGTACGAAGAGTTGCCACCGTATCAGCGGCAGAACTTGTGGCATTACCTCAACTCACCGCAGAGTGACAGTCGCGAGGTCGCCTGGCATTTGATGCATCTGGCGTGGTCGTCTCCGGCTGCGCTGGCGATCGCTCCTCTACAAGATCTTCTCAATGTCGGGGCAGAGGCTCGAATGAACGTCCCCGGTCGTGCGGAAGGCAACTGGAGCTGGCGTTGTACCGAAGAGTTGTTATCGGCGGCCGATTTTCACTGGCTGCGCGATCTGACGAGAAGCTCAAACCGCCTGCACATGCTTCCAAATCCAGTGACCGAGATGGCGGAGGCTGCGTTATGAGCCCGAGCTCAATGGTTTTTCTAAGCGGCACACGGAAGCGCTATGTCGACAAGCTTTCCGCGATGTGGCTCTAGGAAAAGAGCGTAAGCATGCAAATGCAGCACTGAAACGGAATGAAAGGAACTTAAGGATGAACCCGACAACAAAATCAGTCACCGAGCGTGGCGCATGGAATGCTCTGGTCGCTCATTATCAGAATGCCCGAGAACTGCATCTGCGCAAACTTTTTGCGGACGATCCCACACGCGGCAAGCGCATGACCATCGAGGCGGTAGGTTTATTCCTGGATTACTCCAAGAATCGCGTCACCGACGAAACCTTGAAGCTACTCGTGCAGCTCGCAGATGAGTCGGGATTGCGTGGGCGGATTGACGCCATGTTCCGGGGCGAAAAGATCAACATCACGGAAAACCGCGCTGTTCTGCACGTGGCTCTGCGCGCACCGAAAGGGGCATCGATCGTTGTTGATGGCGAGAACGTTGTTCCACAAGTCCACGCCGTTCTCGACAAGATGGCCGACTTCTCCAACCGCGTGAGAAGCGGCGCGTGGAAAGGCTACACTGGCAAGCGCATTCGCAACGTCATCAACGTTGGTATCGGTGGCTCTGATCTCGGACCAGTCATGGCCTATGAGGCATTGAAGCATTACAGCGACCGAAGCCGGTCATGGCCTATGAAGCATTGAAGGATTACAGCGACCGAAGCATGACGTTTCGGTTCGTTTCCAACGTCGACGGTACCGATTTCGCTGAGGCCGTTCACGACCTGGACCCTGCAGAAACGCTTTTCATCATTTCCTCAAAAACATTCACAACCCTCGAAACAATGACGAATGCGCGCACCGCGCGCGATTGGTTGCTTGCAGGTCTCGGAGGCGATGAAAAGGCGGTCGCCAAACATTTTGTTGCGGTGTCGACCAATGCTTCGGAAGTGGCAGAAGTTCGGCATTGATACTGCCAACATGTTCGGGTTCTGGGATTGGGTCGGCGGTCGCTATTCGATGGATTCTGCGATCGGCCTTTCAACGATGATTGCGATCGGGCCGGATAACTTTCGCGCCATGTTGGATGGCTTCCACCAAATGGACGAGCACTTCCGCACAACCCCCTTTGAGCGCAACCTGCCGGTTCTCATGGGGCTACTGGCTGTTTGGTACAACGACTTTTTCGGCGCAGCGACCGTAGCGGTCCTTCCATACGAGCAATACCTGAAGCGATTCCCTATCTCCGTACATTACCTCTTCGGCGCAGCAGACAGTAGCGGTCCTTCCATACGAGCAATACCTGAAGCGATTCCCGGCTTATCTCCAACAGCTGACAATGGAGAGCAATGGCAAACACGTCACACTTGATGGAAGCAAAGTCCCCTGCGATACCAGCCCTGTTTACTGGGGTGAACCGGGAACTAACGGCCAGCATTCTTTTTACCAGTTGATCCATCAGGGAACGCGACTCATTCCCTGCGACTTCATAGCGTTCTACCAAACGCTAAATCCGCTCGGCCGTCACCACGATATTCTCCTCGCGAATGTGTTCGCCCAAGCCGAGGCGCTGGCTTTCGGCAAGACACCCGAGCAAGTCAAGGCGGAGGGCACGCCGGACTGGCTCGTGCCTCACCGAGTCTTCGAGGGTAACCGCCCATCGAACACAATTCTGGCCGAGCGGCTCACTCCGGAAAGCCTCGGTAAACTCGTCGCTCTCTACGAGCACAGCGTCTTTACACAGGGCGTGATTTGGAACATCGACTCGTTCGACCAGTGGGGTGTCGAGCTGGGCAAGCAATTGGCCCAGCGGATTATCCCAGAACTCGAGAGCAAGGAGAAACCTGCTCTTAACCACGATAGCTCAACCAATAACCTGATTTACCAATACCGAAAATCGAAGAATGCAAATTGAAGGAGGCGTTATGAAATCGATCGACTTAAACGAACAACAACTCCAGCAGATGAAGACACATCCGGGCTTCATAGCCGCGCTGGATCAAAGCGGTGGGAGCACTCCCGGCGCACTGCGTCTTTACGGAATCAAAGAAGGTGCGTGGTCCAACGAGGACGAGATGTTTGCGATCGTGCACCAGATGCGCACCCGCATGATTACCAGCCCCAGCTTCACCGGAAAACGAATCATTGGCGCCATCCTGTTCGAGAACACCATGGACAGGGACATCGAGGAGCAACCTACGGCTGACTATCTTTGGAACGTAAAACGTGTGGTGCCGTTTCTGAAGGTGGACAAGGGCCTTGCTACTGAGAAGGACGGGGTCCAGCTGATGAAGCCGATGCCGGCGCTTACCGCGCTGCTCGAGAAAGCTAAAGCAAAACGCATATTCGGAACCAAAATGCGCTCGGTCATTAAGCAGGCCAGCGAAGCAGGGATCAAAGACATCGTGAACCAGCAGTTCGAGCTAGCTGCGCAGATCATCGCCGCCGAACTGCTGCCGATCGTCGAGCCGGAAGTCGATATTCACTGCCCGGAAAAGGCCAAGGCCGAAGCGTTACTCAAGGCGGCTATTCTTGAAAAGCTCAACCAACTGCCAGCAGGCCAGCTGGTCATGCTAAAGCTTACGCTACCAGAGCAAGACAACTTCTACGCTGATTTTGTCAAACATCCCAAAGTCTTGAGGGTGGTTGCGTTGTCCGGCGGTTATTCGCGGGAAGAAGCCAACGACCGCTTGCGCCGGAATCACGGCATTATCGCGAGCTTTTCCCGGGCCCTGGCAGAAGGGCTCTCGGCCCAGCAATCCGATACCGAGTTCAACGCCATGCTGGATAAATCCATTCAGAGTATCTTTGAGGCATCCAACACTTAGACTGCGCGCAGCAACGTCAATTAAAAGAAGAAGGAGTAACAATGCGACTTGGAATGATTGGACTCGGCCGAATGGGCGCAAACATGGTTCGCCGGCTACTGAAGAATGGACAGGAATGCGTGGTGTTCGACCGTTCACCTAATGTGGTCAACGACCTCGTCAAAGAGAAAGCAAGTGGAGCTACTTCCCTGGCAGACTTGGTGACCAAGCTCGACCGGCCGCGAGCTATCTGGCTGATGGTTCCAGCGGCGGTGGTCGATGAGACGATCGGCGAGCTATCGCCGCTGCTTGAACCTGGCGATATCATTATCGACGGCGGCAACTCCTACTACGTGGATGACATAGAACGGGCGAAGGGACTGCGCTCGTTAGGTATTCACTATGTCGATGTCGGGACGAGCGGCGGCATCTGGGGCTTGGAGCGTGGCTACTGTATGATGATCGGTGGTGATAAGGAGATAGTTCAACGCTTAGATCCGATCTTTGCCGCGCTTGCGCCGGGCATCGGCAACGTGCCGCGCACGCCGGGCCGCGAGAAACTCGGGGGCACGGCCGAACTAGGTTACTTGCATTGTGGACCTAACGGCGCCGGGCACTTCGTCAAAATGATCCATAACGGCATCGAATACGGAATCATGGCGGCTTACGCCGAGGGTATCGGCATTCTAAAAGGCGCTGACGCGGGGAAGAGTCAGAGTGAGGTGGATGCCGAGACTACGCCGTTGCGCGATCCGGAGCACTACCAGTATGATTTCAACCTTGCTGATATTTCGGAGGTTTGGCGGCGCGGCAGCGTCATCGCTTCGTGGTTACTCGATCTCACCGCAACTGCGCTCGCGACAGACGCCCAGCTAGCCAAGTTCGGCGGCAGAGTTTCCGATTCCGGCGAAGGTCGTTGGACGATTAAGGCGGCCATCGATGAAGGCGTGCCGGTGCCGGTGTTAACGACCGCCTTGTACGAGCGGTTCTCGTCGCGTGGTGAAGCAGATTACGCCGACAGGCTGCTCTCCGCGATGCGCTTTGGTTTCGGCGGCCACCTGGAAAAATCCGCCAAATGAGGTGCACGACATGAACGTTTCCCGTTCGGACGCGCTGGTCTTCTTCGGTGCCAGTGGCGATCTCGCCTACAAGAAAATCTTTCCGTCATTGCAAGCGATGGTCAAACGCGGCCATCTCGACGTGCCGGTTATCGGGGTAGCCAAGGCAGGTTGGAATGTTGATCAACTGCGAGCGCGGGCGCGAGACAGCATCGGGAAACACGGGGGAGGAGTCGAGTCGGCGGCTTTCGACAAGCTGTGCGGCCTGCTGCGTTATGTTGATGGCGATTACAAAGACGCGGCCACCTTTCAGGCCATCCGCAAGGAGCTGGACTCTGCGCAGCGACCTGCGCACTACCTCGCCATCCCGCCTGCGCTGTTCGGCCTCGTCGTAGAACAATTAACCAACGCACGCTGCACCAATGGCGCTCGCGTCATCGTTGAAAAACCCTTCGGTCACGATCTTCTCTCTGCGCAGCAACTCAATCGGATTCTGCTCGGCACTTTCGACGAGCAACACATCTTTCGCATCGATCATTACCTGGGGAAACGAGCGGTGCGTAACATGGTTTTCTTACGGTTCGAGAATGCAATTCTGGAGTCGTTCTGGAACCGCAATCAAGTCGAGAGCGTGCAGATAACCATGGCCGAAAACTTCGGAGTTCAAGGCCGCGGGGCATTCTACGACCAA
>CAVRYN010000005.1:0-816827 GCA_963725505.1 uncultured Verrucomicrobiae bacterium | reverse complement strand
TGCGTAGACCAGGTTGAGACGGTGGGTGAAGCGCGACATTCGAAAGTCAAAGGATGAAAAGAGAAGACCGTTGGTTGGCAGAAATATGATGATTATTGTCATTGCTGCCACTAACCTGTCACCCGAAAATCAGTACCATGAACGCACGATCACATACGATAAACGCAATGGAATTCGTTAATCGGGCAGCCCAATTTGGCTTCCTGATCGCACTGGTGCTGTTAGCGCTCGGCGCACTTTCCGTAACCGCCGCTCCCGCTAAAAGCGACGACCGTTCGAATTTGAACAAAGCCGCGGTCGAAACAACTTCGCTCAAACCGCCGGACAAGGACCAGATTCCGGTCGCCTTTCTTATTTCCGACGGCGCGGTCGTCATCGATTTCTGCGGACCGTGGGAAGTTTTCCAGGATGTCATGATTCCGAGCCGCCAAGACATGCCGTTCCGTCTGTACACCGTGGCCGAAACCAAGAAACCGATCCGTACCAGCGGCGGAATGCAGATCGTTCCTGATTACACAATCGAAAACGCTCCACCGCCGAAGGTCATCGTCATACCGGCCCAAAGTCAGCCAAGCGAAGCCGTGTTGGAATGGATCAGAAAATCTTCGAAAACCACCGATGTCACCATGTCGGTTTGCACAGGCGCATTTGTTCTGGCGAAAACCGGACTGCTAAAAGGCAAATCCGCAACGACGTTTCATGGCGCATTTAAACGTTTCGCCATGGAATTTCCGGATGTTCAGCTCAAGCGCGGCGCGCGTTTCGTTGAGAACGGAAATCTCGCAACCGCCGGCGGGCTTTCCTCAGGAATCGATCTCGCGCTGCGCGTGGTCGAACGCTATTACGGTCGCGAGGTTGCCCAGAAGACGGCTTATAACATGGAATATCAAGGACAAGGCTGGATGAACCCGGATTCAAATCAGATTTACGCAACTGCACCTGTCTCAACGGCCGAACATCCACTCTGTGCAGTGTGTGGAATGGATGTGGATCCGGCCACCGCGCCCAAGTCCGTGTTTAAGAGCGCGACTTATTATTTCTGCTCGGACGACGACAAGAAAACTTTCGACGCGGCCCCGGATAAATTCGTAACCGCGGACAAACAAACTGCAATAACTAGTGGCGATTGACTAGTGGCAGGCCGACGAAACGGATGAGCGCTAACAGCTTTCCCCTCTCCTCCTCGATTGAGGCGAGGACTGAGATGAGGAGTTGATGAATCAAAATCCCGTTCGCGCAACGCGCCGGATCGTGTTCGTTGCCGCACCAGGTGTCGAGATCCTCGACCTGGTTGGGCCGCTTCAAGTCTTTGCCCGCGCTGCGGAAATGTTCGGCAAACAAAATCCAGGTTCGCCCCCAATCTATTCCGTAGAAGTCATCACCACTTCTTCCCACCGGTCATTTGTTGCCAACTGTGGGTTGCGCATCACCGCGCATAAAACGTTTCGGGAAATCAGTGGAAAAATCGACACCCTACTCGTGGCAGGTGGCAGCGCGATCGAGCAGGATGAAATAAACAACGACGTCGTTCGCTGGCTGCGAAAGATCGCCAAACGCGTACGGCGAATCGGCTCGGTTTGCACCGGCGCAATGCTGCTTGCACGAGCAGGCTTGCTCGATGGCCGCCGGGCCACAACTCATTGGAACTGGTGTCACGTTCTCATCAAACGGGCCCCTCACGCGGACGTTGATCCCCACCCAATATTTATCCGTGACGAGAATGTTTACACGTCGGCCGGAGTCACTGCGGGAATGGACCTCGCGTTGGCGCTAGTCGAAGAAGACTACGGTTCGCGTCTGGCGCTGCAGGTCGCGCGCAACCTCGTCCTGTATTTACGACGGCCAGGCGGACAATCGCAGTTTAGTGCTGCGCTTTCTCTGCAACTAACCGATCGAAAACCGTTACGGGAACTGGAGTCATGGGTGCTCGACAACTTGAACAAACCGCTCACGGTGCCGGTGCTGGCGCAACGAGTGGCGATGAGCCCGCGTAATTTCGCCCGAGTCTTTACCAAAGAGATGAAGACCACGCCCGCAAAATTTGTGGAACGCTTGCGCGTCGAAGCAGCTCGCCGTCGGTTGGAAGAAAGTCAGAACAGCATGGAAACAATCGCCAGCGAATGCGGCTTCGGAAACGTCAATTCGATGCGCAACGTTTTTCAGCGCACACTAAAAATCGCACCCGGACAATACCGTCGCCACTTCCGTCACGTAAAACACTCTTCGGATATCAACAGGAAGAGGAAAGGCTAGACAGAATTGCCCGATTTTGTGTAGGCCCTGATTTTGTGAATCCGTTGAACCCGTCGAAAGAACTTCTGTTTTCAGGTCACTGTAATGGCTTTTTGTTTTAGCCCGCGTTTATCTGGGAATCAGTTTCTTCTTTAGCGATCACGGGAATGCACGGCCGGATGAACTGACCGGTTTCCTTAAATTCGCGGCGAAGAACGGTTATCCCTGGTATCAGCACTTCGTCGATTCCTTCATTGGGCCACACAGCGCGATTCTTCGGCACGCTCGTCGTTGTCGCTGAGATTTATGTCGGGATCGCGCTCGTGATCGGTTTCACCACTCGACTCGCGGCCTGTATCGCGCTGTTTTTGCTTCTGAATTATATGTGCGCCAAAGGGGCCCTCCCTTGGAGCCCGGGCATCGATCAATCCGATATCGTCCTCGCAGTCATCATCCTTTTCAGCGATGCAGGTCGCATATTTGGGATCGACAAATTGTTAGGCAACCGATTTCCAAAGCTCTGGATTTGGTGAGGCAGTTGACAGTCGTCACAGAATCCCTTCGCTGTTTCCGTTTAAGTCTGGTTGCCAATGAGAGAACAAAAGGATCTGGGATTGCTGATCTTACGCGGAGCCGGACTTTTGCTTGTTGCCACTTTCGGCGTTCAAAAGATCGGCTGGTATTGGTCGGCCCTTCACGCCGGAAAATCGTTTTCGTCAATCGGATTGGCGCCGTTGATCGCGAAGATGGGTTTTCCAATCCCGGTCGCGCTGGCTATATGGATCACGTTCAACGAATCAATCGGCGCATTTCTGATCGGGTGCGGCTTTTTGACAAGATTATTAGCGGCCAGCCTCGCGCTCGGAATGGGCGGGGCACTCTATACCAGCGTTCGACTTGGCGAAGACTGGCTCAGAGCAGCGCTTTACTTGATCATCTTCATTGCCTTGACCTTCACCGGTGCTGGCAAGTTTTCCGTGGATCATCTTCTCAAGCGTAAGAAAGCTCCGCTTGGGTAACTCAAAATCCGCAGTAACAATCCCGCGATCTCAGAAAATCCGCGCAGGCCCCAAACCGTTGGAGACGGCGTGCCCCCACGCCGCTTGAATCGACAAATGAAACGAAAACGGCCTGAGGGCAGGCCGTCTCCAGAATTTCGCTTCGACTCTTCAACCCTTTGACGCAGCGCGTCTGTGTCGGACGCCGAGTTTCTTCTACCCAATCTTTTTCGATTTTGTTCTCAGCGCGAGTCGACTGGCAAAGGCATTGAGTATTTCCGGGTTCCCGAGCGCCCAAGCATTATCAATCGTCATTCTCTTGAAGCGCCACTTGTCGCGATCGCGCATCAGGTTGCAATCGTAGCGATTCATCAATAGCGCATATTCCGATCCAGGGCGCGAACCCTCGCGCGGCATGAAATGCTGCGACAAAACGTAGGCATACAACGTAGCTGCGTCACCGACAATCTCGATTTGGAGGTTGCTCACACTGTGACTGGTATCGAGGGGACCGATTAATGGAAGAACCGCCTTCAGGATCGCGTCGCGCCCAATCAGTAGTGGAAAATCGATCTCGAGTTTTCTTCCCGCCGGCCTGAAATCGAAACGGCAATCCTCCGTCAATGCCGACGCCAGAGAATCGGCATCGCTGTGGTCGAGACCAAAAGCGTAACGATGCAGGGCGTCGGCAATTTCAAATCGATCGTTAGCTAATTGGGCGAGGTCCGTCTCCATCACCAGGACGTTTGCTTCTCTTCCGTCGCCTTTCAAATTGAAACTCGCTCGTTGCCCACACTCGCTCGCTCCTACCTGGCGGCTCTTACGTTGATCACTCGCACTGCCTCGTGCTTGCGCCAGCTACCCTAGCTGCGTTGCCGTCTACCCGCGCGATTCCCGATCGCGACGTGTTCTATGTCGCGCGTCCCACGCGCTCCATTCTCAACAATCGACAACCACCGGAACGCGGCGTGCAGAGGACTGCCCGCCCTACCTGTCAACTTCCCCGCGCTAGCTCTTCAATCCTCTTCCAATCGTCCGCGCTGAGCTGGAGTTTCGCCGCCGCCATGTTCTCTTCGAGATGCGCGAGCGACGATGCCCCCAGGATCGCGCAGCAGTGTTCGTTTTCAGCTGCTCCGCTCTTGCCTAACGAGTGCAAGCGTCATGCCAGCGCGCGCTACGCTCGCTTTCATTTGGCTTTGGCCACCTGTAGAATTGCTACATGAGGAAAGAGATACCGATTGTTTCCTTGCTGCTTGTACTCCCCGTTTTCTGCATGGGCGCCGATTGGAAGAATTTCCGTGCCGATGCGAATCGAATGGAAAAGAGAATCCAAGAGCTTTCCGCATTCGGAGCAAACCGCGAAGGGGGGGTGAGCCGCGTTGCGTTTAGCGATGCCGACGTTGAGGGTCGTAAATACGTAAGATCTTTGATGGAAAAAGCAGGACTAAAAGTCCGTGTCGATGCGGCGGGAAACATCATTGGCCACAGGGAAGGGCGTAATCCGAACCTTCCGGTAATTTTGTTCGGTTCTCACATTGATTCCGTTCCGCATGGCGGGAACTACGACGGAGATGTTGGAGTTCTGGGCGCATTGGAATGCATCGAAATCCTGAATCAACAAAACTTCCTAACCGCTCACCCACTCGAGGTCATCGTATTTTCCGATGAAGAAGGTGGCCTTACGGGAAGCCGTGCAGTCGTCGGCCAACTTAGTCAAGAAGCACTTCAGCTGAAGAGTCACAGTGGAAAGACCATCGGAGAGGGAATTCGCTTCATCGGTGGCGATCCGGACAACCTACAATCAGCGAAACGAAATCCTTCTGAAATTCTCGCGTATCTGGAATTGCACATCGAGCAGGGTGGAATTTTGGAAGCGGAAAAAATCAATATCGGTGTTGTAGAAGGAATCGTCGGAATCAACTTGTGGAATGTTAGCGTCCTTGGGCTTGCAAACCACGCGGGAACAACGCCGATGGATCAGAGAAAGGACGCTCTCCTGGCTGCGGCAAAGTTAGTTGACTCAGTCAACCATATTGCAAGGAGCATTCCCGGTCGCCAGGTTGCTACCGTCGGAACGATTCAAGCTGAGCCGGGCGCTCCGAACGTAATTCCTGGGAAAGTAGTGATGAGTTTGGAGATTCGAGATCTGGAGAAATCGAAAATCGATCTGGTATTTGAAAGAGTAAAAAAGTCTGCTGAAAAAATCGCGGCCGATACAGGCACGACAATTTCTTTCGCTGCGCTCGATGTAACTGCGGTTCCAGCGCCCACAGATCAAAGGCTTCGTAAGGCCATTCAAGGAGCAGCGACAGGTCTGGGTTTGACAACGAAGCTGATGCCAAGCGGCGCAGGGCACGATGCTCAGGATCTTGCGCAAATCGTTCCAATCGGAATGATCTTCGTTCCAAGCATCGGTGGAATCAGCCACTCTCCAAAAGAATTTACAACAACTCCGGATATGGCGAACGGCGCCAGCGTTTTGATGCAAGCAATTTTGGAGGTAGATCAAAAGGGCTTGTAGCTTTACGTGATAGAATCTGCCGCGATTTCAGAAAATCCTCGCCGGGGCGTGATCCGTTGGAGACGGCGTGCCCTCGCGCCGTTGAATCGCGAAATGGAACGAAAAACGGCCTGAGGGCAGGCCTTCTCCAGAGATCCGACATCTGACTTCTGACTTCCGTAATTTCAGCTCTTCTGCGCCAACTCCTCGATTGCCTTCCATTCCTCCGCACTGAACTGGAGTTTCGCCGCCGCCATGTTCTCCTCGAGATGCGCGAGCGACGATGTTCCCGGGATCGGCAACATGACGGGCGATTTTTGCAGCAACCACGCGAGAGCGAGTTGCACCACACTGACATTGTGACGTTTCGCTTCGGCTTCCAACGCATTGCCGGCCTTGCTTAACGAACGAGTCCCACTCCCGCCGATCGGCGCCCACGGAATGAATCCCATCTTTTCTTTCTCGCAGTAGTTGAGCGCGTCCTCCGACTTGCGGTCGGTGATGTTGTACCGATTCTGGATGCTGACAATCGGCATCACTTTTTTCGCCTGTTCGATTTCCGCCACCGTCACTTCGGATAATCCAACGTGCCGGATTTTTCCGGCATCCTGCGCCTTTTTGATTGCGCCTAACGATTCTTCGACCGGCACCTTGCGATCGATCCGATGCAATTGCCACAGATCGATCCGCTCGAGTTTCAATCGCTTGAGACTTTTATCCACGGCTTGTGTCAAATACTCCGGCCGGCCGTCCTGTTCCCATTGCCCCGGACCAGGCCGGGTCTGACCGCCTTTGGTCGCAATGACGAGTCCTTTCGGATAAGGATACAACGCTTCGGCAATAAGCAGCTCGTCCGTTTCCGGACCGTAAGCATCGGCCGTATCGATGAAATTGACGCCCAGCTCGACTGCACGCCGCAAAACTTTCTTCGCGTTCTCGCGATCGGGCGGCCAACCCCAGATCCCCTCGCCCGTCAGGCGCATCGCCCCAAACCCGAGCCGGTTGACCAATAGATCCCCGCCGAGCAGAAACGTCTTGCTCATGCTCATGCTCCTGCTCGCCTCGGGGATCGCCGCTAGAAGCCTCGATAATCCTCCCGTTAAAACGCCAGCTGCACCTGCAGAAATTGTCCCCAAAAACGTTCTTCGGTTACATCGTCATGCATTGAATTTCCCTCCCTACTTCTTCTTAATTGAAACTCGCTCGTTGCCTGCACTCGCTCGCTGCTACCCCTACAGCTTTACCTTCTATGTCGCTCATCCCATTCACTCCATTCTTACTTCCTACTTCTTACTTCCTTAGGCCCGCTGCACCCGCAGAGATCGCCCCCAGAAACGTTCTTCGTTTCATCGCAGATAAAATATGTTGGCGCGACCAACACTCAACACTCAGTTAGAATTTGTTCTCGGTCGCGGCCATTTAAAGGAATGCCTTAAGCAAAAATGATCGGCGGGAAACATGGCTCGGCGGGGAATGTTTAACTTGTAATTTCCTACTCCACGTACCACGATGACAAGGCGGGGGACAAAATGAAAATCTTGCTCGCGTTTCAAAGGTTGGTTTGCAACCTGGTGAATTTCTTTCGCATCCGCCAGGGGCTCTCGCCCTCGCTGCCCTGTTGGCTCTCGAGCAACCCCACCGTCGCTGCCGCCATCAAGTGGCAATTTCAATTCGACACGACTGTCTACGACGTGCCCGAGACCGCCAAGAAGGCCTGGCCCACCTGGTCCAACGCCGAGAAGCAGGCTCTGGTGCAGGCGTTCGAGGACGCGTGGACCTGGTACTACAAGCAGCCGGACCCGGTGAACAACCTGGCGGAGTCCATCGCCTATCCCCCGCTCAACGTTATGGACACGAGCGACAACAACGCAAGCCCCTGGGTGGCGGTCGCCACCACTGACGCCTGGGACCTGTACGTTCGCTGGATCGCGCTCAACTTGCTGGTGGAGATCGGCCGCCTCGTTCCGTGGTCGGTGACCGGCTACACAGATGAGCAGCTACAAGTGCTGTTCGACAGCACGGCGATCATGTCGCGCCGACCGGACGACACGTTCGCCATGTGCAGCGGGGACCCGGGAATGCCTCAATACGTCAAGCGCAAGGACAACCTGGGCGGTTCCATGATCGCTCCGCCGCGCTACACGTATGCGTTCCTGGTAACGAACGGACTGATCGGCACAACTCGGCTCGAGACGATAGACAAGCTGTTGCAGTGGGTGTCGGACAACCTGGTGCACTTCTATGGATCTTCGAACTACGGCAATATGGAGGCCAACTGGCAGTACCGCGGCATCCCACCGATCAGCCGAGTCATCGAGGGCACGACGTCGACGGTCGATAATACCTTCAATCACTGGACAGCTGGGTGTCACGGGACGACTGGGTTTCTGCGGAACGTCCTGCGGGCTACGAACATTCCAGTGTACATCGTGCGCATCTGCGGCCACGGCCTCGTCTATTTCATGACGGAAGGGTTGTACCTGGATCACGGCGACGATCCATACAATCTGACATTCAAGGGGACCGGTCTGCCCGCGTCAGCCTTACTGATTGACGAGGCTACGTACACCGCGTGGTTCGGTACCAACATGGACAACAACGACATCAATTGCCCCGGCAACGTCGGCCATCAGGTGAATGTGTTGGCCGGGATGTGACCAGCGCGGGCGTGGCTCATTTGATCGGATCTGCTTAAATAGGTCGAGAAAGCACACTCGGCGAAATCGCAGCACACCGCATATTAAAATCCCAACCGTTTCCTATTTTCCTTGGCACGCTGAAGCCGCGACCAACACTCAACTCCGTAAAGGAGCGTGGCTCCAACGGAGCTTTACGCTCTCCTGTTCGCCAAGGAACGAACCCACCGTGGTGGGTCGCGCCATAGCTGGGCGGAGCCGCTACCCAGCACTTCGAGAATTAAAGTGCGCATTGTCTCTGTAGTTGCAACAAAGTGCTGGGTTGGCTCCAGTGATTGGTTAGGCATTTGGTGTGAACTGCTTATTGGCGCGTAGTCTGGGACGAGTAATGGTTGGCAACCAACCGCCAGCGCCCTTGCTGCTTTACCCACACCCTGGTAAAGCGAGTGTCACGGGGAACAGTTTGGCCTTTGTCTTGCCCATTCATTATTGAGCGGCCAGTCTCCACAGCCGTGTTTCCATAGACGCGCACTTGAACGTCATCGGTAGTGATAGATTGAAATTTCAAATCACCTGACGTGAAATCTAAAATCACCTGCGGCTTGGTTCTCACTGTGCCACTTGGCCCTACGCCTATGAAATCAGCAGCGTAGATGCGATCAAGGGCCGTCGCATCAGCATGAATCTGTGCTTGAATGCGTTCGTTATCCAGCTTCCTGATGGCCTCCTCGACACTTGTTCTGTGACTGCCCCTCGCGCTCTGCTTTTGCCCTACGCCCATAGGGGCCACTGTAAGGACGAGGACAGCTATAAAGAGTGCTGGTCTCATGTAGCGTTCTCCATAAGGTCTAACGAGAAAGAGATAAACCACGGGCGGGTCGGTGGCAAACACGCTGAAGTTGAATCGCAATGGGGCCGTTGGCTTCATCGACTGGTTAGACCTGTTCGTTTGAATCATATGCATACTTCAACCAAGCAACAGCTGCGAAGCGTCCAACCAGAGCGCTGACTAGGGCGATACCGAACGCCACCGGGAATGTGCTCCAAGCTCCGTCTCCAACGATGAGACCTGGGAGAACGCCGATGAGAAAGAGAAACACTGCGGCGATGCCGACAGGAACACCGAATAAAAAACGCCGCGACACTTTCTCTCTGTTTTTCCAAACGGCGCGAGCGATACCAAGGCATAGAACTGCAGCGGTGGCGCCAACCAGCACCAACACTATGCAGGCCACCGCGCCCTGCGCCGGCGGTCCACCGCCAGAGTGAGCGAACCCCCAAACTGCCGCAGCGAAGTACGGCATTGCGGCAAAGACCGGTGCGAGAACCGTGACCAAGACGATTCGAGTAGCGCGCATAAGACCTAACTACAATTCGACGAAACTCCGTTTCGTCTATTTCGGCCTTATTGAGGAGGGACTCTGGATAAAAAGAAAGCATGAATTCTTCGTTGCTCGCATTTAGTCAGAATTGGATTGAACGCCGCCTCGCAACCTGTGCACGCTAGAAGCCTCGGCTGATCGAGAATAGTTCGATGCCATGGAGACCCCATTAACCCCGCTCGAGTTCGCGCGTCGGACTCGTAAGCTTTACCCCGAGCGCGAAGCCGTCGTGGATGGCGATCTACGGCTAAGTTACGAGCAATTTTTCGACCGATGCGACGCGTGGTCGGCGGCGTTGCAGGCGCTCGGTGTGAAACAAGGCGACCGCGTCGCTTACATCGCCCCCAATACCCATGCGCAGCTGGAATCGTTTTACGCCGTGCCGCAGATCGGCGCCGTTCTGGTCCCTCTGAACTACCGGCTAACCGCCGACGATTTTGCGTATTTGATTCAACACAGCGGCGCGCGCGTCGTCTGTGCGGACATCGATTACCTTGAACCGGTCGATAGCATTCGATCGAAAATCCCAGACGTATCCGCTTTCGTCGCGCTCGGCGGAAGCAAGCCAGGGTGGTTGGATTACGAGACATTGATTGCAGCATCGCCGAAAAAATTTGACCGACCGACCATTCTTGAAACCGACCTGCTGACCATTAATTACACCAGTGGCACTACTTCAAGGCCGAAGGGAGTGATGATCACGCACCGCAACGCCTACATCAACATAGTCGGCACACTCCTTCATCACCCGATGACGCTGGCGGATCGCTATCTTTGGACTCTGCCGATGTTTCACGCCAACGGCTGGACCTTTGTCTGGATTGTCACCGCGATAGGCGCGACGCACATCTGCCTGAGAAAAGTTCAGCCGAGTGCTGTTTTCGAGAAAATTAAACAGGAGTCCGTGAGTATGCTTTGCGCCGCGCCAACGGTGTTAATCGGCATTGCCCATGCTCCGGAAGAACTCAGACGCGAAGCGCGCCGTGGCGTGCGCGTTTTGACTGCAGGAGCTCCTCCGGCGGCGACAACGATCGAGCGAATTGAAGGAGAACTCGGATGGGTGATTACCCAAGCCTACGGGCTAACCGAGACATCGCCTTTCATTACGATCTGCGAATCACGACCTGAACACGAAAAGCTTTTGTGCGCTGAGCGCTCCGTCATTAAAGCGCGCCAGGGAGTAGAACTGCTCACGTCAGGCGAACTGCGGGTTGTCGATGAAGAAGGACACGATATTCCACAAAATGGTGAGGCGATTGGTGAAATCATCGTTCGCGGGAATGCTGTCATGAAAGGCTATTATAAAGATGCCGAAGCGACAGGCGAGGCGATGCGAGGCGGCTGGTTTCATACCGGCGATGCCGCCGCCGTTCACCCCGATGGCTACGTGGAAATTCGGGATCGATTAAAAGATGTAATTATTAGCGGTGGCGAAAATATTTCGTCGGTAGAAGTCGAAGGCGCCTTGCTGCGACATCCAGCCGTTCAAGAGGTGGCAATCGTAGGAATGCCGGACGAGCGCTGGGGCGAGGCGCCCCACGCATTTGTCGTCTTAGAAGCAGGCGCGACCGCGACGGAAACCGAGCTGCGCAATTACGCTCGTGATCATCTGGCGCACTTCAAGTGTCCGCAGAAAATTCACTTCGTACCCGAGCTGCCAAAAACAGCGACGGGCAAGGTCCAGAAGTATGTCCTTCGAGGAAAGCAGCCGGCCATTTCCAAACAGTGACCAATTCTGACGCTTCTGACTTCTGACCTCTGACCTCCGTCCTCTGTCCTCTATTGTTGTGTCCGAGCTGCCAAAAACAGCGACGGGCAAGGTGCAAAAGTACATCCTTCGCGGCAAGCAATCCGCCATCTCTAAACAGTGATGCCTCTGACGGCTGGTGTTTTTAGAACGTTGTAACGATGTAACAATTTAACGGTCCAACCCGCCGCCAGGCTGAGTTCACTTAAGCAATTCAACCTGCCCAGTATCGAGACTGTAGTACGCAGCGACGATCTTTACTTCTCCCGACTGCACGCGCGGCGCGATGATAGGACCGGCGCTCTGCAAGTGTTTCGCGATGTCGCGTGCGTTCGCGCGGATGGCATTTTCAATTGGATCGCCGGACTGGCCTTTCGTCTCCTCAATTGCTGGCGAAATCGCTTTTAACACATTCGGAATATCTCCCGTCTCCTTCGCTCCTGCGACAGCGGCGGAAACCGCTCCGCAGCGTTGGTGCCCGAGTACAACAATCAAGTGCGTTCCCAAATGTTCGACTGCGTATTCGACGCTACCCACTCCGACCTCATCCATCACTTCTCCGGCGGTGCGAACGACAAAAATGTCGCCTAAGCCTACATCAAAAACGAGTTCCGGCGGGACGCGCGAATCGGAGCAACTCACCACGACAGCAAATGGTTTTTGATCCTTTGCCAGGGCATGGCGACGTTCAATCAATGCCGGACCTGTGGGCTCGTTTGATTTTCCAGCGACAAATCGTCTATTCTCATTCATTAACCGACTGAGCGCATCGTCCGCGCCGATGTTAGTAGACTCACCTGCCATGCTGCTCGCGCAAAACGCAAGACAGCTGCATGTTACTATTCGGACCACATTTGTTTTCATTTTACTGCTGGCCACAGACATCTCAGCAGCAAAACAATGAAGTGCCAAGCACAAAGTCGATCCGCGGGTTCAAAACCCTAGCCGCGAAGCGGAATATGCCTTCCGATGTAACGATGTAACAATTTAATGGTTCAACGCGCCGCTAGGATAATGTACAAAGTTGAGATCTGACCCGGTCTTCCCACCTGACCCGGTCTTCCCACCTGACCCCGGTCTTCCCACCCGATCTCTTCAGCGTTGATCTCATTCTTGCTCTCGGCGAGCACGTACACGGAGTACATCACTAAATCGTTTAGCCAGATATCCTGATAAAGCTCAGGCGCAAACGTCTGCAGTTTCGTATCCGTTAATGCC
The DNA here is from genome assembly GCA_963725505.1 of uncultured Verrucomicrobiae bacterium. GTDB lineage: Bacteria > Verrucomicrobiota > Verrucomicrobiia > Chthoniobacterales > UBA10450 > Udaeobacter. The sequence continues at coordinate 804,114 of CAVRYN010000005.1, read as the reverse complement.
ATAATGCTCAGTTATTCATTTCAGCCATCTGATCTTCTTTAATTCGCTTTCGACGACCTTGAATTCGGGATCTCCGGTCACTAGTTCAGCGTTCTTGATTTTTGCCAACGCAGCCGCGAAGCAATCAGCGTACGACATTTTCTTCGCTGCTTTGAACACCGCTGCTTGTCGGACAAGTTCTAAATCACGCGCATCGACCGGAACGATCTCAATCTGCATACCGGCGATTTCGTGAGATTTTGACTCGGCCATTTCCGCTGACGCGCCGCGGAGGATCGAGTAATAAATCTCTCCCCAATTCACCACGCTCATCAGCAACTTCGGGCTTCCGCTTTCCGCCTTGAGCAGAATTTTCTCAACTTCCTCGGCGCCGGGCTCGTCGTTAAAAAGAACCATCAACGCATGCGCATCCAAAACCATCGTCGCCATAATTACAGTTCCCGTTCGCGCTTCCGCTCGGACATAAAAACGTCCATCGCCTTCGTGCCTTTGAGCGATCCACGAAGCCGGCGATAATGCTGCGCGGTCAGCGGTTTGAGAACGATGTGGTCGTTCTGTTTATAAACCACGGCGCGGGTTCCCTCGTTGATTTCGAAATCTTTTCGCAGCCACCGGGGAATTACCACCTGCCCTTTTACGGTGAATGACACGGTGTCGGTTTTCGGTGTTGGATTCATAACCGTTAAGTATTACCCCGGCAAGACAAGTAAGTCAAACAACTATTTTGTAGGAAATATGGTCCGTTGGTAAGCCCTTTGACTGAGCTTGGCCTGGAGCTGTCGCCGATCTTAATAGAGCGTGCGCTTTCATCTCCCCGCCCGACGCGGCGGAGACGTGTCGAAAAGCAAGTGACGATCCGCCTTCGATTGCTGAATGCTACCAGACAATTTGAGTTAGTGTTCATTGGTGTGCATTCGTGGTTTAAGCGCGTTTAAAGGAACGTTAAATGAAGGTGATTCTCGAGACCGACCGATTACTCCTGCGCGAGTATGTCGAAGATGACGCGGAGGCGTTCTTTAAGCTGAATAGCGATCCAGAAGTGTTACGGTTCGTTCCCGATAAGCGGTTGCTCAATGTCGAACAGGCCAGGCAGATATTGGTCGATCATCCAATCGCCGACTATCGGAAATACGGCTTTGGCCGTGGCGCCTGTATCCTCAAAAGCACCGGCGAACAGATCGGCTTTGCGGGGTTGAAATATCTGGAAGAATTCGGCGAGGTCGACGTCGCATTCCGCCTAATGCGGACTCACTGGGGTCTGGGATTGGCGACTGAAGCTGCGCTTGCCTCAGTGCGTTTCGGGTTCGCCGATCTCGGCCTCAAACGGATTATCGGCCTGGTGATGCCAGAGAACATCGCCTCGGTGCGAGTGCTGGAAAAAACCGGGCTGCGCTATGCCGAGACAGTGATGTTTTGGGGAAGCCAATTCTCAAAATACGTCATCACTCCGTAGGTTCGCGGGAACCAAAAGAGCGGGAACTGGAATTGTCTGCGCGCAGTGCTCATTTGGAGTAGCGTTTTTCTCCCGCTTCTGATTCATTGATCCCCATGCTCCATATTTCCTTTCGGTTTGCGGCGTTACTAGCCCTCTATGTTGTCTTCGCAATTGACGCTGACGCTCAGGAGTCGGCTGACAAGGCGAAGGTGTGGTCGTCCAGCGAAATGAAGTGGCAAGACGACAAAGCGCTTCCAGGCGTTCAGAGCGTCCCACTTTGGGGAAATCCCGCTTCCGGCGAACATGGAATGCTCCGAAAATTTCCGGCGGGCTATGCACCGCCCATGCACAAGCATCCCTCGGTGGAGCGGGTTGTTGTCATCTCGGGAACAATCGTAGTCCAGTATGAGGGTTCCGATAAGAAAACGCTTGGCCCCGGGTCGTACTCAGAAATCCCTCCAAATACCAATCATGCGGTGCAGTGCGGTGGCGAGTCTGCTTGCGTATTTCTTCTCACGTCGTCAGGCCCGTTCGCGATTCTACCGAGCACTTCTCGCGGGCATTAGTAACGCGCTCCATAGTCGAATCGCCGCCCTGTTGCGCGAGCGCTACTGGCGAAACTAGTGTCAGAATAGGGGTCAGAGCTTACTATCGACAGTCCGAAATGTTTTTCTCACGACTGATTGCGTTCGTGCCGTCGCATTGACCACCGTTGTTGCTGCGGTGAATCAGTATCAATAATAAGCTCTGACCCCTCGCTTCTGCTCGGAGTCGTGCCGCGGCCGACCAGCTTTGGGGCCGCGAAAACCGCGGGTAGTGAAGCTCGCAGTTCTTCTTGTATTCCCATCGGTGACTTTCTTCTGAACGCGGCTGTTCCGAGCCCTTGTTCCTTCGCCCACTCCTGCGATCGCATTGCATGTCGTGCAGTAAATCACCGAAAGAGTTTTTTTGTCTCGCAAGGTCGGACTGGATTGTTTATCGCTGGCCCATGAACACGACAACATCCACAAATTACATTCCCTTGTACGGCCGATCTGCTCTCCTTTTGCTTTTACGCCTGATCGGCTGCTTCGCCTTTTCGCTAACAATGTCCGCGGTAAGCCCGCCGCCGGACGGAGGCTATCCGAACGGCACTACGGCCGAGGGCGACAATGCCTTGTTGAATCTGACGACTGGTCTCTACAATACGGCAGTCGGCTTCTATTCGCTAGCAAGCGTTACGACCGGCGACGTCAATACAGCCATTGGCACTGGGGCACTTTTTCTCAACACAGCCGACCAAAATACCGCCACCGGGGCCGGGACGCTTTTCAGCAACACTACTGGTGACCAAAACACGGCCACCGGCGCGTTTGCACTGGTTACCAACACGCGAGGCAGCGTCAACACAGCGGCCGGTGCACGTGCGCTTCAAAGTAACACCACCGGCTCCGGCAGCGTCGCCGTTGGTTGGGCAGCGCTCCAATTCAATACCACAGGCCGCAACACAGCCATCGGGGCTCAAGCAATGCAACTAAACACCACCGGCAACGACAACACGGCCGTTGGCTATGCTGCGCTCGGCTTCAACACGACGGGCAGATTCAACACTGCCTTGGGCACTGGTGCCGGGGAGTTTGTTACGGGCGATAAGAATATCGTTATCGGCAGCGGAAACTTAGGTGTCGAAGGGGAAAACGGAACCATCCGCATTGGCATAGCCCCTCTGCAGACAAGGGCCTTCATCGCCGGCATTCGCGCGGTTACGACTGGAAACAACGACGCCGTGCCGGTCCTGATCGATTCTGATGGGCAGCTTGGGACTGTTAGCTCTTCGAGGCGGTACAAGACCGATATCAAACCGATTGAGAAAGCCAGTGAGTCGATCCTGGCACTTCAACCGGTGAGTTTTCGTTACAAAGTCCATAAGGATAACACGCCGAACTTTGGTTTAATTGCTGAGGACGTTGCGAAGGTAAATCCCGACCTGGTGATTTACGACGCCGACGGCAAGCCCTATACAGTTCGTTACGACGCGGTGAACGCGATGTTGCTCAACGAGTTTCTCAAAGAACATCGCCAAGTGCAAGAGCTGAAAAAAGAAGTTGCAGCACTCACTGCGGGCCTACAGAAAGTGAGCGCCCAGGTCGAAATGGACCGCCCGGCACCGCAAATGGTCGCTAACGGAGAATAATCGGAGCGCGCGCAGAAATACTACTCTCGCGTTGTCTTGGGCACTACTGGGTATTTCCACCCGTAATACTGTTGCGGATCGGTCTCGTTTTTGTCGGCGCTCATGGCTAGTCTCAAATGGCATTGGTGGTACTTTATAGATGCCAATCCTGAAATGTCTCGGTAAGGTAAAGTATGCAAACCGTTTTGAATTTTCTAAGATTGTCCGTTTTTAGTCTCGTTGCCATTTGCACCTCCTCTGTCACGGATCTGTTCGGAGAAAATCCAACCTCAATCGCGATTGTTGGAGGCCAGGGAGACGCTCCGTATGCGGCTATTGTCAGGTCGGATCGCTCTGTGATGGAATTGGCTGGACTGCCGGCTGAAGGACTTACTTATCGAGTCGCCATGAACTCCTCTCGCCGAGGAATCATTGGCGGGACCGAAGGCGTGAATGCCTATGCGGCGTTGGTCTCTCACAAGGGAGAGTTAACGCCGATAAGCGGACTCATGGCACCCGGAGAGATCTATACGGTTGCCATCGATGAGTCCGGGAAAGGGCTTGTTGGAGGAGGGCATGCCGATTCCAGCGTTCCCTACGCCGCCCTGGTCTCGTCCAAGGGTGAGGCACAATCGCTCTCTTTGCCTCCGAGTGGACTGATTTATAGCGTTGTACTCGGCTTTTTCCAAAATGGAATCATTGGAGGAAAAGGTCCGTCAAATTCTGCCTATGCGGCTTTTGTTTCACACAAAGGTGTGGTGGAACCCCTGGCAGGGCTGCCGGTGATTGGAGGCATTTTTTGGATTTCCGTGAGTAATTCGCACAACGCTTTGATCGGAGGTCAGGACAATGAGTCCGTGTATGCGGCCTTCGTCTCTCGCTCAGGGTTGGTAAGGCCGATTGCCAATCTGCCGCAAGGAATTAATTATAGCGTTGCGATCAATGATGCTGGAGCGGGTATCATGGGAGGCACCTCTCAGTCTCAGCCTTATGCCGCTTTCGTATCACCTCAAGGCGTTGCCACACCTATACAAAATCTGCCCACGACCACGGGAATTATCTATAATGTCGCAATCAATGCTTCCGGCACGGGACTCATTGCCGGGCTCGCCGCATCACACCCCTACGGAGCGTTCGTCGCTCCGAACGGTGTCTTGACCCCTCTGCAAGGCCTTCCCACAGGGGAGGGATTTTTGGATGGGATCGCACTTGATCGTTCCGGATATGCTCTCGTGGGAGGGGAATCTGACGGCGCTCCTTTCTTGGCTCTCGCGGCTCCCAACGGGCAATTGACCTATCTTAACGATCTCCCAGAAAATGGCGCGATTAATTCAATTTCCAGCACCAGAGTCGATCAAATTATCTCTATGTATCGGTAATTCTGAAAGGTCAGTTGCAATTTCCCGCGCCTCCGGTTAGCCGAACGCATCTGACGCGTTGCATCGAGCGGACGCGGCTGGAGATTTTTCCTGAGTTCTTGGTTTGAAAGCCTGGCCGTTGCTTCGCATCCGTTGCAGCCTGATTCGTTTCTTCCGCGCGAGAACGCGGTCGGTAGTGGTACAGTTTCAAAATCAAAAAGGTTGCGGATACCTGTCCGCTCAAGCATAGTCGGAGCGTGAAAAAAACCGAGAGAAACATCTGGAAGGTGGCAATGCTCCGACTGGAGCGATCGGACAAGCGCCTTCGCAAGTCGCAAGCTGCGGCGAACGAGGGGCACGAGGCTATTGAAACGAGTTTTAGACAAATAGGCGGTAAGCCAAAAAGAGCACGCAAAGGCGATCTGAACCAAATAGCGGCCTCAATCGTAGAACAAACCACCCGCGCAAAGAATCCCGCTGCCGTGGAACTTGGTCGGCTTGGAGGCTTAAAGGGTGGAAAGGCGAGAGCCGAGAAACTATCCGCAAGCCGAAGGAAAGAAATTGCGCGTAAGGCGGCTGCTAAGCGCTGGAAACAACGCTAAACATAAGCTTGAGATTCGAGCGAGTAAGGCAGCGTGACCATGGGATTATTTTTGTTTCAGACCGGCGGCGACTTCAACCTTTTGGCCCAATATCCTGGTTTTCGTTTCGCGTGAGCGAATGCGACGATCCAAAGTTTATCGGGCATGTCGATGTAGTGAATGACAAATGGAAAACGGCTCATGACGTAACGTCTTGTGCCGCGCTTCCCTGTCGGCCAGCGGTCCGGTGCGGCGACGATGGTCTCCAATGCCTGTCGCGCTGCGGTTTCGAAATCTAATCCGAGGCCAGCTTTCCTTTCCTCGTAGAAGGCGATTGACCCAACCAGTTCTAATTCCGCCGCCTCCTCGATAACGAGAGGCTTCACTTGTAGCGCGAACGGATATCACGAAACACTTCATCAGCCGGTCGTCCCTTCGCGGTGCCCTCACGAATCTTTTGAACGCGGTTTGCGATCTCTTGGTCCCAGGCTTCCTCCGCGCCTTCATCGGGAATACCATCGAGACTGACCAGAAGTTTGTGCACAAGTTCCGCTCTTTCTCGATCGGAAAGGGTCAATGCGTCCTGCGCCAATCGGTCAACGGTGGCTGCCACAAAATAATTCTCGCATCCGGATCGTACGGGTCAAGTGACGATGATCATATCTCCATACGGCGCTTTTTTGCGGATCATTGTCGATCTTGATTCATGCCGGCTCGTTTCTTCTCGCGCTGCACCTGTTCGTTGTCGTTTCAAGGCGTTGGACGTTGAGGGATTGCGGCTGACCAGCCTTTGCAACGAGGCTACGGCTCGGCAAGCACAGCCGCCGCTACAGCGACGATTCGTGGTTAAGGTGTTGCGCCAGGCGTCGAACGAGGGAACACTGCGCGCTTTCCGCAATGCTGACCGTTTCCCAACTTTCAAAATCTTTCGCCGGCCGAGCGCTCTTCGACGACGTATCGCTTCAAGTCAATCGGGGCGATCGGATTGGATTGGTCGGCCCTAATGGGGCCGGCAAATCAACCTTGTTTGCGCTTCTCCTCGGTGATGTCTCGCCCGATAACGGGACCATCGCGATCGAGAAGAACGCAACCATCGGATTTCTTCCGCAGGAAACCGCCGCCGCCGGAGACGAAACCGTGCTCGAACTTGCCCTCGCCGTTTCGCCAGAGCTTGTGCATGCGCAGAAAGTGATCAAGGAGCACGAAGCAGCTGTAGCCGGGATCGCTGATCCCGGTGCTGACGCGGCCTATCACAATGCGCTCCATGTTTTTGACGAGCACGGCGGGTGGGAGCTCGAACCAAAAGCAAAACGGGTCCTCGCCGGACTCGCTTTTCGCGAAACTGATTTCGATCGCCCAGCGCGCGCTTTAAGTGGCGGCTGGATCATGCGCGCGCATCTCGCGCGGTTGCTCGTGAAGCAACCCGACCTCCTTCTGCTCGACGAGCCGACGAATCATCTCGATCTCGAATCGCTTCAATGGTTCCAGGAATATCTGCGAACTTATCCGGGCGCGATTGTCATGATCTCGCACGATCGCGAATTTTTGAATCAGCTTGTCGGCAGCATCGTCGAGATCGCGCACTCGAAATTGGTGCGTTATCGGGGCGACTGGGACAGTTATATCGAGCAGAAAGCAGCGCGCGAAGAACAACAGCTCGCCGCTTACAAAAATCAGCAAAAGGAAATCGCGTCGCTGCAATTGTTTGCCGATCGATTTCGCGCCAAGGCAAGCAAGGCATCGCAAGCGCAGAGCAAGTTGAAACAGATCGATCGCATGAAAAAAATCGCGGCCCCTGTCGCGCGCGGAAAGACGATCAAGTTCCATTTTCCGCAACCGGTGCGCAGCGGCCTGCGCGTGATCACGCTTAAAAATGTCGATCATGCCTATGGCGACGTCGTTGTTTATCGCGGAATGCAATATCACGCCGAGCGCAGTCAACGCACCGTGCTAGTCGGCCCGAATGGCGCGGGCAAATCGACCCTTCTCAAGCTGCTCGCAGGGGTATTGCCCGTGCAGCATGGCGTGCGCGAACTCGGACATAATGTGCGCACAGGTTATTTCTCGCAGAACCGAATCGACGTGCTCGACGCCAGCCATACCGTTCTCGACAGCGCACGCGATATGCCCAATCCGGTGTCCGAACAAACCGCGCGCACTGTGCTCGGTTCTTTTTTGTTTCGCGGCGACGATGTTTTCAAGACCGTTGCGGTTTTGAGCGGTGGCGAGAAGTCGCGACTGGCCCTTGTCAGGTTATTGCTCGATCCGCCGAATCTTCTGCTCATGGACGAGCCGACGACACATCTCGATGTCGGCTCGATCGATGCCCTCATCGGCGCGCTCAAGCAATATCACGGGACGCTCATCTTTATCAGTCACGACGTTCATTTTATCCGGGCCATCGCCACAAGCGTTCTGCACATAGCTGCTAGTCCAGATCGGGCCGGAGGCCGGCTGACATTTTATCCCGGCGATTACGATTACTATCTGGACAAATCAAAAGCCACATCGGCGCGCATCGCCCTGACCGCGGGTCGCGATGCGCCAGGGGTCAACGGTCTCGCCACGACGAGTAAACTCCAGCCGGGTCCGACAACGGACGGATTCGCCGTGGCGAAGGTTAGAAAGCAAACCGGACCCGGTTTAAGAAAACAGAAGATGCAGAAGCGTTTGGAAGCGGAATCACGTAATGCGATTGCCAAAGCGAGACGCGAAAAAGAAAAGCGCGTGCACGAGCTCGAGACGAAAATCGCGGCGTTGGAAGGACAACAGAAAGAACTAGCCGCGGCCTTGGAAGATCCCGCGGCTTACACACCGGGCGGCCGCGCCATTGCGATCAATCGCGATCTCTCCGCTGTCGCCCACGATCTTGCCCGCCTCACGGCGGAATGGGAAAGCGTCACCGCCACGGTGAACGCCCCTAAGGGCCGGAAAGTTGAGAGTTGATGGTTGAGTGTTGAGGGGCTTGCGGCCGCCTCTACACCGAGAGGCCGCGGTCAACGACCACGGCTACAGTTTTCCTCGTTCCCGATTAGAGAACGCGGGGAAAATGGATATTCAGCTTGATGCAAACGTAGAGGACCAGGATCGCGCCGAGAGTGGAAAAAATGAGACCGGCGGGATGAAATCGTCCGGTTACCGAGCGCGAAAACATGTGGGTGACCGCGCCGCCGATGATCGATCCGATGATGCCGAGCACGATTGTCCAGAAAATCGTCATGTGCACGTGCATCACCATTTTCGCGATAACCCCCGCGATTAACCCAACAAGAATGTACCAGATTAAGTGAATCATAATTTTTCCTCCGTTGTTTGCCTGCAGAGTTGCCGAGTATGGCCGGGCGTTTCACAATTGACCAGACTTTTCTCGAAAGAGAAAAGGATCGGCCCAATGTGGGTCCGAGCCGAACGGACGGAGAAGTTTGAAGGCGGAATGGAGTGAATGGGAGTAACCACGAATGGACACGAATTCACACGAATTTTCGGACGGAAGGCTAACCACGGATTGCGCGGATGGCACGGATTTCGGATGTGGAACTTTATCGGGCTATGAAAATCTGCGGCAATCCGCGCAAAAGTCCCGTTAAAATCGATTTCTATTTTATGAAAGGCGGTCCACCAGATGGAGAGGAAACTTGTGCCGATAGAAATCGATGAAAGCGATTCGTTGGTGAACTCGATTCCAGTGCCGGTGTGTCCCGGTTGCAGAATGATCAAGAATGAGTGGCCTGGCGAAGGATATACGCACGACGGTGAGACCTATTGTTGCCAGGGTTGCGCCGAAGGCACCGGCTGCATATGCGTCGCCGTCGGGAAACCAGGCTTCTCACGCCAGGGACAGAAACTGACGCGGGCCGAGCCGCGTCCGGGCGAGCAGCGCTCCGGCGCGCCTGCACCGAAGGGCGAACTAAGCGGAGAACGCGATAGCCTGGGAACTGAAGAAGCCTTGGATCAAGGCGGCTAATCAGCCGGTTGAGAGCGTAAAGCTCCGTGGGAGCCACGCTCCTTTACGGAGTTGAGGGTTGACCGACAGCGGCCGGCACGGCCGCCACTACAGTAATTCCTGGATCAGAGGCTTAGCTTGTTCGGGAGAAATTCCGAGATTGCGAAAACCGAGCGGGCCTTCGCCCGTGTGCAACACCGGCTCCAGATCTTCCAAGGTTTGCAGGTCGGTCCGACGCCAGAACAATCCGATAGGAATTTCTTCGCCCCACTGAAAACCGCGCTCGATCGCCTGATGCAGATCGGTCGGGTCGTGGCCTTGTTCCTCCAGAATTTTCACGCGCGGATTAAACCATTGGTAGGTGTTGTCCTTGTTGTAAGTGACGCAAGGACTGAAAACGTCCACCAGCGCGAAGCCCTTGTGTTGAATGGCGCCCTTGAACATTTCGACCATGTGTTTCTGTTTGCCGCTGAACGCGCGCGCCACATAGGTGGCACCGGCAACGATTGCCATCGGGATCGGGTTGATCGGGTTCTCAACGCTTCCGTGCGGGGTGCTCTTGGTTTTCATTCCCTTGACGCTCGTGGGCGAGCACTGGCCGGTGGTTAAACCGTAGATCTGGTTGTCCATCACGATGTAAGTGAGGTCAACGTTGCGCCGCATGGTGTGAACGAAATGGTTGCCGCCAATTCCGTAACCGTCGCCGTCGCCGCCAGTGCAAATCACTTTCAGCTCGTGGTTGCCGCAGTCTCACACCGGTCGCGACCGCCAACGCGCGGCCATGCAATGTGTGCATTCCGTAAGTGTTGACGTAACCGGGCAGATTCGATGAACAGCCGATGCCGCTGATGACGCAGACCTGATGCGGCTGCAACCCGAGCTCGAACAGAGCCGCTTGAAGCGAGGCGAGCACGGAGAAATCGCCGCAGCCGGGACACCAATCGGGGTGGATGCGGCCGCGGTAAGTCTCTTTTGTTAATTGGCTGGCTTCGGTGGTGGCGGGCGGTGCGGCGGGTGCGGTCATGGTTCGTTAGGCGTTAACTTCATGGACAGGAACAGAAAGGCGGGTTTGGCCGGCCAGTTGCGCTTTCACTGCTTCGACAATGTGGTGCGGCATGAACGGCTCGCCGTCGTACTTGCGGATGTGACCGTGTGCGGCGAAACCGGTTTCGCTCCGGAGATAACGGGCGAATTGGCCGCTCTGATTGTTCTCAACCAGGATGACATTCTTACTGCGCCCGAGAATGGCGCCGATTTCCGCCGCGTGCAGCGGCACAATCCATTTAATGGCGAGCTGATTGGCCACGATGCCTTCTTCGCCTGCCAGTTTTTCCACCGCTTCCCGGATTACGCCCTCGGTCGAGCCCCAACCCACCAGCGTGACATCAGCCTGTTCCGGACCAATGAGTGTCGGCGGCGCGATGTCCTTGATCGCCCCTTGCATTTTGCGGGCGCGTTTCTCCACCATCATCCGCCGCTTCTGCGGATTGGTGAATTCATCACTGATGAGCGTGCCGTCTTCATCGTGCTCGTCGGTCGCGGCGGTAAAAATGTAACCGGGCACTCCCGGCACCGCGCGCGGAGAAATTCCGCTCGGCGTGTTCTTGTAACGCAGATACGTCTTGTCGTTGTAGCCGCTGGCGGGATTCGCGGCCATGCGCCGGCCATTTCCGCCGTTGCCGTTAGACAGAATCAATTCGCCCCGGTCGATCTTCACTTCGAAGTCCAGATCATCCGGATCGATGCTCGCGGTTCCTTCGGAAATTAGCAGATCGGACAAGACCAGACCGGGACATTGGTATTTGTCACAGAGATTGAACAACTCCGGAATCGTCTGAAATAAATCCAGCTGGTTCGTCGGCGCGACGACAATGCGCGGATAATCCCCCTGGCCAGCGCCTAGCACCTGCCAGAGGTCGCCCTGTTCGGTCTTGGTTGGGACGCCAGTCGCCGGCCCGGCGCGTTGCACATCGACGCAAATAATCGGCGTTTCAATCATTCCCGCCATCCCGATGGCCTCAGTCATCAGCGCAAACCCGCCTCCGCTGGTTGCGCACATGGCGCGGCAGCCCGTGTGGGCTGCGCCAATCACCATGTTCATCACGCCGATCTCATCTTCGACCTGCCGGACCATGATGCCGAGCTCACGCGCGTGCGCGGCCATCCACATTAACACGCCGGTAGATGGGCTCATCGGATACGCCGCGTAAAACTTCACGCCTGCAGCCGCTCCACCCATGGCGATGGCTTGGTTGCCGGTAATTATTCCGAGCGGTTTGGCTCCTCGCGGCGCTTTCCAGGAAAAGGCTGTAAAATTTTGAGCGGCGTAATCGTAGCCTGCGCGAGCGATCGCCAGGTTCTCAGCCACAACCGCGTCGCCCTTCTTCTTAAATTGTCGCGAAATGACCGTCTCGAGCGGTTCAGATTCTATCCCGAGCAATTGGAGCGTCGCGCCGAGAGCAGCGGTATTGACCGCCAGCTTGTTGCCCTTGGTCAACTCCTTCATCGGCATCGCGCAGAGTTGGACGCCATCCGCCGCCTTCCCGGGCGTGACCTTCTCTTTGTCGTAAATCGCGCACGCGCCGCTCTTCAAAAGATGCAGGTGCCGATCCATCGTGTCTTGATTGAGCGGAATAAGTACATCGATCTTGTCACCCATGCTGCGGACCGGCCCATCGCTCGCACGAATCGTCAGAAAGGTATGACCGCCACGGATAATCGACTGGTAAGCGTTGTAGGCGTTGAGATGCAGTCCGCGCCGCGCAAAGATAAGCGCGAGAATGTTCCCAGTGGAAGCGATCCCCTGGCCGTTCTCACCGCCAATGCCGACTGCGAAATCAATTTTGTTCATTACGCCGGAACCGGTTTTTGCTGTTGGGGGCGTAAATTTGCTGCGTCGGACGCTAATAAGCAAGCGGAAGCGAGAATGCCAGGTACGGCAGTCAGGAGTGACCCACCTCCGCGCACGACTCCGGCTTGGTAGGCAAGTGACTAGTGATCCGCCTTCGTTCAACCACGGCGAGGCGGGCGAGCACAGCTGGGACTTGCGCCCTCGCTGAAAACCGCCGAGGAAATCCCCCAGATGATTTGAATTCGAGGCTATTCGTGTCGATTCGTGGTTGGGATGTCATTCGATCTTCAACCACATCTGAAAAGCGAATTCATCGAGCTTCGTCCACTTACGCCCGAAGATTGGGACGATCTTTTTGCTGTCGCATCCGACCCGCTGATCTGGGAGCAACATCCGGAGAGCGAGCGTTACAAAGAAGAAGTATTCAAGATCTTCTTCAGAGAAGCGCTGGAATCCGGCGGAGCGTTTGTCGTGATCGATGCGAAGACTCAACAAATCATCGGATCGACCCGGTTTTACGGTTATGACCCGGAGAAATCGGAGATTGAAATCGGATGGACATTTCTGGCACGGAAATACTGGGGCGGGCGATACAACGCGGAAATGAAACGATTATTGCTGAATCACGCGTTCCAGTTTGTTGAGAGCGTTGTGTTCTTCGTCGGAGAAAATAATTTTCGTTCCCAAAAGGCGATGGAGAAAATTGGCGCGAGTAGAATCGGACTCGTGACGAGAGCGTACGGAAATCATCCGCCCGCGCTCAATGTGAAGTACGTAATCAAAAAACCGTAACCACGGATGAACACGAATAAACACCAATTCAAACCGTTGCGGTCTTGAGGAGCGGTGCTGCGACGGCCTGCTTGCGGCGCTCGTCGCAACAATTCAACCTGTGCAATCTGCGGACAATTCGTGTAAATTCATGGTTTAACCGCTGCAAAAAAACTTGCAGATTTTCATTGACGAATTGGTCAAATCTCCTACGTTGTGCATCCCGCGACAAGCGGACCGGCCCCATGCATGGAGCCGGCGTTCTTCCAGGCTCAGGGTCGAGCCGATCTTTTGGTCAGATTTACTGACGAGGTCGGTTTTTGCCTTGTACCGGAGGATTAGTTGATCTTTGACAGCGTGGTCGCGGATTTGCCGCCGACGCCGAGGCTATGGCGGCCAGGCGTTTTTGGGCAAATTCGGGATGGTAAAGCCAAGTCAGCAAACATTGAATTGTGCGTTATCTGTCGATCTTCTTTGAAATCAAAGATTTAGATCGGACAAACCCTGGATGCTCGGAAGAGGATTCAGGTATTAAAGTCAGATCGTCCCGCTCACGCGGGATTTCAAACTTTCCCCGCAACCGCGGGGTAACGTTTTTAACGGAGAGTTTGATTCTGGCTCAGAACGAACGCTGGCGGCGTGGATAAGACATGCAAGTCGGACGAGATTTTCCGCTGTAGCAATACAGTGGAAAGTCTAGTGGCGAACGGGTGCTTAACACGTGGGCAATCTGTCTTAAAGTGGGGGATAGCTCGGCGAAAGCCGAATTAATACCGCATGTGATTAGAGTGGACATCCATTCAAAATCAAAGCCGGGGCAACCTGGCGCTTTTTGAGGAGCCCGCGGCCTATCAGCTTGTTGGTGAGGTAACGGCTCACCAAGGCTTTGACGGGTAGCTGGTCTGAGAGGACGACCAGCCACACTGGGACTGAGACACGGCCCAGACACCTACGGGTGGCAGCAGTCGAGAATTTTTCTCAATGGGGGAAACCCTGAAGGAGCGACGCCGCGTGGAGGATGAAGGTCTTCGGATTGTAAACTCCTGTCATTGGGGAACAAGGTGCATACGTTAACTGCGTGTGCATTGATAGTACCCGAAGAGGAAGAGACGGCTAACTCTGTGCCAGCAGCCGCGGTAATACAGAGGTCTCAAGCGTTGTTCGGATTCATTGGGCGTAAAGGGTGCGTAGGCGGCGCGGTAAGTCGGGTGTGAAATCTCGGAGCTTAACTCCGAAACTGCATTCGATACTGCCGTGCTTGAGGACTGGAGAGGAGACTGGAATTTACGGTGTAGCGGTGAAATGCGTAGATATCGTAAGGAAGACCAGTGGCGAAGGCGGGTCTCTGGACAGTTCCTGACGCTGAGGCACGAAGGCCAGGGGAGCAAACGGGATTAGATACCCCGGTAGTCCTGGCAGTAAACGGTGCACGTTTGGTGTGGGAGGATTCGACCCCTTCTGCGCCGGAGCTAACGCGTTAAACGTGCCGCCTGGGGAGTACGGTCGCAAGATTAAAACTCAAAGAAATTGACGGGGGCCCGCACAAGCGGTGGAGTATGTGGCTCAATTCGATGCAACGCGAAGAACCTTACCTGGCCTTGACATGCATCTCTAAGCTGGTGAAAGCCAGTGAGTCCCGAAAGGGACAATTTGCACAGGTGCTGCATGGCTGTCGTCAGCTCGTGTCGTGAGATGTTGGGTTAAGTCCCGCAACGAGCGCAACCCCTGTGAACTGTTGCCACCGAGCCGAGAGGCTCGAGCACTCTGTTCAGACTGCCCCGCTTTAACGGGGAGGAAGGTGGGGACGACGTCAAGTCAGTATGGCCCTTACGGCCAGGGCTGCACACGTACTACAATGCTCAGTACAGAACGATCCGAGACCGCGAGGTGGAGGAAATCACTAAAACTGGGCCCAGTTCAGATTGAAGTCTGCAACTCGACTTCATGAAGCCGGAATCGCTAGTAATGGCGTATCAGCTACGACGCCGTGAATACGTTCCCGGGCCTTGTACACACCGCCCGTCACATCATGGGAGTCGCTTGTAGCCGAAGCCGGCGCGCTAACCCGCAAGGGAGGCAGCCTTCTACGCTATGAGCGGTAACTGGGATGAAGTCGTAACAAGGTAGCCGTAGGGGAACCTGCGGCTGGATCACCTCCTTTCTAAGGAGAGATTCATCACTGCTTCGGCAGTGGTTGAATAGGTCGACGGCTAAATCCAAGAGCCCCGAAAGCATTCGGGGTTCAATGGACACGCCGTGAAGACTTTGGAATCGAAAGAAACCAGAGCTTCAAAGAAAACGACGGTAACGCACAATTCAGTCTTTGCTGCACATCGACTGCAATGCCGGATGACGAATCGCGAGATCGTCATCCGGCATTTTGTTTGCAGATTGAATCAGGAAGCGAAGAAGGCAGGAAGCGGGTCTGACTCCGGTCCGGTGTCGGGCTTACCCGCTATTTCTCGATCCGAGAAACATGTCCGGCGGCAAGCTGCCAACGACCGTTGCGCTTGATCAATGTGTCCGTGAACTGCACCACTCGATCGAATGGTTTGCCGTCCGCTGTTCCTTTCACGCGCGTTTTTCCGAGAACAACAGCTACGTCATCGCCGTAAAGCCGCGCTAGCATGTCGTAGTTTTCAAATACGTCGTAATGGATTTTCCCGCTGCGGAGCTCGTTGATCTCATCAGCACGTGTGTTCACTTCTCCATTGGAGAGCGTCAGCGTAAAATCAGGTGTGAGCACGCGCTCCAGCGCGGCCACGTCTGCGTCAAGAAATGCCTTACACGCATCGCGCTCGAACTGGAGCACTTCTCGTTGAGCCGGGGTTTGAGCAAGGGAAAATCGGCAGGCCAAAACAGCCATCAAAACAATCAGCGTCGCAGTCTTCATATTGTATCCGGAAGCATTGGAAACTCGTGGCCTATCGGCTCAGTTCGCAGATCCAGTTTGTCTCCCACGTCTTGCCGCCGTCAGGTGAGAAGGATTGTTCCATCCGCGCAGACTTCGGCGAGTTATTTAACCAGACGTAGCGCACCAGAATCGAGCGGCCTTTATATTGTTCCTGGTCGTAAAACTCGCCACGGTTCCCTTTAAATTCGCCAACAACTGGCGGCATGGGGAGAAGGCCTTTGTCCAAGTCGAGAAGATAGATACTCCACTGATGCGACTCAGGATTGTATAGCCTGAGTGTCTGGGCTTTGATGTGTAAGTGCTTCTCGGGATTGTCGACTTCGAATTCCTCAAAGTTCGCGTTGCTGTCGAGAAGCTTCTTATGATTCGAGATGCCGTTATACTCGATCCAATTGTTGGAGCCAACAAGGCGATCGGGAAGCCGGCGCACGTGAGCCTTCCAGTTGCCGATAAGGAAGTCGAAGTCGTGAGATCCATCGCGCGTGGGAGCAGGCGATTCACCTGCTATTGCACAGATTAACGTGAATTGCAGGATGCTCAGCCAGTAGATTGACCGCAATTTCATGGCTTGAAGCAGACGACGATAATTCCCGACCTTACCAAGTCTGCAGATGATGCGTCTCGACCTTAGGAGACAGCTGTCCTTCTTCCTTCCTCCGCATCATGCAGGTCGATCCAGGTTTGAATATCATCGCGATCGCCAAAGCCCGCTTCCTTCTTCGAGGCTGCGAATTCCTCGCTTGCCTCGTCTCGCCAGCCACGCTTCCCGAGAAACGCATTCCAGATTGAGATTTCCTCTTGGCTGGGCCGCCGGCCACGTGCGAAGCACCATTCGAGGATTTCCTCATCTGAACCACCTTTCAGCGTTCGGTCGACAAGCTCATCGTAATTAACTCCCAGAAATCTTGTGCAACGGGCATCGAAGTGCGTCGGATCTTCGACACCGGTAAAATATTCCGGGCGGCAATTTGCCTGCTGCTTTCAGCCGGATCTTGTCCAGCATTCGCGCAAAATAAACGAGGCCTTTCGTCTCGACGTAATCGCTACATGGAGTCTGAGTTTGCATTGTAAGGAAAGCTTCTGACCCAGTGGCAAAGTGTCAACAGACCACTTACAGTGAAATGGCCAGACCACTTGGACGGCGGGCTTGCCGTGACCAGCAGTCTCGGTGATTACAATCCGAATCGTGAAACCAGTCGCAGACAAAAGCTCAACCAAGAAAAAGCGGCGCCGGCATTCGATCATGGCTTTTGAAATGGTTCGGCTGGATCGGGCGGCGCCCGAGCCGCTTCATCAACAGCTTTATCGGCAGATTCGCGATGAATTAATTTCAGGAACCTTCAACAATAACTCTTCCCGGCTTCCCTCCTCACGCGCGCTGGCCAGCGACCTGGAAATATCGCGGTTCACTGTAAACCTTGCTTTCGCGAGGCTTCATGCGGAAGGCTATCTCCAATCGAGAATCGGATCGGGCACATTCGTCGTGGAGCCGTTGCCCGAAACTTTCCTGAGTGCGCGCTCGGCAAAAGCAGAACCACATACTGAACGCCCCGCCCGCCTGTCTGAGCGAGTACGAAATATTCCGGACCAGCGGATCGGAAAACAATTCGATTTCGGAATCGCTGGGCCGCCCGGTGTCTCCTTTGTGCCGGCTGTCGCGGCTCTTGATGAATTTCCGATCGAAATATGGGAACGACTTAGGGCAGAAGTCCTAGCCCAAAAGGGAGCGCATCTGCTCCAGTATGCATCAAGCCGCGGCGACCCCGACCTTCGCAAAGCGCTGGCAACGTATTTGTGTGATTACAGGGGTGCGCGTTGTCATCCAGACCAGATCATCATCACCGCTGGAACACAGCAGGCAATGATGATCAGTGCAATGGCCCTCGTAAACCGCGGTGAGGTCGCGTGGATCGAAGATCCGGGATTTTACCAGGCTCGCCGCACCTTTGGCTTCGCCGGGGCAACCGTCGTTCCAAGACCGGTTGATCGGGAAGGAATCACGATTGGGCGGCCGTCGAAACAGCGCTCGCCTAAAATAATTTACGTAACTCCTTCACATCAATTCCCACTCGGCATGACAATGAGTCTCGCGCGGAGAGCGGCCTTGATCGATTTTGCTCGATCCTGCGACGCTTACATTTTCGAAGACGATCACAACTCAGAGTTTCGTTATACGGGTCCGCCACTCCCGTGCTTGCAAGGCCTCGATAATGTCGGTCGTGTCATCTACTCAGGCACAATGAGTAAGATCCTCTACCCTTCGTTGCGGCTGGGTTACATCCTGGCGCCGGAGCCACTGGTCGAACCAATGATCAAGATTCGCGCCGTGATGGACCAACACTCGCCGGCCATCGATCAGGCGACGCTGGCCCGATTCCTAACGGAGGGGTTTTTCCTCACTCACATCAAACGGATGCGAAAATTATATTCGGACCGAAGGGACTTTTTTATCGAACAATTCAACAAATTGTTAGGCAAGTACTTCATCCTCGAAATCCCCGAAGCTGGATTACACTTCGTCGCCTGGGTGCGACACAAAGAACACATGCCGGTGATCACGCGCGTGTGCACTGACATCGGTATCAGGCCTTCGCCGCTGTCGTCGTGCTTTATGAAAGTAGAGCCGAAGCCCGCGCTCACATTTGGTTTCGCCGCGTGGTCGCGCGCGCAAATTCGTGAGGGGCTTAGCAAGTTCGCCGCGGCGCTTAATTCTAAATTGAATTAAGTAATTGGGCAGGCCACGAAGCGGTCTTTGACGAGGCGTCGTCAATCGTTCCACTGCTTTGGATCTGCTGGTTCGTCGGCCGGGCTTTTAAAACTGAAATGGCCCGTACCAAATCTGCGAAGTGGCTATGGTAGTGACTTCACGGCCAGTCCCTAAAGTGTCGTCATGAAAATTCAACAAAGGAGACAAACCATGACAACACAACTCACAACCAAACGATCTAGCCCAATTGCTTTGATCGTTCTGATCAGTATCTGCTGCGGAGCGGCTCTAACGGTTGCGCAGGCACAGGAACAGATCCCGGCAAAGCATAGACCGCAATACCAGGTGTCGACCCTCCCCGATTTCGGCGGCACGAGTAGCGGGGGAAACAGCATTAATGACCAGAGCTGGGTGGCAGGCTATTCCAGACTGCCGAATAGAAACCGGCACGCTACGCTGTGGCGAAGCGGTTCGCTCTCGGACCTAGATACACTTGGGGGACCAAACAGCAGTGTCACGTGGAACGTGAAGAATACCGCGGGAATCATCGTGGGTATTTCTCAAACTGCCGACCCGGAGCCCTTGGGCGAGAGCCTGGAGTAGCGCGGCTTTCTACAGTACGCCTAACAACGTCGGTTATATCAACCTCGGGTTCGTTTGGGAACAGAGCCTAGGCCAGATGAGGGGACTGCCCAATTTTCCTGGAGGAAATAATGGCTTTGCCACAGGAGCCAACAACTTGGGTCAGGTAGTCGGGTGGGCCGAGAATGGTGTTCATGACCCCACGTGTTGCTGCACCCAAGTCCTCCAATTTCGCCCAGCCATGTGGACTCTGGGGCCGCCAGATCAGATCCACGACCTCCCTTTGATCCCCGGCGACACATCAGGAGCTGCCACGGCGATCAATGATAACGGTCAAATCGTGGGCATTTCGGGCATTTGCGACCAGGCCGTCGGAAGACATACGGCCAAGCATGCCGTGCTTTGGGAAAACGGTGGGGTCACTGATCTTGGCACCTTCCCAGCTCCCTGGTGGAATACTCCGACGGCAATCAATCAACACGGCGATATCGTCGGGTTTGCCGGCGACCCGGCATTTGTTGAAGGCGACGTCTTACACGCTTTCATGTGGACCAGGCACGATGGTCTCCAACCTTTGCTGCCGTTGCAAGGACGCACACCGCAACATGTAGACAGCGAGGCCTACGGTATTAACGAAGCCTCGCCAGGTAGTCGGTGTCTCATGCGACGCGGACCAGACTGATTGTCGTGCCGTTGTTTGGGATCACGGTGCCACCCACAGACCTCAACGATCTCAAAGGCGACTATTCTGCCTTTCTCGCACTCGCGAAAGACATAAATGACAAGGGAGAGATTACAGGTAGAGCTGTCGACCCAACTACGGGTGCGTTAATTGCGTATTTGGCGGTACCTGCTCACGGGCATTAACGAAAGTGAGAACAGCGCCGCTTTCCTAACCGCACCAACGCAGCTTCGCGTGTGCGAAAAAGCGCACGAAATGCCGGATGTATCGATTCGTGAGATCGACATCCGGCATTTTACTTTTTACTCACCCGGGGTTCGTCGCGTGAAGCGGATTGGGGAGCGCGCACGCCTCGCGCGCTGACGAAGGCGCCTCGCCTTCGCGAACTTTCAGAAGTGGGCCTGACTGGGCTCGAACCAGTGACCCTGCGCTTATCAAGCGCATGCTCTAACCAACTGAGCTACAGGCCCAAAAATTTAGCGACTAAATGATTTAGCGATTTAACGAATGGCGTCAACAATCACTCAACCACTGATTCGCTAAATCGCTGATTTGAAATGGAGGCAAGGGGATTACGCTCCCGCTAGTGCATCCAATAATGTTCCCCCTTCTGTTGGATTTTGCCTCCACGCTTCTTCGAAGCTTTGGAGGCAAGGGGATTCGAACCCCTGACTTCCAGCTTGCAAAGCTGGCGCTCTACCAACTGAGCTATGCCCCCTGTGAATGTTCGATTTTAGATTGCCGATTGCGGATTGCAAATAACAGAGAAGCGCGCGTCCTCATGCGTGCCTAACGCTCGGACAGTTCGTGAACCGTGTCGGGCGGCTTGGTTCGACGCTGACATTGACAACGCTGCTCGCCGGTGGCACTTCATGACGCGCCATGAAGCAGCGGAATCAACCTGAGCGATTCAGCACCCCGTCCGAGCTGAATTCGAGTGGTTGCTGGTGTTTGTCCGTGTGGTGAATTTGCGGGTTGCCGTGGAGCCATCGCGCTTTGGGCTGATGGCGGTGGCCCGACAACCGCAGGGATAAGTTCGTGTTGTTTTAAGGGCTTAGGACTTACAACTTGTCGATGCGCCCTGCTGAGGCCTGCCGATTTGCACATCTGTCACTGTCACATCGGATGAGCGCGACTGATAACGGTCGTTGCGCGCAACCGGCTCCCATTATTTCACCGAGAGGATTCTGCCTTTTCAACTTGTCATCCGTTAGGAATCCTGCTGTGTAGTTGGCTTTGCCAGCCGAAAGCGCGACCTCGTTGAGGATTGAACCGTAGGGCGTGTCCTCCTTCCTAGAAAAATGTGGATCAGCAACAAAATTGGCAAAACCAGGCCTATAGCGAGATGAATCCAACTCGTCCACGCACGCAGTCTTTCGCCACCCGCGTAATAAAGGCCATAGCCAGTGATGGTCAAAACGGCGAACGCACTCAGAAAAACCGATCCGTTTGCTCGATTGCGGCGCGCGCGCCACGCGAATCTCACATGCGCGCTCAAGAGCATCCCGATCATTACTAAAACTGCCATCGCCGCAGCGCCATGAATTTTCATCGCCCAGGCTTTCGCGCTCATCTCAAAATCACCAGGCAACGCAACAAGATAATTCCAATATGCCCATGCCACTCCGCTCAAAAAAAGCAGCGCCAATACGGCGTAGAGAAAATATCTCTGCAACCGCTTCAATCGAATCGAGTCCGGTCGCGGGTGTCGCATGATGAGTGAAACATCCAGGATGGCGCACCATCGCGCTCAAGCAACAATGCGTCCGCATGATATTGCGCCAGCAAGGGCGCAGATTTCTCCCGTAGCACGAACGCAATTTTGGTCAAAGCATCAGCTATCATGCAAGCAGACGCCGCTACGCTCACGCTGATTAACTTGCCCGAAGATCGACATGTGCGGCCGTCGAGCAGCGAGCTGACCACCGCCCTGCCACGTCTTTTCTGAGCGAAATAAATTCCGGAGGTCGCCAGGGCACGCTCACGCAACTTGATCGCGCCTGCCGGCCGCATTGGCTCGGCCGGACGGCGCAAATGGACGAGTTCCGATTTCAATCCAAAAACGCGCAGGTCGCCGCCGGCATTCACAACTCCAGATGGAACCCCCGCGCATTTTAAAGCTTCGACCGCGCGATCGACCCCAAAACCCTTGGCGATGCCGCCAAGATCGACAATCACGCGCTGTCGAAATCGAACCGTGCAATTTTTTTCGAGAACAATGTCGCGCCAGTTCCCCTCGCTTACATTCCGGTATCGTCGCGGAAGATACTTCCACTGCATCAGTTTCCGCGCGACCGTGATGTCGAAAATGCCGTCACTTTCATGCGACAATTTCTGTGCCGCTCGCAAGACGCGCCATGTCCAGGGATCGACCGTCACTTTGCGCTGAAATGCTTCACGATTGATCCTCGAAACATCGCTGGCCGAATGGTGAAAACTCATTTGTCGGTCCACCCTGGCGATGGCATTGAAAGCGCGATCGATAGCGCCGTGCAATTTTGCTTCGTTGTCGCCTCGAGCGGTGATCTCGACAAACGTGCCGAGAGAGGGACGGGCCCGCCGCACTCTATTTGAGGCAGACCTCATAAGTCGCGAGGACGCGTCGCACGCCATCGGTCACATGCCGGCAGGAAAGCGTTGCGCCACTGATATTGTTGATGCCGTCGTTGAGAGCGAACCGCGAGCGCGGTCGTTTGCCGACGAATTGCTTTCGCCAATCAGGATTGCGAATTTCGCCGCCATAACTTTCCCGGTAATTCAGAATTTCGATTTGCTTAACCGTTCCCTCCGGCGAAAGCGCGACCGCATAATCGATCACGAGATGTTTGCCGATGACGTAATCGACAATGAAGAAGCCCTGCAGCTTCCCGCTTTGCGTTGCCCGCCAAATTTCCTGGCCGCGAAGCAACTCCTTTTGCCCGCTGGCAGCTTCGATCGCCTGAATTTGCGCGGGCGTGAATTTCACGTGTGCCGCGACGAAGCGATCGCAATCGGGGAAGCACAGTTTTTGCGCCGCCGAAACAGTCAGGTACTGCACTGCATAGGAAGGCAGCGGAACGGTGACGCTGATCGCGGCAGGCAAGATCCAGCGTGGAATGTGAGTCATGGAAAGGGTGGTTGAGCGCTTCCTTAGAAAAAGAAACCGACCGCGCCCAGCAGGTGATCCGCGCGGGGCGAGTCCGGCGCATTGTCGAGCGCGAATTGGTAGTCGACTTTCAAGACAACTTGCGGCGTGGGGAAAAGAGCAAGGCCGAAGGTGTGAAATTGTCGCTGACCCTGACCGGTTGGCAAGTTGTCGTCAGTTCCGGCGAATCCGCCAGTCTGCAAGTTCTCGTAAGTGTAGCGATAAAACGGCACCAGCTCCCAGCCGTTGTGCACGCAGTCGCTAAGATCGATATGATATGCCGCTTCGAGCGAGAAACCCCAGAGATGTTTACCCACATTATTTTCCGGATCACCATCGTTGTTCGCACGGAGATTGCGCGGCGTGCCGATGATCACGTCAACCACTTCACCACGAAACTCGAAACCGGTTCGCGGCACACGGTAACGCAACTCGGTATCGAGCATCGTCACGCTGTCATGGCCTAACGAATTCCCGTCATCGCCAAACGCACCCCGCGGCGTGACGTTCGGGGTAAAGAAAACGCTCGAGCTTCCATTTAAGCCGGGGACAACCGGCGGCGTGTAACTCAGACGCAGCGCAAAGCCAGGCGCATTCTTGGTTTGATTGAAGTCGCCGATCGGCGTGCGAGCGAGACCGAGCGCTTCGGTTCCGGTGATTCCAGCTTCGTAAGGCGAGCCATCATCAGGGACGCCGCCGTTTTGACCGATATCTTCCAACCCTGTGTTGACCTGGAATTGATAGTTCAGGTTGTTGATGATCTTACCGTAGATACTCGTGCTGCCTTCGAACCACGTTGTAGGGATCAATCCATTGTCTAACTCCGGCCGTTGCACGCTATAGAACTGCGTCGGCTCGTGAAAAAGATTGATGAAGCCGAACGGCACGACATCCACGCCGGGTGCGCGCCAGTTGAAGTGATCGTTGAATTTGAAATCGATGTAAGCCTGCTCGACATCGACTGAGCCGGTCAGTTTATCATCGGCATCTTCCGCTATCCCGCCATGCTCGAATTCCAGCTCTGCGTTAAAAATGATCGAGTCGGTTACCTGCAAAGTCGGCAGTAGCACAATGCGTCCGGCATCAAATCCGTCCTTCCATCCGCCCGGCGCCTCCTGGCCGCCGAATTTCAGTTCGCCATAAGCGCCGATGCTCAAAACAGCGTGACTGCGATAGCCAAGTCCAAAAAGGGGCTGGCTCGATGAGGAAGTGATCCCTTCGGCGGTCGCGACCGCGTTGTTCTCGTCCGAAATCAGCATTGTCTTGTCGGACGATTTTTTTGTGGTTGAAGCCGCCGCTGTTTTTTCGCTTCGGACCTCGCCACTTTCATAACGCTCAAGGCGCTTTTCCAGCGAAGCGACTTTTGCTTCAAGCGCTTTCATTTCTTTGAGCAATTCGGCGTTAACGGCTGTTTGCTGATCGGAGGATTCAGCAAAAGACAAATTGGCGACTACAAGGATGGCGCAACAAACAGTGAGCAATAGCTTCATTGCTCGAACCCTAACGGAACAAAACAGAGCTCGCTGCCGGAGCGTTGCTAATTTTTAGCGATCAATTGCAGTTGCAATCAGGACCGTTCTTGCGCGGGGAGATTCTTTTCCGCGTAGCGCGCCAGGATCCAACAAAGATCGGAAAGACGGTTCAAATAGCGCAGGATCTCCGGATTTGCATCGTTGGCCGCGACCACGCGACGCTCAGCCCGGCGGCAGGTCGTGCGCGCGAGATCGAGAGCGGCGGAGGGCGGGTTTCGCGGCCAAACCGAATTACTTCGGCGATGGAGAAGCTTTTGGCGCAACCGGTGGAGACAATGGGCGCACCCGGAACAAATGTAGGAATCGGTTTCACGTCCAGCAGTTCTATGTCGAAAATCAGAGTCGCATTGGGGCCGATCTCCCCCATGGAGCGTTCGCCATATGCAAGATTCGACGGAACGAACACTTGATATTTTGATCCGACTTTCATCAGCTGAAGCGCTTCCGTCCATCCTTTCATGCCCTTGCATGCCGCCCTTGACCGGAAACATGGCTGGTTTCCCGGCCTTGTATGCGTCGAACTCAGTGCCATCAGTCGAGCCGACGTGATAATTCACCGTCACGATATCAGTGGGTTTGGGTTGCGCTCCTGTTCCCTCTTTCTCGACTTTGTATTGCAAGCCGCTGGCAGTTGTTTTTACCCCCGGTTTCTTTTTGTTTTCCTCGAGGAACTTTGCGCCCTCCGTCTTGTTTTTCTCTCCCAATTCCTTCTTTCTTTGTGCCATGTCTTTTTGAAATTGCGCCATGACGTCCTTGACTTGGTCCTCGCTCAATGTAATGGCGTCTTTGACGCCGGCAGCGACGATGTCAGGGTTAATGTCACCCTTGTTTTTCCTCAGACTGGATCCGAGCTGTATGCCAGTGTTGTAGCTGTACTTGTCCTTCCAGTCTTTTAGTTGTGGTGATTTCTCTTGCCCGAACAGTGGCAATGCAAGTAAGGATGCGCTGACAATAAGAATAACATGCTTCATAACGAGTGCGGAGTGGATTTTCTGAACGTTTGTTTTTGTCGAAAATCTTAAACTTTTACTCGAGCTTATTGTAGCAAAGAATCGGCGGTTGACAAATATGTCGAGCTTCTTGGTAACGTTCTATTTCTCATGCACGCGATACATCGACGTCATACCGGCGGTGATGTGATCGGCGACATGGCAATGGTACATCCACTGGCCCGGATTGTCAGCCAGCATGTCGGCCGATTTCATGCTTGCCGGCAGAAGTTCGGCAACATCGGTATATGTGCCGTTGATTTTCACGACTTTGCCGTGCCAATGAGGCGTATGCAGATCAACTTCGTTGCCCATGCCGATAAGATGCCAGCGGACCCGATCGCCCTGGTTCATATCCAAGCCCGGCAGATTGGCGAAGATATAGCCGTTAATCGAATGCTTGAGATGGGGTTCTTTTTGCTCAGCAGTCATGCCCGGCTTTGATTCGTCGAAGATCATGAACATCGTCACGAATTCCTTATCGACATCATCAGGCGTGCCATCGGCTCGAGCGTGAGCCGCGGAGGTTACAATGATAGGTCCGATTAAACCATCATAGACGTCTTGCGGACTGTTGACATGTGAGTGATACATCCAAATCTTTGATCCGCCTTCGGCTTCCGTCGGTGCGGCATCGTGGGGTACGGTCCAGGTATAGGTAAATTTGTGTCCGGGTGCAACTTCGGCCCCGGCGCCGTCCATGCGCATAGGGCCGCTGGCCATGGTACTCATATCCATTTTCATTTCATGGTCTGAGCCGCCGGGTTCATGCGTTGCGCCTTCATTATCTTTGTCATAATGCAAGCCGTGGGGATGCATGCTGTAGGGCTTACTGGCTTTGTTGTAGAACACCACTTTAATCGTGTCGCCTTCGACGCCGCGGATGATCGGGCCGAGGATACCCAGCCAGGCAGGCTGAGGTTTCTTTTCGGTGAATGAGTCGTCGGTGTATTCGAAGTAGCGGACTTTTTTATAAACCAATTGCTTGCCCCAGGGTGCCGGCACCGGCCTGCCGGTCATTTGGTCTTTGCCCGTAGGCGCATAGTTCCAGGTCGTGTTCTCGGCGGCGATGTAATAGGTGCGGGTGCGGGGAGCGGAAGCTGACGGCTGTGTGGAGATTTTCTGCGCATCATTTCCAGGAGCACTCAATGAAATCCCAAAAATCCCAACAACGAGGGCAACAGTTAAGATCACATATTTTTGGGCTTTCATGTTTGCGTGCCCGCTATCGTCCTTGAAAACATCCTGCACGCCTTCAAAGGTTGCGTGATCGAGAATCGGGGGAATTACCCGTAAGATTCGCCCTTATCAGCGATTGACCCATATTCCTAGTTTTGAATATTTTTCGTTATAATAGTTTATATTGCGGCGCGTGCAACTCCTCCGATCAACTGTTCAATGGGCCAAAGGTGCCACAGCGGTATCTGTCGCTATTATCGACCGGAAGCAGTGGGGATTGGACGGCGCGCATCAATCTGCTCTTGCTGCTGTGGCGCTGGTGGCGGTTCGCCCTCGATCATCGGGAAATGAACAAACCCCTTCAGTGACTTGCCACCGGGATTCAATCGAGTGCAATGCTCACGCGCTTTGGCTCCGGCTCAACTGTTGGCAGTGGCCGTTCTGCGCTCCGCCCAAATTCGTTAGGCCATCGACGTTCTAACAGAAACGCGGCGCTTCGCCAGTCGTCCGACTTCCTTAATTTTTCGACCAGGAAAATCTTTGATTTCCCTATCGCGCACGTTGTCGCCTGCGGCAAGGCTTCGGTTTCTTTGGTGAAAATCATTGGCTTACAGTTGAATGATCTATTCTTATGTAGAGGTTCCGATTTCAGCACTAACGGGGTCGTCAGATCGCTCCTCAAAACTGGAAATAAACAAATGGCACTGGACCGGTCGCTGGAAACAGTTCGAGCGCAATAAATGCGCAAGGACGTATGCGGGAACCTGAACTGCGCGCCGGTTGCAAAGCCAGACGATCAATAAACTGATTGCGTTCCTGAGCAGCCGCCAGGAATAGCGAAATGAAAATAAGCACGATCGTCCCAGTGGTCAGCAGGAATTCGCCAGTTACGTGCTGGAAACCGAACAGTGCACCTAAAACGTATCCGCTGGTCTGAAGAGTCTTCGGACGAAAGAAAGCAGCGCTTAACACAAAGGCAGCGAACATCAAGCCAACGCTAAACGGCACAAAGTAGCGCTTTTTCATAACTTTATCGATCGCTGTGCCGACTGTTGCACGATCGAAAAGACGGTAGCCGACTAACAGAATACCATGGTATGCGCCCCAGGCGACAAATGTCCAGTTCGCCCCGTGCCACAGTCCCACGAGCACCATTACTACCAGCATGTTGCGGTACAACATGAATCGCCCTTTCCTTCCCCGGCTAAAGGGCATAAACACGTAGTCCCGCACCCAGGTGGAGAGGGTTATATGCCATCGCTGCCAGAGGTCAGGCGGATTTCTCGATAAGAAAGGACGCGCAAAATTAAGCGGAAACTCAAAGCCCAGCAGCTTGGCGCAACCACGAGCGATGTCGGTGTAACCAGAGAAATCGAAGAATACCTGCATGAAAAAGGCAAGACAGCCTGACCACGCAGCCAGCCAGCCTGCGTGCGCGGCTCGGATCGCTTAAGTACGCAGTCGGACACAACAGCGAAACGATCGGCAAAAACCATCTTCTTCAAAAGTCCGGACAGCACAAGGATGATACCGCTCTGGACCACGATTGCCGCCGGTCGTCGCCAGCGTGGGATTTGGGAAATAAATTGCCGGGCGCGAATGATTGGACCTGCAATAAGATGAGGGAAAAACGCAATGAACAGCGCGTAATCGATCAGGTTTCTGACCGCCTTCATTTTTCCCCAATAGACATCAAACGTGTAAGAAAGGCTGGCGAACGTGTAGAAGCTCACGCCGACAGGGAGAACAACTTGTAACACAACCGACGACGGCGAGATGTGCAGCAAAGCAGCTGATAGAACCGGCAAAGAAGTCGTAATACTTAAAGAAACCTAGAATACCAAGGTTAACGACAAGGCTAATAGCAAGCAAAAGTTTCTTACGCCGGCCGCTTGTGACTTCCAGCCAAATACCCAGGAAATAGTCAACTACCGTGGAGGTCAGGATTAGCACGATGAACCGCGGATCCCACCACATGTAAAAAACATAGCTTGCACAAAGGAGTAGCACTTTCCCGGCGCGAAATGGGATGCTGTAGAACAGCAACAGCCACGATCAAAAAAAAGATCCAGTACTGGAAGCTATTAAATAACATCGAATAGTTAGCTCAAAAGCTAGTTTGCCTCATTGCTTTCGAGCGGTCGGTCCGCAGCTAGTTGAAACCCGGAGTTGAAGTGCGGTTTGGAATCAGCTGATCGAAGGCGCCCAACTAATTCCGACACCAGTGTTTCTGTGAATCTTTGCCGGCCTTTCGCGTTGAGGTGGAATGCGTCAAAGTAATATTCGGGTTTCTCAAGAAACTCGAACGTTTGTTCCGGCACCGAAAAATTCGTTCTCTGGGTTATGACGCTCGGAAGAACAGAATGGTATGGCATGAAAAATGCCGGGAGATCGACAAACGGACCGCGAGGAACAGGCGTAAGCACAATTGCGGTGGAACTCTTCGAATAACGATTCAGGATTCGTGGAATCCAATCGCGTTGTAGTTTAGAGGAGTATTCCATGTCCGATTGAGACGGCTGTATCAAGCTCTTCCGAACAGCCGCTCTCTGAGCTTCAGTTAACTTCGGCGCGAAAGTTACCTGTCCTGTCGCGGGATCATAAGAGGTGCCCACAAGATCGTAGTCCCG
Organism: uncultured Verrucomicrobiae bacterium; assembly: GCA_963725505.1. Classification (GTDB taxonomy): domain Bacteria; phylum Verrucomicrobiota; class Verrucomicrobiia; order Chthoniobacterales; family UBA10450; genus Udaeobacter. The sequence goes on along the minus strand of CAVRYN010000005.1, from coordinate 774,684 downwards.
GCCTTTATAGACGGCGCGGGAGTGCAGTCTCTCAGCCTCTTGTTGAACGCTTTTTATACGCGCGATTGGACGTTCAAGAAAATCAGTAACATCGCTTTGGTACGCTGAACCTCGCAGTATGCACGCGGTAAATGCTCTGAACCGACCAGACCATCGCTGAAAAGCCGAGGCAAAATTGAAACAGTCTCCATAACGGAGGAGCGGAGCCGCCATGGAAATCCTTAGAGGATCGGCGGTACTTGGCTCATAGCCAATGCCGTAAGGAACCACGATTGCCGAGTAGCGTCGCGCTGCTGGATCGACTTCTCGAAGCATGTAGTACCAACTGTTAACAGTTGAGGCTGGTTCGGTGAGATTTACAAACTTGAACCCGGCGGCCGAACCAAGCTCATCAGCCACCGTCGTAGAGAACCCCTCCGCCATTCTCGAATCTCCCAGAACCAGCACTTCTTTGAGACCCGAAGGGGCCCGCTGCTTTTCGGCCCGTGTAATTACCGCTAATCGCCCCGCATAGGAATCTGGGGCCAGGATCGAGACGTACAAGCCGCTATGAAAAATGATGCCGTCGAGACAAACGAAGGCGGCTATGCCGAGCAGAAGGTTTCGTCTGACATGTAGCGGGCGAGGCGACGTTGTTGGCTCGGTTGGAAACGTCGTGCGGAGGGTCCCTGTCGAGCTGAGATAAACTGCGAAATATACGATTACAAAGAGCACCAGGACTAGCAGCCAGCGGGCAGCTCTGCCTCGCCACAACATCGTTTGCGGAGCGGCCCCGGCTTTGGCGTTTCCAGTGACCGTTACGGTGGCTAGTAAGTTACGCCTGTCCTGATCGCTATAAAGCTCGAACACATACCTAGCCGACCCAATCCACGGAACCAGTTGGCTTCCTTTTGGTCCCGAAGCAAAGAGAACCGGTTTTTGGTCGGTTCCTATTACAAAGACGAAGCCCATGGACCCGTTTCCTGTATCCCAGCTAATTTCGGTAATGCCAGCCCCGCCAGCGACTGTCACATGCCCTAGGTTTGCCGTGATTGCGGGCGCACCCGAACGCTTCTCTGCATCAGTGTCAGCTCCAGATTGCTGCACGGCCGCTCCCAGCGTATGCAGCGTTCCTACCAACACGGCAATGCACATTACGACACCAGTCACCGAGCGAATCCTCGCGATTTTCCCCGACTTTGGCGCTCGACGCTCTGAAGGTTTACACACCTTGTCCTGCAACGGTGACCCCGTGTTCACGGGTGATCATTTCGTTCAGTTTTGAACAGTCGCAACCGGAGGAGCTCATGACTCACCGGATCATGATCGCGCATCGACAAGTTCGCTCCGGGCATTGGTTTTGGCCGTTTTTGCACGTTGTGAAAACGCCGCGCCAATTAATGCTCCCAAGAATGCTCCTGCACTATCCAACAGGACGTCGTGATCTGAGGAAGTCCGCGACCCGACGAATGACTGGTGAAATTCGTCGGTGACGGCAAAAAGTGCACACGCTAAAAGAACTGCGCCAAACAAGATCGGAGTTTTCGTGCGAAGAGCAGGGCCGCTGCAAAGTGCACGCCACAGCACGAGAGCCAGAATCGCGTATTCGATGACGTGCCCCAGTTTTCGGATTACGGTGTGGATTGTATTAACCGCTGCCCACGAAATGTCCGGGTTCAGCCAGCGCAAAAACGGAACGATAAATCGCGACGTATGCTGCGCCGACATTAGATCGGTCGAGCCGACAAAAATCACGCCGAGCCAAATCACCAGCGGCAGCCAATATTTGAGAAAGGATTTCATTCTAAAGGTAAGGCGGGAAATTGGGGAATCAGCAAAAGCAAACGCCGAACATCCACCATCGAACATCGAACGTCCAATGGGAGACAACAAATGCGAGATATCTCCTTTTCAATTGAGCGTTGAACGCTCAGCGTTGAACGTTTGCTGCGCATGTCTGACCTCGAACTCACAACTCCCCTCATCTTTCGACCGATTTTCATGGAGCGAATCTGGGGCGCGCGCCAGATCGAAACTGAATTCGGCAAGAAATTGCCGCCGAACGTTAAAATCGGCGAGTCGTGGGAAATCGTTGACCGTCCGGAAGCTCAAAGCATTGTCGCCAACGGACCGCTGAAGGGCAAAACGCTCCATGACCTTTGGACTCAAGATCGACAATCAATTTTCGGCAACGTGGCACAAGCCGCTCGTTTCCCGCTGCTGATCAAACTTCTCGATGCGCACGAAAGGCTTTCATTGCAAGTGCATCCGCCGGAAAGAGTCGCCAGCATTTTAGGAGGCGAGCCAAAAACTGAATTCTGGTACGTGGCCGCCGCCGATTCGGGTGCCGAGCTTTTTCTGGGATTTCGTGAGCCGACCACACGCGATCAGTTCGAAAAGACGTTACGGGAGGGAACAGCGGCTGATTACGTTCACAAAGTTCGCGTCAATACGGGAGATTCCGTGTTCCTTCCGGCAGGACGGTTACACGCTGTGGGGGCCGGCAATTTGCTGATCGAAATCCAGCAGAATAGCGACACAACGTATCGCGTATTCGACTGGAACCGTGTAGATGACAAAGGCAAACCGCGGCAGTTGCACATCGAGCAAGCTCTTCAATGCATCGACTTCGATGATGTTCGGCCGCGATTACTGGAAGCCGAAGGCGAACTTCTTCTCAGGCACAAGGTGTTCGAAGTCCAGAAATGGAATCTCGATTCTCCGCGCGAGGTCACGCCGCTTGGGCAATTCGCAGTCGTTTGCTGTCTCACGGGGCAGCTTGCCTGCGCCAATGTCGATCTTGCGCCAGGAGAATTTTTTTTGATACCGGCTCAGTTGCAGGATCGACAACTGAAACCACTCACCGTGCGTACAACTTTGTTGCGCGTAACCATTCCAGTGTAGCGCGAGCGTCCTCGCTTGCGACATTCTCGCGCACAAGCCAGGAGCCTCGGGCTACCTCAGACCTCAATCCAGATGTGCCGGCAGATTTCGCGATTTTTCACCGGGATCACGTCCGTTTTTTGACGCTCATTTCCCCTGTGCGCGCTCGAAGCCATGAAAGTGCCCGCCCCACACAACGAAAAGCAGAGCAAAACAACCGCGAACTTCATCATCAAGCTCATAGATTAATCCAACCTCGAAAGCTTCCGGGTCCCTTTCAGCCGGCAGCCTGTCTCAAACGCCGGAGGTAAGTAAAGCTATAAATGCCCGACCTGTGTCCATCCGCCCAGTGCGGCTGCAACGCGTAACCGCCCACGAGATCGAAGCCGACAAGCCGAAAACTTTTGTCGGTGTAAGTGATCCCGCGCTGGTGGGACGAGACGTTGCCCAGCACATCGGGTTCGCCACCGCACGCCGCACACGGACACGCGCGACGCAACATTTCGAATTTCAAAAACGATTCAGTGCCGTCGTTCCAGGCAATCGCAAGCTCATCTCCGATTTGTTGAATGTTGACAGGCTCCAAACGCATTTTAGCAAATGACAAATTTATTTAGCCACGGATTGACACAGATGAAACACGGATGTGAAGAAGGACGTTAATCCAAAGGTTCAGAAATCTGTGAAAATCCGTGTTCATCTGTGGCTTTCTGCTTCTTCGAACGCTCTCCAAATATCGCAGTGCCCACGCGCACCAGTGTCGCACCTTCCTCAACAGCAATCGGAAAGTCCTGCGTCATGCCCATCGAAAGCTGGGGAAGATCGACATGAAATTCCGTTTGCAGGCGATCGCGCAGCTCGCGTAGCTGGACAAAGTATCTTCGCGACGCTTCTGCCTTATCGGCCAGTGGCGGGATGGTCATCAGCCCCAGGATCGACAATCGTTGCAGCGCGAGCAGCTCTTCCATTTGCTCGCGCAATTTGTCGGGCGAGAATCCGAACTTACTCCCCTCGCCTGCCACATTTACCTCAAGCAAAACGCGCGGATGCATTCCTTCATCGGCCGCGACCCGGTTGATCTCTTGCGCCAATGCAAACGAATCAACGCCGTGAAAGAGTTCAAACAATGGAAGCGCGTGGCGGATCTTGTTTTTCTGGAGATGCCCGACGAAATGCCACCGCACGTTTGACGGAAGTTCCGGAATCTTCGCGCGCGCTTCCTGCACGCGACTTTCGCCGAACAACGTCTGCCCAGCCTCAATCGCCTCGCGTACTTTCTCGACCGGATGCGTTTTCGTGATCGCGACTAACTCGATTTCATCGATAGCGCGGCTAGCTTTCGCCGCGGCGTGCGCGATCTGCTTGCGCACGCGTTCGAGGTTTTCCGCGATCGAGAGCATGCAGAATTGTAGGGCAGGCGCTTCGCCTGCCAATTCCAAATCAAGGAGAGACGGTTTTAATTCGCCCTGACTGGTTTGGCGGACTAGAGACCGCCGTTCCTTGACATTGCGGATTATTTGCTCGCAAATAGATCGGAAATCGCGCAAACAAGTTGGTCATGAAACGTTACTCACTTCTTCTCGGAATCGTCGTTGCGGCGATGACCTGCTCCAGTTTGCTCGCCCAGGAAAAGGCTGCCCTGCAAGCGAACGCCACCGTGCTTAGCATCATTCAGGGCAGCGTCGGCAAAGGTGTCGAGTTGCACCTGAGATCTGGCGAAAAGCTCGGAGGCAAAGTCGCGCAAGTTACCGACAGCGTCGTCCATCTTTCGAATCTGCGGGCGCGGAATTTTTCGATGCGTTCGTCGATGTGAAAGATATCTCAGCCGTGGTAGTTCGCGTAGCCGGCCGATAGCAGCTCCTTCAATTCACATTGGGATCGATGTTGGCGATACAAGATTTCGCCACTGAGAAGATCGGCCTCTCAAGTGCCTTCAGGATTGTCAAACACAGGAACAATTGCCGATACTCGCAGCATGATTACGAAAAATATCGGAATGCTTCTGCTCGCGATTTATCTTGTTGCAGTGGGAGTCCTTACTCTCACTGGACTTGGTATCGGCATCATAACTGGCGTTCTGGCTCTGCTTGCAGGAATTTTTATCCTGATCGGGCGCTAGCCTTCGAGCATCAACCTACCAATTCCAACATTTGCCTGGCGAGCTTCGGACCGATCCCGCTCTCCTCATGCTTGAAATAAACGAACGTATCTTTCCAATTTGAGCCTTGTTCGCTGACGAAGTCGGACCAGCGTTTTACGTCCGTATCCGTGTAATCCTCACGGCGTAATCGGAGATAGCCGTAGTCGGCGGTGATTTTCTTTGGCGTGCTGAGCGCGTCGGTGTCAGCGATGCAAAGCGCGATGTTGCGAGACTTGAGCAGATTGAAAATTTCGTCATCGAACCATGATTCATGGCGGAACTCGAACGCGGCGCGCATGTCCGGCAGTTCGCGAAGAAATGAATTCAGCACATCGGCATCTTTTTTGAAAGCCGGCGGCAATTGAAACAAGACCGGGCCGAGTCGCTCGTTGAGACCGCGTGCAACTTTCAAAAAGTATTCCAGTGTGTCGGCACAATCGCGCAGCTTCGACCAGTGCGTGATTTTCTGCGGTGCCTTGAGCGCGAACCGAAAATTTTCGGGCGTAAGCGTTTTCCAATTCTCAATCGTCTTTGGCGCCGGGATGCGGTGAAAAGTGTAATTTATTTCTGTGGTAGAAAATCGGTCGGCGTAAAACGACAGCATCTGCGCGGCCGGCAAATCTTCGGGATAAAAATTTCCTTTCCACTCCGCATACTGAAAACCCGAGGTGCCGATCCAGATTTGCATCATGTAAGGCAAAGCATTTGCACGATCCTTTCCCGATCGCGGGCCGCGGCCCCCTTTGGAGCGGGTGTCAGGCGGGCAGGATTGTAAGAAGCTTTTCTAATCGAAGCCGGCGCAAACGCAAAAGCTCCCCCACGGCAGTGAGCGAAGTCCATCCGCCAAAGATCAGAAGTGAAGCGAGGCAAAGGTGGAAGGCCGTCTCGTGCAAAGCGCCAGCAGCCCAGCCATCTGCAATGCTTTCGGCTGCGGAAATGGCAACAAGGGAACCTGCTGCAACCCAGGGAGACAAGAAAATTACCACGCTCCAGACACCGGCCGCAAATTTCTCCGAGCCACGGCGGCCATCGAGAATGAGCCAAGGTTCATCGAGGGCTAGGTTGGGATCGAGGGATGCGCGACGAACTTGATTGCGAATCTGAGTGAGCAACCCGAGAACAGTTAAGGCGATGAACCATGGCGCAATGCCATTACGAAATTCAAGTCCCAATCCCGGAACGGAAATACGGCGCTCGATCGCGTTCGACTCAATGCGTGGGCAGATTAACGCCGCTTCGGCCAATGGCGACAGACCGGAGGGCACTTCAGCCATCTTGCCAAAAATCTTCATGTGCAAATCGCGAAGTTTACCAAGCGTCTCTTGTTCAAACTGCTGGCGCGATTCTGCTGCTGAAGGAATTCCTGCATTATCGGCATCATTCTCAACTTCGGGTTCCGGATTCGGCGGCGCTTCACGAACATGTTGCAAACTACTGGCCCAAGACCTGGGGCCATCCACAAAAATTCGCACCAAGCGAGTGGCGGAGAGGTGGTAGCGCACCTCGATGCCATCGCTTCGGAACGTCCCGGTCACGCTGCCGGATTGGGGCGGTTTTTGGTCGAAACGATTCACAATTAAATCGACGAACAAAGCGCGCGCCGCGCTAATCTGGGTCAAGTCGCCGATGTAATTCTGCGTCCCCTGGAATGAGATAAACACCAGCACGATGATGACAAACGAATAGTTTCGGGCCAAAGAAATGTACGAGCCCGCTTTCAATGACTTGCCTCCGGGACTTGTCCTCGCACGCTTCGACGCAAGAGCACTCGCCGGCTATGGCGAGGATCTTCGCTACAGTTTCGTCTTTCCCGTAAAAAAAGCAGAAGCAATCCGGGACCGATTGCCCAAACCAGTGCCGGCAGGCAAATTACCAGTGCCCACCAGGATCCGGATTCACACGGGCAATCTTTATCGCGCGGCCGATTGGCCAGTTCGATTGGCAACGCAACGGCGAACTCAATCCAACTGCCACTGAGGAGACAAACGATCAACCGGCCAAGCGCAGTGGGCTGCTGAGTTCGGCGCACAGCAAGAATACCGACGACCAGCCAGGCAACCCACATGCCTATCGTAAGTTGCCAGGCAAAGGGAACCAATACATCCGGCAACGGATTTTCAATTAAAGCGGAACTCTTTTGTTCCATACCCAGTGATGGGCGCTCCCCAGCGTGCATTCGCGCGGTCATTTGGAAATACGCCAAGATAAACCCCCAGCAAAGCAGCGCCATAAGCGCCGCGAAAATGAGGATCGACGCAATGAGGCGATGCCATGGCGTTCGCCCAGGACGTACACGTATCTTGCCGCCGCCGAACAGAAACGCCGCTTGTACAGCGAAGAAAATCACAATGACCATCGCTCGCGTTAGCAAACTTATCGGGAGATCAATGCCTGTTGGCATAATGAGTTCCGGTGCAAACAGCGCCTCGCCTCGGTAAAGGATCAAACCGATCCATGCCGCCAGAATCGAGAGGTAAACAGCGATCAATACCTTTCGGTGGCGACATAGCCAGTTGAACAGCTCCTCCAAAGCAAGGCCATAGACGGGTCTGAATTTAGCCGTGGCAACAGAATCGTTTTCGCTTTCTTCAGATGTGCGCTCTGGTTCCATCGCCGGACGGGTTCGACTTCGGAGAGCGCGATCATGCAGCTGGGAGCCGACATGTGTAAAGCCGCATTCTCAGCACACACGAGTTTTGCCGCCGAATCTTCGGGATAAAAATTTCCTTTCCACTCCGCATACTGAAAACCCGAGGTGCCGATCCAGAATTTCATGCAGGCGATTGACTGCCAAAATTCTCTGCGCAACCGGAAGCTTCAAGCACCATCAAAGAATTTGTAAACGTCCGGCGTGCGGGCCGAATCCGAATCCAATATGGCGGTAAGCTCTTCCGTCCGGCCCAAAATTAACCGGAAGAGGGAGTTTTATTGCCATCGGAACTAAAACAAGAAAGGGGAAATCATGAAGAAAGTGCTTCTGAGTATAGCCTTGGCATGTGTCGCGCCGTTTGCGTGGGGACAGGTTTCTCAGGAAACCACCACAACAACGACCACGACTGATGCCAGCGGGACGATCACGGAGTACACGCCGGGGAGTGCGATCGTTCTCAAGGAAACTAGCGGTCCGGTGCGCTATCGCTTCGGCAAGACTGTCACATATGTGACTCGAAGCGGCAGGCCGTTGGACGAGACTACGGTGAAAACAAAGATTAAAGTAGGAGTTCCTGTCCGCGTGCACTACGTTGGCACGGGCGACAGCATGATGGTTGATCGCGTGATCCTCGATGAGGATTAAGATCTAGCCTCGTTTGTTTCCATCGCGCCTTACTGTTCTGCCTCAAACGGCGGAACAGTGAAGGCGCGTTTGTTTTAGGGAAATGTCTGCACTGGGGTCAAGCAACCGCGAGAGGGCCCAAAGCTCTCGTCATTTCCCGAACAACTGCGCAATTCTTCGTCGGCCATCACATTGTGTGAGCGTTCTGTTTCGTTTTGCGATAATCGCTCTCTTGATATCGAGTGGCATCCTTCCAGCGGTAGCGCGAAAAAAGCCACGCACGCAAACTCCGAATAAGGCGAACATTGAAGCAGCCACTCGTCTGCAGATTTTTCTCGATCGAGCCAACTTCAGTCCGGGTAAACTCGACGGAACCTATAACGAGCTCACCTGGAAAGCGCTCGCGCTCTATCGGCAATCGCGTGGCGAACAACCGCAGCCCCCTCCCGCACAGGGCAAGATCAAATCGAATGTTGCGCCCGACATTACCGGCCTTGATCTCGACAGCATAGGTCCTGTGTTCGTTCCCTATACCGTCACGGATGCTGATCTGGCGAGTGTCGGTTCGTTGCCGAGCAGCGTTCCCGCACAGGCCAAACTAAAATTTCTTCCTTACCGCGATGCAGCCGACGCCGTCGCCGAGAAGTTCCACAGCGACCTTCATTTGCTGGAGCAACTTAATCCCGGCAAAATGAAAACGATCAAAGCCGGCGATCAGCTCAAGGTGCCGAATGTCGAACCATTTGAACTCGGTTCGGTAAAGGAGATCAAGCCAGGCAGCGAGATCAACGCGCGGCCTGCGAACGAGGTCGAATATCAGCCCGAACCGCAAAGCGAAAACGCCGACAACAACAACCAGCCGAAGAAAAACGAAGCACCATCAGCCCCGGTCGTCATTAAGATCGACACCAAAACCAACATGCTTGGAGTACTTCAAGGCGAAAAGCTCATCGCTGCCTATCCAGTCACGATCGGCTCCGCGCATACGGCTTCGCCCATTGGCGAATGGAAAGTGAGAGGCATCGCGAAGATGCCCATTTTCCGTTACGACAAGGAAATGCTCCAACATGGAAAGCGGAGCGGCAATTTTCATTTGCTTCCGCCGGGACCTCGTAATCCGGTGGGCGTGATGTGGATCGCGCTCAACAAAAAAGGCATCGGCATCCATGGCACCAACGACCCTGGTTCGATCGGTCGCGCTGCAAGCCACGGCTGCATTCGCCTGGCCAATTGGGACGTCGTCCGTCTCGCGACAAAAATAAAATCAGGCGACAACGTCTCTATTCATTAAAGTTCGGGGATGAACGAAACACTCTGCGCGCGTGCACTAAATATTCTGCACGAGTGGGTCCAATCCGAAAGCCTCCGAAAACATTGCTACGCGGTGGCAGATTCGATGAAACATTTCGCCCAATTGCACGGTGAAGATGTCGATCTTTGGGAGGCAGTCGGTTTGTTGCACGACATGGATTACGAACGTCATCCAAACCTGGAACGCAGCCCCACCGAAGGCCATCCGTTCGTGAGCGTGGCATGGTTGCGCGAACACGGTTGGGGCGAAGAAACTTGCCGCGCGATCGTGTCGCATGCCGATTATTCAGGCATCTCGCGCGAGACGTCTCTCGAGAAAACGCTCTACGCGGTCGATGAACTAAGCAGCTTTATCGTCGCTGTCGCGCTCGTTCGTCCCACAAAAAGCATTCACGAGGTCGATGTTCGAGCAGTGAAAAAGAAGATGAAAGACAAGGCCTTCGCTCGCGCCGTGAATCGTGACGACATCGTCCGCGGCGCGGAGGAGCTCGGCATGCCTCTTGACGACGTAATTGCAAACGTAATCGCTGCGCTAAAGGCAGACGCATTAAGGCTTGGCCTGGCTGGCGCTGGATGCTAGTAAGGCCCTTATGCGCTTAAGCCGGCGTACGGGCTTCCTTTTCGCGGCGATAATTCTACTGCTAGACCTCGATATCGGCCGCAGCGCGGTGACACTCGATGCGCTTGGCCTTTATTTAACGAAGAATGGATACGGCGGAGCGCAACTGGTTCAGCTTGGAAATTTTTTTCATTTGCCCATTCAGGCTAGCGGCAAGCCCGGCAATCTCGTTGTCGATACCGGCTCGCCAAGCACGTTGATCTTTCGATCGAGTCTAAGGGGGCTGAATCTTAATGAATCAACAACAAACGAGCTCGTTAACGGAGCGTTCGGACGAGGCCGCGACGTTTACGGCCTGACAACGATCAAAGCGCTAACCGCTGGCAATTGCACGTTGACCAATGTGCCCGTAGCGGTCGCGTCGGGTAGTGCCGATAGCGCGTTCACCCGCGCGCATTCAAATGGCCTGCTCGGGCTGCGTGAGTTGATCAAATTTGGCGCCGTTCTCGATCTCCGAAATCATTTGGTTTATCTGCGACCGTCGCGGCCAGGCAACAGCGTCGGCTCCGGAATCAAATCAATCCTCTCGGGGCAAGGTTACACGGCCGTGCCCCTTCTGCTTAAAGGTCATCACGTCTTTGTTGCCGGCGCATTGAACGGCGTTCCATGTCATTTCATCGTCGATACTGGCGGCTACGTCACCACATTAGACGCCGATTTTGTCGCACGCTCAAAGTTGAAAGTTGCGCCAACGCGGCTCATCGCCGAAGGCCTCAGCGGTTCGAGCTCAGTCGGGATCACGACCTTTCCTTCGCTACGGATCGGCAATTACCAAATCCAAAATGGAAGCGCATCGGTGGTTCGCTTCAATCCAGAAGTATTGAGGTCGCATTCTCTCGTCGCTGGAATAATCGGCGTCGAGTACCCGGCGATAAATCGCCATTCTCTCGTCGCTGGAATAATCGGCATCGAGTACCTGTCGATAAATCGCGCTATCTTCGATTTTGTCACCGACACCATGTATTTGCGTCCGCGCTAAATCGCTCAGTTTATTTTCTCAGCAATTATCTCAAGCACCAGCGGCGTCAGCATAAATGAATTGCGATTCCTTTCCGCGCTTGCCAGATCGGCGCGAACTTTATCGGCGAACTTCTGATCGATTCGTCCCATCTGAATGAGTCGGGGCAGATAGATTTCAATGAACGTGGCGGGCCACTGCCACATGTAATCGTTCGGCCGCAGGCAAAACACGTGTGGCCGCGCTGAGCGGATCACAAAACCGCTCTCCGCAAGCAGCTCCGGCAACCGGGCCGCGCCGTCGGGTTCACCACCGGATTCGCGCCACGTTGCAATCACGTGTTCGCGGAAACGCTCCTGCATTGGCAGTCGTGGAAAAAAGCGCCAGGTCTCGTAATGGCCATACTCGTGGAAGATTGACAAGCTGCCCTTTGGCATGACGCGGCCAAGTTTTTGAATGAGCAAAGGTGGATTATCAACGAACGAGACCACCCAACGGCACCAGGCGAAATCGTAATCGCCCGCAGGCAAATCATCGGTCATCAAATCCAGCTCGTGAATCTGAACGTTGGCGAGCGAACGCGTGCGAACCATTTCGCGAAGCGCATTTACGAAATTGCGGGAGCGTTCGAGTGCGACGACTTCACCGGTTGGCCCAACGATGTTCGCAAGATCGATAGCGGCGTAGCCCGGACCTGCGCCGACATCGAGAACGCGTTTGTCAGCGGTGATGCCAGCCCGTTTCCAGCAATCCAGCACAACCGGACGCCACACGTCATGTTGCAGGCCGAGTCTGGAGATTTCTTCCTCGTGCGTCCCGAGAACGTAATCGCGTTCCGTTGCCATTCGGGACGGTCGCCGATTGCAGCGAGTTATCACGCGATTGTTACGCCTCGAGCTCGCACTGGTAATTCTCCGGTAATCGGCGACCATTGCGAAGCGATAGCAATTGCCATGGATTACCTAATGCGCCCGCTCGCGGCTGAAGATGAACCCATTCTCTGGGAAATGTTGTATCAGGGCCTGTCTTCCCTCGGCAGAAAGGAGCGTCCTTCACGTGACATCATGCGCCGCCCGGAATTCTCTCGTTACGTTGAAGGCTGGGGCCGCGCCGGGGACACTGGGTTTGTCGCGCATGACAAAAAAGATGGCTCGCTGCTCGGGGCAGTTTGGCTGCGGCGACCGATCGATAAAACTCACGCGCCGCCGGAGCTCGCTTTTGTCGTAAAACCGGAGCATCGCAGGCATGGCATCGGTACAGCCCTGCTGACGCAGTTGGTCCGCGCCAATTCCGAGCAGTCAACGATCTCGTTGAGCTTCGTAGCTGGCAAGCCAGTGTTGCGTCTCTACGAGCGGTTCGGATTCAAGGTCGTCGAACAAAAGCCGGACGCCGCCGTGATGCATAGAGAAGCGTGAGACGCGCCGAAACTCACGGCGCAAAGATCAGCAGCACAAATACAGCAAACAGCAGCAAATGAACACAACCCTGCAAGACGTTTGTTTTTCTGCTGGAAAAAGTAACTACGCACACAGCGAGTGTTAACAGCAACAGCGGAAGATTTCCGCCTTCCACACCAAGTGTGACCGACCGCTTCGTTATCAAGCTGATGGTCACAACGGCGGGAATTGTCAGTCCAATAGTCGCGAGCACAGAACCGAGCAGAATATTTATCGAACGCTGCAGGTCATTGACCAAAGCCGCTTCGACGGCACCTATTCCTTCTGGCGCAAGCACCAACGCAGCGATCATTGTCCCGCCAAACTCCTGAGGTAAGCCAAATTTTTCAATGCTGTTGTCCAGTGGGATAGCGAACTTTTTCGCGAGCAAAATGACCGTGATCAAGTAAAGGAGCAGCATCGCCGTATGAAAAGTCGTTGACTGCACCCGCAGTGGATGATGAGCGGAACTTGCCTCTACACCCGCGTGACTTGAATCAATGAAATAGCGGCGGTGGCGTATGGTCTGGATGAGCAAAAAGATCGCGTAAAGCAATAGCGCCGTCACGATGAGAAAGACCTGCTGCTCAGTGGAGAACGTTGGACCCCTGGTCGTAGTAGTGAAGTTCGGCAGGACCAAGCCCAGCACTGCCAGTGTCATGATAACGTTGAGATAGGAGTTGACACCTTGCAGGTTGTAATGCTGCTCGCGATAACGCAACCCGCCCATCAACAGGCAGAGGCCAACAAATCCGTTGAGAGCAATCATGATCACAGCGAAAACGGCGTCCCGCCCAAGCGTGGGATTATTCTCGCCGTGCAACATCGCGGTAGAAACCACCACGACCTCAATGGTGATCGCGGACAGCGTGAGAACTAACGTTCCGTAAGGCTCGCCCCACTTAACCGCAAGAGCGTCGGCATGCCGCACAGCGGATACTGCAGACCAAAGGATAACGACAAAAAGCCAGCCGAAAACAACAGCCAGCGCCACAGGATGCGCAACGATTTCAACCAACTGATCTCCAGCTGCAAAAAAAATCACGGCCGTTCCCAAGCCGATTAACAATGCAAATTCCCCGCGCACGGAGCCTCCGCGATGCGGTGCGCTTTTCGACGGGTGGGTTGGTTGTGACTTGATCGACATCCGCGCCACCATATCGAGTCCGCGCTCGTGTGGCAATCAGCCGATAGTGGTGATCTCGACTCGATTTATTCTCGCGAAATGCGCTGAACGATTTTCGGCGCCCTCCCTTCCTCTAACCACCAGCAATTGCCCCGATGATCACAAATGGTTCGGATCCCTTTGCGATCGCATCCGGCAGCGCAGCATCCGGCGATTCATGAGATAAATCTTCGCCGCAGGCGAAAAATCGAACCATGGGCCGGCGAAGTTGCGTAACGTGATCGCGTATCGTTCCCCGAAGCATCGGATATTTCGCTTCGAGCGCGTCGAGCACCGAACGCTGAGTCACGGGAGTTTTAACTTCGAGTTCCGTTTCGCCATCGACGTGCGCGAGCGTGCGCAAATGCGGCGGAAGAACAACGCGAATCATGAGCAGCGTAAAATCCAAGGAACGACGGCTTGGACAGCCGTCGACTTCCAATATGACGGCTGGGAAGCCGTCATTCCTTGCGAGTTCGGATTTCACTGTAACGTCTGGACTTCAACGGAAAGCACGGCAGGTAAATCGTGCACGATTGCCTTCCAGCTATCTCCCGAATCGGCCGATGCATAAACCTGGCCGCCAGTGGTTCCGAAGTAAATGCCGCACGGTTCGAGCGAATCGACCGACATGGCATCGCGCAGAACGTTGACGTAGCAATTGCGTTGCGGCAAACCCTTGGTCAGGGCTTCCCATTCGTTACCGCCTGCCCGGCTCCGGTACACGCGCAATCTGCCCTTGAGCGGATAATGCTCGGAATCGCTCTTGATCGGCACGACGTAAATCGTTTCCGGCTCATGCGCGTGCACGTCGATCGGGAAACCGAAATCGGTTGGTAAATTTCCGCTGACCTCCTGCCATGAATCACCGGCATTGTCGCTGCGCATCACGTCCCAATGTTTTTGCATGAACAACGTGTTCGGACGGGACGGATGAAACGCGATCCGGTGCACGCAATGGCCAACTTCCGCTGTTGGATCCGGAAGAAATTGTGAATGCAGTCCGCGGTTAATTGGTTTCCAGGTTTTTCCGCCGTCGTCTGTGCGAAAGCTGCCGGCAGCGGATATCGCGATGGAAATTCGATTCGGATTACTTGGATCGAGAAGAATTGTGTGCAAACACATCCCGCCCGCGCCTGGCTGCCATTTGGGACCGGTATCGCTGCCGCGCAATCCGGCTAATTCGTGCCACGTTTTTCCGCCGTCTTTTGATTCGAACAACGCGGCATCTTCCACGCCTGCGTAAACGTGATCGGGATCGTGGAGCGATGGTTCCAAGTGCCACACGCGCTTGAATTCCCATGGATGCTGCGTGCCGTCATACCACTGGTGCGTCGTGAGTGGCTTCCCGGTTTCAGGCGACGTGTCGTAAACGAACTTGTTGCTTTCTGCTTTTGGCGTGCCGTCCGGGCCTTTCAGTTCTTCACGACTGCTGCCGGGCGTGTTCCAGGTTTTGCCGCTGTCATCCGAGCGCTGAATAATCTGCCCAAACCAGCCACTGGTCTGCGACGCATAGATTCGGTCGGGATTAACCGGCGAAGCTTTCACGTGATAAATTTCCCAGCCCGCGAAATGCGGGCCGCTGACTTTCCATCGTTTACGCGCCCCATCCGAAGTCAGGATGAACGCGCCCTTCCTTGTGCCAACTAAAACTCGAACTTTGCTCATAATTTAAGTTTTTCCCACGAAACACACGAATCAGGCGAATGAAAGAAAAACTATTCTCTAATATGTTCCGCGTCGTTTCGCGCCTGCCCGCCGTAGCTGGGCGAAGGCGGGTGTTTACTGGGTCAAATCCTACCGAGGTTGCGCATGAACCGCGTCACCGTTCATAAGCCTCTTTCAACGTTTTGATATCGATCTTCTTCATTTGAAGCATTGCCTTCGTGACTCGTTCGGATTTTTCGGAATCCTCGTCGTGCAACATGTCGATCAAAACAGTGGGGACGACCTGCCATGACAAACCGAATTTGTCCGTGAGCCAGCCGCACGCTGACTCCTCGCCGCCATCAGCGGTGAGTTTTTCCCAAAAATAATCTACTTCTTCCTGCGAATCGCAGTTCACCACGAACGAAATCGATTCATTAAATTTGAAAAGTGGACCGCCATTCAGCGCCACGAATTTCTGGCCTTCGATCTCGAACTCAACGGTCAGCACCGACCCCACTGGTCTTCCGGTTTTTTGCGCCGCTTCTTCTGTATAGCGGAAAATTCTTCCGATCTTTGAGTTTTTGAAAACCGACGTGTAAAACTTCGTCGCTTCTTCGGCCTGATGATCAAACCACAAAAATGGAGTTATTTTTGGCATCTTGTTTTATTCCTTCGTTCGTTGTGATGAACGCTTGCTGAACACTACACGTCTGCCATACGCTCGAAATTCGGAAAGCCAATACGCGACCTGGCTGATGAGAATATTGACGAATGCGACCGGTTCGCTTTTGTCACGCGATATTGCGTTACATATGCAAGCCCATCCCGCAGTTAAACAGCAGGAACTCGTTGCGCCGGAGCAGTTCCGTTTTAAGGACGACGGCGTTTTCCCAAACAGCGACCTGCCTCTGCTGGTTTACCGGCAGGCATTCACAACTGACGCGACAGATCGCGCTTCCATTATTGAACAATGCTTTTCTGAGAACGACTGGACCAACTCGTGGCGAAACGGCGTCTATTCCTTCGCTCATTATCACAGCACCACGCATGAAGCGCTGGGAGTTTATTGTGGTGCTGCGACCCTGCGAGTCGGCGGCGAGCACAGCAGCGACGTCAAGGTGTATGCCGGGGACGTGATCGTAATTCCAGCCGGTGTAGCTCACCAGAATATCGGCGCCAGCGCGGACTTTGCCGTCGTTGGCGCTTACCCCGGTGGACGCGAGTGGGATCTGCTCCGAGGTCTCCCAGGCGAGCGCCCCAGAGCCGATCACAAAATCGCGGCTCTGCCGATTCCGGATAACGATCCGATCTACAGCGCTGAAGGCCCGCTACGACAGATCTGGCGAGCCGCCTCTGTTAAGGCAAAATAAATCCGGCGTTTTCTCATCTCTCGCCGTTTCGTGGCGAGCGCGTTGATACCCCTTCTTTCGCAACAAGGATTTTTTGCGGTGAAGCCGCTTTGTAGGGCGTCTGTGTCAGACGCCGACCGCTTCCGAAATTGACAATGAGTGAGCGTGCATTCCAGAGCGCCTCAACCCCTCACCTTCATCCTCTCCCCTCGCGAAGGGGAGAGGCGAGAAAACTGCAGACTGTACTTGTGTTAATTTGACGTAGGCAATCCATTGCCGCATTTCCACTGGAAACGTATGACGAGCCCGCAGACCTCCGCCGCCACAAAGTTTCGCGCGCTGCACGAATCCGGATGCTTCGTGCTTCCAAACCCGTGGGATATCGGAACGGCGATCTATCTGGAGCGCCTCGGATTCAAAGCACTCGCCACGACTTCTGCCGGGTTCGCGTTTTCGCGTGGAAAACCTGATGGCGGCGTCCCGCGGGACGAAATGCTCGCGCACATCCGCGAAATTGTGGAAGCAACGGCGCTGCCGGTAAACGCAGACTTCTTGAACGGCTTCGCTGACAACCCTGAGGCGGTGGCTGAGAATGTGAAGCTTTGTGTCGACGCAGGCGTCGCTGGTCTCTCAGTCGAGGACAGCTCGCAGAATCCCGCTGCGCCGCTCTATGAAAAAAATCTGGCAGTCGACCGCATTCGCGCGGCGCGCTCTGCAATTGACTCTTTCGAAAATGATGTGGTGCTTACCGGACGCTCCGAAGCGTGGTTGGTCCACGATCCCAATCCATTGCGTACCGCCTTGGAACGACTCGCTGCTTACGCTGAAGCCGGGGCCGATTGCCTCTACGCGCCCGGCGTCAGTAATCCGGACGAGATTGCACAGATCGTAAAGACCGTCGCGCCGAAACCTGTCAACGTCCTCGTCTCCGGATTCAATCATCAGCTTTCAATGTCTCAACTGGCCGATCTCGGTGTGCGCCGCATCTCCGTCGGGTCCGGCCTTGCTCTGGCCGCCTGGGGTGCATTCCTACGCGCTGCGCAGGACATCAAAACAAACGGCACATTCAACCTCCTGGCCAATAACGCTGGTTCTGCCGATTTGAACGAACTGTTTCGGCAAAGATCATGATTACCGTTGCAAGCGTGCGCTCGTCGAGCGCCTCAGGGCGTGCTCGCCGTCGCTCTGAGCCTTCTTCTTCGAAGCTCCATCGCGCAAAGTGCGGCGATGGTAAGGAGGTCGCTGGTGATGTGCGTAGCCTTGACGCTCCCAAACGTGGCGGGCGTAAGAGTCGGCTCGAGCAGATCGCGCACTTGCTTCGAGGCAGTCGCGGTGGCACCGCCAGAATCGAATTGTTTGATCGCTTCAATCGTGGCGAAGCGTTGCGCGGTCGTGTCTTTCATCGCGTCGAGATTTTCATATGCAAACAGGCCGAATAAAATGCAGACCAGCGCGGTGGTAATTGCCGCCGGCTGTTTGCGCAGAGAGGAAAACGCGAGGACGCCGCCAACGATGATGACGTAGAGGTTCCAGTATTGCTGCATCGCGTTCGAGCGCTCGAAGTAAAGCTGAATCAGTTCGTTATAGTTCATAAGATTCTCGCGATTATGAACGCGCGCCATGGTCCAAGGCGAGGAGAAAAGAGTCCGCACCACCGGGGGAAGAACGAAGTCGAAGGTCGAATTCCGACAAAGCGGAGATCACCTCGGGTCGAATAACAATGGACGGTCGAACCCGGCGAATGATCGTGAATGCTTCTTTCGCGGTGTTCGCGTTCCCACTCATAATTAAATAAGCGGCGACCGCGGCCGCACTTCGCGAGTAACCGATTTTGCAGTGAACATAGACGACGCCGTTTCGGGAGTGATTGCCAATGAATTCCCCCATCTCCGCGAGCTGCGCCTGGGTGGGAGCAGTCAAATCGAGGACGGGGATGTTTCGATAATTGATCTGGCGAAACGGTTTCGCCTCGGAAAACTCAGCGCTTAAATCGAGCACAGAGGTCACCCCGGAGCACAAAGCTTTGTTCGCGGAACGCGACCCCAGTTTGCCGCCGATCCAGATTCGCGGAGTGACCTCATCCCAAGATCGACATCGGCTGCGGTAATACAGCAGCGACAAATATTGACCCAGCAAACAAGGCCCCAGCACAAACCGCGTGCTCCACGGCAACTTTCCTTTCGTCTTGTGAAAAACGACCGGACCCGCTCCGAAGTACGCCATCGCCACGATGCCGAGCGCGATCGCTGGCCAAAGAAGCAAAACACCCCATGGCCAGAAGATCGCGCCCATGAGCAAGACGACCGCCGCTCCCGCTGCGTAGTACGAGCCGATGCGGCGATTCACGAGAACTGGCAGCGCGAGCGAAGGCTCGCGAAAGAGGTAGAAGCAATATCCGGCCAGGACAAAACCACCGACGATATCGATGACGTGGTGCTGGTAAGTGAGCAACGGCGAGAGACCGACAAGAAAGAACCAAAGCATCGCGGCGAATAAGAAAACGCCGCGAAGATTTCTCGCGTAGAGATCGACCAGGAGCAACAGCAGCGCCGCATGCAACGACGGGAGAAGATTAAAGGGCGAATCCATTCCGCGAAACCAATCAAAGATCGCGCCGAGCCATCCGCTGGCATGAGGACGCGGGAAAGCAAAGCGCAGCGGGAAAAGCAAAAAGCAAAGGCCGGCAATGAGAATTGCGGCTATGACCCGCCGCGAAAAGATCCGCAGCTCCTCGTCCGTTCGACAAAGGAACGGGGCCGCGATGAAGAAGAGATCGATCGACATGTAGGGGAGAATCATGAAAGGAACGAATGGGATGGCGCGCTCCCATTGAAAATAAAACGAGCCGACTTGACCGCGTTGCCCCGTGATCCAGTTGCAACCGCCGTAGATGACCAGAAACAGGATCGACAATCCCGCAGAAACCGTGAACGCTTTAAGGCGAGAGACGTGCACGCGATGGTTAAGGCTCCGCGCGTCGTGCGATTGAGACGGTGAACATGCCCCACTGATCCACTTCCATCGCCATTTTCCGGAACCCGGACACGCGCACCAATTCATCGATTTCGGCCGTCGTCCGGCGCCGCATGATCCAGGGTTGCCCTTCCCGATTACGTAAAACGCGCGCGATGAACTCGACCTGCGGATGCCAGGGTTGATTCGTGTAAACTAAATAACCGCCCGGTTCGATCGCTCCGGCAAGCCCGCGAAGTGAATTCAAGACTGGTTCATTCCCGGGAAACAATTCGTACAGCCCGGACACGATTCCGATCGTTGCGCGCGGTGCGATTGCGGCAATCGAATCGCGATCGAATGCGTCGCCTCGCTCCACGGTCACATTTTCCAGTCCGAATTCCTGCGCCAACGCTCGCGCCGCATCGACATTTTCCTGTTTGTAATCGCGCAGGGTGGCGTGCGTCGAAATATCTGGGAGCTCGTGCAGCGTTTCCATGACGTATCGCCCTGCGCCGGCGGCTATGTCCAAAATGCGGACCGGCCGCTCTTCTCTATGGATCTTTTCGATTACGCCTCTCAACGCATTCTTAAGGTTCGCTTTGCGCTGCCGAATGCCACGCCAGCCGATGCTGTTGAGATACGATTTGTCGATCAGACGGCCGACGCCTAACGAGCCGCGCGGTTTATTTTCGTAAACGTAATCGAGCGAAAGTCCCGAATCGAAGCCGTTCCGCCAGCCCAGATCTACGCCGTGGCTTAAACGGCCGGCCGCTCTTAGGCCAGCGCGTGCCACGGCAAACTTCATTCCACCGCGCGACTTCAGCCGCTCATATTCATCCCGCGTGTAGCCAGCCTGATCCGCGTTCAAAAGCGAAGGCTGAGTCACCGGCTCGGCGAAGCGCTCCCGAATAAACTTATGCATGCGGTGCACAACCAGTTCTCGATCTTGATCATGAAAAATGGCGTGATAAGCGGCCGGATAAATCTCCATTTCCTTTAACGGCGACGAAAGCCGGTTAAAAAATTCACGCTGTGCCTTCAAACTAACGACCCAATCACGGCCGGCTCCGATCATCAACGTCGGTGTTTGGATTGCGCCCGCGTCCGCGACCAATCGGTCCGCCGTATCGTTTAGATCAAGTAAAACATTGACCGCAATTTGGCGGAAGATAAGCGGGTCGATGTCGTACTGTGCAGCCTGCTCCTTGTCCCGAGTCAGGAGCTTCGATTTCACGTAACTCTTCACCTGGCCCGGGCCGAACAGTTTTTGTTTCATTCGCAGAAGGGGAACGGCGAAGGGAACGTAAAGCTTCACGTGAAACGCAGCCGTAGCCAGAATCATTGCGCGAATCGACGGCGCGTAATCGTGCACCCAGGCCGCAACACTGACCGCGGCAAGGCTGTGAGCGAGAACGATCATGTTCTCGATAGGGATTTCGTAGCTCTTGGAAATATGGCGCGCAAAAGCGTCCACATCTCTGATCACGTCGGCAAAATTATTCGCGGCGCCGCGTGCACCCGACGATCGTCCATGCCCGCGTGCGTCCCACGCGAAAACGGCGATGTCTTTAAGCGCGAGTAACTCGACTGTTTGCTGCCACCGACCGGAATGCTCGTGGCCGCGATGAAAAAGTAAAACAGCTTTGTCGGTCGCTTCGCGAGGAATCCACGCGCGATAGAACAGCTCGGCGCCGTCCCAACTCTTCATGGCGTGCTCAGTCGCTTCCATTGCTTTCTCCCAATTCCTTCACCGCGCGATGCAATTCCGCTGCGATCGTGCAGATGTCGATCTTGTTTGCGTTACGCGACGAATAGTTGCGAGGCGCGCCAACAATGAGTCGAACCTTTTTCGGACGTGGCAGATGCCGGCCCTTCGGCCACGCGCGAAAAGCGCCCTGCAAATAGCAGGGCAAAACCGTGACGTCCCGCCCGGCAACGAGCGCGCCAATTCCCGATTTGAATTCCCGGGTCTCGCCTGTTTCCGATCGCGTGCCCTCCGGAAAAATGATCAGGATATTTTCTGGATCGCTGAGAAGTGCCGAACAGATGGAGAGGCTCCGGCGAACACGAACTTGCCGTGCAAAGGGCAGCGCATTGGTCACCACGGCGGCGATGAAAGTGCGCGGCACGCTTTGGAAAAAATAATCTGCCGCCGCAGCCGGGAAAGCGCGATGCAATTTGCGCAAGGGCAGCGCGGCGAGAAGGCAGAGTGTGTCGAGATGACTGGAATGATTTGCTACGATGACGAGCGATCGGTTCGTCCGAAGATTTTCATGCCCGATAATTTCAAACCGGTGATAGATGCGCAGCCATCCGCGGATGATCAATGCAATCAGCGCGCGCACTCCGTAAACCAGCATATCAGGCTCGCGCGGAAATCGGCGCAAACGATCGACCAACGGTTGATCGATATCGCAGGCGGAATCGTAATGCCAGGTTTTCATCGTAAGCGGTAATAATATCCCGCCATGTGCATGAACAACGGCGCAACGTAAATCAAGCTGTCGATGCGATCCAAGATTCCGCCATGCCCCGGAATCGCCGCGCCCATGTCCTTGGTTCCGATGTCTCGTTTGATCACGCTGATGGAGAGATCGCCCAGCAGCCCACCGATTCCGACGATCAAACCGGTAAGAATCAGTTGCGTTGCGCCGAAAAATGGAAACGAGAATCGCAGCAACCAGGGCAAAATCATCGAAACCGCGAGCGCGCCAAGCGCGCCTTCCCACGTTTTATTCGGGCTGATTTCGCTGCGCAGCGGGTGCCGCCCAAACACTCTGCCAAATGTAAACGCGCTGACGTCATTCAATTCAGTCGCGAAGATGACGTAACAAAGAAATCCGTAGGCATTCGTCGCGTTCGCCAGAAAACCCAGATGTCCGAACATCCAGCCGATGTAAATAAAGCCAACGATGCTCAACGACATCTTTTGCAGTTCGCCCCGGGCGCGGTTGCGCAGGATCGGAATGAGCAAGATCAATGCGATAGCGAAAACCGGCACGGCCATAAAAAATCCATACCAGCCTGCACCCGGCTCTTCGCCGCGCGGATGCGGTATCCAGGATGCAATTCCAACCGCAACGATGCCGGCGTAAACGGCGCCCGTCATCCACCAGTCGCGATACAATCCAGAAGAGCGCGCGAATTCCTTGAACCCAAAAATCGAAAGCAATGTCACCCCAACAATGACCGGGACGCGTCCGGCGAAAACAACCAGCAGCCCGATCGACGCCATCACCAGCCACGAACGATAGGTTTTCCAGATCGAGCCCAGATCTTTCTTTAATCCCCAATGGAGGAAACCGAGAATCGCGCCACCAAGCGCGAGCGAAACGGGAACGATCAGGAGGTACGCGCGAAACACCGGGTCGTGCAGCGCGGTCTGCGGAGAAATCATTGCGCGCTATCTTGAAGCGTGGTCATGATCCGCTTCAAGCGAACGATTATCGTTTGCAAACAGCCCGCGATTATCACCAGACAAGTCCAATCGAGGATGGTTAGCTTGCCAAAATCGTGCAACCCAACCAGGCAGGATCGATACACAAACATCGCCCAAGCTCCGAGGCTCAGCGCAACCATCCGCCACGGCTTTGACATGATTCCGCTAAATTCGCGCCGCCCTCCGATCGCCTGGCCGAAAAGTCCCACGTAAGCGGTGAATAAGGAAAAGATCGCCGTCCAATAGCCAATTAAAGGATTCATTAGAGCGCTGTGCGCAACGCCGACGAAAATAATCACATCGGAGATTCGATCCGGCAGGTCGTTCACAATCTCTCCGCGCGCACTCGCCTTTCCCGCCGCAACCGCAACCATGCCGTCCAGCATGTTGAACCAAAGCCGGAGATAACAAAACAGCGGCGCAATAATCAGCAGCCACGCATGTCTGCCTGATTTCCAAAAACACAGCGCCGCGGCGAGCGCGGCCAGAATCGACAAGTACGAAATCGCATCGGGAGGAATGCCAAGCCGCACGCACAAATTCGTCGCGCCATCCCCAGTGCGACGGAACATCTGCGCGATCGGCCGGCGCGCTGTCGGTTGGTATTCCACCATTCCTTACGCTTAGCGAAAGGCCAAGCGCATTGCCCGACAAATCTGGCGCTCTTCTTTAATTTATGATTGCCGGTGTTGCTGCCATGGCCTAGCAATGAACGAGCTTAAAAGAATACCTCTATGATAATCGGCCTGCTGTTTATTGGCGCTGTCATTCTAATCGGGGTCTTCGTGCTCATGTTCGTCATCGGCGGATACAATGCGCTGGTCACATTGCGCAATCGCTACAAGAATGCTTATTCGCAGATTGATGTTCAACTCAAACGGCGCTACGACCTCATCCCGAATCTGGTCGAGACCGCCAAAGGCTACCTCCAGCATGAGCGAGGGACGCTCGAAGCCGTCATCACAGCCAGGAACGCTGCCGTCTCGGCCAATACTCGCGCTGCGCAAAACCCGGGCGACGCTTCTGCCATGAAAGAGATTTCGTCCGCCGAAAGCGCATTGTCCGGCGTCATGGGCCGCTTGTTTGCGTTGGCGGAGGCTTACCCGAATCTCAAGGCGAACACGACAATGATGAGTTTGATGGAAGAACTGACTTCGACCGAGAACAAAGTCTCTTTCGCGCGTCAGGCTTACAACGACGCGGTGATGACCTACAACACTCGTCGTGAAGTTTTCCCAACCAACTTCATCGCCAACACATTCAATTTCGGGCCGGCTGAACTTTTCGTCATCGAAAAGCCGGAACAAAAGGAAGCGCCCAAAGTCGCGTTCTAGGTCGGCTCCTCCAAAATCGACCCGTGGACTTCTTCGAACGCCAGGATGAAGCCCGACGGCATACCAAGTTCCTGGTATTTTACTTTGCCGCCGCTGTTCTGTCGCTCGTCGTCGTCATCAACATCGCGGCCTCGCTGATCCTCGGGGCCTTGGACATCGGGTCAAAGTCCGAGCTGCTGCTCTGGATAACGCTTGGCACGCTCGCCGTGATTCTTGCCGGGAGCGCTTTCAAAACATTGCAACTGGCTAGTGGCGGCAGCGCGGTCGCTGAGTTGCTGGGCGGGCGTTTAATTGATTCCAACAGCAGCGACGCCGACGAACGCAAACTACTCAATGTGGTAGAAGAAATGTCTATCGCGTCAGGTGTGCCTGTTCCGCAGGTTTACGTCATGGACGATGAGGCGGGAATCAACGCATTTGCTGCGGGACATTCCACAAGCGATGCGGCCATCAGCGTGACGCGCGGCTGTATGAAATTACTTTCGCGTGACGAACTACAGGGAGTCATCGCCCACGAGTTCAGCCACGTTCTTAATGGCGATATGCGGCTCAATTTACGTCTCATGGGTCTCGTCTTTGGAATTCTTTGCCTGACCGTTATTGGTCGCGTGCTTATCCGGACGCGTGGACGCAAGAATCCGCTGCCTTTGGTTGGTTTGGCGCTCATTGTCGTTGGCTGGGCAGGCGTGTTCTTCGGACGATTGATCCAGTCTGCGGTTAGCCGCCAGCGTGAGCTCTTGGCCGACGCCGCGGCGGTGCAATTCACACGCAATCCCGCTGGGTTGGCGGGCGCGCTGAAGAAAATTGGCGGACTCCCTTACGGTTCCCGAATCGAATCGCCGCATGCCGAAGAAGCCAGTCACCTGTTTTTCGCAAACGGTTTGGGCAACTCACTTTTTTCTACGCATCCTCCATTAACGGAACGCATTCGTGCTTTGGATCCGAGCTTTGACGGGAAATTCCCGCGCGTGGTAGAAGAGCCAGCTTCCGCGATCTCGCCTGCACCGCAGGTATCTGCGACAGCGGAAATTCCCACGGCCCAAGCTGGAGCGGGTCGATTTGTGGCGCCGTTTGTGGCAGAGCACGCGATTGTTGCAAACATCGGCCAGGCAACAACGCAGCATCTGGCTTATGCGGCCGATTTTCGCCACGCGATTCCGCCGGCAATCGAAGCCGCTGCACGCGATCCGCTCGGGGCCAGCGGACTAGTGTGCGCACTTCTTCTCGCGAGCGAACCATCTGTGCAGGAGAAACAGTTCGAAGTTCTCGCCAGCGTCACGTCCGAAGCCATGCTGAACGAGACCGCGCGAATCTGGCCTGAAGTTAAAGTCATGCCGGTGCAGGCCAAAATTCCTTCGCTTGACCTGGCACTGCCTGCTCTGCGCCGCCTTCCTCCCGAGCAATTTCAGCAGTTCCGCGCAGCTATAGGAACCCTCGCAGCGAGTAACGACAAAGCTGATTTGTTCGCATACATGCTGCAAAAAATCGTGGCGCGGCATCTCGATACCTATTTCCTTCCCGAACGAAGGCCGGTCACGCAGTTCTACGCTTTGCATCCCCTGGCGCACGACTGTGGCGTGCTGCTATCGGCAACTGCCTATGCGGGACAGGAAAACGCAACCGAGTTGTCCGCTGCATTTGCAAAGGGCGCGGACTATTTAAGCCAGGCCGCGCACTGCGAAATCCCATTGTTGCCGCCAGCCGAGTGTGATCTGTCCAACATGGATGCAGCGCTCGAGCGTCTCAGTCAGGCAGTCCCGCAGATCAAGAAAAATCTCCTTGGCGCCTGTGCGCAAACCGTCGCTGCCGATGGCGTCATCCAGCAGGGTGAAGCGGAGCTACTGCGCGCGATTGCCGATGCACTCGACTGCCCGGTTCCGCCATTCGTGCAGCCGGAAGAAGTCGCAGCATCCGCCCTGGCTGAAAACTAGGCCAACCGCTCCGCGATCCCACGCACATCAAAAGCGCCCGATCAAAGGTGACGACTGAAACGTTCTTTCTTAGCGTGTCAAAAGTGAGGACTCACCCCATTGCTTTCCACATCGTTCGTTTTCTCCGACCCCGTTTTCTCGTTCCCCGTTTTCTCGTTCCTCGTTTTCTCGTTCCTCGTTCCGACCCCGTTTTCTCGTTCATGGCTTGCGGCGTGCTCAACCTCGGCGGCACGGACTACATCTATTGCGTGGGCGGCGGGCGGAGCTTCCGGGCATTCGGGTTTTTCCTGCGCATGTGGGGACTGTCCTGCACTACGCCAAAGGCCTGCGAAAAAAGCGTGCTTGGCGTCGCTTCCAGCGCACTGTAGCCAATGTTCGAGCTCTCACCGGTTCCGCCTTGATAACCGATACAGGTCGGCCACGAGCTATCGACAATCATGGCCTGGTCGGCCTCATAAATCATCACCCCTGCTCCCGATGAAAAGGTGGCGTAACCCCCGTTAAATGGGCCGCCGAATGTCAGCTGGAATGAGGCTATCGGTGACAAGTCACTTGGTGGCACGCCCCCGCCCTCGGTATTTGATAGAGCATGATAGGTGCCGACAACAGGATTGCCTGAGCCGTCGAGAACAGTCCAGGTGGCGCCGGTTACCCTCCCTTCATTATCGTTTTGCAAGGCGATGACGATTGAATACCCAGCAGGGATGCGCGCCGCCTGGGGCATTTTGGCGACGGGATTGTCTAAGAATGGGTGATTCCAGAGCACCTGCGTGGGGGTCCAGATTTCGATCCATGGCCAGAGGTTTTGATCGTTCAGATTGAGCACAACAAATTGCAGCCAATCCAATGGTTGATTGTTATTTGTTTCCGCGTTCAGCTGAATCGAAAATCCTGGGCGTGGGCTCGATGATTCCCATACAAGATCCTCAGTGAAATAAATCGTGACTTTGACGCCGGTGAGCGTCGCGCAGCTCGATGCGTCGTTTGCCAGGAGGTAATTGAAGTAACCGGAATCGCCTCCTTCCCGCTGCGGCACCGTTTCAACCACCGAGGGGAAACTTCCGTCGACTACGGTCCAGAGCTGGTTGTCGTAGCCGGTGAGCTTCCACGGATACGCGTTGAGCCGGGCTCCGGGTGCGGTGGAGGCCCCAGCGACGTCGATGACGTTGCCGTTAAGCTTGCTCTTAATGAAACAATAGCCCGAGCCGGCGGGATCAGCAACAAACTCCCAGAGCTGGTTGTCGGTTCCGCTGGATTTCTGCGGCCACGCATCGAGCAGGGCTCCCGCTTTGGTGGAGGCGCCGCTGACGTCGATGACGTTGCCAAGCTTGCTCTTGATGAAGTAATACCACGAGCCCGAGTAATAGCCCGAGTCCGCAGGAGCAGGAACGAATTCCCAGAGCTGATTGTCGGTTCCGCTGGATTTCTGCGGCCAGGCATCGAGCAGGGCTCCCGCTTTGGTAGACGCCCCAGCGACGTCGATGACGTTGCCGAGCTTGCTCTTGATGAAAAAGTACGGAGCGCCGACGTTGATGGTGACAGGCACGCTGAAACTATAGACGTTGCCAAAGGCCGAGCCAAAGGCCGAAACGCCGAGATTCCAGAAGTAGGTGCCTTCGGAAAGGTCGGATGCGGCGGAGACTGAGAGCGTTGCAAAAACAGACTTGCCAGGGCCTATGGGAAGCCAGGTAGTATTCAGCGACGCCGTGACGTTCGGCACGTTTGGGAACGACGCGTTAGCCTGGAGGTACAGATCGGCGGACGTTTCACTACCTGCGACTGAAGTCACTTCAATTTCGACGCTCGTCGACGCACCCCGCTTGACAGTAATCAGAGGAACCGAGACCTTAAGTTCATTCACGGCCGCTGTGATGGGGAGGGAAACCGGATTCCAGGTATCTCCGTTGATCTGCAGCGTGGCCGTGCAGACAGCGGGAGTGGAAGCGGTGGGCGCAAACAGAACCGTAACTTCGACAAATTCTCCGGCGGCGACCGCCAAGGGAGTGACGCCGTGCGATCGGACCATCAGACGGGGGGGGCCTTCTCTTATTGGGATCGGAAGCACTTCGGGACCGGGAGCCGGGGATTCGATTTTGGTTTGGAAATAATAACCTCTCGGAGGCCCGGGAGGTCCAGGAGGTATGACTTGCGGGAGATAGCTGGCTATGGACAGAATCGTCAGAGCACCGCCCGAGGTGTCATTAGTGATGCTGGCAGTCACGTTCGCAGGCGAGGTTATGGGCGCGCATTGAGTGACAGCGGCAGACGTTGTACCAGGCCGAGTGACTCCACAGTTGATACTCGACGGAGTGAAATTTACGGTCTGTTTCATGTCGTTCTTCCTTTATTTTTCCCTGCCTACGTTGATTCTGGGTAGTCGCGGGTCCGCAAGAGGCGAAGAACCCAGCGGGGGAAATGTCCTCCGCCTGATTCAGATCCGCTGTGGCGACGCCGAGTTTGGAAAAATCTCGGCTGCTGGTCTATAGGACTTTAGTCTGTCAGGTGTCGTCCTACAGGCCTGCTATCGGCTCTAGCGATTTTCTCAATGAAACCCACCGCAAGCACGGGTCACCAATTCCAGTTCCAAAAACGCGGTCAGCAATTGGTCCGCGTGCACAACGTAACGCTTTCCGCCGCCGCGATGCGCGTCAGCAATCCAGATTGTTCCGCCCCTCGGAATCGACGGCTGAGACCCAGCCCCAACTCCAACCGGATTTGCTGAGGTTGTCAGCGATTATTTCCCAGAATATGTCGCGACGCCAGAGTACGGTTGACAAGCAGGAAGTGGCCGGACGAAAAGACCGCCTCCACCTCTCGTAATATCCAACGGCATAAAACTGCAGTATCGGTCAGGCATAGAATATGCCCCCCCATAAGCATTGTAAGTCGCGAGCGACTGACAGCCGGATAGCTGGCATGTCAGAATTACAGCACAAGCCAAACTGAGGGTAAGAAAGAAACTTTTCATGAGCCGAGGTTATGACGGAAAAACGTCCCCACTACAAGCTTCAATTTCGGACTACTTCAATTTTCATCACCATGTGCCGAACTTGGGGTCTGTGCCGAACTTGGGGTCATGCGAACTTGCACGAACTTGGCACGAACTTGGGGTCATGGCACGAACTTGGGCAACACGCCCTTGAGATTTGACCCCTTCTTTCCCCCTTCGCTCCCCGGTTTATCGCCGCGTGTCAGGCGAGGCCCTACATGAAAATTAGGTGATACCTGACTAGACAGGATTGCCGCGCCGATGGTAAAAACCTCCTCGATTACGTCACCCGACGTTTCAACGCATCTTCGGCCGGACTGAAGAAGCCCGTGGGGCTGAACCTACGCTGGGACCGCCGCTTACGCGATTTCCAGAACCAACTGGAGCCTGGATTGCAGTTAATTCAGTTCAACAATTCAACCTCAACAAAAAATGAAAAAAATGACAACTCTACACTTAAGAAAATCAATCGGGCCGGCAGCCTTTACCAGGAGATATCAGATGTACAAAATTAAGCTTGTTACTGGATGTGTTTTTCTTCTCGCCGCCACATACGCGGATGCGGCAAAGTATATTTCCGTCAGCGTCACCCAAACCCAGACCGGCCCGGACATCTATATCACAGGCACGAATTTCAAGCCCAACACTACTGTGTGGATAACTTACAAGAATCTACCTCTATTCGCTCCGAACGTGAGAACTAAGAGTGGTGCGGTCGGAAGGACAGACCGCTCGGGCAACTTTTTCATAAAGGACACAACGTGGGAGTTGAACCTACTTGGTTCTTGTACCAACCTACAGTGCTTGGGGACCGTGTGGGTGTACGCAACCGAAATCTATAAAGGCAAAAAATACTGGTCCAAAGCCAGTCTGCCTGGTTCTTGGTGGTGCGCGCACTGTCTCTAACTCAACGTGGAGGTGGAAAATGGGGTCGCGTTGGGCTTGCCCTGATTTCTCGGACAGTGAGGAAGGGATAATTTAGTTCAGTTTGGATTCAAAGTTGATGGGGCTCTGGTAGTCAAGACTGGAGTGGAGTCTGGTGCGATTGTAGAAGGTCTCGATGTAATCGAAGATGGCGGTGCGGGCTTGGGCGCGGGTGGCGAAGCGATGATGATAGACCAGTTCGTATTTGAGGCTGCTAAAAAACGACTCGATGAAGGCGTTATCGTAGCATTTGGCTTTGCGACTCATGGAAGGGACTAGGCCGTGTTGGGCTAGGACTTGTCGGTAAGCGGCGCTGGCGAACTGAGCACCGCGATCGGAGTGGAGGATAAGAGTTTTAGCGGGGCGACGATGACCAAGCGCCATGCGCAATGCGGCGATGACCAGTGTGGCATCGAGGATTTGGCTCATGGCCCAGCCGACGACTCGCCGGGTGAAGACATCAAGGACCACAACTAGATACAGCCAACCCTGAGCGGTCAGCACTGCGGTGGCATCGCTGACCCAGACTTGATTGGAGCGTCGAACAACGAGGTTGTGTAATCGGTTAGGCGCGATGGGTCCGCCGTGGCGACTGTCGGTGGTGGCTGGTCGATATTTGGAGCGCTGCCGAGCGAAGATCCGCTCCAGGCGCATCAGACGAGCAATGCGATTGCGCCGTCCCGGACAGCCCAGCGCATGAGCCAGGCGCGGGCTGCCGTAAGTCTGGCGACTGCGAGCAAATTCCTCTCGGATGCGCTCGCGCAAGCGGATGTTCTCCAGCTGGCGTGAGCCAGGCAACTGACGCCGTTCTTTCCAGTCGTAATAACCGCTGCGCGAGACCAGAAGAGCCTCGCATAACCAGGCTACCTTGTATTGGCCGCTCATCTGTTGGATTCGGGCATATCTCTCGGCGGCGCTTCGGAGAGGATGCCCAGTGATTTTTTTAAAACTTCACGCTGCTCTAAAAGCTTGGCGTTCTCTGCGCGCAAGCGGCGGATCTCCGCTTCCAGTTCCTCTACGCTGCGCACCGGCTTAGACTCCCTCTTCGTGGCGTCGGGCTGGCGCTCCAACTGCGCCCAGCGGTACAGGAGTGGTGGGCGGATCCCCAACTCGGCCGCGACCTTCGCCGCGCTGCGACCACTGGAGCGCCATAACTGCAGCGCCTCCCGTTTGTACTCTTCGGTGTAGCTCGCCTTGGTGCGAGCCGGCTTGCTCAATTGGGTCTTCATGTGGGCTTCCTTTCGGGTTTTGACCCTTAGCCCACTGTCCGTCAAATCAATGCAACCCTAAGCCTGACCCCTTCTTTCCCCTTCTCTCCGCGAAAATTAGAAACCGACACCCCTCTTAACGTTCAAGAACATGCGAACGCAGACACTCGACTACAGTAGGAGTAACGCTTTTGGTCTCCAAAATCTGCTCGAACTGTTGCTGAGTTAATTCGAATGGGCCCGTCGGCATTTGCTTATAAAGTGGCTCTTCCCTTGCGTCCAACATCACCCAAATCCGACCGCCCTTCCTAGGAATGCAAGCGAAGTGATATCCCGACCGCTCTTGAAATTCCAACTGGCTAATAGACTTGGACTCGGTCTGCGCTTGGAGCGTTTCGAGCACAGACGATTCGTGCTTTGCGGCCGGAGATTCTGGCCCACCGCAGCTTGAGCAAACAACTCCACACGCCAGTAGATTCATAAACCAAAGTGAAAATCGCATTTGATTTATAATTTGTTGAATTGCGTAAGAGTAGGCGGAACGTTCGGCTTAAGCTTCTGCGGAATTGCAATAGCCGTAGCTTGACCTTTGTTAACCTTTTGCTCTAGCTGATGTTGGAGTTGACCGGGCCAATGCGTATGACCCAAATCCAGACCGCCAGCTCTAGCAGCCTCAGAAACACGTGTTGCACAATTGTCCTTGTACGCATCAATCGGATGCTTAAATATGTTCGGGAGTTCTCCCTTTGCGTGCTGGGCTGCAGCCTCCTTGGCAACCGCTTTGTCTTGTTCGGGGGTCGTTCGTACGATGTAAACGGTCGTGCCTCGATGCAGCTGCTGTTCAGCTAAAAACCGAGTAAAAGCAGATCCTTGGTTTGTTAGGGTAGCTTCGCTGAACGTACCTTGGCCAGTAACGGCCATCGAAGCATGGCCCAGTGGGTTCGGAATCCACTTCCAGTCATCCCGCATTGTTCCAATCGCGATCGCCATGTCCAATCCCATAGGGTCCGTGAAATCCAATGGGTCATTGTGACAATACCGGAACAGATTGAATTCGGCTTCTTCCGGATGGGCAGAAAATGACCAGTCGGGCGAAGCGGTGCCGTACTCCATGCGGTGCACGAAGAGCTTCGGGTCTTCGCTCATGAAACGCCCCAGCGTCGGGTTGTAAGCGCGCGCCCGGTACTCGTAGAAGTTAAACGCCGGGACGTTGTAGGTCGAACGGTAGGTGGCCGCGTACTCGCGGCCGGTGAACAGGAAGCGGTTGTCGTAAATTGTGGCTGAGCGCACGGTCCAGTTAGGGGCATAGATGGTCGGCGCGCCAAAGGCATCGTAGCGATACCGTTCGATAATATTGCCGCCAGCGTCGGTCAGATGCGTGACACTGCCTTCGTGGTCTTGCTGGAAGAAAGACCAGCGCCATTGGTTGTCTGTCCCGTATGCGCCGCGCTCAAGGATTTCATCGATCCCTTTCCCGTACAGGTTAAAGCCCACACGCGTGCCGCTGCCGTTGTATTCCAAAATCGGCTTCTCTCCGTCGTAAATGTAATAGGTGTCGGTACCATTAAGCGTACGTTTCACGCAGCGTCCCAGCGCATCATACGCGAGTGTGTAGGTGTTCGAAGGTGCGCTGGCCTGCTTCAATCGTTCGTCATTAATGTAGGTGTAAGTGACGCTGTTGAAGAACGCCACTTCGTGCTCGGGGCCGTTGGTAATGGTACTTCCTGTCACCGCGCTGTATTCGTTCAGCGCGTTGGGCGTGTAGGTTTTGTTCCCGTTCACATTATCCGTGACGCTGGTGCGATTGCCCGCTCTGTCCAAGGCGTAATTAACGCCGCGGATAGTGTTATACTGGACCGTGTTCAGCTCGCCGTCGAGATAGTAGGTAAACGAATCGGTCTTGTTATCCTCACGCGTCACCGACCTCAACCGGTTCATGGAATCGTACACATAGCCCTCATGTCCCAGAGTGTTGGCGCCCTTTTTCACGTCCAAATACAACATTCGATTGAGATCGTCGCGCGGATAAATCTGTTGCACGCCGTCGTAAACATTATTGCGCTGGGTCTCGTTCGAAGCCGCATCGTAATAATACTGGAACAATTGGCTGGAATTGGTGATGAAGATTTTCTCGAACCGCCCCATGGCGTCATAGGAAAAAGTGTAGTTGTAGTCCGATTCACCGGTGACGTTCATGCTGGTCAATTTTCCATCGTCATTATAAGTGGGATAGTTGACGGTCTTGATGGTGCCCAGCCCGGTCACATTCTGTTGCTCTTGCGTGAGGTGATCAGCGGCGTCATAGAAGCGATGAACGTCGGAGATGACGTTGCCCCCCCAGCCTCCCGTGCCGTTTTCCGCTTCAATCAGCCGGCTGGCGTCGTCGTAGCCGAAATAGCGCCAGTCAGGAGTGCGAACGCTGTCGTTCCAGTTGTACCACCAGGTTGCATACAGCCGGTTGCGGCTGTCGTAATAAAAATACTTCGCCTCGACAGTCTGCGTCGTATTCACGGTGATCCGCCATTTCGGGTTATGCACATCGTCCCATGCCCACGTTTGCGTGCCGCCATTGTTCGGGTAGGTCATCGTGATCTTTTGATCCGAGGCGTCGTACCCGAAAGACGTGGTGTGATTATTCGCGTCAGTCACCGAGGCGATGGTTCCCGAAGGGTTGTAAACGAACGTCGTGGTCAGGTTAATCGAGGTGGTTTGCGGCACGGTGTCAGTCAGGACCCGATTTACTGCGTCGTAGGTTTTAGTCTCGTGGGTGTTGTCGGGGCGATCGATCTGGTAGATGTTACTGGCCTCATCGTAGTGCCACGTGGTCGTGCGCGCCAGGGTCGTGCCTGAAGCTTCGGTGGTGGATGTTTTGCGGTTGCGTGTGTCGTAAGTGTTCACCGTGACCTTGGAACGGGGATCGGTCAATCGGGTGAGATTGCCCACATTATCGTAAAGAAATGACGTTGTGGCTGCCAAGGCTGTGCCGTAGGCGGCGGTACTGGATGTCTTGCGGAAGTTGGCGTCGTAGATGTTTTTGGTGACAATGCCGGTGGGCGTTGTGACCGTGTCAGGATTATTGGTGGTGTGTAGAAACGACGAGCCGCCGTTGGTTGAGTTGTACGTGTAAGTGGTAGTTTTATTCAGCGGATCTGTGACCGTCCGCAGCCGCTTGTAATCGTCGTAAGTGTAGCTGGTGCGGTTGCGCAGCTCGTTGTCCTGCCATCTTTTGTTCCCGTAAGCATCGTATTTGAACGTCTGATACGTCCCATCAGCATGGGTGATCTTGGTAACCAAACCGCGCCCGTTTTTCATCACGCCGTTCAGATTAGTCATGCCGTCTGCACCGAAGGCGCGGTCGTACTCGTAAGTCTCGGAGGGCACCTGGCCAATGCCGGTGGCCGGGTAAGTCACGGTTTGCACCCGGTCCTGCCAAGCGTGGCCCGCCGGATAGTAACTTAGTGTGATGTGTGGCTCGGTATCGGGTGGCGGATAAGATGCCGTCGCGGTTGGGTTCCAGAGCTTAACGAGAAGGCCGCCACTGTAAGCGGCATGCTCATACGCACCGTTCTTGCGTCGGTGCGTCAGCACCTGCCCCCAAACGCTATATGTGAAGGTTTCGTACGACGCAGGCGTGTTTGCATCCGCTGGATAATCGATTCGCGTGACCCGATTGTTTGCGTCGCGGGTGTAAGTGGTCGTCTTTCCTCGTTCGTTTCTAACGGTCTGAATGTGATACGGGTTGTTGGGATCGGAGTAGGTGTAATCGACGTGCGTGCCATCCCCCGGATGCGTGATCCGGGTCGGGTTGCCGAGCACCGGTTCATTGGTGTAGGTGGTGGTGTAGTTGTTCCGATCTTTGGCGGTCGTTAGATAATTGTGCGAGTCGTACGTGTAGTACTTCATTGACCCCATTGAAATCCGACTTGCGCTTGACCAGAGGAACGTGCTGGGCAGCTTGTTCCATGTAGATGGTGCGCGACGGCCCGTCGCCGCGCATCTCGGTCTGAGTCGCGGTAGGGCAGTCCGGACTTTGTGACCAGGGGTGGGTCGGGCACGACGTGGAGGTGAAAGTGGACACCGCCACGCCAGGCGAGGGCGACGCCGTGGGCGTTGCGGACGCTAACTGCTTCTCCGCTAGGATCTGGCCCTCGAACCGGCCGGGCGCCTTATACGCATAATAGATCGATTGCATAGGACTGTCGGCATGCGTATCCCAGGCGGCGATCAGCTTCGTGGCGTTCGCGGTGATGGTGCAATTCTGGCAGTTGTTCCCATGTTGATCACAGCACACCGTGTCCATAAGATAGGTCGTGTTGCCATAGGTGTAGTCGGCCGAGGTTCCATCGCTGTATGCAACGTGAGTCGGCATGGATGCATCTGGCGTGTAGCTGCACCCACGAGCCGTCGCTGCCGTCCACGCGGGTGATCCGCCACCAATTAGTGTTATTGCAACTTTGGCAATTGTTCGCATCACAGGCATAGGTAATGTGAATCCAGCGACCACTCGGGTCGGTGACCTGTTTTAGACGAATGAGACCCTCATAACCAAAGACACACGCTTCTTCATAGTCAAGGGTTGTTCGCCGTCCGTAAGGATCGTCCACGTAGTCGGGCGTGAAGTAATCGACCGGATAACAGCGGGGGGGCTGTTGCTCGCACTCGGGAGGATCCACCCAGAAATTCATGTGCACCTTGCTGCCATCCTCCAGGTAGAGAAAGGCGTCGCCGCCGCCACAGTTAGCACCGGTGCAAGATCGCCAGAAGCGCAGCTTCGTCCCCGGTTCGATGGTGCGCCAGATTCCGCCATCGGGCAGGCGGACCCCTATTGGGTCTGGCCAGCCTCTGCCCCAGTAGCGCCAGGTCCAGGAAAAACTCCATGGGTTCTCATTGTTGCCAGAATTGTAAGTGCGCACCCATTTCAAGCCGAGAGATGAGACCGCGCCGGGCACTTCAAGGTCTGTCACTGATCGACGCACTGACCCAGTCCAGGCATCATAGCCGCAACCGGTATGGATCAGTGACGAAACCTCAGTGTTAACAGTCGGCGACACATCAGTGGCCGAAGGCGGCGACACCTGCGCTTGCAGGTCAGAAAGCGCGACGAGCAGCGCCGCCGAAAAGAAAAATTTGCTTTTGCGCGCGCTACGGGTGCAAAAATACGCGCTCGAACGTTCCGACCCGCCTTCGCCTCGCTTCAGCGGGCAGGCTGCTCCGACGCCTGTGATTCTGGGGTGCACGATGGGGATGGGGTGAACTCTTTTGCCAAAATGTCAGCGCCGGTGTCAATACAAATTTTGTGAATCTAAAAATGTTGCTTCGACAGATTCGACATTGGAATTTGCGCCCGATCGAGCCACCATGCGCGAATGAAAATCGCCACCATTATTGCCCGAGTTCTACTGGGGTTGATCTTCGTCGTCTTTGGTTCCAACGCATTTCTGCATTTCATTCCGATGCCACCGCTCCCGAAAGGTGTGACTGGTGAATATTTGCACGCGTTTTTTGCCAGCGGCTACGTTTATGCGATCGGCGGGCTTCAGGTCATCGGGGGTTTGCTTCTGCTGATCGGCCGCTTTGTTCCGCTCGGCCTAACGATTCTCGGCGCGATCATAGTAAACATTTGGCTCTTTCACATCTTAATGGCGCCTGAGGGATTGCCGCCCGCAGTCGTTATCACGATTCTCGAATTATTTCTGGTATGGCGCTACCGTGACGCGTTCGCGGGTATCGTGCGCCCCTGATTACAGACTATGGCTACAGAAAACCACGACAAAACACCTCACGTCGTCGTGCGCGGCGGCGCGGACAGTTTTAAGCAAGAAATCATTGCAGGTAAACATCGCCTTGTCGCCGATGAACCGGTGAGCGCAGGCGGCGGCGATGCCGGTCCCGATCCTGTACGATTATTTGCTGGCAAGTCTTGGTGTCTGCACCTCCATGACCGTTGGTCTTTACGC
This sequence comes from uncultured Verrucomicrobiae bacterium, assembly GCA_963725505.1. Taxonomy (GTDB): domain Bacteria; phylum Verrucomicrobiota; class Verrucomicrobiia; order Chthoniobacterales; family UBA10450; genus Udaeobacter. The sequence goes on along the minus strand of CAVRYN010000005.1, from coordinate 737,183 downwards.
GCGCCGGAAACAATTCCCTCTCGAAAACATCAAAGTTTCACTCTGGCATTCGCGTATTCACGGGAAAGACTGCGAGCAGTGCGAAACCAGGGAAGGAATGGTGGACAGAATCGACGTCGAAGTGGAATTGACCGGCGCGTTGACTGCAGAACAGCACGCGGCGCTGATGGACATCGCGGCAAAGTGTCCCGTCCACCGCACGCTCACATCGGAGATCAACATCCGGCTGCGAGCTGCTGAGAATTCGCCAACGTAAATAGACTAGCGCCACCGTCCCGTTTTCTGCTTTACCGCTGACGTAGAAAACGATTAATGAAAATGGTCGGTTGGACGAGGAACTAGACCACATGACATCGCTGACTGCGTTGCTCTCGAAATGGCCGCTTGTTCGTCAAATTCGCGAGCGCAAAGATGGAACCGGTCTGGAAGCGATGTCGGAAAAGACGCGCGCCATGCATGCGCGCACGGACGACGCGCACGTGGCGCGCTCGATTTGCCCGTATTGCGGCGTGGGTTGCGGCCAACTCGTTTATCACAAAGATGGAAAGCTGATTTCCATTGAGGGCGATCCGGAATCGCCGATCAGTCAGGGGAACCTTTGTCCGAAAGGCGCCGCATCCTATCAGTTGCTCACGCATTCGCGGCGCGAAACCAAAATGAAGTATCGCGCGCCGCGCGCGAAAGAGTGGACGGAAATTTCGCTCGAGCGCGCGATGGAAATGGTGGCGGAGCGCGTGTGGAACTCGCGAAAGCGGACGTTCGTTAGGTCCGCCGCGCCGAATCCGTCCGGAAGCGGACAAATCGACGGATCGAACATCAATCATACCACGGCGATCTGTCATCTCGGCGGCGCCACTCTCGACAACGAAGAAAATTATCTGATCAAAAAACTTTTTACCGCCGGCCTGGGGATGGTTTGTGTGTCCAACCAGGCGCGGATATGACATAGCAGCACGGTGCCCGGTCTGGGCACCTCGTTTGGCCGGGGCGGCGCCACGACCGCGCAACAGGATCTCGCCAACGCTGATTGCATTTTAATCGAAGGCTCCTCCATGGCCGAAGCGCACCCGGTCGGTTTTCGCTGGGTGATGAAAGCGAAAGAACGCGGCGCGACCATCATTCATGTTGATCCGCGATTTTCGCGCACCAGCGCACTGGCCGACATCTGGGTGCCGATCCGTGCCGGAAGCGACATTGTCTTTCTTGGCGCGCTCATCAGGCATTTGGTTGAGAACGAGCTCTTCTTTCGCGAGTACGTCGTTTATTACACGAATGCGTCCTGCATCTTGAGCGACGAATACCGCGACCCGGAGGACAACGGGGACGGTTATTTCTCCGGTTGGAACGAAGAGAAGCGCGCTTACGAAGGCGAGAGCTGGCTTTACAAAGGCGGCGACCTGAGTCGGCCGCAGCGCGATCTCACATTGCAGGATCCGCAATGCGTTTTTCAAAAATTAAGACGGCATTTTTCCCGCTACACACCGGAGATGGTGGAGAAAGTTTGCGGCATTCCGCCGGAGCTTTTCCATAAGGTCGCGGATGCGCTCGTGGCCGCGTCGGGTCCAGAACATACAGCGGCAGTTTGTTACGCTGTAGGCTGGACGCAGCATTCCAAGGGAGTACAGATCATTCGCGCGGCTGCGATTTTGCAATTGCTGCTGGGAAATATAGGCCGGCCGGGCGGCGGAATTCTCGCGTTACGCGGTCACGCTTCGATCCAGGGCTCGACTGATATTCCGACGCTTTACGACATCCTTCCGGGCTACCTCAAAATGCCGCGCAAGGGCGACAAGACGCTTCAGCAGTATCTCGATAATTACACGAAAAAAACAGGTCTCTGGGCGCATTACCCGGAATACCTCGTGAGCACACTCAAAGCTTACTATGGCAAGCGTGCGACCGCAGAAAACGATTTCGGCTACAGTTGGCTTCCCAAACTCACCGGTAACCATTCCTTCTTCGAATACCTCTACGACATGCTCGACGGAAAAATGGAAGGCATGTTTTTGATGGGACAGAACCCAGCCGTTGGCGCGCCAAATTCGCGGCTCCAGCGAAAGGCGCTTTCGAAACTGAAATGGCTGGTCGTTCGCGACATGGTCGAAATCGAATCGGCAAATTTCTGGCGTGAATCGCCCGAGATCGACCGCGGCGAATTGAAGACCGAGCACATCGAGACTGAAGTTTTCTTTTTCCCTGCCGCCGGTCACGCTGAAAAGGAAGGCGCATTTACCAACACGCAGCGACTTTTGCAATGGCGCGAAAAAGCTGTTGATCCGCCCGGGGATTGTCGCTCCGATGCCTGGTTCGTTCATCAACTCGCGTTGCGTTTGATCGCAAAGGCAAAAGCATCGGATGATCCGATCGACGAAGCACTCCGCGCGCTCGACTGGTGGTATCCGGAAGATGAATTGGGCGATCCGAAAATGGAAGCCGTTCTCGCAGAGATCAACGGCTGGCACACTTTGGAAATGTGGGAGCGACCTCAGCGTCGCGAACAAGCTGATGATCGGGGCACTAAGGCCCCTCCCACATTAGAAGGCGACGGAGTCGTTTTCGGATCGATCGCGAGGGCAAGCCTCATCACGGCCCGCAGGTGAATGGTTTCACGGAATTGAAAGCCGATGGATCGACGGCATGCGGCTGCTGGATTTATTCCGGAGTTTTTGGCCGCGATGGCGTGAACAAGGCCAACTCACGCAAATCCAGAGATTATCTTGGTCACGGCTGGGGCTTCGCGTGGCCGAGCGATCGCCGAATCATTTACAATCGCGCCAGTGCACGGCCGGACGGCAGTCCTTGGAGCGAACGAAAAAAATTGGTGTGGTGGGACTCGGAAAAATGGACCGGCATAGATGTGCCCGGTTTTGTAAAAGGAAAAGCTCCCGATTACGAGCCGGAGGTAGGCGCAGAAGGCTTGGATGCGATTCCGGGCGACGCCCCGTTTATCTTGCACGAGGATGGACTGGGCTGGCTTTACGTCCCAAAGGGTTTGAAGGACGGACCGTTTCCGACTCATTACGAACCACTCGAGTCGCCGGTCTCAAACGAACTTTATTCGCACGACACAAATCCGCCGGTGCACTGGTTTACACGTGGCGAAAATCGGTTCGCACCGCCCGGCGATGCGAGATTTCCATTTGTTCTGACCACCTATCGCCTGACCGAACATCATACGGCTGGCGGCATGTCTCGCTTCCTCAGTCATCTTGCCGAATTGCAGCCGGAAATGTTTGCCGAAATTTCGCCCGAGCTCGCGACCGAGCTCAAGATCAACAATGGGCACTACATTTGCATTGTCACTTTGCGCGGCGCAATTGAGGCGCGCGCACTCGTTAGTCGCCGGATGCGGCCATTACGCATCAATGGGAAAAAAATGCACCAGGTCGCGTTGCCTTATCATTACGGAACAGCCGGGGTGGTACACGGCGGCGCGGCCAATGATCTTCTCACCATCTCCGGCGAACCGAACGTTACCATCATGGAAGCCAAGGCACTCACTTGCAACATCGTTCCAGGACGCCTTCCGCACGGAAAAGCATTCGCCGAGTTTCTCAACAAGTACGCGCCGCAAGGTGGCCCAACAAATATGCATCCCGAGCAACCGGGGAAAAACAGATGATCGGCGAATTGTTCCGCGTAGCGCACGCGTCCCGCGTGTTGGTTTCGGCGTCGCGCCGAAACTATCTTTCCTTTGGGTTTGCAACCAGCGCGAAGAGACCGAGCCACGGAAAAAGTTCGCGATCGCGAGGATGCGCCGGCCAGCACACGAGACGCGTGCACTACCCGAAATGTCGATCATGATCGGTGAAGGAACAAAGAGCACGAACCAGCGCCGCCACAATTACGTGGAGGAAAACGTCGAGGTCGGTTTCTTCACTGATCCAACCGTGTGCATCGGTTGCAAAGCGTGCGAGGTCGCGTGCAAAGAATGGAACAACGTGCCGGATGACGGTTTCGTCTGGTCGGGGAATTCTTACGACAACACCGGCCACCTCGGCGCGTCCACCTGGCGGCATGTTTTGTTTGTCGAACAAGATCGCCAAAAAGGAAATCAAATCGTCGGCTCCGTGGCGCAGACAATCCTGTCTGCAAATCTTGAAAAGGAAAGGGAGCCAAGTGGCAGACAGGATTGTCTGCCTCACGACGATCCTTTCCGCTGGATTTTTCTCTCCGACGTTTGCAAACATTGTGAAGAGGCCGGCTGCCTCGAAGCCTGCCCGACCGGCGCGATTGTGCGCACGGAGGTCGGTTCCGTGCTCGTGCAAAACGACGTGTGCAACGGCTGCGGCTACTGCGTTGTTTCCTGCCCGTTTGGAGTGGTTGATCGCAGGCCCGAGCCGCTTCCCGATGCAGGCGGCGCATTCAAGTGCACTTTTTGTTACGATCGACAAAAGAGCGGACTCGTCCCAGCCTGCGCAAAAGCGTGTCCAACCGAATCGATCGTCTTTGGTCGATTGGATGATCTCCGCGCGCGTGGAGAAGAACGAGTGCACCAACTTAAGCAAAACGGCTACAGCGACGCACAGCTCTACGACCCTCAGGAAACATCCGTGCGCGGCATCCACGCCTTCTTTTTGATTCTCGGCGAACCAGAGGCCTACGGGCTGCCGCCCAAGCCGCAGGTCCCAACAATTTACCTGAGGTCGGCGTGGACTTCCGCGATCGCGACCGCGATTGCATCATTCATCGCGGCGCTCCTGGCATTCGCGTTTTTCTCATGACAACGCCATCCGAAAAACGGCTCGAAGAGTTGCGCGAGCAAGCGTGGAATGACGGTATTGTCGCTGGACACGGTGTCGATGTTGCAGGTGGTCCGATTCCGCGCAAGCTCGCCACGGGACGAGTCCGTGTCGCCGCGGCGACCGGACCAGGTTATTACGGACAAGCGGTCGTCAAACCGCCGGTCTGGACATGGGAAATTCCAGTTTATTTTTTCGTAGGTGGTCTCGCGGGAATGTCAGCGGTCATCGCGTTGGCCGCGGCGATTTTTCACCATCTCGATGTTGCCCGCGCCGCGATGCGGCTGGCCGCAATCGGCGCGGTGCTTTCGCCAATTCTGTTGATCCTGGATCTCGGACGTCCACATCTTTTCATCAACATGCTCCGCGTTTTTAAACCGCAATCGCCGATGTCGATGGGCGCTTGGATCCTGACAGCATTTGGTGCGTGTGTCGTTCCCGGTCTGATCGCGCTCGAACTACACGCGCTTCACACATTCACCGGAGCGATGGATCAATTTCTTCGTGTCGCCGCCGGTCTGCTCATTTTCGCTTCGGCCTTCTTCGGAATGTTACTCGGCACTTATACGGGGGTGCTGATCGGTGCAACAGCGATACCGGCGTGGTTTTTGCATCGCTTGCTGCTGCCGATACATTTCGGCGTGGCTGGGTTGGGATCTGCGGCGGCGTTACTCGAACTGCTTGGCCACCGAATCGCGCCACTCAACGCGATCGGATTTTTCGCAGCCGCGGTCGAATCAGTGCTCTTATTTTGGCTGACCCTGGACAAACACGGCGCCGCCGATCGCGCGATACACAAACACAGTTCGGGCTGGCTCATACGCACTGGCGAAATCTTGAACGGCCCACTTGCACTTGTTCTCCGGTTTTTCGGCTTGGTTCCATTGGCAGCGATCTCATTTCTAATTGGCGCACTTATAAGTCGATTCGGCTGGATCGCAGTTGGCAAAGTATCCGGTTCCGATCCCGAATCTGTTTTCGCCGCGGAACGCTGATTTTGTAGCCGCGGGCGCTGACCGCGGCAGCCAGTACGTGATAACGTCTTAAGCTGGCCGAGGTCAACCCCACTCGGCTACAACGACGTGATGCATAAACATCTGCGACGGCTTAAGCACATTTGGATCGATTTTCCGATTTATTTCATCACTGCGTGCGTCCGTAATCGAAAAGCGCTTCTCTCTCGTGGCGAAGCAGCCCAAATCCTCGTGCAGGAATGGCGTGCGGCCCATACGCGGCATGGCTGGGTGATCGGTCGGTACGTTATCATGCCGGATCATGTGCATTTCTTTTGCCGGGCCGAAATTGGGGCAAAGACATTATCTGATTTTGTCGGCAATTGGAAAAGCTGGACCAGCCGGAGAATTCACGCGCTGTATCGGCCGCGGTCAGCGCCCGCGGCTACAACGCTGTGGCAACGCGAATTTTTTGATCACGTTTTGCGTTCAAACGAAAGCTACGCGGAAAAATGGAGGTATGTGAGAGACAATCCTGTTCGTGCGGGTCTCGTTTCATCGGCAGATGAATGGCCATACGCTGGCGAGATTGAAACACTGATGTTATAACTGCCGTCGCTGATCAAGCCTATTATTTCCATCTTGACCATCTTGCTGTTCGCCTTCGATTCAGACTACGCTCACAGATGAATTCGAGTGACAATCTAGTGGCGTTCGGTGCGCCTGGGATCGAACCGCGCTGGACTTCGAGTGCAAAGGAAGGCGTGGGCACAGCGTATCATACCAGTTGCCGCGTTTGGTTCACGCTCAGCCACGGCATCGTCAACGAGATTTATTACCCACACGTCGACAAACCAAACACGCGCGACTTTCAGTTTCTCATCAGCGACGGTGAAACGTTTTGCCACGAAGAAAAGCGCGACCTTAATCACCTGATCGAATATCCGCAGCGCGATTGCCTCTTTTATCGTCTCACGAATTCCGACCCGGACGGTCGTTATCGTCTAATAAAATCCGTGCTGACGGATCCGCATCTATCGGTTTTACTAGTCCACACCAGAGTCGAAGTGCTCGATGAGTCGCTCCGCCACAAATTGCGGCTTTATGCGTTGCTCGCTCCTCACATCGGCGGTCATGGCGCGGGCAATTCAGCGTGGTGTTCTGAAATTGGCGGCAGCAAAGTGATCCACGCTCAGCGGCAGAACGTTCATCTGCTCATCGCATGCAATACCGGTTTCGTCCGTCGCTCTGTTGGTTACGTCGGCTTCAGCGACGGTTGGCAAGACCTGATGCAGCATTTCAAGATGGAGTGGGAGTTCCGCACAGCGGAGCAAGGCAACATCGCGGTAACCGGCGAAATCGATCTCCTAGAGAACGATGAATTCACTATCGCCGTTGCGTTTGGTCGAAGTTATCAGAGCGCGGCCACGAAGTTGTTCCAATCGTTGGCCGGGTCGTTTGAGTCACATTGCCAGGCGTATGTTCGGCAATGGCAACGAACGGTTGTGAATCCTGAATTTGACTTTAGCAAGGAAACATCTGACGCCGGCGGCATGTATCGGCTGAGCCGTTGCGTATTGCTGGCGCATGAGGACAAAGTTTTTCAAGGCGCGCTGGTTGCATCCATGAGTATCCCCTGGGGCGAAACCAAGGGCGATGACGATCTCGGTGGTTATCATCTCGTTTGGACTCGCGACCTCGTGCACAGCGCAACGGCGCTCCTCGCAACGGGTCAAACAAGCACGCCGCTGCGTGCGTTGATCTGGCTGGCGGCCATTCAGCGGCCGGACGGCAGCTTTCCACAAAATAGCTGGATCGATGGCACCGCTTATTGGTCCGGGCTACAGCTCGACCAAATTGCTTTCTCGATACTTCTTGCGTGGCGTTTGCACAAACAGGACGCGCTGGGCTTGTTTAATCCCCGGGTAATGATTGTGCGCGCCGCGGCGAATCTGATTCTACAAGGGCCAGTGACAGCGCAGGACCGCTGGGAAGAAAACGCCGGCTATTCACCTTCGACGCTGGCTATTGTGATTGCCGCTCTCGCCTGTACCGCAGAGTGGGCTAGAGGATACGGCGAAGCGAGTCTTGCAGATTTTATTTTCGCTTATGCTGACTGGCTGGCAGCGCACCTCGAAGAGTGGACGGTCACAACAGTGGGCGAGCTGGTCGCGGGTCGCCCTCGTCATTACATCCGCATCAATCCAACTGACGCTAGCGCTCCAGATCCGCATGCCGATCCCAATACGACCATGATTCAGATCGCCAATGGCGGTGGCTTGCATTCGGCGCGAAATGTCGTCAGCGGCGATTTTCTTCACCTGGTGCGGTACGGCATTCGCGACGCGAACGATCCGCTGGTGCGCGATTCAATCGAAGTCATTGATCGCGTGCTCAAACATGATCTGCCCCAGGGGCCGGGCTGGCGTCGCTACAATCATGATGGCTACGGACAAAAGGATGACGGCAGCGCCTTCGACGGCACAGGTGTGGGTCGCTGCTGGCCGATTTTGACCGGAGAACGCGGCCATTACGAGCTGGCTGCGGGGCGCGATCCAAAACCGTTCATCACCACCATCGAAAACTTTTCGAATGAAGGCGGTATGATCACAGAGCAGGTTTGGGACGGCGAAGATTTGCCGCATGCGAGAATGAAACGCGGTTGTCCGACTGGCGCAGCGATGCCGCTTTGCTGGTCGCACGCGGAATATGTTTCGCTTGTGCGCAGCCGACACGACGGCGTTTGCTTCGACCGCGTCGAGCCGGCGTACCAACGGTACGTCGTCAATCCAGTGCAGAGTCGATACGAGATTTGGACTCTGCGTCATCCCGTGCAGCGTGTCATACGCGGCAAAATTTTGCGGATCATCCTGGCTGCAGAAGCGACGATCGTCTGGTCAACGGACAACTTGACGGGAACTAACCAGTCGCAGACGACCCACCAAAGCGAACTGGATCTCTGGTTCGCAGATTTTCCAACCGCAGACACTCCGTCGGGTTCAGTGCTTACATTTACGCTCCTTTGGAAGCGCGATCAGCATTGGGAAGACCGCAGCTGGCAGGTGGACGTTTCATAACCAGCTCGAGTGGCCCACCCCAGCAGATCCACTCAAATATGAGCGAAATTTTTCCCGTAATTTATCTGGCGCGCCACGGCGAGACTGCCTGGAGCGTCACAGGTCAGCACACGGGGGTTACCGACTTGCCGCTGACCGAGCGTGGCGAACGCAACGCCGTGCGCCTGGGAGAACGGCTGGCCGGATCGGTCTTCGCGAAAGTAATGACAAGTCCATTGCAGCGCGCCGCGCGAACGTGTGAACTGGCGGGGTTTGGCGCCGTAGCCGAAGTCGATCGCGATCTGGTCGAATGGAACTATGGTGATTACGAAGGTCTCCGAACCGTAGAAATTCATGCGAAGCGACCCGACTGGCAGTTGTTCCGTGACGGCTGCCCTAACGGAGAATCACCGGAACAGGTTGGCGCCAGGGCCGGTCGCGTTGTCAATCGCGTGCGTGCCATCAAAGGCAATGTGCTGATTTTTTCGAGCGGACATTTCCTGCGAGTGTTCGCTGCTCGCTGGCTCGGGCTGGAACCGGCCGCTGGAAAATTTTTCATGTTAAACACAGCAAGTCTTAGTGCGCTTAGCTACGAGAACGAGGTGTCCAATTCGGCGATCCAGTTTTGGAACGACACTCGGCACGTAGAGGACTGAACTGGGCAACAATGAAAACAAGCTATTCCCAGGCTTCCGTTAGCAGGGCGCACGTTTCCTCCACCCCTGCGCGCCAGATCCTCATCATCTCTTTGTCGTCACGCTGATAAAGACCGCCGTAGTTGCCGTCCTTGAGATAGTCCCGAAGAGATTTTGGATTGAGGCGGCGCACTTTCTCCAAATCGCTCATCGGTTTCTGTTCCGAGGGCATCTGGATTTTTCTCAGGCCAATAACTGGACACCGCTCGACTTAAAGTTGGCTCAATTCGGAAATACGCCGGAATTTCCTCAGTGAGAGGTTGACGAGCTGTTTGATTGTGCAGGGAACCACCGACCTTGCACTAGGGCGGGCAGTTCGGTTGCCTTCCACACACCGAGCACAAGCAACACGGCAAGGAGAAACGAAACCAGTGCAACGGTCACTCTGTTTAGCAAACGCCATCTACCAATCCATAATGCGAGCCAAAGCGTAGTAAGGTGTACAAGGGCGGTGACGCCAAAGACCAGCAGACCACCGGTTTGCACAGCTGGTTTACCAAACAGAAGACCAGCGGCAAAGAGGAGCGCACCGAGCACATAAAGCAATGAGCGCCAATATCGCCAAAGGATCTCGCCCGCGCTTCGTGGAAGCGATAGTTCAATCAATCCGCTAAAAATGGAGGCAGCGCGGACGAGAAACGCCGCCTGCTGATGACCGCGATTGCCGCGGCGGGTCGAAATACCCTGCAGCATTCTGCCGAATATTTTGCTTGAGCGCGAAGCCAACTGCACCAGCAGGCCCCGATCCAATTGGCGATCGACCTCATAATTTCTCTTAAAATACTCAAGGAGCTCCGCGTCGTTCTGGCAGAAATTGATAAGATTCTGGGTCGCTCGACTAAGCCGTGAGGAATCGCTGAAAAAATCGGCGATGTATTTATCAAAATTCTTGCTTTTAAGATGGGGCAAGCTTTGGAGCATATTCCAGATGTCTTCACATTGTTTGTCCGTGAGATGCTGACGCAAAATGGCTGTCTGCAAATCATCAATAACAAGGTCAGCAACCGTCTTCAAAGCGTCCCCTTTAAGCCCAGGGTGATCGCGAAAAGCCGGATCGTTCTCGGCCGGTGTGTTGGCCGCCGGTGTGCCCAAAAGGAGATTGCGAACTAGAATTTCGGCGCTATCGAGCCGGCCCCAAAGCATGTCATTAGCCCGCCAGAAGTCGGCAAAGAACGCGCCAAAAGAAAAGAATTCGCGCCCGGCCAGTTTTCTGCGTTTTCCTGTACTCTCGTCACACAGATTTTTGGCGTCATTGGGGCTTACGCGCACAACGTCAACGTGCGGCGTCTCGTATGAGCCAGCACCATATTGCACTGGAAAGATCGCCATGTCGTAGTGATCAAAGTGATTGTAAAATTCCGAAACCGCGTTTCGAGCGACTTTCCCTTCCTCACTGGTGCCTGCCCCTGCCGCGAGTGCATGTTCACATTGTTTCGCGGCTTTCTGGAAAACGTCTGCGTAAAGCGAGACAATATGATGCGCAACATTGTCGAAGGCTAAAGCACGGGCCTGAATAAATTCCTCCGCCTTCACTGACTTAGGTTGCTGCAGGAAGCGCGCGACCTCGTCTTTGTCCGGCTGAAACTGTTCGATCGCGAGTTTCAAAGCGTGATTAGAACGAACGTCGCCACAAGTTTTACGGAGATAGCGCAGAGCGTCAGCCAACTTCTCTTTTATATGCAGCAACTCTTCACGGAAGCGTTTCCAACGAGCGGGATCTGGATCGTCGAAAATTTTCGCAACCTCTGGCGGCAGGGGATCCGAAAATTTTTCCTTGATCAGGCGCACGCGGTCTTTTGCCTCCGGCGAACCGGGGGCAAAGCGGTAGAAAGAGGATATCCTGGTGTGCACAAAGAATAGCCGACGGAACCGGTATGCAGCATCGAAATAGAGGACGAATGCAAATTCTGTCTTAAGCAAATCTGTCTTCGGGTCTTCTGCGTACTTAGAATGACGCCAGCGCTCGATAATCTTGTCGATTGCGAGAAATTCGTCGGATCCTTCGCGGTAATTCAAAATGTCACTTACCAAACTGGTCAAATCACTTGTTACTTGGGCAACTTTCAGCCGGTGGTAAATGCCGTAGCCAATGCCCTGATCCCGGATCATGGTCTCTAAGTGGATTCGCGCAAATTGTTCTCGCGTTAAGATTGTAATTGCCTTTTCTCCAGCGGCAGCAACGTCTTGATCGACCTGTAGCGTGATTTCGTCGATCGTTTCGAGAAGTCGATTGCGATCGAGAACTAGTTCAATATCCTCACGAATTGTTTCGTAGCGGGGTAAACCGACCAAGGCAGCCAACGAATGGTCCAGCGCATCCGGTTTTTCTCGAGCCGAGGCAGTGTCCAGTCCAAGATTCTCCGGAGTAGGTTCAACGTAAACGAGCTTGCGTCGGACTGGGCGTGCAGCTTGGCGGCGCATCAGTTCATGAGTCGCATAACTAAATGGCTTGTTGTCGAGAAAACCTCCGTCGCCAAAATCGCGCTTCCAAAAATCGCCCGTCTCTTCCGTTTTCAAATAATCCGGCCAGATTCGGCGCCATTCGGGGCAACCGTCGTCTGACAGGTGCCGGTAAGGTCGCCAGTTGGTCAACACGCCCCGAATGTCCTCCAATCGCATGGGTTCAAACGCTGGCGGAATCGCTGAAGTGCATCGACCGGCAAACGCGAGCAATGGATTGAATTCCGGACCGAAATCGCCCAAATCAGTCCCACGGTAGCGAAAACGAAAAACATTTTTGTGCCGCAGCTCGTTGGCCACCGCGTTGTCGAGCTTCATGTAAATCGGAAGGCCTCGCAGATCGGTGGCAGTCACATAAAGATCCAATTCCTCAACCAGTGGTTGATCTCGTCCGACGCTGAATAGGTCCTCGGGTCCTGTTTTTCGGCCGTCCGGGTCATCGGGAAAATCCATCGTGTGCAGCGCCGTTAGCAGTTTGTCGTACATCCGCTGGCTGTTTAACAGGGATGCAGGATCGCTGCCGGGAGGCAGCCAGCCAGATTTCCTATCGTTGAGAAGGCGATTGATGTCGCCTTCCTCCATCCAAAGTTTTTTGAGGCCGTCCATGTTTCGATTGTTGACCAGTGCCTTGGCTAGAAAAATGGAATTGAGTCCGCCGGCCGAAGTGCCAGAAAGCACATCAACGACAAAGCGAGTATAGATGGGAGGCTCGTCGGGCTTATCGGAATCTGCTCGAAGCAGTTGTGCATCCATCGAGTCGCTGCCCAAATATTGTCCGAGCCGACGATAGACCTTGGCGCTCGCGCCCAGCTTTGCAGTGGGCATGGGCGAGGTTGAGCGGGCCAGTTCTAACAATTCCTGTGCAACGCCATTTATGTAGATGCAAAGGGATATGCCGCCATACATGACAACAGCATATCGCACTTCATTTGTGCCGAGAATTTTGATTCCAGAGGGCGGCTCTTTGAACGAAGGTTCGGCCAGCGCGCCCGGCAATGCCTCGCTGGATGTTGGATCGGGTCGAGACAAATGAACCATCATTCGCTACCTACCGCATTAGTCGACGGCTCAGAAAAGCGAGAGCCATGGCCACGCTCAACGCGCCCAAGTTCATCGCCGACAAGAATAAGTTAAAAATGTAGCCTTCATCAATAGTAATCAGATATTCTCTAGCCATCTCGATCATGACCGAAGATTACAAGCTGTTGTGGCATTTGTTTTCCCGAAAATGCGAATGGTGCTTGCCATCATGCGCCGCAAAGAAGAGCAATGACAAGCTTTTTATCGTTCTGGCCTCCGCTATTCTCGCGGTCATCGGTTTGAACGGCTGCATGCTATCGGCGCGGATCACGGCAAGTCATTAACGGAGCTCGCTATCGCCTGAAGAATACGGTGTGCCGCAATCGTGGCTGCAATCTCCGCGCCCCATTTCGCGCTTCTGGCTTGGAGTGCGCTAGTGCTCCGGCGCTTTCAACTGAAATCGAGCGACTACTTTTGTAGCACTGACGATCCTTTAATCCCACGGTTCAGTCAGTAACGCGCGCGTTTCTTCCACACCTGTGCGCCAGATCATCATCATCTCTTCGTCGTCACGCTGATAAAGACCGCCGTAGTTGCCGTCCTTGAGATAGTCCCGGAGTGATTTCGGGTCGAGACGGCGTATTTTTTCCAGATCGCTCATCGCTTTCTGTTCCAAGGGCATCTCGATCTTTGCCAGGCGCGTCCATGGAAAATTTTCCATCCACGACGCGTGCGAGGCGACAGGATCAATCGCCTGGACCTGATCCCAGACTTTCGGCGCGTTCCACCAGTTGTGAAACTTGATGCGAACGCCAGGATGTTCTGCCATCCATTCGCCGACGAATCCCTGTGCCGGTGTATTGCCGCCGTGGCCGTTGACGATCAGGATTCTTTTGAAGCCCTGCTCCGCCATCGCGTCGAGAATGTCGCGCAGGATCGACATGTACGTTTCCACACGCAACGTGATTGTTCCCGGAAACGCGCGGAAGTAAGGAGTGATCCCGTACGCGAGTACAGGAAAGACGGGCACGCCCAGGGGTTCCGCAGCTTCAACGGCTAGTCGTTCCGCCAAAATGCTGTCCACACTCAAGCTCAGGTAAGCGTGTTGCTCCGTGCTGCCGAGTGGCAACACTGCGCGATTATTGCGCTTCAGATATTCTTCCACCTTCATCCAATTCATTTCACTGATCCGCATGCTAAAAGGTGGCGTACAGATTTGGCCAGTTCACGTGGATTTGCATAACAACAATCAGTGCCTCGTCAGCCGGCGCGAGCACTGCGCGGATCTTCAGCACCGAAGGATGCCTGACTACATCTCGGACAAAATCGGGGAACCTCGCGGCACGCGTTAACTGCCACGCGAGTTCGATCGTTGGGTCCGCTGCAATACATCGTTAGCATTGTGAATCTTACGTTCGGGCTTCGGCAGCCAGAGACCTCCTTTGTTAGGTCGATAATCTTTTAGCCACTGGAGTATGTCGCGCTTGTGCTTAACGAAAATCCCTTTGGCCTCCAGTTCGAATTCAGATTCAAACTTACGAAAATCGCGGATTCCCCCTGGGGCGACGAGCATGCCAACCGTCCACCCGAACTTCTCTCGCTCTCCTATCATTGCACCAAGAATCTCATCGATCACCCGTACTCCGACTCGGACCGCCGCTCCTTGCAAGCCTTCGCCATTCCTGCTAAGCCCATGCGGTGAAACGGCTCCTTTGGATCGATATCTCAAAGGGTCTGGCAATTCTTTTCGTCGCTTACTTTCATTTTTTCAGAACATATTTCCAATACGGCGTTATTCCGCCAGCCGATTGGAGCAATCTCGCGGCCAGCGCCCTGACCATCCTGAGATTGGTGTGGTTCAAAGTGTCGGGACTCGGATTCCACGCCGTCGGCGTTTTCATCATCTTGAGCGGCTGGACGCTGATGCAATCAACAATGCGACGTGTCGAATCGGCTCCTCTCGCGTGGGGTGCCTGGTATCGCGCGCGGTTCCTGCGGCTTTACCCGATGTACTGGGTAGCGCATTTGGTTTATCTCGTTTCGCCTTTCGTGGCGCGCCTCGAACCGGTGGACGACCGCATTGTGCTAAGCCTGCTCGGTCTTCGCTTCATCGATATTCAGATGAACTTCATGTACCTGAACGCGGCGTGGTGGTACTTCTCCATGCTGATCCAATTTTATTTGATCTTTCCCCTGCTCTTTCTGGACGGCGCGCCGCTGTTGGGCCATGGTGGTTTCTGATGATCGCGTGCGCTGCCGGATTTTTCGCGCGCTACGTGTTGCTGGTGCTCTGGCCGCAAAACGGGTTGTGGGTGCTTGGCGGTTTCGCCATCTGTCGCTTGCCCGAGTTTGCGCTCGGAATGTCGCTCGCAATGTGGCACCGCCAATCGGCCGCACGCGTGGAATGGTTTCTTCTTCGCGGCGCAGGTTTCGTAGTTGGACTAATCCTTTACCCCGCGGCGCTGCAGCTTTATCACGGCCTCTACGATTACATTTTTGTCGATTTCGCCACGGGCGCGTGTTGCATGCTCGAAATCGTCGGGATCGCCGGAGTCATCTCGCTTTTCAGCGGGCCGGCCAAACTCTTCGGTTTGATCGGACTCTATTCGTATGGCTTGTATCTCATTCACCAGCCATATGTCATCTGGTTGGGACTCCGGATTCGCGACGTGCCGATCTGGTTGTTTCTGTTGATTTGTATCCCGACTCTGGCCGTTCTCAGCGCGTGGGGAATGATATTGGAAAAAGGAACCAACGCGCTAATGAACAAACTCACCTCGGCGAAGAGACGGACAACTGACCACTGACTGCTGACCCACTCACCGAAACTTCTGGAGGCTAAGACCAAATGAACTGCACAGAACGATATGGATTAGCTATGGCTCGAATTTCAGGTTTGGAAAGAAAACAGGCTCCGTGGCATCTGCGCTGGTTCTATGGCGTGATGCGCAAGATGTTCGGAAAAGATCTTACGCCAGCGAAAGTGCAGATGCGCTTGCCTGGTCTCGTGTGGGGTGGGATCGCCATGGAAGTTGGTCTCGGTCGAAAACGGCTTGTCTCTTTGCGTTACATCCAGCTGGGGCGAATCCGCGCCGCAGCGCGCATCGGCTGTCCCTTCTGAATAGACATTAATTCTGTCGTGGGCAGAAAAGCCGGCCTAAGCGATGAAAAACTGCGTGCGGTTCACAGCGATGACCTCTCACCTTTTAACGATACCGAACGACTGGTGATTGAGCTGGCCGACGCTCTGACGGAAACGCCTTCGAATGTCTCCGACGATTTGTATCCGCGCCTGCGCAATCAGTTTTCCGAAGAACAGCTAATGCAATTGGGAGGACAGATTGCGTTCGAGAATTATCGCGCCCGTTGGAATCGCCTTTTCAATGTCGAGAGCGATAATCTTTATCAAGGAACGACGGCTTCCTAACTGCGGGAGGTTGACATTCGGTAGGCCGTGACCGCCGGGTGCGCCGAATGGTGGCACGGCCTCCCGCGATGCGGGATCCCTACCATTCATCGGATGACTTCTAATCCTTTCAGACCAGATGCAGCTTCGTTTTGATTTCTTCGACAAGCTCTTGGGGAGTCCGACCCGACTCGATCGTTATTGCAGCCTCATCCGGCTTCGGTTTTTCCAAATCGGCAAACTGACTGTGCAACAACGCTGGATTCATGAAATGACCGCGCCTGTGACGCAGTTGCTGTTCAATGAGCGCGTAGTCGCCTCGAAGAAACACGAACTTCACATCAGAATTCACACGAAAGCAGTCGCGATATTTTCGTTTCAGAAATTGGACCGCGACGAACAAAACCCAGAGCGGAATTTTGTTTCGCTTGGTCTTGGCTGCGAAGGCAACACTGTAATGTCCAACAAACATTTAAACTTCCATCCGACTTCTAAAGTGATCTGGCAATTTTTGTAGGGCGTTTCGGTGAAACGCTTCGGGTTGGCGTCTGGCACAGACGCCCTACAAACCTGCCTTGAATCAATCCGAAAAGCTTGCCAACGCGAACCGGGCGCAACACTCTGCGGCCATGCCTGACCCCGACGATCGCAGCTTCTTTGGACATCCGCGCGGGCTCGGCTACATCGCGTTCACCGAAGCTTGGGAACGCTTTTCCTACTACGGGATGCAATCGCTGCTCATTCTTTACATGGTCCATCAGTTGCTGCATCCCGGCCACATCGAGCACATCGCCGGATTCACTTCGTTTCGTCATTTTCTCGAATTCCTTTATCGCGGACCGCTCGCAACGCAGGCGCTAGCGTCTGCGATCTTTGGGCTCTATACCGGTCTAGTTTATCTCACACCGATCGGCGGCGGATTTTTGGCTGATCGCGTCCTCGGTCGAACACGCACAATCACGATCGGCGCTCTACTCATGGCGGCCGGGCAATTTCTCATAGCCTTCGACGTCACCTTTCTCATCGCTCTGACATGTCTCCTGATCGGTGTCGGTTGTTTCAAGGGAAACCTCGCCAGCCAGGTCGGCGCGTTGTACGCGACCGGCGATAACCGACGCGCCGACGCGTTTCAGATTTATTACATCTTCATCAACGCAGGCGTCATCATCTCCCCGCTCATCGCCGGCACGCTCGGAGAAATTTATGGGTGGCACTATGGTTTTGGTGCGGCGGGCATCGGCATGCTGATCGGTCTGGCGATTTACCTCTACGGCCGCAAATGGCTTCCTCCCGATTCGCCTGTTGTTGAAAGCAAACAGACAGCCGCGAAACCGCGTCTCACGCACCGCGAAAAAATGGCGATCGTTGCGCTGCTTCTTCTTTTGCCAGTGTTGACGATCGCAATCATCGGCAACCAGCAAATTTTCAATGCGTATCTCGTTTGGGCAGAAGGCAACGCAGATCTCATCTTCTTCGGCAAGAAAATGCCCACGACCTGGCTGGTCACGCTCGACTCGATTGTGTCGGTAAGTTTTCTCGCTGGCACGGTCGTCTTCTGGCGGCTCTGGGCGAAAAAATTCCGGGAACCACCCGAGATTACCAAGATCGGCATTGGTAGCCTCGTGGCCGTCACTGGGTTCATCTCCCTCGCAACGGGCGCAGCGATCGCGGCGAGTTCCGGAGCAAAAGTCTCAATTGGCTGGCTCATCACCTTCCACGTGCTCAATAGCATCGGCTTTGCGAACATCTTTCCCGTTTCGCTCGCGCTGTACGCGCGCGTCGCACCAGCGGCGTTGTCCGCCACCATCATCGGCATCTATTACCTGGCGTTCTTTGCCGCGAACAATCTCGTGGGCACGATTGGAGGTCTTCTGGAAAAAATGCCAGCCACACAATTCTGGCTACTGCATTCCGCATTATGCGGCACAGCCGGCATTATCTTCCTCCTCGCCGGCCATTTCTTCGGCTACTTGCTGGCGCCTAGTAACGAGCAAAGCAAGACGTGATTAGACGGTCTCTCCTTGACGTCTGCCGCTCTGCGCGGACTGCATATTAGTGGACGTCACGAACGCTGCCAAGCAACCGCCAGGCCTGAATCTCCAGACCCTGCGACGTCTCAAATTCTGGGTGTGGTTTCAGGAATGGACGCGGCCGACTGAACTTCAGGTCACCTTGATCTGGGCCGGCATCATCGGCTTTGCCGGCGCCCTTTGCTCGATTGCCTATCGTGTCGGCACAAGCTTCGTTCACAAAGTCTTAACCGGCAGCAGCGCATCTGGCCTCGTTGAGAGCTTCACTGATTTGCCGCTGTGGGGACGCCTCGTCATTCCAGCAATCGGCGGACTCATCGCCGGCGCGATCATTCATTTCGGCTCGCGTTTCCATGGCCAGGTCACGACCACGGATTACATGGAAGCGGTTGTTCTTGGCGACGGCAGGATTTCCGCGCGTCAGAGCGTGGTGAAATCGCTTTCCGCGCTTTTCACTAACGCCTCCGGCGGATCAATCGGACGCGAAGGTCCATTGGTTCAACTTGCCGCGATGGCGGGGTCGCTAGCCGGGCGTTTGCAACGCTGGACAACTCCACGGCTGCGACTGCTGGTCGGCTGCGGCGCGGCTGCGGGAATTGCTTCGGCTTACAACGCTCCAATTTCCGGCGCGGTGTTTGTCGCCGAGATAGTCCTCGGTTCAATGGCGATGGAGATTTTCGGACCGCTCGTCTTCGCGTCCGTGATTGCCACGCTCACCGTGCGCGGGTTCCTCGGTCCCGGACCGCTCTACGAAATCCCGCTGTTCCGGCTCAACGGCAGTTGGGAGATCGTTCCATATCTGTTGCTTGGTCTCGGCTCGGGTCTGATTGCGCCGTGGTTCATTCGGCTGCTGCGAATGAGCGAAAAATGGGCCGGCCAGATTTCCGCGCCGGTTTACGTGAAGATGTGCGTCGGCGGTCTAATCGTGGGCGCACTCGCTGTGTTCTATCCGCAAGTCTGCGGCAACGGCTACAGCGTAGTGAACGGGATCTTGCGCGGCCAATTGCTTTGGCAAACCCTGGCGCTCATCCTGATTTTCAAAGTGCTCGCTACCGCGGCCACATTCGGCTCCGGCGCTGTGGGCGGAGTTTTTACGCCGACGCTTTTCGTTGGTGCAAGCCTCGGATTTCTCTTCGGCACTGCTGCCCAGCACGTGACGGGCTCGGTATCGGTGAATCCCAGCGCCTTTGCGATTGTTGGGATGGGCGCATTTTTGGCCGCAGCCACTCACGCGCCCATCATGGCGATCGTCATGATTTTCGAGCTCACGCTGGATCACCAGATTATCCTGCCGCTCATGCTCGCCTGCGTCGTCGGCTATTACACGTCAGTCAAGATCGAGAAGCGCTCGATTTATGCCGAAGCGTTAAAACGCAAAGGCGCAGGCGATTACGCCAAGCAGTTGGCCGAACTGCACGTTCGCGACTTGATGAAGCCGAACCCGCTGACCATTTCGCCCACCACTGGTTTTTCTGAGATCGCTGAAAAATTTATCGCCACGCGGTTCAACTATCTTTATGTGACCGATGACGGCCGGTTTCTCGGCGCTGTTTCCCTGCACGACATTAAGAGCTATCTGCACACGCCCGAGTTGGCGAAGGTGGTCATCGCGGGCGATCTCTTACGCGATTCATTCCCGGTCGTTCGTGCGAGCGCTTCCCTCACTGAAGCACTGGAGCGTTTCAGTCGTCACGATGGAGAACGGCTGCCCGTGGTTTCGCATGATCGACACTTGGTGGGATCCATCGCCAAGACCGATGTGATCCTCGCACTCGCTGGAACCACAGCTCGGGCTGCAGGCGCTTCGCCCGCCTCTCAGTAAACGCGAGCCTGTTTGTCAACCTGGATATCGATTAGGCGACCATTAGGATCAAACAACCACTGCGCGCTCACGTCTTCGTGAACTACCATCGGTGCCGTGAGGAAAACGGTCCCGAGATGTTTGTAGTATTGGCCCAGGTAAACGCGAATTGTCTTTGCCGCGCTCGGTGATGAGGCAGCCTTTGCAGGTCCCACCCTTATTGCCGAAAAGCTTCCGGAGATCTCTAACCGTTTTGAGATAAATCCCACGACGGTTCCGATGCTGGAACCAACCGGCGTGTGCTTTAGGAGTGTCTCGCGGATCTCTGCGCGAGGAGCGTGAATATCAACAATGACTCGTCGCTTGCTCTCAGCCGGCGCTACATGAGCAATCAGCAGAACCAAAAATGGGATGGCTAGCGTGCGCATCGCAATTCGCCTGACAGTTCAAGCGACCACTGGAAAATTCCTGCCAAATCTCACCGGCATACGCTAATATCACTCAGAAAATCGGATCTTCCACGTCGTGTGCGGGATATGGAAACACGTTGGGTGTTGGGTGTTGGGTGTTGGATGTTGGATGTTCGGTGTTGTAGCTGCGGAGCAAGTCGCGCTACCTTCGGCTATGCCGCGTTGTCCCTGGGCCACGACCGAACCAAATATCAGCTATCACGATGAGGAATGGGGCGTCCCTGTGCACGATGATCGAGTGCTTTTCGAGTTCCTGATTCTTGAAGGCGCACAGGCCGGACTGAGCTGGACGACCATTTTGAAAAAACGGCAGAACTATCGGAAAGCGTTCGATGGATTTCGCCCGGAGAAGATCGCTCGCTACGGCAAACGCGATGTTCAACGGTTGCTGCGCGACGAGGGAATCGTGCGGAACCGGCTGAAGATCACGGCCACCATCGAGAATGCGAAAAGGTTTCTCGCCGTGCGAAAAGAATTCGGCACTTTCGACGCCTACCTGTGGAGCTTCGTCGGCGGCAAGCCAATCCAGAATCGCTGGCGGCGAATGGCCGAGGTGCCTGCGCGCACTGCGGAATCGGACGCAATGAGCCACGAGTTGGCGCGACGCGGATTCAAATTCGTCGGCGCAACGATCTGCTACGCGTTGATGCAAGCGACCGGCATGGTCAACGATCATCTCGTCACATGTCCGCGGCACGCAGAAATTCGTCGCCTGAGTGCCGCACGAAGAATGTGATGCCTAAGACGGCAGGGAGAATGAAATTGTCTCGTTCGCGGCGCGGTGATTAGACCAGAAGTGTTCACCGTCGAACGTGAGTGAGCGCGCGGCAAACGGGACCGCTGCGAGATCCTCCACCTTCGGCACGTCCTCTTTCGGATCAAATCGTGCAATACGCCATTCTTCGGACTTGTTGGGCTGGTCCTTATTCTCGCGGCCGCGCAGCACGTAGATCATGCCACCGATAAAAGTGTGACCGCAAATTTCCGCGCCAACATCGATCTTGCGCAGAATGTTTCCTCGATCGTCGAACTTGAGAATTCTCTCTTTATACCACTGACTCATGTAAAGATGTTCGCCGTCGAAGCTGAGGAACGAGCCCGTAAAATCAGGGCAGGCAAACAGTTTCGTGAACCGTTTCTCAGGCGCATACCGATAGATGAACCGATCATCGTTTAGACCTTTGCCAATCGTGAAACACATTGTGCCGGTGCCCGACGATACGCCGGACCACACGACTCCCGGCGGATCAACTTCTTCCAGAATTCTCCCCGTGCCGATGTCGATCTTGTAAAGCGTGCCCAAATCACGCGAGCTTATCCAGAGGTGATCGCCGTCCCATGCGAGTGCCTGCGGGGTGGGGGTTACCGATGAGCGGCGGTGGATTGTAACTATTGCGTTCATAACTCCAGGTAGCCCTTTTGCTTTGGAATTTCTAGTCTCTACTTTTGGGATTGAGTAAACCCCGGATTTTCTTGCTGACATCGCTGGCGATGATCGCGTTCGCCAGTAACTCGCTGCTTTGTCGTTTGGCGCTGAAACAAACCGCGATCGATCCCGCTACGTTTACGTTCGTTCGCATTTTTTCAGGCGCGATCGCGCTGTGGCTGGTCACAAAGATGCGACGGAGTTCCTTGGACAAGTCTGGCAACTGGGCATCAGCGCTCGCGCTTTTTGCTTACGCTGCGGCCTTTTCATTTGCCTATGTCAGCCTTTCGGCAGGCACAGGCGCGTTACTGCTCTTCGGCGCCGTTCAAGCTATGATGATTCTCTGGGGATTTCACAAGGGCGAGCGCCTGGACCTCATTCAGATTTTCGGACTTGGTGTTGCGCTTACCGGACTTGTTGTGCTTGTCTCTCCCGGTCTTTCTGCGCCGTCATTAATTGGCTCGATCTTAATGCTTGGTGCGGGCGCGGCGTGGGGAATCTATTCGCTCCGCGGCAAATTTGTGGGGGATGCCATCGCCGTTACGACCGGAAATTTTCTTCGTGCTGTCTTGTTCGCAGTGGTAGTCAGCCTCACTTTAATTTCACGTGCGCATGTCTCACTTGCAGGAATTGCTTACGCTATCATTTCCGGCGCAATCACGTCGGGACTCGGTTATGTGATTTGGTACACTGCCTTGTCCGGTCTGAAGGCCACGGCTGCTGCGGCAGTCCAGCTGAGCGTGCCGGTTCTCGCCGCCGCCGGTGGAATTCTCTTGCTCGGCGAACCGGTCACGTTGCGCTATGTTTTCGCTTCGATTGCGGTGCTCGGCGGAATTGCACTGGTTATCTGGGAACGCACCCACGCTAAACAACACTGATGTGATATGAAAAACCACAAAGACAACCTGCAACTCAGCGCGGTCGAAGATCACGGTGGGATATTAACAATCCGCGGCGGCGGCGCGCGACGGGATTGGAACGGCATTCATTACAAACAAGGGATGTCGCGCAAAAATGTGGGAACGACGAGCCTGTCAGCCAATATCGCCACCATACCGCCCGGCGGCGTTGCATATGCGCATATTCATGTTGGTTTCGAAGTAATCCTTTACATCATTGAAGGAAAAGTGCGCCACGAGTTCGGCGACGGCTGCAAGCAAGTGATCGAAAACGAGGCAGGCGATTTCATTTACATTAAACCCGGTGTGCCGCATGAAGTATTCAACATGAGCGATACCGAACCGGTGATCGCTTTTGTCGCACGTTCCTCCGCTGACGAATGGGACAACATTATTCCTTACGACCGCAATCAGCCTTAAATCACAACTAGATTGCGAGACTTGGCTCGCGGCACTGCTGAAACAGGAATGCTTGCATCAAAGCTGACCAGGCGCGCCGCGTGCGAAGCGGCAAGGCCAAGCAAATAGATATCTGTGACTTGACGGCTGCCGTGAATCCGCTCGGCCACAAAGTGCGCCTTATCACGCAGACTTAGGTCGTCCGCCCAGAACTCGTGATCACTATTCGCGGCAAAGCTTGCCAGCCGGCGAATTAATTCCGAGGGGACAAGGCGAATCTTCCGACTGTAACCAGGGTTACACATAATGCGCACGACGCCATTCTCGGTCAGGGGACAACTCGCCCACCCTCGATCTGCGTTAGCCGCCCACCAAGCATGAGCACGTTCATGAAAGACATGATCCGCATCGAGCAGCGCAATCAAAAGATTGATGTCGAGCAGCGCCCGCATGAAATTAGACGCGCTCTTGCTCCATCAACTTTCGGATGTGATCGAGTGTGATCATGTCCCCCCGTCGGGGAAGAACTGGCACAGTGTTCCTTGTTCGTCTCGTTGCGCTGGCGGCTGCGAGAGTGCGGCGGGCAAGCTCGGAAATAACTCGACCCGCGGTGGACTTTTCCTTGGTTGCGAGCTCCTTGGCCGCTTGGAGGACATCATCATCGATATCGATTGTGGTGCGCATGCATCTGATGCTATTGCATCGCATGGGCGATGTCAACCTTCCCCCCGCCTTTCTCCTTTTTACTTCGTCACTTCTTCTGTTATCGAACTGCGATGCGCCTGGCTCTAAAACAGACCCAAAACTCATCCGGCACCGACACCGTAGCCGTCGAAGAGATACGGCGACATTTTCCAGCGCTCGCGCGAATTCATAACGGCTACCCGGTCGCCTATTTCGACGGGCCCGGCGGTACTCAAATGCCACGCATCGTGGTCGAGGCAATGAACGATTATCTGTATCATCACAACGCCAATACGCATTGGGCTTATCCCACCAGCGAAGAGACCGACGCGATTATCGATTCTGCGCGGAGCGTGCTGGCTGATTTTCTAAACGCACGCCCGACCGAAATCGTGTTTGGCGCAAACATGACGGCATTGACTTTTCACCTCGCGCGCGCGCTCGGTCGCGGCTACGAGCGCAACGACGAGATTTTGGTCACGGAACTCGATCATCACGCCAATATCGCACCGTGGCGGGCGCTGGAAAAAGAACGCGACGTGAAGGTGCGCATGGTGAAAATGATTCCTGAAACTGGCGAGCTGGATTGGGACGATTTCTCCCGACAACTGAACGGACGGACGAAGCTGGTGGCGATCGGGGCGGCATCAAATGCTCTCGGCACGATCAACGATGTGCAGCGCGCCGCGAAAATGGCGCACTCGTTAGGCGCACAAACCTTTGTCGATGCGGTCCATTACGCCCCGCACGGGTTGATCGATGTGCGCGATTGGGATTGCGATTTCCTCGCCTGCTCCGCCTACAAGTTTTATGGCCCGCACATCGGAATTCTCTATGGCCGGCACGAGCTCCTCAGCTCACTCGATTTTCCGAAACTGATCCCGGCTCCCGATTCGGCACCGGAACGAGCAGAGACTGGCACACAGAATCATGAAGGAATCGCAGGAGCAGCCGCTGCTGTGGATTTTCTCGCCTCGCTCGCTCCGGGCGCGACGCGCCGTGAACGCTTGCGCGCGCGCGTTCCAGCAATTACACGAGCGCGGCGACGCATTAGTAGCGCGGCTGTGGAATGGGTTGCGCGAAATGGAATGTGTCCGTCTTTACGGCCCGCCGCCCGGCACGACGCGCACACCCACAATCGCCTTTACCGTAAATGGCCTGCCCTCGATTGACGTGGCGAAGAAATTGGCGGAGCGCGGGATTTTCCTTTCACACGGCGACTTCTACGCGATGACAGTGGTCGAGCGACTGGACCAAACTCCGCATGGACTGGTCCGGGCGGGTTGTGCCTGTTACACCACAACACAAGAAGTGGATCGTCTGCTAGCCGGCCTGCGCGAATTATAGCGGCCCCTAACCGTGTTTTCGCCCGCCCTGCACGGCCTTGCAGCTTTCTCCCGCCTTTGTCAGGATCACTGGATGAGGCATCTTCTTCTGATCTTGCTCTTCCCTATGACCTTAATAGCGCAGACCATGCAACAGTTCACTGAACAGTTGGGCAAAACCGTTCTTTACGGCGACATTGCTCTTTCTCCTGACGGCGCACATGTCGCATGGGTGCAATCGACCGCCGCGTCAACGTCAAAGCAGACCTATATCCGAGGAACATCAGGAGGGTTCGCCGGCGACGGTCGTTAAAATTCCCGCCGCGGCGGGCCAGAGGACTGATTTCGATCCGGCCTGGTCTCCCGATTCCAGAATGCTCGCCGTTTTTTCGAGTGCCGGACAGAAAGAGCAGCGGCAACTCTGGATTGTGAATGCTGATGGTTCAGATCCTAAAAACATTACGGATCTAAAAGGATACGCGGCGCATCCGCGATGGTCGCACGATGGAGGGCAAATTGCGTTTCTCTACATTGAAGGGGCCGGTGGCGGCGGCCCGTTAATGGCTGCAGCCGCAACGACCGGCGTGATCGACAGAGCTATTCATAACCAGCGCATTGCTGTTCTCGATATTGCCAGCGGCAAGCTACGACAGGTTTCGCCGGAGAATCTTCACATCTACGATTTCGATTGGTCGCCTGACCACGAGGCGTTTGTCGCAACGGCGGCGCCGGGACCGGGTGATAACAATTGGTGGATCGCGCAGATTTACACGATCGACATTGCCAAGGGCACCGCCACATCCATCTACAAGCCTTCGCTTCAAGTGGCTGTCCCGCGCTGGGCACCGGATGGCAAATCCATCGCATTCATCGAGGGTTTGATGAGCGATGAAGGATTTCACGGCGGTGACTTGTTCACGATGACAGCTGACGGTCGCGATGTAACGAATCGCACGGCGAGTCGAAAAACCTCGGTGAATTCATTCTTCTGGCTCGCACCTGATCGAATTCTGCTGATCGAATATATCGGCGGCGGCAGTGGCATTTCCGAGTTGAGCCTAACGAACAGTTCCGCGCGGACGATCTGGAAAGGCCCGGAGGGTATTCACGCATTTGGAAATTTTCCGAACTTCGCGTTGTCGAAGGACGGCAAGTTTGCGGCGACTGTTCGCAGCACCTACAACTCGGCACCGGAAGTTTTCGCCGGACCGGTCGGCGAATGGCGCCAACTGACGAACAACAACGCTGGCTTGTCGGGCGAACTGGGGCAAAGCCGAAAGTGTCGAATGGACGAACGAAGGATTTAACATTCAGGGCTGGCTGGTTCCGCCGGCGAAAATCGAGGCCGCAAAGAAATATCCGATGGTCGTGCTCATCCACGGTGGACCATCGGGCGTGACTACATCAGAGTGGCCGGCAGGCATTGGGATGTCTCGCGCGATCATCGCCGCGCTGTCTGCTCGCGGTTATTACGTTCTCCTGCCCAATCCGCGCGGGAGTTACGGTCAGGGCGAAGAGTTCACGCGCGCCAACGTGAAAGATTTTGGCGGCGGGGATCTGCGGGACATCCTCGCCGGCGTCGATGCGGCAATAAAAAAATATCCGATCGATCCTGCGCGCCTGGGCGTGACCGGCTGGAGTTACGGCGGCTACATGACTATGTGGACTGTTACGCAGACCAATCGTTTCCGCGCGGCAGTCGCCGGTGCCGGTGTCGCAAATTTGCAAAGTTATTATGGCCAGAATCTCATCGATCAATGGATGATCCCATTCTTCGGCGCATCCGTTTACGATGATCCGGGCGTTTACGAAAAAAGCTCGCCTATTCGGTTCATCAAAAACGTGAAGACCCCCACCCTCGTTATTGTTGGTGAGCGCGATGCCGAATGCCCTTCATCGCAGTCTTATGAATTTTGGCATGCTTTAAAAACGCTCGGCGTGCCGACACAGCTCATCATTTATCCTGGCGAAGGCCATCTGTTCATCAAGCCTGAGCATCAGGTCGATCGAATGGATCAGACGATCGCGTGGTTCGATAAATATTTGAAGTATTAATGCCAAAGCATCTTGTCATCAGCACCAGCGGCAATCCCGACAGCAACAGCCGGCGAATGGGTCGCGCCGCGTTTGCGCATCTGCAAAAAAAGAAAGTCGATTGCGACTGGATCGATATCCGCGAACTGGACCTGCCGCTCTGCGACGCGGACAAATGTTATGGTATGCCCGCTTCAAAAAAATTAACCGCGGCAATTGACCGCGCTGACGGCATTCTCATTGCTGCGCCGGTTTACAATTACGATGTCGCTGCCGCAGCCAAGAACATGATTGAGCTGACGGGTAGCGCGTGGGAAGACAAAATCGTCGGTTTCCTCTGCGCCGCTGGAGGCCACGGGAGTTACATGTCGGTGATGGCGTACGCCAACAGTCTCATGCTCGATTTTCGCTGCGTCATTATTCCGCGGTTCGCCTTTGCCACCTCCGACGCTTTCGAAGGCGAACGCATCACTGACAAAAAAACCGCCCAGCGAATCGAACGCGTCGCCGAGGAATTGGTTCGCTTCACGAAAGCGCTCCGCAGCTAGCGGGCGTTTCAGCGTCTTGCGTCGGCTTGGGTAGCGCACGCGTCTCGCGTGCTGGTTTCGGCGTCGCGCCGAAACAACCTTTGCGAACGCTCGCCACCGCCGACGCTAATGCATCCACAGAAGAGTCCGTGATCGCGAAGACGCGATCACCAACACGCGAGACGCGTGCGCTACCCAGACTTCATCGGAGCACAAAGATCGACAATTGCGTCGCAAATTGCGTATCGTCACGTCCCAAATGAAAATTGAAACTCTAGCCGTTCACGCGGGACACACCGTTGATCCTGCCACCGGAGCAGTTGCTGCCCCGATTTATCTTTCCACGACGTTCGAGCGTGACGCCGAAGGCACGTACTCGCGCGGTTTCATGTACACGCGAAACGATAATCCCAACCGCGACGCCTTGGAACGCGGCATCAGCGCGCTTGAGGGCGGCGCGGCCGCTGCCGCATTCGCCTCCGGAACAGGAGCGGCCATGTCGATCTTTCAAGCGCTCGCACCGGGCGACC
This sequence comes from uncultured Verrucomicrobiae bacterium, assembly GCA_963725505.1. Taxonomy (GTDB): domain Bacteria; phylum Verrucomicrobiota; class Verrucomicrobiia; order Chthoniobacterales; family UBA10450; genus Udaeobacter. Next base: position 708,726 of record CAVRYN010000005.1, on the reverse strand, counting down.
ATGTGCTTGCGCATGTGGACGCTTACTACGGCACGTCGCGATTGCTCCGCGAAATTTTCCTGCGCTGGGGACTACAAGCCGACTTTATCGACATGAGCAATCTCGAGGCGGTGAAAAAAGCGCTGCGACCGAAAACCAAACTGGCCTGGATGGAAACGCCGTCCAATCCGCTCTTAAGAATTGTCGATCTTGCCGCCGTCGCCGAAATCGTCCACGACGCCGGCGTGCCCTGCGTTTGCGATAACACGTGGGCGCCGGTGCTACAGCGGCCGTTCGATCTCTGCGCTGATCTTATTCTTCATTCGACCACAAAATATTTCGGCGGCCATTGCGACGTTCTTGGCGGAATCGTGGTGGCGAAAGATGACAACGAATTTTTCCAGCGCATCCGCACCATTCAATACGAAGGCGGCGCAGTCCCCTCGCCTTTCGATTGCTGGCTGATCCTGCGCGGGATGCGCACATTGCCATGGCGGATGCGCGCGCATTCGGAGAACGCGATGAAAGTGGCGGATTTCCTCGCGCAACATCGAAAAGTGGGACGCGTCCATTATCCAGGATTACGGTTGCATCCCGGACATGAGATCGCCGCGAGGCAGATGTCCATGTTCGGCGGGATGCTTTCGTTCGAAGCGAAGGATGGACGCGACGCGGCGATGGCTGTCGCGGCGAAAACGAAAATCTTTATTCGGGCCACGAGCTTGGGCGGCGTGGAAAGTTTGATCGAGCATCGCGCATCCATCGAGGGAACGGGAACAACGTCACCTGAAGGTTTACTGCGCCTGTCCATCGGCCTGGAAAACGCTGACGATTTGATCGAAGACCTCGATCAAGCGCTGGGATAGAAGGCTTTCAACGTCCAACGTCGAATTCAGGTAGTTCAGCGTTGCATATAGCACCAAAGGTGCGCTCTCATCCGTAGCCTGGGGCAGCGCCCCAGGATCCATGGAACCGCGAAGTGCCAGCGCTGAAAGCGCGTGTCATGAACGTAATGAGTCGCGCCTTCAGCGCTCACCCAATAACTTCGATCCAATTTCCTGGGGCGATGCCCCAGGTTCGCCACGGCGAATCCGTCCTGTGGCGGACTTGGATTGAACCAGCGCGCTTAGCGCTAAACACACACCGCTTAAAAGCCGGTGTTAACGAAATCTGCGCCGCACCAGCTCGACAAGGTCGTGCACCTCGGCGACACGCAAGAGATATGCGGCGGAAAAAAATGCGCTCGCGCCGCAGCAGATTGTCGCCAACATCACCAGCGCATTTTGCCACCCTGGCGCAAGCGGATAGCGCATGAAGAAAAAGTTCGATGCCAACCAGCAAATGACAGCCAACACCGATCCGGCGAGGAGCAGCTTGCCAACGGTCAGGAGCATGGTGCCAGTCTCCAGTCCTTTTGTGTAATGGCGCATCATTGAATAAAGGAAAAAGAAATTCGTAATGGCGACCAGGCTGGTGGAAAGCGCCAACCCGCGGTGACCGAGATGAAGCTGATAAGTAAAGAACCAGTTCAGCGAAAAATTCACCGCGATCGAAGTGAGGCTCACGAACATTGGCAGGTTTCGTTTATCGAGCGCGTAAAACGCCGGGGCCAGCACTTTGACCGCAGAATACCCAGCAAGGCCGATAGCGTAAAAGCGAAGCGCGGCGGCCGTTTGGATCGTGGCGTAATGGGTGAACCGGCCGTGCTGGTAAATCAATTGAATGATCGGTTCCGCGAGAATGATCAGACCGATCGCCGCCGGAATCGTCAGCAACAGCACCAGCCGAACCGAATGCGCCAGCGCGTAGCGGAACTCGCTGGTGTTACCTACCGCTGCGCTGCGCGAGACCAGAGGAAGCGTCACCGTTGCGACGGCCACTCCGAAAATTCCCAACGGCAATTGCATCAGGCGAAACGCAATGTTCAGCCATGCAATCGGGCCGTCGCCCAGGCCGGATGCGAAAATACTGTTCACAGCCACGTTCACCTGCACGGCGCTAGCGGCGATCATCGCCGGCCCCATCATTCCAAGAATGGTACGCACGCCTGGGTCGCGCCATTTGAAGTCGGGGTGAAAACGGAACCCGACGCGCCGCAGCGACGGCACCTGCACCGCCAGTTGCAACAGACCACCGATCAAAGTCGCAATGGAAAGTCCCACCAGGCCGCGCTCACCAAAATGTGGATGCCACCATTCGGGCTGCGGATCGAGCCAGTAACAAAGTGTAACGCCGCCGATGATGGAGCCGATATTGAAAAAGGCCGAGGCCATCGCTGGCGGGCCGAACACGTCTCGCGCGTTTAGCATTCCCATCACCAGCGCCGCCAGCGACACCAGCAAAATGAAGGGAAACATGATCCGCGTGAGCAACACAGTCAGCTCCGCTTTTTCAGCCGGGAAACCAGGCGCAAGAATGTCAATGAGCACCGGCGCAAACACGACGCCGAGCAGCGAAACAACGCTCATGAAAATGAGCGTGAGCGTGGCGACCTTGCTCGCGAGCTCCCAGGCCGAGCGTTCGCCTTCGGTGGCAATGCGCCGCGAGAACGTGGTCACGAACGCGGTCGAGAGCGCGCCTTCGGCGAAGAGGTCGCGCAACATGTTGGGCGCGCGAAACGCCGTCAGAAACGCGTCCATGTTGCGGCTCGCGCCGAACATCGCCGCGAAGACGACCTCGCGAATCAGCCCAAGAACCCGGCTGCAAAGAATTGCCGCGCCGACCACACCGGTCGCGCGCGTGCTGATTCGTTGAGTTCCCGCCACGGCCATCGGCGAACAAAGAACAGCGTCACGCCGATTTACGAAAGCAAAAACTTCTAACTACGAATGGACACCAATAGGCACGAATCCAATGGGATTAACCACGAATTACGCGGATGACACGGATGCTGTTGTAAAGGCGTTTGACTCGCTCGCTCCGGCTTACTCGGCCTGCGGCCTTCCCGTCTGTGTCGCTGGCGTCCCCGCCGCTCCGCTGTGCCAGACGCCGAATTCAGCCCTCACCACAGAGGACACGGAGGTTTAGACAGAATCGCGCTGGTAGGGATTTGTTAGGGCGTTCTGGAGGTCTGGGGGGAACAGCTCTAAAAGGGGGAATTGTTAGGCGTTGGCGTCTGGCGACTGTCAGGGCGTTTGTGTGGATGATGCGCAGTTGACATCATTGAAAGCGGCCATCTTCAGCCATGTCGGAGGGGCTGTCTATGGGACCTTGGTCGTACGCAATCAAGCACCGAATCATGGCAGGCCAGGCGTTCGCCGCGGCGAACGCCCTGCAGGGATCTGGTCGCCGCGGCGACCTACAGCGTGCTGGGGGGGACAGCCGCTGCTGGGGAATCTTGCGCGCGACGACGATTCGTGGCGTTTGCCAGAAAATCGAACGGATTGGCGATGTAATTCGAGGACGCGCGTATCCAAAGTAAGGCGCTGAGTGTTGTTGTCCTAAAACCGCTTGTAAAGAAAAAATGCCGGCTTTCAGGTAAGGAATGCTTCCTGATCTTTCAGGTTAAATTCCCTTAGGGGGATTTGTGAACAGTGGTGAACAAGCGGTGCCGCTTTTCGCGTTGTGAAAACGCTCTTAGGTGAGGCTAACCACGAATGCACACGAATAAAGGAAGACGACCACGGATCACACGGATGTCACGAATGGTCGGGAATAGCAAAGCGCGCTCCCCAATCCGTGATATCCGTGTAATCCGTGGTTCTCATTCTTTTGTTCGTGTCATTCGTGTCCATTCGTGGTTTAACCGGCTACGCGGCGGAGAAACGGACGACCTTCTTTTTGCCTTTGCCAAGTATGCTCGCCGGTGGCAAAAAAGTTACCTCTACGTATTTCGTGGCCAACTCAATCAGATCCCGGCTGCATTTCAGACCGAGCTTGTGTTTGATATTCTCGCGATGGGTCTCGATGGTTTTTACACTCAGGCTTAGCGACTGAGCTATTTGCCGGTTACGAAGCCCCGAGCCTAACAAATTGAAAATGTGCATTTCGCGATCGGATAGACTTTCAATGCCAATCGTAGGACGCGCCGAACGCGCCTCTGCACGCGACTCCAACGATTTTTTAAAGGCGCGCATCGCCACGTCCCTGCTGACGTAAATGCTGCCAGCCAGAACTTCGCGAATAGCGGCCAACAGCTCTTCCGCGGGCGCGCTTTTCATCATGTAACCGTCTGCGCCCGCGCGCAGGGCGCGCTCTGCGAAGATTGTTTCCTCAAACGCAGAATAGACAAGGATCAGCAGACCGGGTTGTTGTGCCTTGAGCGCCTTCACGAATTCCAAGCTGTCGCCGGCGCCCAGGCGCAGGGCGGTCACCAGCAACTGAGGCTTGCATTCGGCGATCTTGTTGCGCGCATCCCGAATGTTGTCCGCTTCCCCGCAGACAATCATATCCGGCTGAGAATTGAGATAATCCCTGATCCCGTAGCGAAGCAGCGGATGCTCCTCCAAAATCAGGATGCGTGTTCTAACCGGATTCTTGACCGGGTCCGACATGGCTGTGCGGAGAATTGGCGCTTTTTGCCATTGAAGCGGCCCTCATGTCAAGCATTTAGAATAAAAGGTTTTTGGGACTGGGACCAATTCATCTGATGGCCGGATTTTGTAGGGCGTTTGACTCGTTCGCTCCCGCTCTCTCGCCCATTCGGGCTTCCCGTCTGTCTCGCTCGCGTCCCCGCGGCTCGGCTCTGCGAAACGCCGGGGCAATTTTGGGGATTGGCGTCTGACACAGACGCCCTACAATAACGACCGCGCTGAGGACAGCGCACACTACAACCCGCTCGGGCAATCGATAAATTCGCTGGGAATTTTGAATCGCCTGGACAAATGCGCAGCCAGCGCTTTTACACCGAAGACCTCAGTGGCGTAATGTCCGCCGAGCAGAAGATTCATGCCAAGCTCTTCGGCCGCCACAGCCGCCCAGTGCGGAGCTTCGCCTGTGATAAAGGTGTCGATGTTTTCGTGCGCGACCCGGTAGATCTCCGAGCCCGCGCCACCGGTCACAATGCCGATCGTGCGCGTTTGCTTCGGGCCAAAATCGAAAATTTTCACCGGGCCGTTCAATGCTCCCCGCAATTTACGAACGAGTTCGCTGCGCGGCATCGACGCGCGCACTTTCAGGCCGATCGGCTGACCTTTTTCCTCCAGAAATGGTTGTGCCGACCTGAGTCCAAGCGCGGCGACGAGCTGCGCGTTGTTGCCAACTTTCGGATGGATATCCAGGGGAAGATGCGCGCTGTAAAGCGCGATATCGTTTTCAAAGACAAGCTGCAGTTGCCGGCGCAACGCGTTTCTCACCGGTTGCAAGCCGGACCAGAACAAACCGTGATGGACGATCAAAAGATCGACTCTTTTCTTTGCGGCCTCGGTCAAAACGCGCGTCGAAACATCGACTGACGCGCCGAGCCGCGTGACCCGTCCTGAATTTTCAATCTGGAGACCATTAAGCGCGTTGTCCCAATCACCCACGTCGCGAATGCGCAGGAAGCGGTCCGTGTAGCTGATGATCTCCGTAAGTGAAGCCATTGCTGGAACTGTAGGGCGTATGTGTCAGACGCCAACCCGAATTGCAGCAGGTTTACAAATGCCGGATAGGATTTCTGCCCGCGAATCACGCGAATTGACACGAATATTGGGAGAGGTTTCGTGCTGCCAAAGCTTCGCGAAGTGGCGCATCGAATTCTTTGCTTCCTATTCGCGTTTATTCGCGTGTTTCGCGGGTACTATCCTTATGAACCATCCGCGTTATCCGTGTAATCCGTGGTTCTCTTCGTTTTTCTTGACGAATTCTGCGCGGCTTGTGAACCTTCAACGGTTGAAATGAAGGTAGAGTACACGGACGCACCGGCAACTCGGCCCGAACCGGGCGCAGGAGATAAAATGCCCTGCCCGTACTGTGGACATCTCCTGCCAAAAGACGCGCAAAGCTGCGACCGGTGCGATTGGACGCGTGGCGCGACTGAACAAACTGCGGAAGGCAAAGCAAGCGACGCAGTGGCGGTTATGTTCAGTATCATTCCGGGATTGGGACACATTTACAAGGGACATATCCTGGCGGGCTTTCTCTGGATGGTTGGCGCGGTTCCTGTCGGGATCTTTGTGTTCCTGGCCGCCATCGCGTCTGCCGGGTGGGGTCTCGGTCTCTTTTTCTTTTACCTCGGCGCGGTAATGCTGCATGCCTACGCCGTGCACGATCGCGTCGCGGCGCCCAGAGAAGACGAAGGCGAAGAGTATTGAGCGAGTTGCAACGTTACATGTACGTTACAACGTTGATGGGTAGCGCGCGCGTCTCGCGTGCTGGTGATCGCGTCTCGCGATCACGGACTCTTCCATACGCTCGCCTCACCCGAACATCGTACGCGTCGAGAAAGATTGTTTCGGCGCGACGCCGAAACCAACACGCGGGACGCGTGCGCTACCCAATCATCCTGCAACGCGCGGCGATGAATCTCTTCGAGAATTTCGCGCATCCCGTAGCGAAACTTCCAGTTCTGGATAATGCGACTGAAACTTTCGCACGTCGCTGATCCACCAGATGTGATCGCCGATGCGGTTGGTTTCCTCATAGGTCCAGGTTAATTTTTTGCCGCTGATCTCTTCGCACATCTCGATGGCCTCGAGCATGGAACAGTTGCTATGCCGGCTCCCGCCGATGTTGTAAACTTCCCCGGCGCGCGGCGCGCGAATGAACTCCACGAATGTTTCGACCAGGTCGAAGCTGTGGATGTTGTCGCGGACCTGTTTGCCTTTGTATCCAAAAATACGGTAAGGCCTGCCGCTCACGGTGCAGATCATCAGATATGAAAGGAAACCGTGCAGCTCCGTTCCAGCATGCGCAGGTCCCGTAAGACAACCGCCGCGGAAAGAAACCGTCGGCATTCCGAAATATCGCCCGTATTCCTGAACGAGAATGTCCGCGGCGACCTTGGACGCGCCAAAGAGGGAATGCTTAGTGTAATCGATGCTCATCGTTTCGGAAATGCCAGGCTCATACTCGTGCCCCGGCTCAATTTCCCAGCGTTTCTCCAGTTCGCGCAGCGGAAGGCGATTCGGTGTGTCGCCATAGACTTTGTTAGTGGATGTAAAGATGAATGGCGCCTCGGGAGAAAACTTTCTTGCGGCCTCCAGTAGGTTCAGCGTGCCATTCGCGTTGACAGTAAAATCGGTCTGCGGATCGCGCGCTGCCCAGTCGTGTGACGGTTGCGACGCGGTGTGCACAATCGCGTCAATGGAGCCGCGATGCCGTTTGAACAGCTCCATCACCGCGGCGGCGTCCCGAATATCCACATCGTGATGTTCGTAACCGCGAACATTCGCGATCAAATCGTCGCGCGTTTTTTTTGTCGAAGCTTCGGCGCCGAAAAATTCTGCTCGCATGTCGTTATCGATGCCGATCACGCGCGCGCCCTCGCCGGCGAAGCGCTTGACTGTTTCCGAGCCGATTAGTCCGGCCGAGCCCGTAACAATGATCGTGCGTGGCGTAATCATTGCGGTCGTCAGATCGTGCCAACACTACATCCGCAACAATCTGTCATCCTGATCCCGCAGTCGCGGGAGAACGATCTCACAATCGGAGCTTTGATCGTCTTCCTTCAGCAAAATCTCAACCGCGTCTGTGCGAGGTCCCTCACTTCGTTCGGGATGACCACGCGAAAAATTGGGTGAAGTCATTCCCCGATAATCCATGTGAGCTCTCCGGCGGTTGGGTTCACGCGCGAAGCGGGAAACTGCGGATCGCCCTTGATCACGCGATCAATCAACTTCGCCTGTTTGTTAGCGTTCACCAAAAAACAAACATGCCGCGCGTGATTGATGAGCGGAAATGTGAATGTCAATCGCCAGGCGTTCAACTTGGGAACAAAATTTGCCACGACCCGCCGCATCGTCTCTTCCAATGCGGCGGTCCCGGGAAAAAGCGACGCCGTATGCCCGTCATCACCCAGGCCTAGAAGGATCAGGTCGTGCCGATAAATTGATTCACCGCGCTCGCTGGCGATGCGATCCAATTGGTCTTCGTACTCCTGCGCCGCGATTTGCGGGTCAATTTCGCCGCGCATCCGCAAGATCGACTTTTCAGGAACCCCAGCAGGCGCGAGAAGAGTTTCGCGCGCCATCCTGAAGTTGCTCTCTGGATCGTCCGGTTGCACGCAGCGCTCGTCTCCAAAGGTAAAACGAACCAAGTCCCACGGCAGATCATTCGCGACCGCAGCAAGCTGGGCGTAAACCGGCCGCGGAGTGTTCCCGCCCGAGAGCGCAATCCGGAATTCATTGCGTTCGCCAATAGCCTGGCGCGCCCGTCCAAGAATGAAGTCCGCCGCATCGGCAGCGAAATTTTTGGTTCGAATCACCTGGGGATCAGTTTTCATCGAGGCGATTGCAACAAGGTGATCAGTGAACTGTGATCAGTAATCAGTAAGCGGTTTGCAAGATTCGGGTCTGATCACCGTTCACCGATCACTGTTCACAGGCTGCATCAGATCGCGCAATGTGACTGGCCGCGTTTTTGCAGATAACGTTGGTGATATTCTTCGGCACGCCAGAACTTCGGCGCAGGTTCGATTTGCGTCACCACCGGCCGATTGAAACGGCCGCTCTTTGCCAATTTCTCCTTTGAAGCTTTGGCCGCTGCCTCTTGTTCGGGCGAATGATAAAAAATTACCGAGCGATATTGCTTTCCGACATCAGGTCCCTGCCGGTTCAGGGTGGTCGGATTATGATTCGACCAGAAAACGTCGAGAAGTTGATCGTAACTGATCTGCGCCGGATCGAATTCCACTTCTACGGCCTCAGCGTGTCCGGTCTTATCGGTGCAGACATCTTCATACGTTGGATTCTCCTTTGTCCCGCCTGCGTATCCCGCCGCCGTGGACAACACGCCCTTCAAATTGCGGAAAGTTTCTTCCACTCCCCAGAAACAGCCTGCGCCGAATGTGGCTTTCTCCGTTTGCATACCGAGATCATGAAGCGATTACTCGCGGCGCGCAACCGCGGAGGTGGCTTCGATTCGCTGCTTGACTTGCTGCTCTGAGTCTCATTTGCATAGTCCTAAAGTCCAATAGCGGTCGAATGCGACCGCTGGCACTATTGGATGCTTAACCGAATGAACACGTCTGCCACTACTCTCCAACAGGTCCGTCCGCTTCTGCCTGTTCGGCTTTTCAATGGATTCGGAGCACTGCTGGAAAAAACGCGAATTCCATCGAATCGGGTGTTTGCCGCTGACTTGATCGAGACTGCAAAGCGACGCTGCGACCTCGATGATTTCGGCGAGGGCGATTTTTTTGAAGCGCTTTCGCGCTTGCTCGAATCCTGCCAGAGCGAGGCACGGCTCAATTTGATCGGGAAAATCGCTCTGAGGACGGATGTTTTGCAGACGTTGTGCTCGCGTTTACAAATGGAACGGGACCGGCAGCTCCATCCCAACATCGCATGGCAGGAAATCCGCGAACCGCTCTTTATTGTTGGGTTGCCTCGCAGCGGTACCACAGTGTTACACAGTCTGCTCGCCGCGGACCCCGAGCATCGATCTCCTCTCATGTGGGAAGTAAGGGCGCCATCGCCGCCTACCCGCGTTGATGAGAAACGCCGAATTCAGCGTGCGACTCAGAGTTGTAATTTCTTCAACTGGCTCGCGCCTACGTTCCGTTACGTGCATCCCGTGGGTGGAGAACTTCAGCAGGAGTGCGTCAGCCTTATGACTCCCACGTTTATGAGCGATCAATTCGATGCGATGTACTACGTGCCATCATATCGCGCCTGGTTTTTTCAACAGGATTTGCGGCCTGCATACCAATATCATCGCCGGTTCCTTCAACATCTGCAGTTTCGGCGCGCTGCTCGCCGGTGGATATTGAAAGCGCCTACTCACATGTTTGCCATGCCGGCATTGCTGTCCGTCTATCCGGACGCGCTGTTTGTGCAGACGCACCGAACACCGGTGAATGCGATGGCTTCAGTATCGAGTCTCATGACAATCCTTCGCAGCGCCTTTAGTGATGCGGTCGATCCGTTTACGATTTACCGCGAGGCAATCCAGTATTGGTCCGAAACCATGGACAAATTTTTGAACGAACGCGATCGGCTGGCCAGCGACCGAATCTGCGACCTGGACTACGACCAAATTTGCCGTGACCCGATCGCGGCGATCCGGCGAATCTATGGTCACTTTGGCTGGTCGTTGTCGCGAGAGGCAGAGCAGCGCATGCGTGTGCTGATAGCGAGCCATGTGCAGAGGCAATCTGGAAATCATCGATATCATCTATCGCAGTTTGGTTCTTCTGCGGAAGAAGTCCTCAGTGCGTTTGCGCCGTATTGTCAGCGATTTGGGTCGTACCTCGATGGTAAGAAACTCTGGGCGTCGGGTCGAGATCCCTCGTTTCCAGAAGCGCAAAAGCGTTCTGACTTTGTCTCGTTTACAGGAAAGAGCAATCTGATGGGTGACGGAAATTTCGCGAATGACATTTGAAGCGCGCCGGGCGATTAGCGCTAATCATCCAAGCTTACCAGGGCATTTTCCCGGCGCGCCTCTTGTACCCGGGGTAGTCGTCCTCGACGAAGTGTTCGGAGCGTTGCTTGAGTGGCGCAAAGATTGTCAGCTTATCGGCATACGAATCGTCAAATTTCTTGTGCCCCTTAAGCCTGAGCAGACTTTCACGATCTGTTTTTCCGCGAGCGATGATGGCGGAGGTGAAGTGAACTTTTCCTGCCGCGTCGAAGATCGCGTAATAGTTGAAGGTCGACTTGAAGTTTGTTGGGAGACAAAGTGAGATCGTGAACGCGCTATTATTAGACGCGCATCAGTTTGAAGCCCAGCGGAGCGATCCGCGCCTGGCGCAGTCGCTGCAGCAATTCCCGTCGGCGGTGTTCAGCGAACGCTTGTATCAAAGCATTGAACTGATGGAGCGTTACAGCATCGAACAGGCTGTCGATCTTTCCCGACAGTTGAAGCTGGTGGACCAACTCGGTGAGTGGCGATCGGTGGATGAACTTTGCCGCATTTTGTCTTTTCAGTCGCGTTTCAAGTTCGCTTTATGCTGGATCTTGGAACGTCTGGTTGAAAGTGGCTGCGCAGAAGCACGGACCGACGGACAAATCCGCTCCTATCATCTGCGGCAGCAACCGTGGCAGCCCGATCTCAAACATTGGCGCGCAATCGGTCTGACAATCGATCCTACCAACGCGGCGACGCTGGATTTATTAGATCACGCCGCAAGCGTTTATCCGGCGGTTGCCAGTGCTCAGCCGAGCGGCGATCACAATCTGCTCGGACCACAAGGCGTACCGCTGTGGCTGAATTATTTCCATAACGATAATCTGACCTACGCAGTGAATAATTGGGTCGGCGCGATATTGGCTGCCGATCACGTTTCTGATCGGCGCGCGCTCAGGATTTTAGAAGTTGGCGCCGGCACAGGTAGCGCCAGCGAAATTTTGCTGCAGTTGCTTGCTGAACGCGGTCTCTTGCCACGGATAGAGCGCTACCTCATTACGGAGCCAAACGCGTACTTCCGCCGTTGCAGTCAACGTAAACTAGCCGGCCAATATCCAAATCTGCCGCTGCAATGGGCCCCGCTAGACCTCGACTTGCCGTGGAATACTCAAGGTATCACTCCAGGAGAGTTCGATCTCGTCTATGGCGTCAACGTGATGCACATCTCCAAGAATCTTTTGTTTAGCTTGAATGAAGCCCGTTCGGCTCTAGCCACTGATGGCTTGCTTGTGATCGGCGAATGCGTTCGGCCTTACGATAATCAACCAATTTATCCGGAATTGATGTTTCAGATTCTGGACAGTTTCACAAACGTCCAGATAGATCCGGAAGTTCGACCGAATCCGGGCTTTCTAACCGCAGAGCAATGGCGTCGTGCTTTTTCGCGCGCAGGTTTCAAACACGCGAACGTGGCGCCGGATATCGATCGGATTCGCGAGATCTATCCGCATTTTTTCACCGGCGCCATTTGTGGACAAAACACCGAAACGGCAAATGATCCCGCAGGTTCTCGGGACTAAAGTTTCGGAGGCAGATCGCTGGACGACGTTACCGGAACGGGGCACGCCCGCTTCGCTGCGGGTAATCGCCTGGATTGCAGTGCGCATCGGACGCTGGGGAGCACGGCTGCTGCTGTACCCGATCACACTTTATTTTTTGATCGCTGCACACGCTGCACGTCGGGCATCTTACGAATACTTGAAACGTTTGCGCGGCGCGCCAGCTCACTGGTGGCATGTCTTCCGCCATCTTCATTGCTTCGCCGCGACCATTTTGGATCGCGTTTATTTGGTGCGCGGAGAGTTCGAGCGCTTTCGTGTGACGGTTCATGGGAAGGAAATCTTGCACCGCCAAATCGAAAACGGCAAAGGCACCATCCTCTTAGGCTCGCATCTGGGCAGCTTCGAGGTATCACGCGCATTGGGAGTAATGCAGCGAAATGTTCAGCTGAAGATATTGATGGACCCGTTGCACAACCAAAACATCACGCGTTTCTTCGACGCGTTAAACCCCGCGGTCGCCGGAACGGTAATCGCACCCGACCGACCGGACACCTTGATAAAGGTCAAGGAGAGTTTGGATGCCGGCTGTTTCATCGGCATGTTGGGCGACCGCGTCTCGGGCGGCGACAAGACAACGCGATGTCAGTTCTTAAACGCGCCGGCTACGTTTCCAGCCGGCCCGGTCCTGCTTGCTGCCATGATGCGTTGCCCTGTGATTTTGTTTTTTGGACTGTACCGCGGTGGAAACAGCTACGAAATTTATTTCGAACATTTTGCCGACGAGATCGATTTGGATCGCAATCATCGCGCCGAAGGTATTCAGCTCTGGATGCAGCGTTACGCCGAGCGCCTCGAATATTATGCGCGCCTTGCACCTTACAACTGGTTCAACTTCTATCCGTTTTGGGATTAAGCGAAGGAGAACTGCCCACTAAACACGCGAATAGACACGAAACATTCTGCAGTTTAAAAATAGAAAAACCTTTCGCATCTTTCGTGTGTTTCGTGGGGGCGCTAACTGACAAACGAATCGTGCAGAGCTTGCGTAATGGCTAACGGCACCGCGATCCACAAAGCGGAAATCCGGACGCTCATCCCCCACTCCGGTCTGATGTGCCTCCTGGACGACGTCATGCAGTGGGATGATCGATCCATTGTGTGCATCACCAACACCCATCGTGATCCGGCTAATCCATTGCGCCGGGCCGGACGGTTAACAGCCGTACACGCTTTCGAGTACGGCGCGCAAGCCGCAGCAGTGCACGGCGGCCTGCGAGCCCGTTCGCTGGGAACGACAGCGGCTCCGGGTTACCTGGCCGCACTGCGAGATGGACGGTTACAGGCAGCACGATTGGATCGAATCCATTTGCCGCTTCGCATTTGCGCGACGCGTCTGTTCGGCGATCGCGCTAATACGGTGTATCAATGTCTTATCTCGGCCGCCAACGTTCTTGTAGCAGAGGGGCGTATTATTATCGTGGAACGCGAACGATAGCTGTAGCGGCGTCTCTGTGAGACGCACACGCAAATGTGTCCCAAACGCGGCTCACAGAGCCGTGGCTACAGCGGCTACATTACGATTCCACCATCGACGCAGAGCACCTGGCCTGTGATGTAGGCTGCTTCCGCCGATGCAAGGAATGCTACGGCGTTGGCAATTTCCTCCGCTGTTGCGGTCCTTCCGAGCGGGATTTTAGCATGAATCGTTTTCTTGATGTCATCGGAAAGTCCGGCGGTCATGTCCGTGGTAACAAAGCCCGGCGCTACTGCGTTGACAGTGATATTGCGACTCGCTAATTCGCGAGCAAGGGACTTCGTGAAACCGATCAAGCCGGCTTTGCTCGCGGCGTAATTTGTTTGCCCGGCGTTACCCATCAGGCCGATTACCGAGCTGATGTTAATAATACGACCGCTGCGTTGCTTGGTCATAGCGCGAACAATCGCCTGAGTAAAACTAAACGCGCCGCGCAAGTTCGTGTTGATAACTGCGTCCCAATCTTCCAGCGACATGCGCACGGCGAGCCCGTCACGCGTTACCCCGGCGTTGTTCACCAGGATGTCGGCCCTGCCAAAGCCATCCAGAATCTTGCCGCCGACTTTTTGGACGGCAGCATGATCTGCGACATCGACCGCGTACGCTTTCGCCGCATCTGCGCGAAGGGCGTTGATTTCATCCGCGACCATCCTGGCGTTTTGCTCCGTTCGGCTAACGCAAGCGACCCGAGCGCCTTCATTTGCAAACTGCAAAGCTATAGCGCGTCCGATCCCACGACCTGCTCCAGTGACGATGGCGACTTGACCTTCAAATCTCATATTACTTTCCATCTGATTGAAAGCCGATCCTGGCTACTGCACTACTCCGTACCGGCGCTGGCGCCGACCAAACTCTTCGACCGCGGCAAGGAGGTCTTTCTTAGTAAAATCGGGCCACAGCTTTGGCGTGACGTACAGCTCAGTGTAAGACGTTTGCCACAGCAGGAAGTTCGACAGGCGCATTTCGCCGGAAGTGCGAATCAGCAGATCTGGGTCGGGATAGTAGCGGGTGTAAAGATGTTTGCTGAACATCTCTACATCGATCATTGCCTTGTCGATGTGACCCAGCTCAATCGCGCGGAGCAAACTTTTAATCCCATCGATGATTTCAAGCCGGCCGCCGTAGCTCAACGCAAAGATAAGCGTGAGACCTGTGTTGGCGGCAGTTTGCTCGATCGTTTTGTGAAGTTGTTCCTGCGCGCTTTGAGGCAGGTCCGTCAACCGGCCAATCGCCTGCAGACGCACATTTTTCTCGATCAATTCCGGTGTTTTCTCTTTCAAAAATTTCTCCAGCAAACGCATGAGTGCGATGACTTCGGTTTTCGGGCGCTGCCAGTTTTCAGCCGAGAACGCGTAAAGAGTGAGATATTCCACCTTTAATTCGCCGCAGCCTTCCACGCATTGGCGCACCGCCTGCGCGCCGGCCTCGTGACCCTTGATGCGCGGCAGGCCCCGCCCCTTCGCCCACCGGCCATTGCCATCCATGATGATTGCAATGTGACGGGGAACAGTTTTAATGCTCACAGACATCGTCGCAGCCTTTATCTTCTGGAATTTATCGCCGCGAAGCAAATTTCACTCGACCCAAATCCGAAACTCGAAAAAGCCGCCTGATCGAGATCATAGAACTCATCAACTGCGTGCACAACGTGGTCATTCCGAGCCGCGCAGACGGCGAGAAACCTCACAGTTGCAATCAGCGTTTTCGATGTGCTAAGCGTGATCAATCAGCACAGGTGAGATCCTTCGCTTCGCTCAGGATGACACTGCGCAGGCGTGGCATGGTGATTTCGTCGCCAGCTCACAAAACGATTGTCTCACCGCGTGCCGGCCCAACGCTGACCATAGACAATTTTGCTCCGGTTAATTCGGCGATGTATCTGACGTATTTCCTCGCTGCCGAAGGAAGCTGCGAAAATTTTCGGGCCGCATGCGTGGACGCATTCCAGCCGCGCACCTCTTCATAGACTGGTTCACAATTAGCCAGCTGGCTCGCGTCGCACGGCGGTACATCCAGGCGCTTCTCGTTTAGCCGATACGCAATACAAACTCGAATTGGATCGACATGATCAAGTCCGTCCAGATTGGTGATGGCGATCTCGTCGATTCCATTGATCATCCTCGCGTAACGAGTGGCGACGGCGTCGAACCAACCGCACCGCCGCTTGCGCCCGGTTGTGGCGCCAAACTCGCGCCCGAGGTTATGGAGCCTTTGCGCCAATTGGTCGTCCTCGGTGGGCAAGGCTCCCTCGCCCACGCGCGTAGAGTACGCTTTCATCACGCCTAGCACGCGATCCATCCGGTGCGGCGGCACACCAGTCCCTGTGCATGCGCCCCCCGCCGTTGTATTCGAAGAAGTCACATAAGGATAGGTGCCATGGTCGATATCAAGAAACGTTCCCTGCGCACCTTCAAACAGGATTTCTTTGCCCCGCTCGATGGCACGATGCAGATACACAACCGTGTTTGCTACGAACGGACGCAATTTTTTGCCAGCCGCCAAGTAGGTTTCGTTAACTTCCCGAAAACTAATCGGCTTCGCGCCGAGGGCCTGAAGGATTCTGTTGTTCTCAATCACCTTGGCCTGCAGTTTTTTCGAGAACACAATCGGCTGTATCAAGTCTGACATCCGCAGCCCCGTACGCGCTGCTTTATCTCCGTAAGCCGGTCCGATTCCACGCTTCGTAGTTCCAATCCGGCCTCGACGCAGCTCGCGTTGCTCGTCCAGTATCCGGTGATAAGGCAGGACAAGGTGAGCGCAATCGCTGATGAGCAGGTTCTTATCTACTTTGATTCCTAATTTGCGCAGACCCTCAATCTCTGCCACCAGCGCGACCGGATCGATCACAACGCCGTTTCCAATCACGCAGATTTTGCGGTGCCGCAGAATTCCAGACGGAATCAGGTGCAGAATATACTTGATGCCGCGATGGATGACCGTGTGCCCGGCATTATTGCCGCCCTGACTCCGGACAACGATATCAGCCCGGGCAGTGAGCACGTCGATGATCTTGCCCTTGCCCTCATCGCCCCACTGCATGCCAATTAAAATTGTGTTCGCCATTGAAATCAGAAATGGGCAAAAAATTTCCCAGCACTTTGCTAGCAAGGTGCTGGGCTTGCCTACAAATAATAAGTTAGCAAGGTCGCCACGCAAGGAATTTTGCGGCTTCGGGCAATTCTTTCCCCTGCTCTTGCTTCCGCTCTTCAGCACTATCTCTGTAGGGAAAGCTGTCAGCTTCCCCTACAGCACGCTCGTTCGCGATTAAGGCGCCGGAGCTTGTCCTTTTGCCGAAGGAGTAGCGCTTGGCTGCTCTCTTCCAGATTCAATCATGGTCGGCCGAACTGGGCCGATCGGTTCCAACTTGGTACTTCGCGGCGTGGACGGGCGCGATGCGCTTTTTTGCTCGACTTGGGCTTCTCGTTTCACCGGCCTGGGAGTTGTCGAGACAGTTGGTCTTGGCGCTGCGGCCGTCTCCGAGCGAGACGCGCCTTTTCTGGTTGGTTGCGAAACAGATCGGTCATTTCGCCCCTCCGCAGCAAGCGCTCCCGCCGCGCGCATTTGCTCAAACGTGGGCGCGACGGATTTCTTTTCGCGCGGCTTGGGTTTGGTTCGCACCGGTGCGGCCGATTCCGAAGGGGTTTGCTCAGACTCCGAAGACGGCGCTGCTTGCTCGGGAGCCTCCGGTTTTGTTTCATGAGGAACGACTACTTCCTGCGCATGGATCATCTGGCCGACAAGGAAAACGCTGCAGAGTAGCGGCTTGAAAACCCCCTTTAGCATGGAGCGCCCTCGTAAATAAATCCGACCCGTTGGCAAACCCGGGCTCACAAGACTTCGCCGAGGTTAGCCAGCTGGCCGCGTGACCTGGATTACCGGCAACGGAAAGCGAAGGCGCAATTCGTTCTCAAGATAAATTTCCACGTGATGCAATCCGTATTGCTGAAACTGCACGCCGCCGAAATAATGCACGTTCGTTGCGTGGCCCTCCATCTCCTTCAACACAAACTCGACTTCCGCCTGCGCGATGACCTGCTGTTCATCCACGCCGACCATGCGGGATTTTTGCCGAAACTTTCCTGCGCCACTGCACCAGCGCGTCCAAATGCACAGCCGGATATAGTTAATCGGCAGCGCCGGTGCCGGGATCACGCTGAGCACGCCCACGAGCGTCTGCATGCCATTGATTTCGCAGCGAACGTCCTCGCAAAGAACCGCGCTTTGTAGATCGGGAAGAATGAGATCCGTTTCCATTGATAATCGATCAGATCGCACCGCGCATGAGGAGCAACAGTAATCCAATGCCGAGCACAATGCGATAAAGGGCAAACGGCGCAAATCCCCGCGCGCGCACCCAGTTCATAAACCATGCGACCACTGCCAGCGCCACAAAAAATGAAACTACAAATCCGATGGCGAGCACGATCCATTCATGCGATTTCATCGTCAACGGCGCGATATTCACTTCGTGATGATGCGGCATCACCGTCTTTAAAAAGTCATATCCGGTGGCCACGAGCATCGTCGGCATCGATAAGAAAAACGAAAATTCAAGCGCAGCCGGACGCGACATTCCGGCGACCTGCCCCGCTGCAATGGTGGACATCGACCGCGACGTGCCGGGAAAAACAGCAGAAAGAATTTGTGCTGCCCCGATCCAGACTGCCTGCGGCAAGGTCATTTCCTCCATGTGCATCGTGCGCGGCCGCGTGAAAACCGCGTCAACAATCCACATAATGATTCCGCCAATAAGAAGCGCGAGGGCCATCACCCAGAGGTTTTCCAGGTTTTTGCCGATCTCCTTCGTCAGCGCCCACGCCGGAATTGCGGTCACAACAAATGCAATGAGGGTGAGACTCAACGGGTGGGTAAAGACGGTGCGATTGCCGCGTTCGCCTCGCGGGAAAGTGCCAACAAACTGCAGGATGCGTTGCCGAAAATAAACTGGCAACGCCAGAATGGCGCCGAGCTGGATGACGACCGTGTACATTTTCCAGAACCCATCGTGAAGATCGATACGCAGCAGCGCTTCGCAGATGCGTAAATGTGCCGTTGAGCTTACGGGAAGAAATTCGCTCAGTCCTTCGACGACTCCGAGAAAGATGGATAGCAAATAATCGTGCATTCGTTAAAGGGTTGAAGCGTTAAAGCGTAAACGGTCAAATGGTGAAACGTGGTCATTCCGAGGTAACGATTTAACAACTACCATCTCAGGTCTGACTGCTCCGTCCTTCATATGTGTTCGGCATTGTTTCGCCTCTCCCCTTTCGTAAAGGGGAGAGGATTGAGGTGAGGGGTTTCTAACGGCTTTGGCTGCGAAGCGGAACCCTCACCCTGCCCTCTCCCTTGAGAAGGGAAAGGCGAGAGACCTGCCAAACAGATGCTCGCGCTCACAATGCCTCCATTCCCCGTTCACCCGTTCGGATGCGCACCGCCTCTTCCACCTCCGTTACAAAGATTTTGCCGTCACCAATTTTACCAGTCTTTGCTGCTCCCAGAATGGCTTCCACGGCTCGCTGCGCGCGATCGTCCGCAATCACTATCTCGAATTTTATTTTTGGAAGAAAATCCACCGTGTACTCGGTGCCGCGATAAATCTCGCTATGCCCCTTCTGGCGGCCAAATCCTTTTACCTCACTGAGAGTCATTCCTTCTACGCCTGCTGTCATTAGCGCCTCTTTCACTGGCTCGGTTTTGAAGGGTTTGACGATGGCTTCGATTTTCTTCACGGCGCCACATTAAACCCGCCCGCCTCCCAAATGGCAAGCGCGTGTCTTCTACCAGCACGTCCTCTCGTATGTTGTAGCCGGCATCGTTGATGCCGGTCTCTTCGACACGGTTTTAACACAAGGGCCGGGATCAGCGATCCCGGCTACAGTTACACTTTTCGCCCGAATTTTTTTTCCAATTCGGCCAGTGAAATTTGGATCATTGTGGGCCGACCGTGCGGACAGCAATAGGGCAGATCGCAGTCGAGCAAATCGCGGATCAGTTTTTCTACTTCAGGGTAACGCAACGGATCGTTGGCTTTGACCGCGTGACGGCAAACGCTTTTGGCAATCATCTCTTCGCCCAAACGCATCGCTGAAGCGGTATTGCTGGCGCTCTTCAGATCATCAATCACTTTGCGCATGAATTGCGCCGGGTCCGAGACATCCAAAAAGCTGGGGAGACTGTCGATTTTGAACGTGCCCGGCCCGAAACTCTCAATCCCGATTCCCATCCGTTGCAAGGTCGATAGGTTCCGCTCGATCCAATCGGCGTCGCGCGGTGGCACATCGAACGTCTGTGGGAGGAGCAGTTTTTGCGTTGGGACCCCCTGCTCTTCCATCCTTCGCCGCAATTCTTCAAAGAGAATACGTTCATGCGCCGCGTGCTGATCAAGCAGAACAAGGCCATCCGCATTTTCCATCAGGACATAGAGCTTACTTAGTACACCAATGATCTGGAACTGCTGCTGAGCAGCTCTGCCGGCCTGCTGTTGTACGGCAAGCGCTTCGCTTGCCGAATCAGCGGGCAAGGCCGGCAGCCCCGAAAGCTTTCGGGGCTGCCCTACGATCTCCGTGCCTGATGCGGCGCTGGAAGCGCTAGCACCGGCTGCAACAGCGGAACCAAGATGTGGTAGCTCGCGATGTGATTCTTCTGGAGCAGATTCCTCAGGCCGTAACCGTAGGTCAGGGGCTGTTTTTCCTACCACAGTCGGCATACTGACTGGCGCGCGAAATCTTTCCTGCCATGCGGCCCGGCCACCTTCTAATGTCTGTTGAATGCATTGAACGATTGCTTCACGCACTCCGGTCGGGTCACGGAAACGCACTTCGCGCTTTGCCGGGTGAACATTTACATCCACACTCGCCGGATCGACCTCGAGAAAGAAGAACGTAACCGGATACTGGCCTTTCATGAGAGCCGTATGGTAGCCTTCACGGATAGCAGCAGTGATGAGGCTGCTTTCAATCGCGCGACCGTTTACAAAAACGAGCTGTTGCGTTCGGGTTTGGCGGCTGAGGCCTGCCTGTCCGATAAAGCCACTGATCCGAATCTCGGGCGAACCAGTGCTCGTTACCTCGACCAGGCGCTGCAATAGCTCAACCCCAAACAAATCCCGGATTCGATCACTCAGCGTCGCCGCAGCCGGTAACTGGAATACAATGCGATCGTCTCGCAACAAGGAGAAGCCGATTTGAGGATGACCGATGGCCTGCAAATGAATTTGATGCTCGATGTTGCGGCTTTCGGTATTTTCGGAACGAAGAAACTTGCGGCGCGCGGGCAGGTTATAAAAGAGTGAGCGGACCTCGACTTGCGTTCCCGGGGCTTCACCGCCATCGCGTACAACGTCGAGCTTGCCGCCGTTAACGATGATTTCGGTTCCTGCGACCGCGTGCGCCTCGCGCGTCGTCAGGCGAAATCGCGACACACTGGCAATGCTTGGCAGCGCTTCGCCCCGAAATCCCAGCGTAGCGACAGCTTCAAGATCCGCAGCAGTGCGAATCTTGCTGGTGGCATGCCGCTCCAGCGAAAGCAGTGCATCATCGCGGTCCATGCCGCAGCCGTCATCGATCACGCGAACCAGCGAAATTCCGCCGCGACGGATCATAACGTCGATTTTGCGGGCGCCTGCGTCGATGCTGTTTTCGATTAGTTCCTTCACTACCGACGCTGGGCGTTCCACCACTTCGCCGGCCGCCACCTGGCTGGCTACCGTTTCAGACAACAATCGAATCTGGCCCATTTTGTATTCCAAATTGTAGGTTCCGGATTGCCGATTGCGAAGAAAAACAGAGAATATTGCGACACGCTCGGCCCGTTCGGCGGTCATCCCGAACGAAGTGAGGGACCTCACACAGACTGATCGGGCACGCCTATTTAGCTTGTGTATTCCAAAATTCCATTGCGAGGTCCCTCGCCGTCTCCGCGACTCGGGATGACACATCTTTCGGTTAATACGCGAGTGTGGCTGCCGGTTCTTTGACTTGGGTACGCGGCAGCCGTATTTTTCCGGGATGATTAACGTCACGGACAGTGCTGTTCGACAGCTCCAGAGTTTGCTTTCACAGCGGACGGAAAACTCGCGAAAAGGCCTGCGGGTGCAGGTCGCGAAAGGCGGCTGTTCAGGTATGCATTATGAAATGACGCTCGATGAAAAAAAAGACGGCGACGCAGTGGTGGAGCGCAATGGGATGCAATTTTTTATCGATGGCGATAGCGTTCCCTACCTGCGCGGCGCGACTCTGGATTTCAGCGATGGTTTGACCGGCACTGGTTTTCAGGTCGTTAATCCGAACGCATCGCGCACCTGCGGATGCGGGTCGTCGTTTGAAACGACGCAATCAGCTTGAAAATGGGGAATCGTCGCGCACTGGACTGATGGATTATGGCACTTCTCCTTACGATCCGTACGACGATCCGTACACCCGTCCACGGCGGCGCATCAATTATTTTGCCTGGACGGTTGCGATTTTGCTTTTGACCGGCTTCGCGCTGGCAGCGTGGCTGGGCAGTTTTTATATCTTCGATCAACCGGAACGGCCTGACAGCTACCGGATCTTACAAAGGCTGCACAAGATTGAGCCACCGAAGCGTTTCGAGCTAACTGCTGCACCGGCCGGCGAATTTTTGAACCCACAACAGCTGTATGAGCACTATGTGGGGATGGGCGCTGCCGAGCTTGCCAGGGCGAACGCTGAACTGACACGCAGTTACATTCGAAATTACCAGCGAGTGCGGGGCCTTGTGCCGTACGTCGTAGGCAGGTACACCATTGTTGCGACACGCGAGCTCGGCCCTGGAGACGTGTTTACGTCCGGCATGGTGGCGCTGATGAATGCCATCGATAACGGCCAGCTCGTCATGGAACACCTTTACCCAGCCAAACCTGAAGCCGTGCCTCTCATGAAGCAGACGCTCACGGTCGGGTTAGAAGTCAAGCTGGAACGCACACACGATATTTCGGCAGTGATTCACGCGGAGCGATTGGCTGATGGCCGCATCCTCGTCACAGCTGTCCCGTTGCTTTATGGAAGTTATACGGTCACACGCGGTCTGGGAACTTTTCGCCTTGAGCCACCGCTTAGCCTCAACCTGGCAGCAGGCTGGCCATTATTTAAGGCACAGGAACGTACGGTCATCGAGCAACGCTTGGCCGACTACCGGCAAAAAGCAGCACCAACCCAGGGTGCTCCGGTCCCAATACCTGGCTTGAGTCCCAGCGCGCCACCACCGCCCGCCGAGAATGAATTAGTGCGCGTCGAACAGGCGAAGGCTGTTCAAACGTTTTCGCCACCTGTGTTAGCGAAGAACGACAAGCTGGCCAAGCCAACTCCGTTACCGAGAGGTAAAAGAGGAAAGAAACAAAAGCTCGAGTCGCCTCCGCCAGCATCGACTCCGGCTCAGCCAGTGGTCGCTCAGAAACCAGGCGCGCCAAGTCCGACGCCATTCGCAGTTGCGTCCGCGCGCACGCCACCAAGCGTTCCAAACATTCCTGCTGTTACGCCCGCGCCGGCGCTGAAACTTCCTGGAGCTGGGACTGAACCTGTAGCCCAGGCTTCACCTGTCCCAACCGCCACGCCGGTGCCCGTTCTGCCTGCGAAGCCGGTTCCAGCCGATGCTTCCAACGTAGCTCTGGCCTCGAATGCGGGCGGCGGCAGTTGGAAGACATTTCCAGCGGGCAAAATGCCGCTGGGCCGGCTTATCGGGACAGGCGATCTGCCAGGCGTCGCTGAGCACGGACTCGCTGGCGAACGCGTGTATTTGAAAGGTCAATTCGTGGTAAATTTTTCCGAGGCCAATAAAGCTGTGTTGCGCCCGCGCACAAAACTAACAGACAAAGTGCTGCACTTTGGCGGCGGTTCATCTACGCGCATCATTGTGGAATTTCCGAGTGGCTACACTCCTCCGCCGCAGGGCGCAATAGTAAGCCGGGACGAGCTGCGGCCTTACGAGATCACCGAAGTTCGCAAGCAGGAAGACGGGCAGCTTAACGTCTTCGTGCGCGAAATCATGCAGCCACACTAATTGGGGAATGCGATCTCGGAAATCAACACAAATCTTCTCCGCCACGGATCAACACAGATCAAACACAGATTCAGAAGATGAACCGTCTGTACTCGACCTTGTACCGGCCGAAATTCAGGAGAATGCCAACCTTCAGACCGGTCGCTTTCAGCACATTCAGCAGCTGAGCTTCGTCGCGTTTATCGTATTGCGGCGCTATTTTGATTTCGACGAGCACTACATCATTAACAATCATGTCGCCGTCGTACTCGCCGACGATTACTTCCTTGTAGCGAACAGTTGTTCTCCTCTCCAAGTCTCCGCTGAAGCCGCGTCGCGTCAGTTCGACTTGAAGCGATCGTTGATACACGCGATGGAGAAAACCGTAACCAAGGTGGTTGTAAACTTCAAAAGCGGATCCAATGATTGCTTCCGTGATCTCCTTGTGCGGAAATGGGGTTACATCTTCAGATTCGAATTCGAGCATCTCTTATCTGTGGAAATCCGTGTTCATCTGTGGCACCTGAATTTCTTTTACTCGCTGCGTGATCGCAGGATTACCTTGCCATCGCGAATTTCGATCGTGCCGATGTCGTGGCTGTTCCGATAATCGGCGAGATAATCCTGCAAGCGCCTCGAACGATATTTCCATTTCAAAATATCACGCGGCACCTGCTCCCCATTCACTACGACCCGGTTCAACTGCGGATTGTCCAATGATTCCGCGCCCTTAAATTCGACCGTGATATCACCGTTAAAATAGTAACCTGGCCGATTAAGAATTTCTCCAACTGGCGTGCTCGTCTGGATACGGAGCTGATTGCCTTCAATCGAGACAAAAACTTTGCCCCGAAAGCGTTCGGGGTTCGCGGCGATCAAAGCATTAATGTCATCTGCTGTCAGCTCGATCTCGGCGGCTTGACCCGCCCGCGTCTTCTGTTCGAAATCCTGCCAACGTTCGCGGACACTTTGAATTTGGGTGTCCGAGCCGCTGAATTCAGGTACCGGCACCGGCCCTTCGGCGATGGAATGCGTTTTCGCCAGCCAGTAAATACCGTGCACGATCGCGGAGTGCCGCTGAAATCCCCAATACACACCAGCAAAGCAAGCGATCGCCAGCACGATCGCAAACACCAAAAGAATAAGACAACCCCTGGCGAAGCAACCCAGACCCTTTTGTCGCGGCGGCGCTTCGACCCAGGTATTCATGGTGACAAGTGCCCAGTGACTAGTGATCCCAAATTGTAGGGCGTCTGTGTCAGACGCCGTTCCCCCGATCACCGATCACTGATCCCAGATCACTTGCTCACAGCTTCGACTGCGCGTCCATCAATTTGTCATACAAGGCGCGCAACCCATCCGAGAGCGTGCGCGTGCCGGCGAGGATCGGCATAAAATTGGTGTCGCCGCTCCAGCGCGGCACGATGTGGATATGCAAATGATCTGGCACACCCGCGCCTGCGCATTCGCCAAGATTCAAACCGATATTGAATCCCTGCGCCTTCGTCGCGCCACGCAAAAGCGCCTGCGCATGCACAACCAAATTCCAAAGCTCAACAACCTCGTTGTCGCCCAATGCCGAAAGCTCCGCGACCTTGCGATACGGCACCACCATTAGATGACCGACCGTGTACGGATAGCGGTTCATCATGAGGAATGCGTTCTTTCGCCGAGTGATCACCAAATGCGCAGCGTCGTCGCTCGCCTGTGCCGCCTCGGAAAGAAAATTGAGATTACGCGGTTCCTTTTCGAAATACTCCACCCGCCATGGAGCCCAGAGCGTTTCTAATTCTCTTTTTGGAAATTCTTCTGTCGCCATGTACGATTGCTACGAGACTAAAATGAGGCACCGAAAAGTCGAGCCGACATTTCCGCCTCCTTTTCCTGTGATTCCAAGCGAAATCGCCTGCCAAACCATAGCAGGCACATCGGTAGGGCGGGCAATCCTCTGCACGCCGCGCTTGGGTCTTCGGCCAACGGCGCGCACGGAGTGACGCGCCCTACCAAGCGAAACCAAACGCGAAGGATGGAGGAAACTCTCGATGCCGTCTGTTTTCCGGCATCGTTAGACTCCGAATGCAGTCGCAATATATTTAGGCCGCTCAAACACCACACGGAGGTACCATCATGCGACGCATAATTTTCATACTTCTAACGTTCCTTGTGACCGGCACCCTTCTTGCCGGCGAGAAGCCGGTAGCCGAAGACGAACTCACCACACTCAAACGTGAGTACGCCGACGTCTTGGCCCTTCAGGGCACATCCAAAGGCGAGATTCTTGCCATTGCCAGGATTCTGCGTGCGAATCCCAAGGTCGCGATCGATCAGACGGCGGCCAGTGGTGAATATTGTTTCAACAGCGGGCTCGGCACAATGGTTCACTTCGCTACTCAACCGGAGCGCACGCCGGAAGACGTTGTGTACGAGTTCGACGCCTCCGGGCTGATCGCGGCAGGCTTGGACCCGTCGCGCCTGCAACAGCTACCCGAACGCGGTCAAATGACGCCTGGCGTCTGGTATTTCCTTCCCAAAGGCCAGCAAGATCCACATCATGCCCATGCGATGTCCGCCCCCACGATAGCAATTGCTGTCAACATCAAATGAATCGGCTTGCTCCGAACCGGAGGCGCCCGTAAAAAGGAAGATATGCTTTCCTTTTATCCGGTCCCCCTCCCGGAGAAAAGCCGAAATAGGCGAAACAGACTTTCGTCGAATTGTAGTTAGATGGTGAAGCGCACTCTGGTTCAATTAGTCGTCACAGTCGTGGCGCTATTTGGCGGAGTTTGGGCGCTTTGGTTTGTCTCCGCTCAGGTACCGACGATTGGCGCTACATTCGCCCCTGGCAGCGAGTGGCCCGCGGCGACTCAGAAGAGCGCGTGGTCGCACTTCTCGGTCGTCCTCACCGCGTCATCAACGAGCACAGCGATAAAGGATCTTGGGAGTCGGACAAGGGCATCGAGTATTATGACGCTGAGTCCGTAAAGTCGTTTCGCTACGTTCCTTTTTCCATCAGTGGCGAAGAGTATGAGGTCAGCTTCGATTCTTCTGGCCGAGTCGTTTCGAAGTTCCACATTACTTCACCATGAAACGATCTAACCAAGCGCTGGAGCGAACGGCCACCCGCTTCGCGTTCACCTTTTGCTTGGCTAAAACCTTTTCGCTTCGAGCGACACTCGCTGCAGGCGGCCGTCGCTCAGCTTGGTCTCGTTAGGCGGCTCCGCGCACATGACACGAATCCTGTCACGGTCAGTTGGTTCGCCACCCGTGGGGCAGGTGCCGCGCGGAGCATTGAATTGCAAAATCCTGTCATTTCAATAAATTCAGTAAATCAAATCCGTGCAACTCAATAGAAAGACCCGATCATGAAAGCATTCAATATCCTCGTCGAAGCCGTCAGCGCCCCAGGCTCCAGTGCGGGCTGGCTGGACACCAAGTTGTCAACCGTGGTGCCCGCCGGAAAACAACTCGTCGTCGAGTTCGTCTCCACCAGTTCCGAAATGCCGCCGGGACAAAAACCAAACCCAGTCATCGTGGTGGTGGACAAGAACGGCAGCGCCGTCGTGCAGCATTATCCGGTGACTTTTTTCCAACTCAAATACAGCGGGTCAGACATTTACAAGTCCGCGGACCCGGTGCGCATGATCCTCTCTCGCGATTTGACGTTGCGCGTTGACCTCACTCGCGATGCCGCAACGGGGACGGCGCGCTGTTTCCTTGGCATCAGTGGTCACATTGCCTAGCAGCCTATCCGAAACTTCACGATCCGAAGTTCTTCGATTTATCGCCCGCGCCGTTTTCTTCGGCACAGTCATGGGCTATTTCATCTGGCGCCGTTATCGCGGTGGTTCCGCGGATTCAACTCACAGTTCCCCCAGTAGCCTAACCAATCGATG
The DNA here is from genome assembly GCA_963725505.1 of uncultured Verrucomicrobiae bacterium. Taxonomy (GTDB): domain Bacteria; phylum Verrucomicrobiota; class Verrucomicrobiia; order Chthoniobacterales; family UBA10450; genus Udaeobacter. The sequence goes on along the minus strand of CAVRYN010000005.1, from coordinate 681,337 downwards.
AAGCCAACGGCCCCATTGCGAAATAAGTTCAGTGTGTTTGCCACGACACCCTGCCGTGGCTTATCTCTGTCTCGTTAGATGCTGAAGCGCGTTCTTATCATCGGCCTGGGTTTAGTGGTCGTGATTTTTGCTCTCGCCATCATCTTCGGAGGGCCCGGCACGCCGCATCCGATGGGAAGCATCACTGATCCATTTAATTCTGTGGATTTTTCGGACTTGCCACAGCTATCCAGGTTCACGGCTCGGGACGGAACACAGCTGGCCTACCGATCTTATGCTCCCGCGACCGCAGCTCCGAGTCAGGGCAGCGTTGTGCTGATTCATGGCTCATCGGCCACCAGCTCCAGCATGCACCCGATGGCCAAGGAATTGAGCGCGGCAGGATTTACGACCTATGCGCTGGATATCCGTGGCCATGGTGGCTCCGGCGACAAGGGCCAGATCGGTTATATCGGACAACTGGAAGACGATCTCACTGACTTCATGCGTGCGGTTTCACCGCCAGCGCCGGTGACCCTGGCCGGCTTCTCCTCCGGTGGCGGATTCGCCCTGCGTTTCGCGGGCAGCAGTCGGCAGGATCTTTTTAAAAGCTATTTGTTTCTGGCTCCGTTTCTCAGTCAGGATGCACCGAGTTTACGGCCCGCCAGTGGAGGTTGGGCGAGTGTGGGTGTTCCGCGCATCGTCGCGCTGTCGATTCTAAATGGATTCGGTCTACGAACCTTCAATTCGCTCCCAGTCCTCCGCTTCGCCGTGAGCGAAAACACAAAGACAATTCTGACCTCGGAATATTCCTATGCGCTGGAAACCAACTTTCGGCCGCACGAAGACTATCTCGCAGATCTCCGCAACATGCATCAGCCTTTCCGCCTTCTGATCGGCGAGAACGACGAAGTCTATTATCCAAACCGCTTCGCCGAGGTTCTGAAGCAGGCAGGGAAAGATGTGCCGGTGACAATTGTCCCTGCGGTAGATCACATCCACTTGATCTTGTCACCGCTTGCACTTAAAAATGCGGTTGAAGCGGTCAGGAGCTTGCCTTCGAGACTGTAGTTTCTGCAGGTCAATTCGGCTCGCGATTCACACAATGCATCTAACCATGCGATGGAGCCAACCGCGAACCGTCCGTATGCCCGAAGTTCTTGTTTATGAACGCCACTTGTAGCTCCTGCGGTGGCTCATCTTGTTCTCGTTAGATGTCATGATCACTGGTGCACATTCCATCATCTACAGCACGGACGCGGAGGCCGACCGCAAATTTCTGCGCGACGTGCTACCAGTCGCTGCAGCCAGCCCAGCACTTTGCTGTAAGTTCTCGATGATGCGCACGCTGATTTCCAAAGTGCTGGGTGGCTTATCTCTTTCTCGTTAGGCGACTTCGCACATTTCCAACACAAACACGAATAAATCCAAGACCACGCAAATGAACCAAGGCATTAAAACAATCATCTATTCCGCTACCGACATTACTCGAGCAAAGGCGCTCTACACGAAACTTCTGGGCGTCGATCCGTATGTCGAGAACCCGTATTACGTCGGCTTCAAGATCGGCGATCAAGACATTGGATTGACCCCTAACGGGCAGCCCGGCCCCGTGGCCTTCTGGCACGTAAGCGATATCGAGAACAGTCTCCAGTTAGTCCTCAATGCTGGCGGACAGATGCAGCAAGCAGTGAGAGATGTCGGAGGCGGCAAACTGGTTGCAACTGCAAAAGATGCAGAGGGTAATCTCATCGGGTTTATACAGATGCCCTAACGCAGCATCCAGCCAACCGTCGCCTAACCAATCGCTGGAGCCAACCGCAGGCAGCTTTGGATCGAGGACTGAGGAATGAATGGAGCGAATCGGATGAGCGACATAGAAGGCAAAGCCGCGAGGGGAGCGGCGACTGAACGGGGACGTGAAAGGAGTTTCAATTATGAAGGATGAAGTAAAAGCAAAGTTCGCTCTCGCCAGCGGTGGCTCAGCTTGGTCTCGTTAGGTCCATCTCCATCGGTCGTGAAAAGCCAGTTGCGTTGGAGCAAATGGGAACCGCAATGGGAAGCTCGGATATTGAGATGAGCGGGCAGCGTTCAGCGCAGGACTTTGCCGGGCGCGTTGTCATCGTCACCGGCGCCTGGCGCGGGCTCGGGCGTGCCGCGGCGGAGTGCTTCCACGAACGCGGCGCCGCGGTGGCAGTGAATGTGCGTGACCGCGCGCGTGCCGAAAGTCTCGCCGCGTCGATCGGCGAACGCACGCTAGCCGTACCGGGTGACATCGCCGCGCCCGGTGCGGCGGAGGAGATCGTGCGAATGACACTTGAGCGCTTTGGCCGCATCGACGTTATCGTTAACAACGCCGCGCTCGCGCTCTCCACGCGGTTTCCTGATCTGACTGCGGAGGAATGGCGCGCCGCACTTGAGGTCAATCTCACCGCGCCATTCCTGCTCACGAAGGCGGCACTTCCGGCGATGCAGGCGCAGCGCTACGGCCGCATCATTAATATCTCCTCGTCCGCCGGCCGAATGGTCAGCACCCTGGGCGGCGCGCATTACACCGCATCAAAGGCGGGCCTGCTCGGCCTCACGCGCGCCGCAGCGAAGGAACTCGGCAAGTTCGGGATTACCGTGAACGCCGTCTGCCCCGGGATGATTGACACGGAGCTGACGCGCGAGCATGCCAACGACGAATTGCTGCAACGCCTCGCAGCAAGTTACCCGATCCCGCGCATCGGCACCGCGCGCGAAGTCGCCGACTTGATTTGCTTCGCTGCCTCGGAGGCCGCCGGCTACATCACCGGCGCATCATTCGATATCAACGGTGGCGACTTGATGATGTGATGAAAGAGAGCACGCGCGTCCTTCTCGCTCTCGTCGCCGCGATCCTCCTCGGCGTCCTCATCGCGGCATTGCATAACGCCTCACTAATCCGCGCCGCCGACGCGATCGCGCCGATCGGCACGCTCTGGGTCAACGGCATTCGCATGACGGTAATCCCTCTCGTCGTTTCGCTGCTGATCACCGGAGTCGCATCGGTGTCGGACATCAAGTCGATCGGCCGGCTCGGCGGACGAACGCTCGTTACTTTTGTGCTGCTTCTCATTGGAGTCGCGACCATCGTCATTCCGGTCGCGCTGGCGATGTTCGGGCTCCTTCCGCCTCACGGTGCACTGCAACTCCCATCCGGCGCGGTCGAAGCGGCGAATGAAATCTCTGCGGAAGGACAGGCGCAGACGTTCTCGGCGTGGCTTGTCTCGCTCCTCCCTGCGAACCCGATCGCCGCCGCCGCGAGCGGGGCGATGATGCCGCTGATCCTTTTCACGCTGCTCCTCGCGTTGGCAATTGCGCGCTCCCCCGAGGCATCGCGTCAGACGCTGACGACGCTTCTTCCGCGCTCTGAGCGACGCGATGCTCGTCCTCGTCCGCTGGATCATCCTCGCTGCGCCGCTCGGCGTATTCGCGCTCGTCCTTCCACTGGCCGTCCATGCCGGCGCAACGCTGGCGGGCGCGATTGGCTTTTATGTCGCTGCCTACTCGGCCGCGAGCATCGCCGTAACGCTGCTGCTCTACCCCGTTGTGGCAATCGTAGGCCGGATTCCGCTGCGCCGCTTCGCGCGTGCCGCCCTGCCGCCGCAGCTCATTGCCTTCAGCTCGAGCTCGTCGATCGCGTCGCTGCCAGCGCTCGTCGAGACGGCCGAGAAGAACTTGCAATTGCCCGAGCGGGTCACCGGATTTGTCCTGCCTCTTGCCGTCTCCACGTTCAAGATTGCGGCGCCGGTGTCATGGACGATCGGCGCGCTCTTTGTCGGCTGGTTCTACGGCGTGCCGCTCCACGCCGACAGCGTAGCGACGGTCGCTTTCGCTGCAGTGTTCCTTGCGTTCGCCGTGCCGGGCATTCCGCGCGGCGCGTTCATCATGCTGACACCACTCTTTCTTGCCATCGGTCTGCCGGCCAAAGGAATCGGGATCCTGATCGCAGTCGACGCGATCCCCGACGTCTTCGCCACGGTGCTGAACACAACCGGCCATCTCGTTGCAGCCGCGCTCGTCGCGCGAAGCTGTGATGACCGCGTCGACCAGGCTCCGCTCGGATCTGCTGATCTTGATTGATTCTCTCATGCCATTCGTTCACCCTTCGGGCTTTCCGTCTATGTCACGGCTTGGCAGTCCGCTCCATTCTCGTTAGGTCTATGCGTCCGCACCAGGTCAACCGAACGGAAGCTCTGGTGCTAATTGTTGTCGCGGTCGGATGCTTTGTCGGGGCGTGGTTCTCATATAGCGGCCACCCCGTGACGGACTCTAATCTTTACGCCCCTGACATTCCAGGCTGGGTGCATTTGTTCCTATTCGTTTTTATCGGCGTGATCGTAAGGCTTACCTATATTAGCAGCCGGCCCCGTAGAATCGAGAAAGACAATGGGAGTGACGCAGCACGAAAGACCTAACCAGACGCTGGAGCTGACTGCGAGCCGGCGTACGACCTTGCTTTTTATGATTTCAACCCTTTTACCCGTTGCGGAGCGCGCTCCCGCTCGCAGCACCTCAGCTCTTTCTCGTTAGGCGACTTTATGAACCCCGATATTATTCATGCTCTTGAGGTCGCCGCCATCGTGGTCGCGGGGACGTTGACTGGCAGCGAGCTTGCCGTGGCGGTGTTCTTTCACCCTCGCATCAGCCACCTTGAGGACGCGGTGCATATTCGAGCTGCCCAAGCATTGGCGAGGGTTCTCGGCATGGTGATGCCATTCTGGTATGCGCTTACATTTCTGCTTGCCCTTGCATTAACTTTCGTTGCGCACACGGCACGAAGCACGCCGTGGTGGCTGGCACTCGCCTCGGCGGTGCTTTTAGCCCTCATAAGTCTTTACTCCGTGCTCTTGCCCGTTCCCATCAACAATCAGGTTGCCCGCTGGCAGCCAGATACAGTGCCAGCAAATTGGCGAGATCTGCGACGGCGTTGGGATTTGCTTCATGCCATCCGGGTTGTCTTTTTGGTTATCACTTTGATTCTTCTAGTTGCATCATGTGTTTATTAAACCAGTGGCCTAACCAGTCGATGAAGCCAACGGCCCCATTTCGTTGCGAGTTCAGTGTGCTTGCCACGACACCCTGCCGTGGCTTATCTCTTTCTCGTTAGGCCTCTCGCTTGTGACACGCCTGATTTTCATACTCTTTGCGGTGATCCTCCTGCCGCATCTGACCTCTGCCAAACGTAGCGCACCTGCAAACGTCGAGCCCGTCATTCACGAAGGCGTCCGCTATTTCGCGCCGAACGACGATGGTCGCCGCGCATACATCGAAGCGTGGGATGTCCAGACCAACAGGAAGCTTTGGGACTTAACGGTGTTTACCAATCGCATTGATCCGACGCTCGAGGAGGACGTTCAGTGGGTCTTCATTAAGTCGCTGAGTCTTCGAAATGGCATGCTCCTCGTTACGTCTGAGCGCGGGAAGACGTACCAAATTGATTTAAAGACGAAAGCCATAACGCAAATCGATCCTGCGCCGTCCCAAACGCCGGAAGTGGCCATGCAACCTCATGACATTCCTGAGGCCGTCGAGAGAGCCATCATACGTGGTCCGCTTGCAAAGAAGTACGAAGTCTCCTTTTCCATGAATCCATTCTATCTGCGCGGAGATTTCAATCGCGACGGCAAAATTGACGTGGCTGTTCTGGTGAAGCAACGCTCAACCGGAAAGAGCGGGATCGCGATCGTTCAAGGTGGCACGAGCAAGGTAACAATTCTCGGCGCGGGGACTGCTGTCGGCAATGGCGGCGATGACTTCGAGTGGATGGATACGTGGCAGGTTTATTCGAAAACTCGCGTGGCACCGAGAGGCGATGTTACAAACATTCCGCATCTTCGCGGAGACGCGCTTCTCGTGGGCAAGAGTGAGGCAGCCAGCGCGCTGATCTACTGGAATGGCAAGCGCTACGTCTGGCTACAGCAGGGCGACTGAGCGAAATTAGAAAGAAGTGAGTCCAAAAGAAGCAATCGCTTTCGTGAAACGTCATGGAGTCGTGCTCCAAGCCGCGCGCGGTCCGGTTCCGAGCCTCGCAGAGGCGATTGCAGGTGGGTCAATTCGAGGCAGTTGGTGGGGACACGCTAAAGGGCGGGTAATCTTTCGAGCAGCGCGTGCCGTTTGTGAAAGTTCCGACGTCTTGGTCTGCAAGTTAATTGATGACAAAGTCACGTATGTTCATCGACGGCTTTGGCCGGCTCTTGTCAAACTTTCGCCACACTTTGCCAAAGAGCGACTCGCGAAAGTTTGGGACGAACATACAGAAACCGGTGCGCACGCGTCGAGACAGGTACCCTTTCCTGACTGGGTACCGCGTGACGTGATGGAAGAGTCAGCGAGATTATCGCCATTAAAAGCAGAGCGAGTTCTATCCAAAGTGTTAGCTTGGAAGCCAGCTAAGAGAGGAAAATTACGTCCTGGGAAAACCGCCGATCCGAACAACGCAGCCGAACGCCGATCTCATTAGAGCTAGTGCGTAATCAAAACGTAGTCGTCTCCCCTGCTCTTTCTTTCTCTCATTTGATTTCAAACTGGAAAGAGAAGCGCCTCGAAGCTCGCCGAGCAAGGCCGGCGCCTTCTCCGTTGACGCGACCAGCGCATCGGGGAACTGGCAATAAGCAGAGCGCTGATCACCGCCGAAATGATGACGTCTCTTACTGTCACGGGCGCGTCTCTAGCGACTCCACGACCTGGGCCAAGCGTTTCGCCTTGCTTTCTTCAACGAATTCGGATAAACAGGAACTCGTAATTTGTTTTGCAATGACCAGAGGGAAGCACCGATGATTGACCGACGTACGTTCCTGCTACAAGCCGGTGCCGCGGTGGTGCCCCTCTCTTTTTGCAGCGGCGCGCGACGGGCGACTGCCGAGGAGAAACCGATTATGAATCCGATTGGCCTGCACAACGAGTGGGGCAAGCTCCGGGAAGTGATCGTTGGCGTCCTTCCCGAGGACTCCGTCGTTCCCACGCCTACCCACTTCTGCTACCAGGTACCACAAGGGCCAACCCACGCTGGAGCTGTTTCAGCAGTACCAGGGGAAACCATTGAAGGACATCGTGCCCGACCGACTCGAAGGGACCGCCGCCCAGCTCGAAGGCTTGGCTAAGGCGTATGAGAACGCTGGGGTGAAGGTCCACCGCGCTCGCCCTTGGACCAAGGAGGAGCAAGAGTTCCTAGCATACCTGGCGGTCGGCGGCTTTCCCGTTTATATGCGGGACCCGATCCTCGTGGTTGGCAAACACATTATCGAGCTGGCAGTCAAGACCCCGTTTCGCCGGAAAGAGATCTTCGCTATTCGTGAGCTCCTCCAGCGGCGCGTGGCGGAAGACCCGCATGCTCATCACGTCTCCATGCCTGAGCCTGTGCCGGTGAAACCAACACCTACTTCCGACGGCCCTGGCCCCTTCCTGGAAGGCGGAGACATCTTCGTCTTAGGCAAAGACGTTCTCGTCGGTAATTCGGGCCTGGCGTCGGACAAAGCCGGCATCGAATGGTTACAGCGCTACCTGGGGCCGGAAGGCTATAAGGTCCACGAAGTCCCCCTCCAGGAAAACTGGCTGCATCTCGACTGCATCTTCGCCGTCATCCGTCCTGGCCTGTGCATGTGCGATACAAGCGGCCTAAAGGCGGGCCTGCCAGCGCCGGTGAAGGGTTGGGAGGTCATTAAGGCAACCCCGGAAGAGGCGCATGCCCTTGGCTGTAACACAGTGTGCCTACAGGAGAATTCGGTGCTCATCGCGGAAGAGCACACCCGCCTGATCAAGGAACTGGAAAAGCGCAAGGTCAATGTCGTTTCGGGTTTCCGCATGGACATCGCCTCCCAATGGGGAGGCGGCATCCGGTGCGCGACCCATCCGCTACTCCGCGACGCATGACCGCGGCAAGCGCCGAGCACAACAAGATCGCCTAACGTGACACGAACTGGTGTGCACGGCGCCGCAAACAAGATCACTGATGCGATTAAAGCTGCCACGACCTAACGAGACAAAGCTGAACTGTCGGCACGGAGAGCTTCCGTTGAAATTGTTCTAATCATCTGAAATGCAGATGCGCGGAGGGTTTCATGGAATCGAGCGATTACTTAGATGTCGCCCTCACTTCCCCCAGAGGCTCGCCTGCACCTGCCTGGCGTAGTCACGAGCTTTGGCCAACGTGGCCGGCTCATCCACTGTCAGCACCTTCCTCTTGTCCATCACCAGCTTGCCATTGACGACCACCGTTTCCACATCCGAGAACTTGGTGGCATACACGAGTTGCGAGTACCACGTCGTACACGGGCGTTTGATGGGCACCATCCATGCGCACGACGATCAGGTCAGCTAGCTTGCCCACCTCCAGCGAACCGATTTCCTTGTCGCGGTGAATCGCTCGCGCCCCGCCGATGGTGGCTAGCTCGAGCGCCTCGTGGGCGTTCAGGACCCTCGGGTCTTTGGCAACAAGCTTGTGGAGCTTGGCAGCTGTGTCGATCTCTTCCCAGAGGTTCAGCACATTGTTGGACGCCGCCCCGTCGGTACCGAGTCCTACCGCAACGCCGGCTTTGAGCAGTCGCGAGACAGGCGCCACACCCGCCGCCAACTTCATGTTCGACTGCGGGCAATGAGCCACGCCCACCGAACGTCGCGCCATGATCTTGATATCGGCGTCGTCCAGCCAGATGGAGTGGGCTGCAATGACTCGTTCATCCAGAACGCCCAAGCCGTCGAGGGTACCCGACCGGCGTCGCTTTGTATTTGTCCCGGATGGTCTTTCATGGCGCTATCAGTGATTATCATCCTGTATCTCTGCGTTGGATTCCTGGCGGCAGCGGGATCGATTTTCATTTCGCAGAAACTGTTTTCGGCAAAAGTAGAGCAGATCTTTTTGCTCTGTTTTTCGTTGCGATCGCGGCATTTTATCTGGTGTTCACCGCTTATTTCGGAGATCAAGGAGCGTGGCGACTTGAAACCGGAGCGGTAATTGTGTTCGCCGTGTTCGGTATTCTCGGTCTCAGGTTGCCGGTTGTACTCATCATTGGCTACTGCCTGCACGGCATTTGGGACGGCGTTCATGAGCTTCACGCGCATGGCGGAGTGAGCCCGCTCGGCGCTCACGAAATGACTAAGCTCCCGTTGGCCTATGGCGCCTTTTGCGCGGCGTACGACTGGTGCATGGCGGCGTACTTCTACACCCGACGACGTGAATGGAGTGCGGCTTGAGCGGCTCGCCGACTAGCGCGTGATCAAAACGTAGTCTTTCCCCTGCTCTTTCCTTCTCTCATTTGATTTCAAACTGGAAAGAGAAGCGTCTCGAAGCTCGCTGAGCAAAGCCGACGCCTTTTCCGTTGACGCAACGAGCGCATCGAGCTTGCCACGGTTCCATTCAATGACAGCGCGATCTGGTTCGATGAAATGCGTTTTCCGCAAATAGAGGAGCAGCCCTTCATCTTCCGCGGACAGCGCTTCGTAACGCCAATGATGCGCTTCCGCCTCATGGCGAACATTCCTTCCAAAGACAACGAGCGCATCGTGATGATCGCGGTAGCCAGTGAGGACTTTCCAAGTTGTGTAGCCGCCGGTGAACAAGGATCGCCACGATCAATGCGGCTGTGCTCCATCGATGGACGGGCGTCGCCGCGTTTTCTGTAGCTACCGCCCTGCCTGCCTCGCCGTAGCTTGGCGAAGGCGGGTGGCCCGTCGAATTGAAATCGACGCTTTCTAAAGGACGGCTCACAGAGCCGTGGCTACAGGAATTGCGTTTTGCAATCTGCGCGGCCAGCAGCAAACAGAGCGGCGGCACAATCGGGAAAATTCTGTCCACGCGTTTTGATGGAATCAGCGACATCGCGATTAGACCGCCCAGGCTCCAGCAAAGCAGCCAGAACGTTTCAGCCGACATCTGTCGAAACGCAGCGCCAATCCTCCATCGATGCGACGCAAGATCGAAAACGGCGACACCGATCATCAGCATGCTCCATGGAAAAAATTTGTGCAGCAGATGCGGCAAATAAAAATAAAGCGGTTGCGGCCGATGAATCGTTTCGCCAAAGCGCGCAACAAATTCACGCATCACGACTTGATCAAAGAAGCCAGGCGTAAACAAAATCCCGCCGATTACCCAGAAGAGGAAGACTGCCAGCGAAGCGATCCATGGCCACCAGTTCGCCACGGCGAATCCGTCCTGTGGCGGACCAGACCACCCGATTTGTAGCCGCCTCGCTGTGTCGAGGCGCGCGCGTCGCGCATCGCCACCATTACAGCATTGATGCCGATTCCCGGCAGTAGAAACGCGTAAACAATCGGGCCTTTGATCAACATTGCCACAGTGAGCAATGCGAAGATGTAAACTTGGTCTCGCAATCCCCACTCGGTTTCAGATCGAATTTTTTGCCAGATCAGCAGGCCAATCAGAAAAATCACGAGCGCGAGCGGCATATCTGTGCGCACGAGTGTCGCAAGCCGTGGGCTCAGCAGATTCAATCCAAACGCGCCGAGCGCGATCAAGCCGGGAATCCTTCCGTAAGCCGACGTCGCAGCACGAAATAGCAACATCGCGATGGCAATCGCAGCCAGAAAGGAGGGCAGCCGCCATGCCGTATCCCACGAGCGCGTTATCGCAAAGAGACCGGCAGAAATCCATCCCACGAGCGGCGGCTTGGTCGCCACATGCTCATGTGGAGTCTGCTGATAAAACCAGCGACCTTCCTTGATCATCTGGAAGGAAGTAAACGCCTGCTTGGCCTGATCGTAATCGTCGAGCTGCCACGGCAGGTTGGCGACGGCGAAAAGGATTACCGTTAAACCGGCGACAAACCAAAGAGTGCGCTTGCCGGATAAGATTGTCTGCGCGGAACCGCCCTCAATCACAAAAGAAGATTAAGTCAGGTCTTACAGAAGGTAACGAAGGAAGCGAAGATTCTCCACACCGGTTCAAGAAGCCGCCTTGGTTAACTTCGTTTTCTTTTGTTTAAACTCATTTAATCGCGCCACAGGATCGCGCGCATCGGCGCGCCATCCCCACCGGTGATTTTCAGAGGCAGCGCCGCCAAATTATAAATACCGGGAGCAACCTCGCTCAGATCCAGAGATTCAACGATGGCGATGCCGGCGTGGGCAAGCGCGTGATGGTTCTGCAACGATTTCGAATCGATCTCATCCATTGACGGCAGATCCAATCCCAGCAGTTTGACGCCATTTTTCTGCAGCCACACGGGGACATCGGCTGCGATCACGGGAATTTGATTTGGAAAAATTGTGGAGTCGCTCCATCGGCCCGTCTTTACGAGAAGTCGCGAAGTCGCTGCGATTTCTTCGGCATGCGGCTGCAGATCTTCGGTGGTGATCAGATGTTTTTCCTTTGAACGGAAAAAAGCTTGCGCGAGGTCGACCACGGTCGCGCGACCCACATAAATGTCGAGCGGCGCTTTCTCGATCGATTCGCCCTTTGGATCAAAATGCAATCGCGCATCGGCGTGCGTGCCGTTGTGCACACTCATCGTGATTGCGCCCAGATTTACGGTCTGCCCCTTCGTGATCTCTCTCGTCAATCGATAATGAAACGGCTCGTCACCCGGCCATTCTGCGAAGTCATTTGAAAGCGTCCGTGAAATATCCCAAATCTTCATCGCGTGATCAGTTAATTCGTCTCATGCCGATCTTCCAATCTCTTTGAGAATTGCTCGCGCGGCTCTTTCGCTGGCGCCACTGCCGCCCAATTTGCTAATGATCGCATCAAACTCCGAAATCATTCGCTCGCGCGTGCACGCATCTTCCATCAACGGCTGTGCGGCCATGGCGATCGCGTCCGGTTTTGCCTGTTGCTGAATAAATTCCGGAACGACTTCTTTGTCTGCAAGCAAATTAGGCATGCCAAGATAATTCACGTTCACGACGACGCGCGCTGCCAGGTAAGTCGGCCAGGCCACCTTGTAAACGAGCACAAACGGCATCCGGAAATAAGCAGCCTCCAGCGTGGCGCTTCCCGAGGCAACAATTCCCGCCCACGCGCGCTGCATGATCTCTGCTGTCTCGCCGACTTCAATTTGAATCGGCGCTCGATCGTGCAACTGATCCAGTGGGGCAGTTGCCAGACCCATTTCTTGCGCGAGTTCCTCGGATGCGGCCGCGACTTGAAAGTGCAAAGTAGGCCTGGCTTGCAAAAGCAGGCGCGCTGTTTCGATCATTATCGGAAAGATTTTCCGCACCTCGCGCAGGCGACTGCCCGGGAAAAGCCCAATTAAATTTGGATCGCGCTCAACATCGATTTTCCGGGCCTGCAATCTTTCGATCATCGGGTGACCGACGAATACCGCAGGTATGCCAGATTTCTTATAGAGATCAGCTTCAAAAGGAAAAATGCAGAGCACCAGATCGACACAGGGCGCCATTCTTTTGATGCGGCCCGGATTCCAAGCCCAAACCTGCGGGCTGATGTAGTATATTACCTTCTGCTCCGGCGATTGCCGTCGGAGCGCATGAGCGAGCCGCAAATTGAATCCCGGATAGTCGATCAACACGACTGCGTCCGGTTTGCTCTCCTGAATTTCTTTGAGGGTTTCGCGAAATTGTTCTCGAAAATAACCGTACTTCCTGAGCACTTCCCACAAGCCAAGAACGGCTGCGTCGCCGATCCAATTCTTGAATTGTGTGCCGGCGACCTGCTGCATTTGCGGACCGCCGCGCCCGATGAACTTCAGCTCAGGAGCCAACCCGCGGAGGGAGCGCATCAACGCGGCGCCGTGATTGTCTGCGCTCACTTCGCCGGCGACGAAGTAAATGGTTTTCATGGGGAGCGCATGCCGCGTCGGCAGCAAAACAGGAGCAAGTTCACACTGCTTCTACGCACTCGACGCGATTTGCTTCGTTATCTTAACTGCCAACTCCAGAGCCGCCGTCGCTTGAGAACCCGAAACGCGCGGCTGGCGTCCCGTGTTTGCGCATTCGATGAATGAAGTGAGCTGAAGCTTCAGCGGCTCTTCGTGTTCGATTGCGACTCTGTCACGCCAAATTTGTCTTCCAATGCGACGATAAATCTCGCCGCTTTGATTTTGATAATCGAGCGAGAGGTACGCGTCTTCCTGAAAAATACGGATCTTACGGACACGCTCGGGACTGATGCGGCTTGCGGTCACATTTGCCACGCAACCGTCCTCGAAATGCAGTCGCACGTTCGCGATGTCTTCGCTCCGGCTAAGCACGGGCACGCCCACCGCATCAACACTCCACAGAGGCGAGCGCACGAAATGCAAAATGACTTCCAGATCATGGATCATCAAATCGAGAACGACACCGATGTCGGTACCGCGTTCCGAGTAGGGTCTGAGCCGATGCGCTTCGATGAATCGCGGATGCGTCAGATGTTTTTCAAGAGCGTCCAGGACCGGGTTGAAACGTTCGATGTGGCCGACTTGCAAGATCAGGCCGTTGCGCGCGGCCAGGTCTGCCAGTTCGGCGGCGTGCACAGTGTTATCGGTGATCGGCTTCTCGACCAGCACATGTTTGCCTTTCGCAAGCAGGGCACTCGCAATTGTGTAGTGAGTATTCGTGGGCGTTGCCACGGAGGCCGCATCAACCATCTCAATGAATTCATCGAGCGACTTTGCGGCGGTCGCGCCGAACTTGGTCCCAATGGTGCGATTCGTGATCGGGTCCACATCGTACACAGCAGTGAACTCAGCGGACGGAATCTCCGCATACAGCCGCGCGTGGTTGCTTCCGATATGGCCAACCCCAACAACACCAATGTGCAAATTTTTCATCCCTTAAGAGCAGTCAACCCCGAAAGCTTTCGGGGTCAACGCCGGAAAGACTCGTGGTCAACCTAACATGGGTCTCATGCGTCTCATGAGTCGCATGCGCCGCCTTCGTGACAGATCACTGCGCGAGGTTTGCAACAAACCAATCGTACGTTTGGTTTATGCCGTCCCGCAGCGTGATCACCGGCTTCCAGCCGAGGGCGCTAATCTTGGTGACGTCCAAAAGCTTTCGCGGCGTGCCGTCCGGTTTCGTCGTGTCCCAGGCGAGTTCACCGTCGAAACCGACCACGTCGCAGATTAATTCCGCAAGCTCGCGGATCGAAATGTCCTCGCCGCAGCCGACATTGATGATCTCTGGCGAGTCATATTTCTCCAGAAGTAAAAGACATGCCGAAGCCAGATCGTCCACATGCAGAAATTCGCGGCGCGGTTTTCCAGTTCCCCACACGACCAGGTTTCGATCGTTTCGCGTTTTGGCTTCGTGCGCCTTGCGCAGAAGCGCGGCCAGCACGTGTGATGTCTCAAGATCGAAATTGTCGTTCGGGCCGTAAAGGTTCGTCGGCATCACTGAGATAAAGTTTTTCCCGTATTCGCGGCAGTACGCCTGGCAAAGCTTGATGCCGGCAATCTTCGCAATTGCGTAAGCGTCATTGGTTGGTTCCAGCGGACCGGTAAGCAACGCGCTTTCTTCGATTGGTTGCGGCGCGAACTTCGGATAAATGCAGGAGCTTCCAAGAAATAGCAGTTTGCGCACGCCGTTCTCGTGGGCCGCGCGGATGACGTTGTTCTGAATCCGCAAATTCTCGACGAGAAATTCCACTGGAAAATCGTTGTTCGCCTTGATTCCGCCGACCTTTGCCGCTGCGACAATGACGATGTCCGGTCGCTCCTCGGCAAAAAATTTCGCAACCGCAGATTCATCCGTGAGATCAAGCTGCGATCGCTCGCGCGTCACGACGTTGGAAAACGCTTCCGCTTCAAGCCGGCGCATCAGCGCGCTGCCAACCATCCCCCGATGCCCCGCGACAAAAATCTTGTCGGATTTATCCATCGGATTCAAGCCGGCAAAACACGCAGCCCCAAAAGGGCCCCAGCTGCGCGCATTCGTGAATCAGTGCTAACCACCTCTGGTGTTCTGGCGATGAGCGCCGAGGCGAGGAGCAAACCATCAAGCGCGCGAACCGGCACGACTGGACTCGCCCGATAACAAATTGGAACGATCCTCTCAAATTCATCCTGAACATCTCGCCCGAACGGGATCAGGGCAAAGACTCCCGCTGCGACATCCTCACTGAATTGCTGATAGGTGGCGTCGGCCTGACCAGATGGAATCGCGCGCGCGAATTCCTTGGCCCACAATGCGCGATACATTTCTGCCAGGCTGAGTTGTGAAATAATTGGGGTCTCGGCGGAGATTCGGATCACCGCTCGAACGCGTTCGGAATCGCGCTCACGCACGTAGAGCTTGAACACAGCAGAGGTATCCCAGAACGCCATCAGCTAGAATCGATCTGCGCGATCTTCCTCAAGAATTTCTTCAATGCTCCTTCCGTAACGGCCCGTCCAGTTTTTTTCCCGCAGTTTGTCGAGCTCTTTCAGCCATTTCTCTTTGTTGAATTTTTTATTACGCTTCGGCACGGCGACGAGCCTTGCGGTTTTCTTACCGTGCACAGTAATCACAACCTCTTCGCCGCGACTGGCGCGCTTCACCATTTCGGAAAGCCTGGCTTTCGCCTCACGAAGCGTTGTTGTCATGTA
This sequence comes from uncultured Verrucomicrobiae bacterium, assembly GCA_963725505.1. Lineage (GTDB taxonomy): Bacteria > Verrucomicrobiota > Verrucomicrobiia > Chthoniobacterales > UBA10450 > Udaeobacter. The sequence goes on along the minus strand of CAVRYN010000005.1, from coordinate 665,849 downwards.
GTCACTGTAGTCACGAATCGTACGGCAGGCAAGACTGCCCGCCGGCCCCCACAGGCAGAGATGCCTGTGTTTCAATAGGCCTTCATCGCTTTAACCCCTTCAATTCAACGAACGCGCAACAGTAGAGAGTTGCTCAAAGCCGCTCTGGACGTAATGGTATTGTGCCGATGACTGCAAAGACAACGGAAACATTTCAGTTCGATGCAATTGACGATGTGCTGAGCGACATCGCCAAAGGGCGCATGGTGATCGTGACCGACGATGCCGATCGCGAGAACGAAGGCGATCTGGTCATGGCAGCGGAGAAGGTGACGCCCGAAGCCGTCAATTTCATGGCGACGCACGGGCGCGGCTTGGTTTGTGTGCCCATTTCGAATGAGCGCGCCGAGCAACTTGGCTTGCAACGAATGGTGGTACAAAACCGCGAAAAGCATCGAACCGATTTTACTGTTTCTGTTGATGCGGCGCGCGGCGTGACCACCGGCATCAGCGCGTACGATCGCGCGACGACTATTTTGGCAATCGCCAATCCGAAATCGTCGCCAGACGACCTTAACCAGCCGGGGCATGTTTTCCCATTGCGCGCGAAGGACGGCGGCGTGTTGCGGCGCGCAGGTCACACCGAAGCAGCCGTCGACCTGGCGAGAATGGCGGGTCTGCAACCGGCAGGCGTGCTTTGCGAAATTTTGCACGACGACGGCACCATGGCGCGCTTACAGGAACTGATGGAGTTCCGCAAAAAGCATAGCCTGCGCATTTGCACGATCCAAAGTTTGATCGCCTACCGCCGTGTTCGCGAGAAGCTGGTGGAGCTGGAGCAAATCGTGAAAATGCCGACCGACTACGGCGATTTCGATTTGCATTTGTATCGCTCGAAACTCGATGGGCAGCATCACCTCGCGCTCGTGAAAGGCAAGATCGACAAAAGCAAACCGGCACTGGTGCGCGTGCACAGCGAATGTCTCACCGGCGACGTCTTCGCTTCGCGCCGGTGCGACTGTGGAAATCAACTGCATGCCGCGCTTCGGCAAATTGCCGAGGAAGGCAACGGCGTTTTGGTTTACATGCGTCAGGAAGGACGCGGCATCGGGCTCGCGGCAAAAATTCATGCCTACAAGTTGCAGGAGGAAGGTCTCGATACTGTGGAGGCTAACGCCAAGCTCGGCTATCCGAGCGACCTCCGCGATTACGGACTCGGCGCACAGATTCTTTTCGATCTCGGCGTGCGGCAGTTCCGGTTTCTCACAAACAACCCGAAGAAAGTTGTCGGCATCGAGGGATACGGTCTCGAAATGATCGAGCAAGTGCCGATCCGCACCGAGGCGAATCCGCATAATGCCAAGTATCTCGAGACAAAGAGAACGAAGCTGGGCCACCTGCTTTAGGCATTGGCGAATGACGAAATCCGAATGACGAAGGAATCGCCGCCTCGTTCGGGAATTACCAAAGCCAGGCGCACATTCCGTATCGTCGCGAGCCGGTTTAACGCGCAATACGTGCAGGGGCTTGTCGATCACGCTACGGAGGAACTGCGAGCCCTGGCGCCGGACGCGACGATTTCTCTGCATCGCGTGCCGGGAGCGTTCGAAATTCCTGTGGTCGTGCGTGAGCTGGCCTCACGGGAAACTACTGACGCCGTCATCGCCTGCGGCGTAATTTTGCAGGGAGAAACCAATCATGCACAAAATCTGAGCCGATCCGTCACCGATGCGCTTCAACGCATTGCGCGTTGAACAGGGCGTGCCGGTGATCAACGTGGTGCTCAGTTTCGATAACGAAGCGCAAGCGAGTGCGCGCTGTCTCGAAAACAAAATCAATCGCGGCACCGAAGCGGCGCGGGCAGCGGTGGAAATTGCGAATGTCATGTCGGACCTTCGCAACAAACAAGGAGCGGCGGTTTCTAAACCGCCGGGGGACCATGGGTAAACGTCGCCGCGCCCGCGAAGCGGCAATCCAATATCATTTCTGGCGCGACCTCCAGCGTGGCGAAGGCCCGGAGAAGATCGACGATTTCTGGGAGTTTTGTCCGGCCAAGCCGCGCGTGCGCGAGTTTGCGCAGCCGCTCATCGAAGGAATGGTGGCGCATCTTCCGGAGATCGACGAGCGCATTCGGCGCTACTGTGAGAATTACGAATTCCGGCGCATCTCTGCGGTGGATCGCAATGTCCTCCGGCTCGCAATCTACGAGATGCTTTATCGCGACGATATTCCGCCGGTCGTCTCGATCAACGAAGCGATCGAGCTGGCCAAAACTTTTGGCGGCGCGGAATCGGGCCGTTTTGTAAACGGGATTCTCGATCGGGTGCGAAAAGATCTGGACCGGCCGGCACGCGAAGCGGTGACGAAACGAGATTCGTGATTCGTTTAAGCGTTGAAGGACTGTCATCCTGAGCGAATGCGAAGGATCTCTCAAGTTACTCTCGATGCGATGAGCGCGGAACGTAATTTGCATGCCGATTCGTGTTTCTGTGGGGTTCCTCGCTTTGCTCGGAATGACCCCGCTTTAATGTTTTGCCGCTTTAACGCTTCCTTGACCGCCGTAGCCTTGGCGAAGGCGGCAACGGTTTAACGCTTTAACGGTTAAATGAACTTCCTCCAATCCCTCGCCCAGCAATTCAGCGGAAAACCGATCGATTGGGACGAGCTTGAAGAAGCATTAATCCGTGCCGATCTCGGTGTGCCAATGACCATGCGAATCATCAAGACACTCCAGGAGCGCGAGGCCTGGGCTTTGCTTGGAATTGGCGACGTGATCAAAGCGGTGCGCGATGAGATCGCGCGCATTTTGCCGCCGCGTCCGACGCCAATCCATCGAGCGAACGGCAAACCAACCGTGATCTTGATCGTCGGCGTGAACGGAACCGGTAAAACAACATCGACTGCGAAACTCGCGCATTATTTGCGGACCGCGCCCAACTGCAGGGCGTCTGTGTCAGCCCCGAATGCATTCGGGGTTCACAGAAGCGCCCTACAACAGGATCGACCGCAAGTGATGCTCGCCGCAGCCGACACATTTCGCGCTGCTGCGATCGAGCAACTTGATGTCTGGGCAAAGAGACTCGGCGTTGAAATGATTCGCGGCCAGTACGGCGCCGACCCGGCTGCGCTTTGTTACGACGCCTATCAATCTGCCTCAAAGAACAAAATCGACTTTTTGCTTTGCGACACGGCTGGTCGTCAACACACCAAAACGAATCTCATGGCCGAGCTCCAAAAGGTGAAACGCACTCTCGGCAAACTCGATTCGGATGCGCCGCATGAGACGTTGCTCGTGGTCGATGCCACCACGGGTGGCAACGCACTCAACCAGACGCGCGAATTCCATAGCGCGCTGGCGCTAACTGGATTGATCGTCACCAAACTCGATGGGAGCGGCAAAGGCGGGATCGTCGTTGCGATCCAGGATGAACTTGGAATTCCAACGCGCTTTGTCGGCACCGGCGAAAAGATCGACGATTTCGCGCCGTTCAACGCGGAGAAATTTCTATGGGAAATGTTTACCCCGTGAGATACCCAGAATGCCACGATACTGTTACGTTTACGTTTTGCGTTCCGTTTTGGATCGTCAGTTCTACGTTGGATTAACTCGCAAACTACCCGGGCGCATAGAAGCACATAACCGAGGGTTGGTTAATTCAACGAAGAAGCGCCGGCCATTCGAGCTTGTGTATTGGGAAGGTTGTTTAAACGAAAGCGACGCAGCCAGGCGCGAGAAGTATTTGAAAACGGCCTGGGGAAAAAGATACATCAAAGCTCGACTGAAAAACTATCTCACGGGGTAAAAGAATCCGCGGAGGAACGCCGCCGCTTCATCCGAGATGCCGACGATCTTGTTCGTTGCCTGACGATAGAATTTGAAATTGAGCTCCGTCTCGGGTCGGCCGTCGTTCCAGTCGGAAAAAAGTTTGAGCTCGCTCCGCCCCACGCGTCGCTTCGCGAGCGCGGTGCGTCCTGATGGTGATGCTCACGCGCGGCGTTTGCCGGGCGATCCCGGGTTTCTTTGCGATCGCTTTGGCCGACGTGACGACGCCGCTGGCGATGAGACCCGGCCCGCCTTCGTTCTCGCTCGCGAAAACGAAGATCGTATCGCCTTTAGCGATGTGCTTGCCACCATACATCGTCTTCTGCGCGCTGAACGCGAATGTCTCCGCCCGCGGATCGCTAACCTCGGCTTTGATCGCGAACATCATACTCCCTTGGCAAGCCGTAGCCTCGCGCGACCTCGATTGGTTACGGGCGTCCGATTTCGCTCCGGCCGCTGCCCTCACAAGATGCGTTCCCAAGTCAAAACGTAATCCAATGATTGGCCATCGGATACGAGTGGAGGCGTGGACAACACCAGGCGAGAGCCGTCGAACTTGAAATGACGGAGCTGATCGTTGCCGATCCAATTCGGGTACCAGGCGCCCCGAACGTGATGTGTCACAGTTTGCGTCGCCTCATCAATCGTGTAGGTGCCGAAATACGAAGCGTAACCGTCGAATGCCGCTCGGACTTCAGCATCTGTGCCGCGACCGGGATCGTTGGCAGCGAAGAGCGAACGGTCATTCCTCATAACATGGGCGGACATGTTGCCACCGGCGTCATACATGAGCAGGCCGGACACGTGTTCTCCTAATGGGTAATGAAGCTGACCCTTCGAATCGCGCGCTTCAAACGACACCAGTCGCCAAGTTCCCAGTAGGCTTGGTACGCTCTGTGACTGAGCCATGTTTGGAAACGCGATCATTGCACCCACGACGAGATAACGAGGACTGATTTCATTTGTGATTCCCGAGTTGATCTGATCCCGCCGCCTAACGTAGTGAGTTCACCGGCAAACCGAGGACACGCAGTGCCGAGGTTTGCCCGGTGCAGAGATTGGCTGTGCACAAAGGCCCTCATTTCAGAATTCCCTTGAGCGTTCGCCCATCGGAATACTTGATGTCAGTTATTCTCCAACCTTGCGCGGTGTTCGATAGCAAGAACACTATTTTTTCGCTTCTCCCTATGTTTTTAAAGGACGCCGCAACTTCGGCCGAATCCTTCTGTTGAGCTAAGAGCACGACGGAGAAGGCTTTGATTTCAAAATCCTGTGCAGCGTGAATCCAGCGAAGAATCGAACGTTTGGTGGCGTCACTCATCATTTAATCCCTTTCCCTTGAGAATTTGCCGCATACATTTTTCAACCCTGGACTCCCGGGTTTTGGATTGTTTGGCTGCAGAAAAATAAAGGATGTATCCTCTTTGCCGGCCCGGCGTCAGTGCCTTAAAAGCAGTCTTCAAGGCAGGGATTTCATCTAATTTATTCTGCAATTCTTCAGGAATAGGCTCCGGCTTCTTTTTATAATTCACTTTCAAACCGGCTTTTTCCTTGGCTTCACAAATATAGGCCCTCAAGATGGGTTCCATCTCAAGTATTTCTCGAACATCGGTGAACGGAATCCGGCGTGCCGCCTGCCAGCCAAATTTCTTAAGAATCCCATGGCGATCCTTTAACAAGGCGCCTTTGCAAAACAGAAGCGCACAGAATTCTTTAAATCCTTGTATTATAACTATGTTACTTTTCTGAAACGTGTAACAAGGTTTACCCCACTTCAATTCTTCGGTCAGCTGACAGTCAAGAATGATCATTCTCAATTTCTTCAATTCTTTCTGCCACTTTTTGGCTCTTCTTAAATATCCATCAACCCTGGGATTTCTTTTTTCTTCTTTGGCATTCATGATTGGTTTCTAAATCTATTTATCGGCGAAACCGCGTCATTTACTCTGGCCTAACGAAAACAAGATCAGCCACCGCTGGCCCGATTCGAATCTGCCCCCGAGCTTAAATCTTTTCTATCGCGCAAATCGCGCGCGAGCGCCCACGAGCCCCCCCAGAGCGCTGCGACGATGAACACGTCAGACCACTTGTCCGGGTCTTGAGGTGCGCCGGGGGTGCGCAAGAGGTTCAGAAGAACCGGTACGTGAATTGTTACGGTCCAGAGCGCGAACATCAGTCCCACACCTAAAGCCGCCCACCGCTGCAGAAATCCAGTGGCGAAGCTTACGCCCGCGGCGATGAACGCTACGCCGAAGAAAACAGTCCAGAACCAGTGCCAGGGAATCCAGCCGGGCACCATGCTGGCAATGAAGGTGAGAACCTGAAAGTGGGCGATGCCAAAGATGATGAGCGCAAATGCAAAAAGATAGCGGCTCGTCCGGTGAAGCCATCCCGGAATGCCGCCCAATCCGGAAGCGAGCCACGCCAGGCTGCCAATGGCGATTGGTTCGAGCACATTGGTACGCCACGGAGCGCTCATGAGATCGAAATGTCGCGGCACGTCAAACGCGAGTCCGCAGAGTAACATCACAACACCGAGTGTGATCGAAGACACCACCAGGGTGCGTTGAAAAAGAAGGCCTGCCCCGCAGAGGATAAAGATTGTTCCGACGAGGTAGGCCAAACTCGGAATGGCCGGCAGCCACGGAATCACTGGCACAACCTTATGACTGGAAACGTACGAGCAGATCAATGTCTCTACGCCTATCCCAATTATTGCCAACGAAAAAAGCAGGCGACCAAATCGTCCCAACATAATCAACCACGTTACCGTGCTTTCCAGCTGATTTCGTGTCTTATCAGGCGGAATATTCACGGCCTAACAATACGGCGCTGAGCCACCCAGCACTTTGAAAATCAGTGTGCGCATCATCGAGAGCTTACAACAAAGTGCTGGGTTGGCTCTAGCATTGGTTAGACATTTCATCGCGGTTTCCGATTAGCTTTTTGCTCACGAACGTATTGTAGCTCTGCCTTAGCTTTCGTGTCGTTTGGCTTGGCGGCGAGACACTGCTGATACTTCTTTTCGGCTTCGTCGAGCTTCCCAAGTTCGACGAGAACGTAACCTTGGCCGCGCCGTGCGCGGCCAAGTTCATCAGCTCGGGTGTCATCAGGAGCGAGCTTCGCATTGTCCTCAGCTTCCTTGAAAGCCTTCATCGCCTGTGGCCAGTTCTTCTCTAGAGCGTATATCTCGCCGAGTTCCCCGAGATATTGTGAATTGAATGGCGAAAGCTTCAACGCAAGCTGAAGCGTCGCCTTAGCTTCCCCCACACGGTGCAAATCCTGCAATGCGTAAGCCTTCAAGAAGTAGGCGTCGGACCAAATGGAAGTCAGTGCGATCGCGTTTTTCTTGTCGACCGCAACTTTCAGTAACGACCCGAGCGTCTCTGCGCCTGAACGCGCGCAGTAAATTTTCTCTTTCCGAGTGCCATAATATGCCTTGTAAGCGCTGATGACCGTGTCGCACTTCGGAACGGCCGCAGCGGGATTCCTGCTGTCGATGAGGTGTCGCGCGTCCTCAAGCAGCTTCACCATCTGTGGATCTTTATCGGGGTCGCCGCCCGCCGACGCGGCGAGCGCAATTACGCTAGTGACAGTGAAGACGAGGAGTTGAGCTGTGAGGCCGCGCATAAACCTAACGAGAAAGAGATGAGCGACGGCCACCGAGAGCGCTCGTCGCTCGGAGTGGAGGCGCATTAATGACTGGAAGCGTGGACGCGGAGCGGGTGGCCGTTCGCTCCATCGCATGGTTAAGCCTGTTCGTGGAGTGGCGACTACTCATGCTCGATACGAACGGAGCGGACGAACGACAGAAAAGCTGGAAGGCGTGCCGATAGCTGCTCTTCCGAATCCGTGGACAACTCGAAGTTGATGTCGCTGCGGCCAACAAGGAGCATTCCCCAAGCCTGTTGTCCGTCGACGTGGTAGGCCGCACGAATGCGCACGCGATGACCGGAAACGTCGACAAAGCAGACGGTCTGGGCCTTCGGGTTCTGCCAGTCTTTGCGGAGTGACTTTGTGACGGCCGTATCCGTATCTGATAATGCAGCGCGCGCTCGGCGCGCGCTGTCTGGCCCTCTCGGATCCACGCGAAAAGTAATATAGCAGTCGTCGCGACCAAACGACCACTGCTCGTATGATGGCCACGCGTGATGAGCAGGGCCTGTGAAGCCTGACGGTGCCTCAAAGCTGACCGTGATGCCAGTTCTCGGCGATGTAACTCTGTGTCTCTTGACGGGCGAACCCACCACGCAAAACATGAACAAAAGCTGTCCAGCAAGTGCGAGAGCAACAACGCGCGCGTTCATGGGCCTAACGAGACAAAGCTGAGCGCACCGCTGGCGAGAGCGAGCGTGGCTGCGACTGAAACTGTTTGATCATCTGAAACGTGAACACGCGACGGGCGGCGGTTCGCTCCAGCGCTTAGATGACATGATGGGGATTGTCGGGTGCGGGTTTGGGACCTACACCCGCAATATGAATAGTGTTTATCACACTGAGTTGTCCTCACACGAGGGAACCCGCTGCCAGTTTAATGGCGGCAGATGCGCGATCAAGCTCGGGATTGATGTGCACCAGGATTTTTATGTGGTGGTCGAGCAGGTGGATGGGACCAATCCCAAGCCGGCGCAGCGATTCCACAAGCAAGCGTTCCTGCAATGGGCGGCGAAGCTCAAACAAAGTGGCGCCGAAGTGCACGCGGTCTATGAGGCGTGCGGATTTGGTTTTGCGCTTGCAGCGGCAATTAAGTGCATTGGGCATCATTTGCCACGTGGTTTGCCCGCAGAAGTTGGATGAGCGCAACAAGCGGGTGAAGACCGACGGACTCGATGCCAAGGCGCTCTGTCTAAAGTTGGACCGCTTGGTGCAAGGCAACCGCGACGCGCTGGCAATCGTGCGCGTGCCCACTGAACAAGAGGAACGCTCTCGAGCCATTCATCGGCAGCGTGAGCAATTAGTGCGCGCGCAAGCGACTGGAAGCTCAGGGACGCAGTCTCATGGTCAATCACGGACTGGAGCCGGTGCAAAACTGGTGGAAGCCGCGCACTTTTGTCGTGCTCGCAGTGCCGCAGTGGATGAGAGAGCTGCTTGCTAAACAGCCAACCCATGCTGCTGGCGCTCCAGGAAAAGATCGCCGTGCTCACGCTGCAACTGCAAAACGCTGCGGCTCCCAACCAACCGCGCGGACTGGGCAAAATGACCAGCGTGGTGATCGATCGGGAGATTGGTGATTGGCACCGGTTTAATAATCGTCGTCAGATTGCCAGCTACACCGGTCTTTGCCCGGGCGAATACAGCAGTGGTAATACGCGGCTGCAAAGCTGCGTGACTAAACACGGCAATCCGCGCTTGCGCGCCGCCCTGGTGGAGTTGGCTTGGCGACTGGTCCGCTTCCAGCCTAACTACAAGCCGGTCGTCAAATGGCGAGCAGATCCTGGCCAAAGGGGCGCTAGCCACCGGAGCGGCCCGCAAAAAAGCCATCGTGGCCGTAGCCCGCCAATTGGCCGTCGATCTGTGGCGAATCAAAACCGGCCGGCTCACTGCCGAACAGCTCGGATTAACAATTTAAAATAAGTTCGAGGGGAACAGAAAGGAGAACACGCTTTGAGGAAATAAAAATACTTTGGAACGTGGGCGCTGCCCGGTGCCTAACCTGCTCCGAATGCCCTTCGTGTGCGTCGGCTTAGATTGGGCGCGCCCAAAGTTCCTCTTCCACCTGATCGCATTGATCAAATGGTGCTGAGACAAAAAGCTCAAGCACGGATAGGAGTAAGAGCCGCTGGAAACAAAACCAACGAGCAAATAAGGAAGAGGAAGCGCTCCAGGGAAAACCTTCAGCGTCAATCAACAAAGCTTAATGAACTAACAACCACCTACATCCCATTCGCCCGCCACACTTGACACCTTACATAGGGGTTAGGCCTCTGCGAGAACATCCTCCGTGAGTGAATCTCTGTCGCGTAGTCTGCGCTCGACCTGCGTGGCCCACTCTGCACTACCTACAGTAATCGCAACGGCGCTGCCATCCTCTGAGTATCCTTCGTCGGGCCACGTGTTGCGAAGAAAGAAATAGAGCGCGTCATCTAGTGATTCGTCAGCGTGCCATGTGGTCATGATGACTGGATCTATGTCCAGGCTGCACTCGTCCATGATGTCGTGTGCGCGCTCACAACCGGGACCCCATGCGCAGAAGTAAACGCAGCCTGAAGCGAGTAGGCTCTCGGCGAAGCGAGAAAGTGTCGCCACGTTGGTTTGCGTGCTGTCGGCAACTAGCAGCGCCACGAAACGCTTGCTTGGGACCGTGAATGATGATGGCAACTCGCTGAACGTGGACGCGGCGACGCAGAAAATCTCGCGCTCCGTAATCTCATCGAAGCCGACGTGAATCATAGCGCGTGTGTTTAGGCCTAACGAGAACAAGATGAGCGACGGCGGACGAGGCCGCGCGTCGCTCGGAGTGGGAGTGTAGAAGTCATCTCAAAAGTGGACGTGTACAACGGTCCGCCGTTCGCTCCATCGCCTGGTTAGGTCTTCGCCATCTCGGAAGACCACCAGTTCCAGTTCTTAATCGCGAGTTCATCGGCGGGATTCATCTCTAGCGCTCTGCGGTAGAATTCGCCAGCGGCTTCCCAATCCCCCGTGGCGCAGAAAACATCCCCCTGGCAGCCAACTGGTGTGCTCTCGTGAGGTGCAAGTGCCGCCGCGGCCCGAAAGTGCTCAAGGGCGGTGTCGAACTGCTTAAGCTCTAGGTGGCAACTGCCGAGAAACATTCGACTCCAGCAATCCGACGGGTGATCGAGAATGTCCCGCTCAAGCAGAGGTATAGCAGCGGACCAGTCGTGACGGTCCATGTGAGCTTTGGCCTGGTCTTGAAGCGGCTGCGATGCGGACGGTGTCATAGACCTAACTACAATTCGACGAAAGTCTGTTTCGCCTATTTCGGCTTTTCTCCGGGAGGGGAACCGGGTAAAACGAAAGCATGCCTTCTTTTTTACCGGCGGCTTCGGAGCAGAGCAAGCCGAAATTGCTCGACCGGGTCCGGCAGCTCATGCGACTCCGTCATTACAGTTTGCGAACTGAAGAAGCGTACGTCGGCTGGATTCGCCGGTACATTCTTTTCCACGGCAGACAGCATCCTAGCGAGTTGAATGAGAAGCACGTGTCTGAATTTTTGAGTAGTCTTGCAATCAACGGCCGTGTCGCCGCTTCGACACAAAACCAAGCGCTCAATGCGCTTTTGTTTTTGTACAAAGAGGTGTTGCAGCGCGAGCTCGGCTTTATCGGTGACGCATTACGGGTGAAGCGACCGCCAAAGCTGCCGGTGGTGCTCAGCCCAAGCGAAGTGCGTGCTGTGCTCGCGCAACTGGACGGGCAATATCGGTTGATGGCGCAACTACTTTACGGAAGTGGATTGCGCTTGCTCGAATGTCTCCGCTTACGCGTTAAAGATGTGGATCTGCACTATCTGCACATCACGCTGCGCGATCCCAAGGGCGGTCGAGAGCGTAAGACAATGCTGCCGGTGAGTCTGGCTGCACCGCTGCGTGAGCATTTGGGAAAGGTGAAGGCGCGCCATCAGCAGGATTTAGCCCAAGGATTTGGCAGTGTGCACTTGCCGGGCGCGTTGGAAAGAAAACTTCCAAGCGCATCCCGGGAATGGGCCTGGCAGTACGTGTTTCCGGCTGAACGGCGCTCCATCGATCCGCGCACGGGAACTGAACGGCGGCATCATGTGAATGAAAAGAATCTACAGAACGCAGTGAAGACAGCTGTGCGCAAAGCACGGCTTAGCAAGGCAGCCAGCTGTCACACATTGCGCCACTCGTTTGCGACTCATCTACTCGAGAACGGATACGATATCCGAACTGTCCAGGAGTTGCTGGGTCACAAGGATGTTTCCACCACGATGATTTACACGCACGTCCTGAATCGGCCGGGCATCGGCGTGAAAAGTCCGCTGGACTAAGCGAATAGAAAACGCCGAACGCCCAACGTTCAACGCCCAACGCCGACCTAGAAGTCATTAAGATGCTGCTATAGTAGCGGCACCGAAATCGTGGCCGAATTGACCAAAGCAGTTTCTGGAGAAGAACTCGTCGGACCCGCACCAGTTGCCGGTGTGCGCGGGTTCATCGCGAAATTCACCGTGCTGCGCGGCGCGCAACGCGACCTGTGGCTGACGTTCCTGATCAAGTTCCTCATTTACACGGCGTACTCGGTCACGAACAAAACGATGGTGCTGTGGCTGTCGAAGGACCTTGGCTTTAGCGATCAGGGCGCGGGAGCACTGGTCGGCTGGGTCTGGGCGCCGGCAATGACTGTCTTCACGTTGCTCGCCGGTTCGCTCACCGATGCGATCGGATTGCGCCGCACTTTTTTCCTCGGTGTCGCCATCTGCACCGTGGCTCGCAGCGTAATGGTTGTTACCACGATCCCGTCGCTGGCACTCGCTTGCGGTGTTCTTCCGCTGGCAATTGGCGAAGCTCTCGGCACGCCGGTGTTGCTGGCGGCAACGCGGCGCTATTCTACAGTAGCTCAGCGGTCGATCTCGTTCTCGATCATCTACATGATCATGAACGTCGGCTATGTCGCGGCCGGGTACATATTCGATTACGTGCGGCAACTGAACTTGCGCGTCAGTCTCTTCGGATTTGAGCCGACCTCATACCAGCAACTGTTCATGGTGAGCCTGGCATTCGAGATCGTGCTGTTTCCCGTCATCTATTTTATCCGCAGACGAACGGATGCAACGAATGAGGGCGTTGCCGAGCGAACAGCACCCTCACCTCAATCCTCTCCCTGGCAGGGAGAGGCGGACGCGCAGCGCCAGGTGAGGGTCGAACCGGGGCAAACTGAGCCGGCATTTTGGAGCGGCATCGGAGAAACGGTGCGGAAAAGTGCCATCGACACGGCGCATCTTTTTCGACGGCTTATAGGTCAATCCGGCTTCTACCGGATACTTGTTTTTTTCCTCCTGATCGGATTTCTCAAAGCCATCTTTTTGCAGATGGATTACGTGTTTCCGAAGTTCGGCATTCGCGAGCTCGGTCTGAACGCTCCAGTCGGGAAACTCGCCAACATTAACGCAATCATGATTATCCTTCTGGTGCCGATCGTCGGTGCGCTGACGCAAAAGTATGCAGCTTATCGGATGGTTGTGATCGGTGGGGCGATCTGCGCCACCGGAGTATTCATCATGGCGCTGCCAACGGAATGGTTCCAGTCCGCCGCCAACAGCGTGATGGGACAATGGCTCGGGCACGGCTACCTCGGCCTACACGGGAGTATTCATCCCTACTACATCATGACTGCGCTTTATCTGATCGTGTTCTCGATTGGAGAAGCCTTCTATTCACCGCGCGTGTATGAGTATGCCGCAGCAATTGCACCGAAAGGACAAGAAGCGTCGTACGGCTCGCTGGCGTACCTTCCATTTCTCGTGGGCAAGCTACTCGTTGGAACCGGCGGGTTCTTATTGGCTGCCTTTTGTCCGGAGCACGGCCCGCGGCACTCCGGAACGATGTGGCTCATCTTTGCGCTGGCGGCGTCTGTCGCGCCGATTGGATTGATTACTCTGCGCCGGTACATTCGCGTCCCCGAAGCCGGGCGGGAGGAGTGACGCGAGCTTAACCACGAATGAACACGAATAGACACAAATGAAAATGACAGCGGATTTGCCTGCGCTTCGATTGCTTCGAAAGCGTTCGCGACCCGGGCGGATGCGGCAACGGATATCGCACAAATCGAGCGAATCGGCCTTTCGTCATTCGTAATTTGGTTTTCGTCATTTTGTGAACCCGTGTCATCAGCGTAATCCGTGGTTCTGTCTTGGTGCCCATTCGTGGTTCTGCTACTGTTCGAATGAGGTCGCGCCCGACCATTTTTTGGTTTGCCTGCGAATCCAATTAAGGAGAGAGCCCTATTCATTTGCTGAAAACGCAGTTGCGCGTAAATTAGACGATCGCTAAAAGGGACGATCTCGAGCGAGAAAATCAGGGGATGAACACAATGCGATTAACTCACAAACATTCGCATAAAACTTTGTGGATTGGTTTAGCCGGCACAGTCGTTGTGATTGTCGGGTCGCTCTTGTTTGGCTATGCTCAAACGCAGAAAAAAGAAGTCGAGAAAATGAATCCAACCAAACCAGTTCCCAGCGACGTCGAGTTGCAAAAGAAGTTAACCAAAGACCAGTATCACGTCACGCGTCAGTGCGGCACGGAAACTCCGTTTCACAATGCTTACTGGGATAATCACAAGCCCGGGAATTTATGTCGATGTCATCACGGGCGAACCGCTCTTCAGTTCGCTGGATAAGTTCGATAGCGGCACGGGCTGGCCCAGTTTCACCAAGCCGATCTCAAAGGAGACTGTTGTGGAAAAACGGGATTCCTCTTTTGGAATGGAACGCACCGAGGCTCGCTCAAAATCAAGCGATTCGCATCTGGGCCATGTCTTTGACGATGGCCCTAAGCCGACCGGCGAGCGCTTCTGTATCAACTCCGCTGCGCTGCGTTTTATCCCCGTGGGTAAATTAAAGGAAGAGGGATACGGCCAATATCTTTCGCTCTTTCAATCGCAGCAGGAAAAGACCGGAGAGCAGTCGCAAGGCGCACAGGGGAAAACGAAAAGCGAATAGTAAAAATCCCGGTAAATCACGCCACCTGGCGTCAGCGCGCTATGCCGAGAGCCTCCAAGGAATGACGGCTTCCCAGCCGTCAAATTTTGAAATCGACGGCTGCCCAAGCCGTCGCTCCTTGAATACCTTATGTCTCCTGGCATCAACGCTCCCTGTTCTTTGAAATAAAACGCGCACGCATTAAGTTAGATCGACCATGACCAGGGACGATTTTGATTACGCGATTGAAAATACGCACGTGATTGTGGCGCCCGAGCGGCAGATTGCGACCTTCGGCAGCACTAGTTTCAATTTTTATCTGATCTCGGAGTTCATGGACCGCGTCGATCAAGTCCGGATTCGGAACGGAAAAATCCACGCCGAGCGCCCGCAGATTCTTACGCCGGAGCATTATTGCCGGCTTTTGCTGGAAGGTTTCGGCGAGAAAGCGGAGCGATACGTCGATCGGTTACGGGAACATGCCCGAAATATCGCAGTGCTCCGATACGGCTTTCAATTCCGCAAAACCGATCTGAGCGAACAGACGCTGCGCGATTCGATCGACGCGGTGATCAATCGCACAAAAAGCCGCGTGGAGAGCGCAAACGAACCGCTCAGCGCAGTGATTCAAGGTGTGGACGACGCCTGGGAAGTTTGCCTGCTCAAGTTCACCATCGACATGGTGGAGCGGTCGAGCGGCGGCAATCTCGGCGACTTCCGCGAACGCGGGTTGTTGTAGCCGCTTCGCTGTGCGAAGCGGTTGCGTTGACGTGTTTGCAACCCGCATGCCCACGCGTCTCACAGAGACGCGGCTACAGCACGCGAAGTGCTTGACGCTCCTCAACATCATTGTTGCGTCCTGACATGCCGTTGCCAGACTTTGCGCTTTCTTCATCCGCCTCGTCTTGTCATTGTGCACATTCGAAGTCCGCGTGAAAAATTATATTCAGCTTAACCTGAACCTGCTTTACTGGATTTTGATTGCGCCGTTTACCGGGCAATTTTTCAAGATCGCTCCGATTTTCCGGCAAATGGTCTTTATCGGCGTCCGTGCCGCGCCGATGGTAGCGCTAACGGCGTTCAGCGTGGGTGTGACGCTGGCTATGCAAGCTGCTCATTCTCTCCAAAGCCTGGGCGCGGAGATGTACATTCCCGATCTGGTGATGATCACGCTTCTGCGCGAGATGGGACCAGTCCTGATCGCGGTCATCGTGATTGGCCGAAGCGGCTCTGCGGTCGCGGCCGAACTGGGCACAATGAAAGTGTCCGAGGAAATCGAGGCGCTGGAGGTAATGGCGATCAACCCGGTTCAATATCTGGTAGTACCGCGTTTCCTGGCCATGCTGGTAATGCTGCCGGCGCTGACCATCTTTGGAAATTACATTGGCATCCTCGGCGGCTGGGCGGTCTGCACCTTCGCTCTCGATTTCAATACCGCTGGATATATCCTGCGAGCCTTGGAAAGCGCAGACACATGGGATTTGTATTCTGGAATGATCAAGAGCGTCGTATTCGCGTGGATCATTATTACCATCTCATGCAACGCTGGGCTGACTGTGGAAGGCGGCGCTGAAGGCGTCGGTCAGGCGACAACAGCTTCAGTCGTGCAAGCTTTGCTGGCGATGTTGGTCATGAATGCCGTATTGACTGGCATATTTTTCTTTGCCGCATGAATTCGAACGGAGAAACCATCATTGAAGTAAACAACCTCGTCCGGAGATTCGGCGATCGGGCCGTGCTCGATGATATTTCGTTCAACGTTCATCGGGGCGAGACGCTCGTCATCATGGGCGGCAGTGGCTGCGGCAAGAGCACCTTGCTCCGGCACCTGATCGGCTCCATGAAACCGACTTCAGGATCGGTGAAACTTTTTGGCGAAAGAAATTACAGCCATGAAGGAACGCGAGATTGAACGTGTTCGTCTGCGATTCGGGATGTTGTTTCAATCCGGCGCACTACTCGCGTCGCTTACAGTTGGCGAGAATGTTGCCCTGCCACTGCTGCAGCACACCAGCAAGTCGCCCGACGAAATCGAAGAAATCGTGACAGGAAAGCTTGAGATGGTTGGCTTGACTGGGTTTGAAAATCTTAAGCCAGACGAAATTAGCGGGGGAATGAAGAAACGCGTAGGGCTTTCGCGCGCGCTTGCTCTCGATCCGGAATTGCTATTCAGCGACGAACCGACCTCCGGTCTCGATCCAATCATGACTGCCGTGGTCGACCAGCTGACGCTGAAGTTGACTCAAGGCAGCCACATGACCGCAGTCGTCGTCTCACACGATATGACTAGCGCCTTTCGCATCGCAACCCGCATGATTATGCTTGGTCATGGCTCGATTGTGGCGCAAGGCACGCCGGACGAAATTCGGAACAGTTCGAATCCCGAAGTGCAGCAATTCATTAACGGTCGAGGCCGGACGGCCCGATTCCGTTGAACGTTTCACAGGAAGAGCATAAAGATCATCAACATGTCCGGCCCCGCCCGTTCCTGGGCGGCCGGTTCCGTTTTCATCACAAGCATCCATGAAGCGCAATCTATCCGATTACTTCGTCGCCTTGTTTGTGATCGCGTGCAGCGTCGTCCTGCTAGCCGCGCTCACTTTTGCGCTCTCGGGTTATCGCCTGAAAAAACCGACACGCACCCTGCAAATCAATTATGAAGATGTGACCGGCATAAAAGTGAATTCTGAGGTGCGCTATGCCGGCGCGCCGGCTGGACGCGTGATCGCGATGCGGCATCTTAGCGCCAAAGAGCGCGAAGCCAGCGCAAATAAGCGGGACGCTGTGCGGGTGACGGTCAGCCTGGAGGAAGGAATTCCGCCACTGCCTACCGATGTAACTGCCACACTCAGCTCCGATACGTTACTTTCGCCAAAGTTTGTGGCGCTTTCCGCGGGCACGCCCGGTGGTGAGACACTGGCAAACAACGCAGCGATCGAGGGCCATCCGGCGTACGGGCTCGAACAAATCATGGCGGCAGCCGGCCCGCTATTCGAGAATGCGAACAAATTGCTCAATGATCTCGGCGTGACGGTGACCGGCTTAAAGAAAGATCTCGGCGAATTCACGCCGAAGCTCGGACCGCTGGCCGACTCCCTTAAACTGGATGTGGACAATTTACAGAACGTGATTACAAACCTTGACGGCGTAGAGAAGGGCGCGGACAACTTTTTCGGCACAGCGAACACTTTCATTAAAAGCACGGACAAGCAGCTTCAGGAACAGTTGAAACAACTGCACGTGACGCTGTTGAACTTGAAAGTGCTCACGACGCACGCAAAGGCGCTCGTTGAAGAGCTCGCCCAAAGACCAAACCGGATCATCTTTGGCGGCAAGCCTCCCAACCTCACGCCCGAGTCCGAAATCCTCAAAAGCTCAAAGCCCCTGCCTGCGAGAAAACCCTGATCTTACTTGTCGGTCAGGCTGGTCCGCGCGTGCCGCATTTCGATAGCGCCGCATCATTTTGAAAAAACGAATCGCGTCGCGCATGGGATGAATCTTGCTCACTTGGTCGGTGTAAACGGTGGTAATTGGGACTGATTCAATCCGGTAACCTTTGCGGCTGGCGATGATGAGCACTTCAGTTTCGTAATCGAAACGGTGGCCGCCGCCAAGCAGCTCCGGAATCAATTGCCGATCCAACATGCGGAAACCGCATTGGGTGTCGGGAATTTCTTGGCCGCAAACGCGGCTGATGCGCCTGCTCATGTAACGGTTCACGACGCGACGGATGAATGGCATGCCGGCAAGATCGTTCATGCGGTTGCCGATGAAAAACGAAGGCCGTGTCGCAGCGGCAGCCGCTGCCATGAATCGATCAATCTCTTCGGGAAGATGTTGGCCGTCGGAATCGAGAAGACTCACCCACGTGACTTCTCGATCGAGCCAGTGCCCTAATCCTGTTTTAAGCGCTTCGCCTTTGCCGCGGTTTTCATCGTGAACAATCACTTCAGCGCCGGCTTCGCGCGCACGTTGTGCGGTCTGATCGCTCGAGCCATCATCAATCACAATGACGTGGTCGAGTCGCTCGCGGGTTCGGCGAACGATTTCACCGATATGCTTTTCGTCCTGATACGCAGGAATAACCGCGGCGGTTTGCGATCTTATATTCGTTTCTGTCATGTCGAGCGAAGTCGAGACATCTCAAATTTAAGTCCAGAGATTTGATTCGCTCACTTCCCGTTGGCTCAACCTCCGGTCTTCCCGTCTATGTCGCGGCATCCCCAGCCGCTCCATTCTCGACTTCGCTCGGAATGACAATAAATACAACCGCTCGTGTAGTGGGCTCACGTCCCGTCCGCTATCGGCGCACCACCGGGTGAAAATCAGCCGCGTGGTACGAGCTGCGAACCAGCGGACCGGAAGCGACGTAAAGAAACCCTTTTCTACGCGCGATGTTGCCGTAGTAATCAAACTGGTCCGGCGTGATGTATTCAACAACCGGCAAGTGTTTCGCACTCGGGCGCAAATACTGGCCCATGGTCAGGACTTCGCAGCCAACTTCGCGCAAATCGTCCATCGTCTGAAAAAGTTCCGTCTCTTTTTCGCCGAGACCGAGCATCACCCCGCTCTTGGTCACAACAGCGGGTGCTAGTTCCTTCGCCCGGCGCAAAACTCGCAGCGAGGTCCGATACTTTGCGCGGGAGCGCACCAGCGGTGTCAGGCGTTCGACCGTTTCCATGTTGTGATTGTAAATGTCTGGACCGGCGTCGAGCACGATTTGGATGCACCGATCCTGCGCGTGAAAATCCGGAACGAGCACTTCGACGATGATCGAAGGATCCATTTCGCGGATCGCTGTGATCGTGCGGGCAAAATGATCCGCGCCGCCGTCCTTGAGATCGTCCCGCGCGACCGCCGTGATCACGACATGCTTTAATTTCATTCGGCACACCGCCTCGGCTACGCGCTGCGGTTCGTCTTGTTCCAGCGCGAATGGTTTCGCTGTTGTCACGGCGCAAAATCCGCACGCCCGCGTGCAACGATCACCCGCAATCATAAAGGTGGCCGTGCCCTGGCTCCAGCATTCCCAGCGGTTCGGGCATTGCGCGCTTTCGCAGACCGTGTGCAACCGCAAATCGGAAATGAGCGCCTTGGTTGAAAAGAAAACGGGATTCGACGGCAGCCGCACTTTGATCCAAGGCGGCTTATGAGCGTGATGCAAGGCCGGATCAATCTTTGCGCAGGACATCGAACAAAGTTACAACGTTAAAAAAGTTACAAAAGCCAAAACCGTTCTGTAGCGGCGCTCTATGTTGCTGCAAACTGTGTCATCCCGAACGGAGTGAGGGACCTCACATCCGCAGCGCAGGCGACACGAACGTTTGCGTAACTGTGTCCGCAGACTGTAAGGTCCCTCGCCGTCTTCGCGACTCGGGATGACCACGCGCTACAGCTTCGTGCGGCCTGAGAGCGCGGCGGAAAGCGTCAATTCATCGGCCGATTCGAGGCCGCCGCCTGCTGGAATTCCACGGGCAATGCGCGTAAGCGCGATCGGTTTGTCCTTCAAAAGATCGACAATGTAATTTGTGGTGGATTCGCCTTCCACATCGGCAGGCAGCGCGAAAATAATTTCAGTAATCTTTTCTCGATCGACGCGCTGAAGTAGTTCCTTAATGCGCAAATCGTCGGGTCCGACGTGATCCAGCGGCGAAATCTTGCCACCGAGAGAATGATATCGGCCGCGAAAGACACCGGTCTTTTCCAGAGGCAGAATGTCCGTCGGCTGTTCTACGACGCAGAGCAACTCCGTCGCGCGCGAGGAATCACCGCATATTTCGCAGATCTCGCCAGCAGCAAAAAATCCGCAAAGATTGCAGGCTCGAATTGAGTGGCGCGTGTCTGTGACAGCGCGCGCAATTTGCTCCGGCTGATCGTTGCGCGCCCGCACCATCCAGAGCGCAATCCTCTCCGCTGAGCGAGGGCCAACTCCCGGCATTTGCCGCAGTTGGGCGATCAAATTCCGGATCGCCGCTGGATATTCCGTTCTTCTCAAAACACACTCAGATTCGCCACGGCGAACCTCTCCTTCGGTCGATCATTCCAAGGGCAATTCCGTCAACTGAAGAACAAGCGGCTCCAGCCTGCGCAAATAAAAATCCAGTGGTCGATCGTCTTCCGTCTCGGAGCCACGCGCCTTCTGAAACTCGTTGTACGCTTCCGCCCAGCGCTTCTCTCGAAAAAGAACCACAGCGCTCCAGAAAGAATCCCGGCGTGCGATGTGTTCCGGCGTGGCTTCTGCGGCAAGCCAAAGCGGCTCGTAAACTTCAAGCCGATCATGCGAATTCAGTCCGCTCACAAAATCAATCGGGCGTGCGACGACAGCCTCATTCACTCGGTCAAAGGTGGGCGTGTCCATCAGCGCGTTTGATCCGTAGAGATCGTTCAGAGCGCAGAATCTGCGGGCCAGTTCAATTGGTTCGCCGCTTGTCAGAAGCAAAGGGCGCGGGCTGTCCTTCAACGCGCCGGCAATTATTACGCCGGAGCTAATCCCGCCGCGGATATTCCAATTGCGAGAAATTTCTTCGTTGCGTTCCCGGCGCTCGCGAGAATTCTTTATCATATCGAGAACAACGCGGACTGCTGTCTGCGCATGCTCAGGGTTCGGCACTGGAAATCCAAAGAAAGCGACCACGCCTTCCCCGTCAGCGGCGTGCAGAAAAGCGCCTTCTTTGGTGAGGTGTTCAGCGGTCTCGCGAATGAATTTTGACGTGGCTTCAGCGAAGGCGGCCGGCTCAGAATCTTCCGCGAATGCAAGTCCGCCGCCGCGGATTCGTCCCGTGGCGAATTTGTTGCCGAGGTCGCACACCACAACGCTTACGTCGTACGCTTTTGGCTCAGCATCGAATGGAGTTGTACCGTCACTAAGACCACGAAATTTCTTTTCCGAAAGGCGATCGGCAAAGAACGTTCGCACCAGATGCGAGCGATCCCTCCGCAAAAAGGCCGACCAGCCTTCGGCAATGGCCAGTGCGAATACCAGCGCAAGAACGGAGGGAATCGGCTGGAAGAATACCCGGTAAAGCGAGCAGACCCAAGAAAGGGCAAATAGCTCTACCAAAAACAAACCAACTAGCAGACGGCTTCGCCATCGTGGAACGCTGCTCAGACTGAGCCAGGAGACACCCAGGGCAATCAGCAGGACAAAGACGTATTGCCATTTTTCACTGACGATTCGCGTCGCCCCGGCGTAGTCGGAGACAAGCTGAGCAGCGACCGCCTCAAAACCTGCCATGGTCTTGCTGGCGTGCAGCGCGCCGACGCCAAGAGCCACGGCGACTCCGATTATGAGCGTTGTGATCAGCAATCGCTTCATCAACAATCAGGCTTTTTGCGCGATTGCAGCCGGGTAATAGGATTGCACCACGAGTTCGCTCAGGAACTGGTCTGGAGCGTCAATTGCCTCGGCATTAAGAATAAACTTGGTTCGGCCCGTATTCTTTTTGATGAGGCTCAAGCCGAATTGATAATCTTTGAATAAATGAGCGCACAGATCGCTCATGGTCATCCGCTCCGTCTGCGCGCGCTCGACCAGCCGCCGAATTGCCGCGTCATCAAAAACAATTTCCAATCCGTGCTCATTGCTGAATTTCTCAGCGAACTGACGGGCACCGGCTTCGAGCATTTGCGCTTCCAGCTTGTGTCCCTCAACCCTTAAGCGATCAAGCACGCGCTGCGGCTCGCGCACCAGCGCGGCGGTCACACGCAATTGGCTCAGGCCCGACCCAGCCAGATAGTACTTGTAATCGCGAAATAATTTTTCGAATACTGTCAGTAATCCCCGCGCGCCGGTTTTTTCCTTTGCGGCCGCCTCGGCCAGCAGTCGCAGCGCTTCGTCCTCGAAACTGATCTCGATCCCATAAGCGCGAAACGCGCGCTCGTATTGCCGGAGCAAACTGCCTTCGGAATATTTCATGATGTTGAAAAGATCAGGGGCGTCGAGGTCCTCACAAACCACTCGCACTGGCAATCGGCCGATGAATTCCGGCTCGAACCCGTACTCGATGAAATCCTGCGTCGTCACGTGCTGGAAGAGCTGGTTGTCCATCACCTGAACCGGCTCGGCCCGAAATCCTATCTGTCCCTGCCGGAGGCGCCGCGCCACTTGCTCCTTCAACTTTTCAAACGCGCCGCTCACGACGAACAGAATGTGGCGGGTATTGATCGTTTCGCGTTTTGCCTTGCCACGCCGTTGAAACTCGAACGCAGCCTGTAATTGCGCCTGAAGATCGTTCATGCTGCGCACGGGCACTTCTGTTTCCTCCATCAATTTCAGCAGCGTGGTCTGCACGCCACGGCCGCTCACGTCGCGACCGATCAAATTCCCGGCTGCAGCGATCTTGTCGATCTCATCGATATAAATGATTCCGAATTGCGCGAGGTTTACGTCGCCGTCGGCTTTGTGGACCAGCTCGCGCACCAAATCTTCCACGTCACCGCCGACGTAACCGGTCTCGCTGAACTTCGTCGCGTCCGCCTTTACAAACGGCACTTTGATCAGATCGGCGATGTGTTTGATCAGATACGTTTTGCCGACCCCGGTCGGCCCGACCAAGATCACATTTTGCTTGATGTATTCGATCTCCTGCGCGCGCCGGGCGTCTTCTTTCTCAAGCCGGCGCAGGTAATTGGCGTGGTTGTAATGGTCGCAAACCGCAATCGCCAGGACCTTCTTCGCTTCATCTTGCTTTATCACGAAGCGATCAAGATGCGCTTTAATGTCGCGAGGCAGGAGATTGAACTCGAATTCATTACGGTCGACTTTGTCAGGCTTTTCATCCTCTTCCGCTGTCGCCGGCTCCGGCTCGGCAAAAGTAGCCACTGAGACCCGATCGCCGAAGTTCTGTTTCATGAAGTCCGTGATCTTGGCCTTCAGCTCTTCCGGTGAAGGAAACGGTGGTGGTGACGGGTCTTGTGCCATGTGCAGAAAAGATCGTGCGAAAGAGGCTCCCTGGCAACGGTTCGTCTAAATCTGACTCTCAGGCGCGAGATTTGTTCATCCCCGCTCTGCTTCCTATTCTGGCTCTTACTCTTGCTCATGCTCTTGCTCTGATCTACTTCGGAAACATTGAAAGATTCTAAGCCGACCAAGTTTGTCGTAACTGAAAACGACGCGAAGCTGCGCCTTGATCAGTTTTTGACAAAGCGATTTCCGGAATATTCCCGGTCGCGTCTTCAGCAGTTGATCCGCAGCGGGTTCGTCCGGCTCAACGAGCAAACCACCCGACCGCGGCACATTGTCCGGCGCGGTGACAAAATTGATCTGAGGGAGCCGCCGCTGGAGAAGATCGATGTGCGGCCAGAGCCGATTCCACTCGAGATACTCTTCGAAGACGACGATCTCATCGTTATCAATAAACCGGCCGGCCTTACCGTTCACCCGGGCGCAGGTCAGCGCGAACACACTTTGGTCAACGCGTTGCTCAGCCACTGCACGACGCTGTCCGGGATCGGCGGAAAGGAGCGGCCCGGCATTGTTCACCGTCTCGACAAGGAAACAAGCGGCTGTCTGGTGGTGGCCAAAAATGACATCGCGCATCGCGAATTATCCAAACAGTTCGCCGCGCGCACAGTGGAAAAGATTTATCTCGCGCTCGTCGCCGGAAAGCTGCGCAAGGCGGCTGGCGTAATCGAAGAAAAAATCGGACGACACCCGGTGCACCGGCAACGAATGCGGGTGACTTCCCTCCGTGGACGGACAGCCAAGACCGAGTATCGCGTCATTCGTTCGAGCGATGAGGCAAGTTTAATTGAATGCCGGCTGCACAGCGGACGCACTCATCAAATTCGCGTGCACCTTCATCACCTAGGCCACGCAATTCTCGGCGATAAGATTTATGCGCCGCGCTTTGCGAAAAATTTTCCGCGTCAAATGTTGCACGCGTGGAAGCTCTGCTTCCAACATCCGCGCACCGGCGAATGGAAACGTTTCGAGGCTCAGTTGCCCGACGATTTTAAGGAAGCGGTTAAGCTGACGATCGAATCTCGATAAGAATGAAAGAGCGAAAGTTTGGGCGCGGACAGAGGCGATATGTTTGGAGTTCCGCCTTCAGGCGGTGTCACAGCGGCTCCCACACCACGCGGCGCGTCAATTCGGAACCCCAAACCTCTTAGTTACCCTTCTGCCTCGTCCCAACCTTTGCCGTAGTCGCGGATCGGATACTCTCGCCAGATACGCTTCGCCTCGTCCGATCCTGTTTGCACTAAGTAGTCCGCTGCGCTGCTCCATGGCCAATCCGTCCAGAATGCCGCGTATCCGTGCTTCACCGGATTGTGATGGACATAATTCAATGTCGCCCAGTAATGCCGCTCCGAACGCATCGCGCGCTCGACAACGCGAAAGAAAACCTTGCGGCCGCGACTTCCCTCCTGGCGATTCCAAGCGTGTGAACTTCGACCATGAAGCAATCCCAGTTCATGCAGCAGACCTTTAATGTTGGGTGCCTCCACGAGCGCGTGGTAATGGTTCGGTAACACGCACCACGCGAAGGTCTGATTCGAATGAGCTCCGAATACCGCCAGCAAGTCGCGTGTAAAATTGTCCATGCGCTGTGGGCTGTGGCCGATGTAATGACGATGTTCATAACAAGCTGCCGAAATAAGAAATCGCAGATGTCCGAAGTTGGGCCGGTGCGGCGGTGAATGCCACGGATAATCCCGTGCCTTACGCCACGCGAGTAATTCTTCACGCTGCTTCTGGTTGAGCTGACGCCAGAGATACCGCGCAGCGCACATGGGTTGAGATGATTCCGAGCCGCCTGAAGGCGGAACTCCAAACCGTTACCGCCTTGGTACCATCGCGCTGGCAAGCATCGTCTGGACAATTTCGCCGCGCTGGTTGGTTGTTATGTTGCGCAGGCGAATAATCCCGAAGCCGGGCCTCGAGCGCGACGGGCGCAGATCGACAATCTCCGTCTCTACCGTGAGCACGTCGCCCGGTCGCACTTCATGAGGCCAGCGCAGTTCGTCCACGCCCAGGCCGATTGCGCCTTCGACGAAATTCAAAGTTTGTACAAACAACCGCATGGTCACCGCGGCGGTGTGCCAGCCGCTGGCAATCAAACCTTTGAAAATTGTTCGCTCAGCTTTTTTGCGGCTGAGATGAAACATCTGCGGATCAAACTTGTAGGCGAACTCGATGAGCTGTTTCTCCGTCACGTTTAGCGGCTCGGATTTGAACCGATCACCCACCTTCAAGTCATCGAAGTAATGCTCTTTCATTGCGGAGAAGTTGAAACCACATTCATGCGTCATCGCTCAGGATTGAGCAATCCGTAAAATTCGGCGCGATTCGCTTGGTGATAATGAACCGTCGCGGAACGCATTGACAGCGTTTTTGTAATACCTCACACTTGAGCGAAACCACAAGGAGCCCACACAATGCCCGCAGCCAATACCACTGGAGAACAAGTCTTGGAAGCAGTCGTAGCCGGACCCGATGAAGCGAACCGGCTGTTTACCGTTACTGGAGCAGCTAACGTGAATATCGCTACGAGCGGTGGGCAGCAGCAGGTCCAGACGTTTACTTTCCTGGTGGGACCGGCCTTTACACGTCAGCAATTTTATCGGGCAATTGGCGCAGCTTCCGTTTCTTCTCAGTTTGTCAACGTGCAGACGGCACCAGGAAGCTTCCAAGTCCAGATCAATTCTGTCGAAGCTGACTGGGACGATGAATCCGGCAGGGTCGAAGTTCGTGTTGAGCTATTTCTTTCTGCGAGTGGCGGAATCAACAACGTAAGTATCTACCAGCTTCGCTACTGGGTTACGATCCTGGCACAGGTGTAAGCCGAAAGGCTGCGGCCGCGCCAAATTCGGCGCGTTGTAGGAGCGGCTGTTTCCAGCAGTTTCGCTAGGGCTGATTCGTGGTTACTTGGTTTTATCGATCATGAAATCACGATCGGAACGGCAAGCACGGGTCGCGCCCGCGAAATTTACGCTCTGGCGGCAGACGGCGCTCACTGCCGCAATCGTCATCGCCGTTGTTGTGGTTTACCTCCCGGCGCTTCGGGGAGATTTTGTGTGGGACGATTTTCTCCTGATCACCGGCAACCCGTTGCTGCAAAACTTTTCGGGTCTCGTGGAAATCTGGTCGGGTGGCAGGACGGCAGATTACTTCCCGCTCACGAACACCGTATTCTGGATCGAGCATTACCTTTTCGGCGTGAACGCAACCGGCTATCACGCCGTTAATATTCTCCTGCAAATTGCAAACGCGTTGCTCGTCTGGCGGTTATTAACGCGCCTGAACATTCCCGGCGCATGGCTGGCTGGCCTCATATTCGGAATCCACCCGGTTCATGTGGCATCAGTGGCGTGGATTTCCGAATTGAAAAATCTGCTCGCGATGTTCTTCGCCCTGTTGTCGGTCCTCTGTTTCCTTAAGCTCGACGACAAACGGCTGCGTAACTCCGCGACCGCGTATGCTGCGTCTCTCGTTTTCTTCGCTTTAGCGTTGCTCTCAAAAACGCAAGTCGTGTTTTTGCCTTTCGTCCTGCTGTTATGCGCCTGGTGGCGGGACAAGGAGCGTTCCGGAAACGCGACAAACGCCAACCTCGGTCGCGATATTAAGTTGGGAGTCCCGCCTTCAGGCGGTCAATCCGCCACGCGTGGCCTTGGACCGCGTAAACGCGGAACTCCAAACGTCCGAACCGTGCCATTTTTCTTGGTCGCCATTGTTTTGGGCCTGGTCACGATGTGGTTTCAAAGCCGCGGCATCGGCGAAGAAGAGATTGTTATCGGTTCGCTCCCGCGCCGCTTCGCAAACGCCGCTATGGCGATATGGTGGTACACTGGCCATCTCTTCGCGCCTGTCCGATTGATGGCTATCTACCCAAACTGGCGATTCGATTCTCCCCGCGTTTTGGAATGGCTGCCTTTGATCGCCCTTATCGGTGTTTTGGCTGGCCTCTGGCATTGGCGGAATCGTGGGACACGCGGCGCTTTTTTTGCGGTTGCCTGTTTCGTTGTCGCGCTTCTCCCAGTGCTGGGATTAGTTCGAATGGCTTACGTGCGCAGCGGCACGCTCGTCGCCGACCATCTCCAGTATTTTGCAGACGTTCCTTTGCTCGCGCTTTTTTGCGCTGGCGTCGCATACGCGTGGAACCAGCGACAACGCGCGGCTAAAATTGCCACCGCGACCATTGTCACGTTGCTGGTTGGCGCAATGGGCACGTACGCTTTCAGCCGGGTGGAAGTTTACCGCAACGAAGAGACGCTTTGGCCGGACAATCTCTCCAAAAACCCTGACGCGTGGCAGGCGCACATCATGATGGCGCAACGTCGCTTCAAGCAGGAAAGATACGCTGAGGCCGCTTATCATGCCGGTCGCGCGGCGGAGTTGAAGCCGGAACTGGCCGATATCCATAACCAGCTTGGCCTGGCTTATTGTCGGCTGGAGCGATTTGAAGAAGGAATCGCCGAGTATCGCAAGGCGCTGCAGTTGAAAGAGGCGAAGCCGGCCACCGCCAGGAGCGCTGGAGTCGCAAAAATCCGGGCCAATCTGGCAAACGCGTTGGCGATCACCGCAAACCATTTGAGCGAATCAGCTCCCACAATCCCAGAGGAAGCGATGCGCCGTTATGACGAAGCGGTCCACCAATATGAGGAAGCGCTCGAGCTCGACTCGCAGCAGCCCGCGATCCATCGAAATCTTGGCATGCTGCTGGCCCAACTTGGCCGCTACGACGAAGCGATACCCCATCTGCGGGCGACTTTGCAGATGGTGCCCAACGAACCGGCAGCACGCGAAACGCTCGACGCGATTGAGGCAACTCGCCACTGAATGTTACCAGGGAATCCACTCGAATTTGCGTGTTGGACGTTGGAATCTTCGGCAGGTTCCCGTTGCTGTGCGCGTAGATGTGTGACACTGCGAAATTGTCGACGTAGCGCAACCGACTATCTGTGCGCTGGATTGCGATGCACTCTGGGTTCCTACGACAATCGTTCGCCCATCGCAATCCCAAGCGAAGACCCAGCCCAACCTCCAACCGGCTTTGCTGAGATTGTCAGTGATTATTTTCCAATACTTCACGCGCACCTAAATGCGCGATGAACGTATTTTGGAATCACGGACAAGCTGGGATCAGCGGAAATTTATTACCCCGTGATCGCCGCCGTGACGGGCCCGGTCTTAACTTTCGCCCCACCCGCTTTTTTGGGCACGTACAGCAAGAATTGGCCGCTGCCAATATCAATGCTTCGCGGGCTTTCCCCCACACTGAAAGTACTTTTCTCGCCAAGGCGCGTGATCGTTTGATCCTTAAATGTCAGCTCACTCCGGGACTGGGCACCCGTCTGCACGGCGGTGCCCTGGCGAACATCTTCGTTCACTGCAGCCGGACGCGATGAGGCGTTTGATGGGAGCACTCGAACGTCCTGGATGACTTGAGTCACCTTGGCTTCTTTTAGCTCGTCGGCGTTGACATCATTTCGGACCCCGATGGCAAGCGAAAAGGCAAGTGCGGCGATAGTTAGAATGGACCGAGATTGGATATGCATCGTCCCTATGTACTCAGGATTCATGCCAAGTCTAATAGGCCGCGGGCTCGAATCGCCGATTCAAGCTCTACAAACGCAGTCAGCTTTTCATCCGCGTGCACAACGAAACGCTTTCCGTCATCGCGGTGTCCGTCCACCATCCGGATCGTGCGCATTCCATAAGGGAAATGCACGAACGCTATCGGATACGCGGAGCATCGCAGCCGTTCACACGATGCAGTGATTTGCGTTTACGATGACGCTGACAACGTGATCCAAACGCACGAGCACAAGGGCGATTTCAAAGAGCCGTAAAAGTTTTGACTCGCAATGTGTCGCTTTTCCCGCTAAAACCGATTTCAAATGTTTCCGCTTTTATCGGGCGCTCCCCAGGCAAGCAGCCGGATTAGACGGAATAATTCCGTAAAATATTACGGAAAAATTCCATCCATTTCTCGTTAGGCCTATGGCAGTCCTGGGCCACTTGATGCTCATATTCGCCTTGCTGTTACGGCACTGTCGTCGTGTGCTTCGCAGCTGACCTGTCAGTTCGACGCAGTGCAGAGGCGCTAGCGAGCTGGATAGCTCCTGGCGAGTCGCTACGACGGAGAGCGACGTTCGACACGGCATTCGCTACTTCCGGCGCAGATGCGTTTGAGCAGCGGTTGACCGTTATGAGCACTGCCATCTACGTCGACGCTATCGACAGCTGGAGTGCACTCGGTTCCTCCCATGCTCGTACCGGTCTGGTCTATACGATGCCCTCCTAGAACACTGGGATGCAAGTCGGTCGCGTTGAGCATCGGCACGATTTTGTGTTCCGCTAGTTCCGCGCGGACAGCGGCATCTGGAAGTTGTTCATTTACCTGATTCAGTCGCAGCTATTCGGCTTCCGAACATGTCACCACAACTGAGCATGACCAGACGCTGGAGCCAACCGCTGAGCCGACGCGAAAGTTTATTTGCGATGAGGCTGGCTCCACTTCAAGCTACGTTCAGCGAGCTCGCCACGACACCTGCCGTGGCTTATCTCTTTCTCGTTAGGCTTCATGTGTATTGGGCAACATTCCAGGACGAGATTCGCCCTAGCCGTGTTCCTCGTCATGCTCAACACTCCGCTGAGCGCGGATCCCGCAACGGTGGCGAAAAATTCGCGGGCCTGGCGAGCAAACCACGAACGTGAAATCCTGGGGGAATTCGCTGAGCTCCTTTCGATCCCGAATCTGGCGAACGACACGCCGAACATCCGACGCAACGCCGAGGCGATCCGCACGATGTGTGAGAAGCGAGGCCTCATCGCCAAACTCCTTACAATCGAAGGCGCGCCGCCTGTCGTAGTCGCGGATCTCGCACTGCCAAATGCGAAACGGACAATTGCATTCTACGCCCACTACGATGGACAGCCGGTCGATGTCTCCCAGTGGAAAAGCGAACCATGGAAGCCGGTCATGCGTGACAACGGAGGCAGCGATGTCGATTGGCGCAACGCGAAAACCATCGATCCGGAATGGCGCTTTTTCGCCCGCTCGGCCGGCGATGACAAGGCTCCGATCATCGCCATGCTCGCAGCGCTCGATGCTCTCCGCAGTCTGGCAGTGAAGCCGGCGGTAAATCTGCGCTTCTTTTTTGAAGGCGAAGAAGAAGCGGGTTCGCCGCATCTCGCCGATTATCTAAAGAAATTTCCGGAAATATCGCATCCCGATGCATGGGTCTTTTGCGATGGACCCGTACACCAAAGCCGCAGGATGGAGTTGGTCTTCGGAGCGCGCGGTACCGTCGACCTCGAGCTGACCGTTTATGGTCCAATCAAAGGGTTGCACGATGGCCACTACGGCAACTGGGTGCCGAATCCGATCGTTCGCCTCACCCATCTTATCGATTCGATGCGGGACGAGAGCGGACACATCTTGATCAAAGGATTTTACGACGACGTCCGCAAGCCGACGGCGATCGAAAAGGAAGCACTGGCAAGAATCCCGAACGTGGAGGGCGATCTTCGCCGCGAATTTCAGATTGGCGCTACCGAAGGAAACGGAAAATCGCTCAATGAATTGCTCATGCTGCCGAGCTTGAACTTGCGTGGCATTGAAGCCGGACATGTCGGGGTGCAAGCGTCCAACACGATCCCGACGGAAGCCCGCGCCTCGATTGATTTTCGTCTTGTGCCTAACGAAACGCCGGAATCGATCAAGCCCCTCGTCGAGCGACACATCGCCGCGCAAGGATTCTCCATCGTGCGGCAGACGCCCGACGCAGCGGCGCGACTCGCGAACGCCAAGATCGTGAAACTTGAATGGGGCTCCGGTTATCCCGCTTCGCGCACGCCGCTCGACCTTCCGTTTTCCCGCGAGCTCGCTGCCATCATGGCCGCCGCTGGTCACGAACCAGTCTGCTTACCAACTGCGGGCGGAAGCCTGCCGATGGATCTCTTTCAGCAAGGCGACAACGCGCCCGTGATCGCCTTCCCCATCGCCAACCACGACGACAATCAACACGCCGCGAACGAAAACGTGCGCCTCCAGAATCTTTGGGACGGCATCGAAGTCTTCGCTTCCTTTTTTGCCAGTCTAGATAACGCGAACAACTAGCAGCCAACGGCGTGGCGACAGCCATTTCCCATTTCGCTTCGCTTGAGACGCTGCACTTTCTGATGAGATTCGTATCGCATCACAAGTGACAATGACTTACCAATTAATCGGCCTAACCAGCCGATGCGTGCGCATTCCAGAAGGGAAATGCTTTGCTTGACTGATCATCGTTCACTCATCAGTTATCACTCTGCTTAAAGGAGGGCTTGCCACGCCGGAGGCTCTTGACTCGCCGTAGCCTTGCGCGAAGGCTGGTTGGCGAAGGCGGGCGGTTAGCTCAGTGGTAGAGCATCTCGTTTACACCGAGAGGGTCGGGGGTTCGAAACCCTCACCGCCCATTCTTTTTCAGTGACGAGTGACCAGTGACTGGTGAGCTGTTTTTGAAACGAACTTGTCACGACAGCATTTCGGCCACCGCCGCTTCACAGTGAATTTTTGTCGTGTCGAGAAACGGAATTCCGTTGTGTTCTGGATCGCGTAAGATCAGCGGTAGTTCCGTTCCGGCGAGAATCGCGCCGTCGATGCCGCTCTCTGCTTTCATCCGATCGACAATGGCAAGCAATCCGGCGCGGGTTTCGGGCAGAAATCTCCCGGGAACCAGCTCGTTCATGTATTTGTCGTGAATGTAATCCTGATCGTTCGCGTTCGGCACGAGAAGCTCGATGTCTTCGCGCGAGAAAACTTTTGAATAAAAAGTTGCCTGCATCGTGTAGCGCGTGCCCAACAAAGCGAGCCGTTTCAACTGCCGCGCTTTGGCAGCAGCACACGTCGCTTCCACGATACTGATTAAAGGAATCGGCGATTTGGACGCGACATCATCGAACACGATGTGCGGCGTGTTTGCCGAGATCAGGCCGCAGTCTGCACCGGCCCGCGCAAGTTTGGCGATCCCATCGAGCAAATAATCGGCCATGCGAGCCAGATCATTCACGGCCATGAAATCCAGGCCCTTCTTCAGATTAACGCTGTTAATGATGAATTCCGGATAACTCCCGTCGCCAGTGCGCTCGCGATAGAGCGCGATGATCCTTTGATAATAGTCAATCGTGCTCTCCGGCCCAAGGCCACCGATGATTCCAACAGTTTTCATTTGCTAACCACCAATGAACACGAATAGACACGAATCCGTAAGAAATCTTTCGTGTTTGCTGGTTAAAGACCCAATTCGTGTGAATTCGTGTCCATTAGTGGTTAATGAAAAGTAGATCGGCGCTTCAGTTTGTTCTCATCATCGGCATCGCGAACTTCTTCGCCGATTTCACTTACGAAGGCGCGCGGGCGATCGTCGGTCCGTTCCTCGGCTCGTTAGGGGCGAGCGCGGTGATTGTGGGGTTTGTGGCGGGTTTCGGCGAACTCATGGGCTATGGGTTGCGCTCGGTCTCGGGATATTTCGCGGACAAGTCGCATCGGCATTGGACGTTCGCGTTTGTGGGATATGCAATCAACATGCTCGCCGTTCCCGCGCTCGCACTCGCGGGAAGATGGCCGCTCGCCTCTGGCTTCGTAGTGTCGGAGCGCATCGGTCGAGGCATTCGCAAACCGACCGTGGAAGCAATGCTTTCGTATGCCGGCAGATCGATTGGCGCCGGATGGGTCTTCGGACTAAACGAAGCGCTCGATCAAGCGGGCGCGACAATCGGTCCGTTACTGATGGCGCTGATTCTTTATCTGAACGGCGGGTTCCGGACCGGATTCGCTGTGCTACTCATTCCGGCTTTGCTTTGCCTCGCGATTTTAGTTGTAGCGCGACTGCTGCATCCGCGTCCCCACGAACTAGAGGAAGGCGCAGGACACACCTTTGAGACGACAAACCTGACGCGCGCTTACTGGATTTACCTCGCCGCAGGCTCGTTGATTGCCGCTGGTTTCGCCGATTTCGCGTTAATCGGTTTTCATTTTCATAAAACGCACACGGTGCCGGCAAATTTGATTCCCGTGTTTTATGCAGTCGCGATGGCGAGCAGCGCGCTCGCTTCGATCCCGTTGGGCCGGTTGTTTGACAGATTCGGTCCAACTATTTCCCTGTTCGCCTTTCTTATTTCCGCCGTGGCTGCGCCTTTTGTTTTTCTGGGCTCATTCGCGTTTGCATTGATTGGAATGATCTTTTGGGGAATCGGGATGAGCGCGCAGGGGTCTTTGTTTCAAGCGATGCTCACGTGCGTCATTCCACCGCAGAAACGCAGCACCGCATTTGGGCTGTTTGATACCGGATACGGGATCGCATGGTTCCTTGGAAGTGCGGTAATGGGATTGCTTTACGACAAATCAATTCTGGCTGTCGCCTTGTTTTCAGTCGTCCTTCAACTTGCCGCGATTCCCATCTTTCTTGTCGCGAATAAGAGGCGCTAAGCTTTCTCCGTGGATCCGTACGCAAAACCAAAGGAGCGAAAAGTCGGCCCGCGACGGCCAAAGATCAGGCACTTGCCACAGTCCACCGAACCACGAACACGGCGAGAACGCCAGGCGGAGAAGGAAGCGATAGCGGCAGAGCGGCGCGCGATTAAGAAAGGAGCGCGGCGGCATCTGAAACAGCAATTACTCGAACTGGGAGAGGGTGACTGAAGCTCGGAATGATCCGCTTTCGTCCATGGTTTCTCACCTCTCCCTTCCCAAAGGGACAGGATAGGGTGAGGGTTCTGTTGTCGGAAAGCCTGCAATTTCGATCCATTCACCTCAATCCTCTCCCCTTGTCGAAAGAGAGGCGGAATTTTTGCCTGGAACCGGTGACCCATCTCTTTGCGCTTTGCGCTTTGTCAGCAGCTATTACAGTTTGGCCTCGTGCGTCTGCTCAATTTGCCGGTATTTGCTTCCGCATTGGTTGTAATTGCTCTAACCATTGCCGGCGCACAGTCGCCTCCTCAGCGGAACCCGAATATTTCCAACAAGGCGTTGATCACGAAATCAACGCCAACCATAAACGCAGACACATTTAAAAATCAGGCTGCGGACGCGACGCTACGCAAATTGGCGGACGATTATTACGCGTGGCGAAATGAAAATTATCCTGTCCAGAGCAGCGACGCCGGACTGCACACTTGGGACGATCGGCTGACGGATTATTCGCCGGCAAAAATCGTGGAGCGCGCACAGCACGTGCGTTCGCTGTTAGACAAGGTGCGCGCGATGAAGACCGACGGCTGGCCAAAAGACGCGCGCATCGATTGGATGCTTTTCCGCGCGCAATTGGAAAATGTCGATTTCGAAAATCGCATCCTGAAATTCGAACAGACAAACCCGCAGGTTTACGTGCGCGAATGCACAGACGCAATGTTTTCGCTGCTGAAAAAGGAATACGACATACCAAGGAAACGCGCACTCGCTGCGACAGCGCGTCTCAAGCAAATGCCGGCGCTCTTGAAGCAGGGCCTGAGTAATTTGCAGAACCCGGTAAAGCTTTATGCACAGCTTGCGATCCAATCGGCGCGCTCGATCGATCCGCTTTTGAACAAGAGCTTGATGGCGCTCGACGTGGGCCTTGCGCCTGCCGAGCATGAAGAATTGCTAAAGGCGCGCGATGCAGCGCTCGCCGCTTTGCATGGCTACGCTGACGACCTGGAGAAGCGTCTGCCGAAAATGGTCGATTTCGCGCCGATGGGCGAAGCGAACTACAATTATTATCTCAAGCATGTTTTGCTTCTGCCGCTCGACGCCGGGGAAGTGGAGATGATTGGACGCACTGAGCTGGCGCGTTACCGCGCGCTGGAGGCACTTCTCCCCGATCCGAAACTCGCTGATCCTGATCCGAAACGGGCCGCGCAGATCCCGCCTGATCAGGAATCGTTCCTAAAAGCGTACGAAAGCCGCGAGGCAGAAATGATCAGCTTCCTGAAAGAGCACAGCCTTGTGACCTTGCCAGATTATCTCGGCCCGTTTCAAATTCGGCAGTTACCGGAGGCGTTCAAGCCTACCAGCCCGGGCGGTTTCATGAATCCTCCCGGCGTTTACGACAAAGATCCAGCCGGCTTCTTTTTCATCCCGACTTACAATCCGGAATCGAAGAATTTTTACATCCGCGCGGCAATTGAAGACCCAAGACCGATCCTTGGACACGAAGGAATTCCCGGACATTTTCTCCAGCTCTCAATCGCGAGCCATTTAAGCGACGAGATTCGGCGTCAGCATGAGGACACCGTTTTCATAGAAGGCTGGGCCTTGTATGGCGAAGAGATGCTGATGCGAACCGGCCTTTATCCGAACAACTCACCGGCACAGGGACAAATCCTGCGTTTGTCGCGCTATCGCGCCGCCCGCATCGGGGTAGATGTGAATCTGCACACCGGTAAGTGGAGCTTCGAACAAGCAGTCAAATATTTCATGGACGCCGGCGGGCTGGATCGCGAAGCAGCCGAGGGCGAAGCGGCGGGCGCAGCTTCAAGCCCAACTCAAAAAATCAGCTACATCATCGGCAAATGGCAGATCATGAATTTGCTCGGCCGCTACAAGGATCGACAAGGCGAAAATTTCCGGCTCGGCCAATTCCATGATGACCTGATCAAGAATGGCAGTCTGCCAGTCTCGGTGATCGAATGGATTTTGCTCGATGATCCGAGCGCGGTGCAGCAAGCAACCAAATGAGGCGATTGTAGGGCGTCGGTATCAGCTCGCGAAAGCTTTCGGAGTTCGCAGAGCGGAGCCGCGGAAACCGCGAGACACATCGACGATGCTCTCAAATCGATCTGCCGTTACGTCCTCGCGAAACCTCTCGTTGTTTTCAAAGAGTCCAATAATCACGTATGGCATAGCAGGATAGTTCTCCAGATTGCTTTACGCGCACTTGGCGTCGGATCCAGCATTCTTGGATTGCCAACGGTGACTCCGCACAGGTAAGTTTAGCAGCTCCTCAATGTTTGCGCTTCAGCCAGAATTAAAAGTGTTCAGCGGTTCGGCCAATCGCGATTTGGCAGAACGGATTTGCAAATACGTCGGTGTGCCGCTGGGGCGGGCGACCATCAGCTCGTTCCCAGATGGCGAAACCTACGTGAGGATCGAGGAGAATATTCGGGGGCACGACGTTTTCATCATTCAGCCGACTTCTCCGCCGACCAATGAACATTTGATGGAATTGCTGATCATGGTGGATGCGGCGCGGCGCGCCAGCGCGGACCGGATTACGGCCGTCATTCCATTCTTCGGATACGCGCGTCAGGATCGCAAGGACCAGCCGCGCGTCCCGATCACCGCGAAGCTCGTCGCGAATTTGCTGTACGCCGCAGGCGTGAATCGCGTGCTCACGATGGATCTGCATGCCCAACAGGTGCAGGGCTTTTTCGATATCCCGGTGGATCACCTCTACTCGCTGCCCGTATTGATCAAGTATTTGCGCAAGAGAATGACGGGCAAAACAACTGTCGTTTCTCCCGATCTCGGCGGGCTGAAAATGGCTTCAGCTTACGCAGAAGCTCTCGGCGCGAACCTGGCAATCGTGGCGAAGGAACGCAAAAGCGCCACTGAGACTGAAGCGCTCTATCTCATCGGCGACGTGGAAGGTTCCGATGTGTTGCTGGTGGATGATCTCACTGAGACGGCGGGCACCCTCACCTCCGCGGCCTCGATCTTGAAGAAGCATGGCGCGCGCGACATCTACGCGGGGGTCGCGCACGCAGTGCTTGTGGACGTGGCCATTCCGCGGTTGCAAAAATCCCAAATCACGGAATTAGTAACTACCAACAGCACGCCGGTGCGCACCGTGGACGGATTTAAGATCACGGTGCTCTGCATCTCCGAGCTTCTCGGGGAAGGCATCAAACGAATTCACAACGACGAGTCCGTATCGTCGCTGTTCAACATCGAGAACGAAAAAAATGGCAAAACAAGTTAAGCTTAAAGCAGAACCGCGAACGAACGTGGGACGCTCTGCTGTGCACAAACTGAGAGCGCGCGGACTGATTCCTGCGGTTATCTACGGCGGCAACAACAAACCGCAGCCGCTGCAAGTCGCCGCGCGCGATATCAACGCCATGATGAGCCAGGCTTCCGGAGAAAACGTTTTGGTTGAACTGGAGATCGCCGGCGAAGGATCCAGTCGCACCGCGCTCGTGCAGGAAGTGCAGCACTCGCCCATCGGCGGCGACATTCGCCATGTAGATTTTCACGCCATCTCCATGGACCAGA
This sequence comes from uncultured Verrucomicrobiae bacterium, assembly GCA_963725505.1. Lineage (GTDB taxonomy): Bacteria > Verrucomicrobiota > Verrucomicrobiia > Chthoniobacterales > UBA10450 > Udaeobacter. The sequence goes on along the minus strand of CAVRYN010000005.1, from coordinate 628,252 downwards.
TGATTCAGGCCGAAGTTCCTCTCGAATCGACGGGCATCGCTATTGGCGTTAAAACTTTTGGCGGATTGCTGGAGCAAAGCTTGCGTGCGCTGGCAATTGAATGTCTGCCCGGCGATTTGCCGGATCGGATCACGGTGGATGTCTCGCAGCTGAACATTGGTGATTCCATTCACGTTCGCGACATTCAATTTCCTTCCGGAGTAACGCCAAAGGTGCAGGCCGATCTCACTGCATTTTCCGTGGTCGCTCCCGTAGTTGAAGAAGAGCCAGTAGTCGCGGAGGCCGAAGCGGCGGCCGCGGGGCCGGAAGTGATCACCGAGAAAAAGGAAGAGGGCGAAGCTGCTACTGCGCCCGCTGCGGCTGCGAAGGAAAAACCTTCAAAAGAGAAGGAGCAGAAGAAGTAATCCCTTTTCGATTTTGGATCTTCGATTGCGTGACAGTGGAAGAAAAACCAATTCGGTTGGTCGCGGGTCTCGGAAATCCCGGCCCCGAATACGTGGCCACGCGCCACAACATCGGCTTCATGGTGATTGATCAGTTCGCTGCGCAGTTTGGATCGACATGGGAAAGATCGGGAAAGTGGGACGCGCTCTCAACGAAATGCGGGGCTGTGTTTCTCATCAAACCGCTGAGCTTCATGAATCGCAGCGGCTATCCAGTTTTCGCAGTTGCGCAGTTTTACAAAATCGAGCCGCAGCAAATTCTGGTCGCGCTCGACGATTTTTCTCTGCCGCTGGGGCGTGTGCGATTGCGGGCACGCGGCGGGTCAGGCGGCCACAACGGCCTTGAATCGATTATCATGCAATTCGGAACCGAGGAAATCCCGCGCTTGCGCATCGGCATCGGCGAGGCGCCGCGCGAAGGATCAGTCGATTACGTGTTAAGCCGCTTTTTTGAGGAGGAGAAAGCTCTGGTTAGATCGACAATCAATCGCGCAGTGGAAGCGGTGAAATGCACGATTGACAACGGCCTCGTTTCCGCGATGAACACTTTCAACCCCGAAAGCATGCCGGATAAACAAACCGAAAAAATATGAACCACCGTTACGAAGCGCTGCTGGTGCTGAACGCTCAGGGCAAAGAGGACACCCTGAGGGAAATCATCGATCGATTGGAATCGGAGTTTCAAAAAGAAGGGGCTCAGGTTGAACAGGTGCAAAAAATGGATAAGCGCCAATTCTCCTACGTGGCCGGCCCACTCGATTCCGGCTATTACGTTAATTTTATTTTCAACGCCGATCCGGAATTGATTGCGAAGCTGCGTGCGAAATTTAAGCTCGATCCGGAAGTGTATCGCCAGAATTACCAGCGTCTCCCCGACACGAAGGAGAAACTGGGGAAAAAGTTGGCAAAAGCCAAATAATTTCGCTATAAGGCGGGAATGGCCAGCTTTAACAAAGTCATTCTGCTCGGAAATCTCACCCGCGACCCCGAGGTGCGTTACACGCCCAAAGGCAGCGCCGTCTGCGACCTCGGCATTGCGGTCAATCGCGTTTACACCACCGACAGCGGAGAAAGACGCGAGGACGTCACCTATGTGGATGTCGTTCTATGGGCGCGTCTCGCGGAGATCGCCGGTGAATACCTGAAAAAAGGAAGGCCGGTTTTCATCGAAGGCCGTTTGCAAATGGACACTTGGGATGACAAGCAGACCGGGCAGAAGCGAACGAAGCTGCGCGTGGTAGGCGAGAGCATGCAGTTGCTGGGTGGTCGGCCCAGTGGAGCTGGTGCTGCCGAGGCCGCAGGCGAAGATCGACAACCGGGTAGCGCCAAGACCAGCGCACCGCCGAAACCATCGGGTTCAGCTGCACCGGACGAAGACGAGATCCCGTTTTAGGCGTGGCATCGGCATCCTGCCGATGGAAGATGGGCTGGAAGCCCATGCCACAATCTTGAAATGAACGCGACTGAAGCCTGCATCGCGCTCAATATGCTGCCGACCGTTGGACCGGTGAGGCTGCGCAAATTGCTGGCGGTTTTCAAGGAACCGCAACAAATCCTTGCGGCAAAGCGCACCGAGCTTCGCAAGGTGGAAGGAATCGGTAACGAGGTTGCCGACCAGATTGCAAACTGGGAAGCGACTGTCGATCTTGCCGAGGAGCTCAGACGCGTCCGCGATTTTGGCGCGACTGTTATCACGCAGGAGTCGCCATCGTATCCCCGGTCACTGCGCGAGATCCATGCGCCACCGATCGTGCTCTACGTTTGGGGCGAACTGCAAGAGCGCGATCATCACGCCATCGGGATCATCGGCGCGCGACGCACCACGCATTACGGCACGGAGTCGGCGAAGAAACTGTCCTATCAACTTGCTTACGCCGGATTGACCGTAATTAGCGGCTTGGCGCGCGGGATCGACACTGCCGCTCATCAAGGGGCGCTCGCGGCAAAAGGACGCACGATCGCAGTGATCGGAGCTGGTTTGGCCAAACTCTATCCGCCGGAAAACGCTGCGCTGGCCGAGAAAATCCAGAACGGAAATGGCGCGGTCGTGTCCGAATTTTCAATGGAAATTGAACCTGATCGACAAACTTTTCCGATGCGCAACCGAATCATCTCCGGGTGGAGCCACGGCATTCTAGTAGTTGAAGCAGGATTGAACAGCGGTGCGCTCATCACCGCGGCGCAGGCATTGGAACAAGGCCGATCGGTGTACGCGGTGCCCGGCCACATCAACGCCCCGAGCGCGATGGGATCGAATCGGCTGATCCAGCAAGGCGCCAAGCTTGTGATGGACGCCGGCGATATTCTGGATGATTTGCAGATCCTTCTTCCCGATACCAAACCAGCGCCGGAAGCCATCGCCCGCCCGTTGCCGCCGCTTTCCGACGAAGAGCGCCGGGTCTATGACGCGATTGATGCGACTGAAACGTCCATTGACGATATCACCGCAAAGAGCGAATTGCCGAGCGCAGCCGTCTCATCGACATTGTTGCAGTTGGAGCTGAAGCGCCTGGTCAAACAATTGCCCGGAAAATATTTCGTCAAGTTGGGATAGCGTTTGACGTGCGCATACGAATCATGCATCATTATATGCATGAGAACGACGGTTAACATTGACGATAACTTGCTCGCTGAGGCGCAGCGCTACACGGGCGAAAAAGAGAAAACGAAGCTGCTACACATGGGGCTACGGGCTTTGATCCAAGATCACGTAGCGAAGCGGTTGATTGCTCTGGGCGGAACTGATCCTCATGCAAAGGCCGCGCCACGTCGAAAGCCTTGGAAATGAAATCGAGGCTGCTCGCGGACTCCTCCGTATGGATCGATCATCTGCACGAGACCGACGACGAATTCAGTCAAGCCTTGGGAGCGAAGCAAATTTATGTGCATCAGGCCGTGATCGGCGAGCTTGCTTGCGGAACACTCGCACGCCGAGCTGAGATTCTAACACGCTTGATGCTCTTGCCGGAATTGCCGGATGCCACATTTGGGGAACTGCTGGCATTGATCGACCGGCGAAAATTGTGGGGACGCGGTTTAAGCTGGGTGGACGTGCTTTTGCTTGGCGCTGTACTGTTGGCTGGCGCGAAGCTCTGGACCCACGACCGCCCCCTGCACGGCGTTGCTCAGGAGTTAGGCGTGGCCTACGAGGGACCTGAGTAGTCCGATCGCGCAACCCTGGCGCGCGTGCTAAAACGGCTCTGACTTGCAAAGACGCCCTAACTGGGTTCGATTCCTGCCCCATGTCCAAGTCCCTCATCATTACCGAGAAGCCCTCGGTCGCGAGCGACATCGCCAAGGCACTTGGCGGCTTCAAAAAAGGCAAGGACGACTACGAGAACGAGCAATACCTGATCTCGTGGGCCGTCGGCCATCTCTTTACGCTCGCGGTCCCTGCTTCCATGAAAGAACAGGACAAATGGGACATGAAGAAGCTGCCTATCATGCCGCTCGAATTTGAGCTTGAGCCCGCGGAAAAAATGGGCGGCCGGGTCAATGTTCTTCGCAAGCTTATCAAAGACAAGAACGTTTCCGAGATCATCAACGCATGCGACGCTGGCCGGGAAGGCGAACTTATCTTTCGGTATATCATCCAATACGCCCGCACGAAAAAGCCGATCAAGCGTCTCTGGCTCCAATCGATGACGCCGGAGGCTATTCGCGACGCGTTCGCGCGATTGCGCAGCGACGCTGAGATGCAACCGCTGGCCAGCGCGGCCCGGAGCCGAAACGAGGCGGACTGGCTTGTCGGGATCAACGCAACGCGCGCATTTACATTGCGGCTCAGCGGTGGCCGCGGCAGCTCCGTGACTTCACTTGGTCGTGTCCAGACGCCAACGCTGACCATCATCGTGGACCGGGAGAACAAAATTAAGGAGTTTAAGCCACGCGAGGTGCACGAGATCATCGGCACGTTCCGCGGGGCGGTGGGCGAATATGCGGGACGCTGGTTCGACGAAGGGTTCAAGAAAGAAGAAAGCGAAATTGAGAGAACGAAGAGACTGCTGGCTCGTCTTCAATTGAATCTGCCCAATGCCGAGCAACGGCTTGACTCTGAAAACGGCTCGCTGTGGGACGAGCATCGCGCCGCGCCGCGATTGTGGCACCACGAAATTGCCGAGGCCATTCAGCGCAAGTGCAGCGGTAAGCAGGGCATCGTCGAGCTGGAAGAAAAGAAGCCGACTACGCAAGTCGCTCCTCAACTCTATGATCTCACTGCATTGCAGCGCGAAGCGAACAGTCGGCTCGGGTTCTCCGCGAAACGCACCCTGCAAATCGCGCAGGCGCTTTACGAAAGGCACAAGGCCATTACCTATCCGCGCACGGATTCGCGCGCTTTGCCGGAAGATTATCTTCCGACAGTAAGATCGACATTGGGAAAGATCGACAATCCATTCGCGCGAAAAGTCCTCGACAATAATTGGGTCAAGCCAAACAAGCGCATCTTCAACAACGCGAAAGTTGGCGATCACTTTGCCATTATTCCAACCGGCGCCGTTCCCCGCTCCTTGGACAATCAGGAGCGCGCGCTCTTCGACATGGTGACCAAACGCTTTGTGGCCGTGTTCTTTCCGCCTGCGCAATACGAGAACACGACTCGGATCACGCGCGTAGAGGGCGAGCCGTTCAAAACGGAAGGGAAGATTCTTGTCGCGCCCGGCTGGCTGGAGGTTTATGGGCGCGAAGCTGCCGGTGACAAACCGGAAGAGAATTTGCCAAGCGTGAACCAGGGCGAGCGCGTTGCGACCGAGCACATCGAAATTAAAACGGAACAGACCAAGCCGCCGGCGCGCTACAACGAAGGGACGATTCTGAGCGCGATGGAAGCCGCCGGGAAACTTGTTGAAGACGAAGACTTACGCGATGCAATGAAGGAGAAAGGACTCGGCACGCCCGCGACGCGCGCAACCATCATCGAGACATTAATCTCAGCGCATTATCTGGTGCGCCACGGGAAGGAGCTACAGCCGACAGCCAAGGCGATCCAGACGATCACTCTTTTGAAAAACGCGGTGCCCGAGCTAACCAGCCCAGAGCTGACAGGCGAATGGGAATTTCGCCTGCGCGAAATCGAGCATCGCAAGCTTACGCGCGACGCGTTCATGCGCGACATCCGCGAGCTCACGAATGATATCGTTGGCAAAGCCAAACATTTTCATCCCGACGAACACATGCCCGACAGCGAACCGTTCGGCCAATGCCCCAAGTGCCGCTCGCCCATCATCGAGCGATTCAAGAGCTTCACCTGTACAAATGAGGAATGCGACTTTACGATTTGGAAAACGATCGCCGGCCGGTTGCTGAGCCGTGACGAGTTCGAGACGCTCGTACGCGACAAACAAGTCGGGCCATTGGGCGGCTTTCGCAGCAGGAAAGGCAAACGGTTTGATGCGGTGCTCAAACTAAACGACGAGTTCAAAGCAGAGTTCGATTTCGGACCAAACGGTCAGGAGAACGGCGCTGCGAAACCAGTGGATTTTTCAGGACAGGAGTCGCTTGGCAAATGTCCGAAGTGCGGCGGACGCGTATTCGAATCCGGAATGAGCTACGTCTGCGAGAATTCAGTCGGCCCAAACAAAACGTGCGACTTTCGATCGGGCAAAGTCATCCTGCAACGATCGATGGACCGCGAGCAGATGAAGAAACTGCTCACCACCGGCAGGACCGATTTGCTCGAGCGTTTTATTTCGCGCAAGGGCAGACCGTTCAAAGCATTTCTCGTGGTGACCGACAAAAAAGACGTTGGTTTTGAATTCGAAAAGCGCGAGCCGAAGCCGAAAGGAGAACGCAAGGCCAAGACCGCTGCGCCGAAAATCGATTTCACAGGAAAGGAATCCATCGGCACATGCCCGAAGTGCGGCGGCAGAATTTTTGAGACCGAAAACAGTTATATTTGTGAACGCTCGCAGTCGGCCAAAAGCCCGTGCAAATTTAAGTTAAGCAAAACGATTCTCGGCCGCGACATTTCAAAAGAGCAGGCCCAGAAGCTTCTTACCACGGGAAAGACCGATCTCCTCGATGGTTTCATTTCAAAACGCGGCCGGCCGTTCTCCGCCTATCTGAAATTGGAAGACGGAAAAGTCGGCTTCGAGTTCCCGGAGAAACCGGCGCGAGCGTGAACCGGGCTGCGTGTGACTTTGTGGTTCACACGAGCGCCGCGGAGAATTAAAGGACGTAGATGGTGCGAAAAAAAGCTGCCCATGTCCTCCTTCTTGTACTCCTCTGTTACGTCCTGGGATTAGTTACAGCGTCTTATTTTCCGATTCCCGCGCATTTCGGTGCAGTTTTGACAACGCTGTTACAGGGCAAGATTCGGCCGTTTGTCGTCAAAAGGAACTTCAGCGAGACAATCGGCTACGTTACCGATAGAAAGGCCGGACCTGCTCTCAATGGCAGCGTCAGCTATCTTGGCGAATACGCCGGCCAACCCTCGTACGGACTGATCACGGTCCAAGTACCCCAGCATTATCCGGCAGGCTCACCGCTCGACGCCACCGCGATCAGGAAAGTCGAATCACTTCCGTATCCGGCGTTTCTCAAATTTCTTCAGGATGAGGCTACAAAACCCCTGCTGATTTGGATTCACGGCTATCGGCTTTCATTTCCCGCCAGCACAGCTTATTGCGCGCAGATTGCGCGGGACTTAAATATCGATGCCAATGTCATTACGTTCGATTGGGCCAGCAGCGAATCGGTGCTTGGCTATACGCACGATCTGCTTCAGCTACCTGCGTCAACAAAGCATCTCGTCGAATTGCTGAAGACCATAAACAACGAAGTAAAACCAAAAAACATTGTCGTTATCGCGCACAGTCTCGGTTGCCGGCTCGTTTGTCTCGCACTCCAACAGTTGCACGCCGATCCGGAGGCCGGGAATCTGAAACTGGACCAGGTAGTATTTCTCGCCCCCAACGTCGATCGAGAAGAATTTGATCGGAACTTCAAATCCGAGCTGGAAGCGTTGGTCAACAGGCTGACGATTTACGTCGCCTCTGATGATAACGTGCTCTTGTTGGGCAAACTCCTATACAACGTCGATTCAATCGGTCTCCCGGAACAGTTTTCAGCAGACACAAATCTGGACGAGATCCAGACGTTCCTCTATTACGAGAAACAGCTTCCCGGGAAAATTGATCTGGTCGATGTCTCATTTTCGAAAAAAGACTTTCTCAGGAAGCATCGTCTCTTCCTCGAGCGACCCGTCATGGAAGACCTGTTTTGGTTGATCCACGACGGCTACCCGGCAGCAAAACGACATCTGCTCAAATACAGGGCGACGAAAAACCCAACTGATTACTGGGTAATCCCGCCCTAAGTTGCAGCATTGTTAGAGCGCTGCTCTTGAGTCAGGATTCTAATGACAATTCTCGCCTGGATCGACTCGTGAAATGTCAAATGTTAGATTTGCCCCCCTATTCTTCCGACCCCGGAAAGACCGATCTCCTCGACGGCTTCATCTCCAAACGCGCCCGGCCGTTCTCCGCCTATCTGAAATTGGAAGACGGAAAAGTCGGCTTCGAGTTCCCGGAGAAAGCGGCGCGAGCGTGAACCGGGCTGGGTGTGACTTTGTGGTTCACACGAGCGGAAAAAACGGTCAGTCTTTCACAAAATACGCCCGGCAGCACTCAGATAAATGGTTTAGTAATTATCATGTATAAGACCATTGCCGATTTAATTAAAGCATTACAAAAATTCCCTCAAACCGCACAAGTTCAAGCCGATAATAAACCAATCCAAAACGTTTCTTCAACTGGCGCTGCAACTGCGCCGGTAGTACAAATTTCGACGATTGCACCTGCTTAAGAGTAAAGCGCAGGTAACTGCGAATACTCCGAGTGACGTTTCAGCCAGACACGGCATGTGCTTGGCCACCGTTCGGTCTTCGGTACTGCTGCGGCTGAGGAAACTGCGTGGCGCTCGCAGAAGGCATCCAAGCCGTGAAGGCTTGATTGGGGTATTTGGCCCCCGATGTTCAGGAAAATGTTGCCTGGAAGAGCACGCGCCATGGGGCGGCCCGGCTGAGGTCGTCTCAGGCGGCGCGGTCATTTGACGCACGGTGACCGGACCCCGCTGCCGCCCGGTGATTGGAGCGGTACGGCAAACACGACGAGCTTCGCCGTAGGCAGGCGGAGTGTGACCTGGTCGTCGCGGTTTGCGAAGGACCCGAATGCGTTCCTTCAATCCTACCCTACTCGCTACAGTGCCTGACCCGGTCATCTAGCAAGCGTTTTCTTGCATACCCCATCACAGAATCGTCTCCTATAATAATGAGTTCACCGTTAAATGGCGGCGCGGGTTTGGCTGGAAAAAGCGGTCGTAAAACTGCGAATGCTTGCGATACAAACGCAATCGAAATGAGTGCAGAGACCACTGCACACTTCATTTTCGTTGCCAGGAATACCTTCACAAAAGGTTCCAACATTGCGGTTCAGTAGGTAATTTGTTTTCCAGATCAATTTCTTCTGCCAAAAGATTTGCCTGGAAAATTCCAGTTGCCACGCTTGCACAATATCGCGCAGTTTCCGCGTTTACTTGTTCGCCAACAGCAACCGGCATTTTTGAATCCAAATCATAAACAATAAAGGTTTTCATTTTTAAAATTCCTTTTCTATTCAACTTTCATGGTTTCGGCCTTCTCTGATTTCCACTGATTCCCTAAAGCCGGATGGACTTGGGGCTGTGTGTCAGCCGTGGATTCCCAACGGGCGACCGAACCCCTTAAACTATCAGTAGCTCGTAGCAGGAGATGGTAAGCAATAATTAATAAACTCATTTTTGGCCTTTACCCTTTCCTTCGGAAAGTTTTGGTCGGCATGGCAAAAAAACGTACGGTCAGCCGTGGCGCTCGACGGCGTGCAACTCGATCTCCGGGTGCCGCAGACTTTTAGGTCGTCGTTACTCAAACCCTGACAGCGTGGACACCCTGTTTGCCCGATGTGGCGTACTCGATATAAAGAACTCCGCAACGGCGGTTCTCTATTTCGACCTGCTGCACACGCTGTTCCAGAGCAAGCCAAGTTATATGCGCCCCGGCAGTTCCTAGCGGCAAATACGCTTCATAACTGCTGAACAAGGCTGCTGGCCCTGAAATTTGAGTTCAAATGCGTCTTTGTGTGCGATCCTAGCGGAGAGCGGCTGAACCCGTAACTTCGTTGGAGTACGTTTGAGCCACAACCACCACCAACGGCGCAATTTCGAGCGAAAAAAAGCGCGTGCAACGTAGAGGTTGGTTTGCCCGGCATTGCTCAAGCTAAAAACCATCGATTGCTGCACAGGTACCCGCTCCCGCAATTGATACCGCTCCACCAGGCGAAACGCTGATGTGAAGATGGTCGTAATTCATTGGAAAAGCCTTTCTCACGACCTTTGCGACAAAGGCAATTACACCAAACCCGAAAACCATTTCAGTGAAACCGTGCTTTGTGAACCACTCCAGACCGTCTAGAGCCGACTTCAGAAACCAGGTATGGTCATCGTCTATCCTCCGAGGCGTCGTTATTTAATGTTTGAAATCGAGTTTTTAACGGTGTCGTGCTTCGTTTTCATGATGTTCGAGACCTCGGTATACTGACGATTCTCGTTTTGCATCTGATTTTGAAGCTGCAAATACTGAAGATTGAAACTCATCTGTGTTTCTTGAAGCTGCTTTGTTGCCGCTAATAGCTGAGCTTGGGAAGCTCCACCCGATGCCATGCTCGCGATTTGATTTGCAGAGGCTTCGGCTGACGTCGCCGCCTGTTGCGCAAGTTGCAAAAGTCGCATAGAGTCGGCCATGATTTTCGCCTGCGATTGCTGGCTGGTTTGAAAATCCCGATCCGCATCGTCCATGAAATCCTGCGCTCCTTGCGTCTGCGGCGAGCGGTTCAGAGGGTTGTGCGTGCGGATGGTGATATTTCGCTGGCCATTGCGTCGTTGTGCCGAACTCAAGCGCAAAATCAAGACGCGCTGCGTTTCGGAATGCGATTTAGGGTTCATTGATTAGGTGAAGCTGATTGAAAAACTATCAACTTGATGTTCTTCCAGAGTGAAATTGTCGAGGTACGGTAGGTTGCTTCCATCGCGGCCCACTTTGCCGCGGAGGTGCGGGCGCAGTTGTCTCAGCATTTTTTTTCGGCAGGCCGAGGAAGACATGTGTAGCTTCGCGAGAGAGTTGTCCCAATTCAGAGCTTCCAAGCTCCAACTTTGATCAATTTTTTGTCTCGACGTTGGGAGGGGTAAAGAAACGATTGGGAGCTTCGGACCTGACTCGGGGGTTTTGCGCGGGCATCCGTGCTTATACCCGCGAGCTGGAACTTTGGAACGCGCTAATCGGGACAATTCTCGCGCGAAGCTACAGCCGTGACGGCTATTTCGGGACAAGGAATGCTTTTGGGTTAGCGGTACAGCGGGATACCCCGAATCGCGCGCGATCCGTGCGAGGAGGCTGCAGGAGATCATCGACCAGAAGGCAGCGGCCGGGGGAAGTCAAATAGCAATCGCTTTCATACGCCCTCCAGGGCGCGTATTTGATGGACCCTATTCGCTGCGGGGCAATGTTTCGCTCGGCGATGGAACCCTAGTGCGGTTTGTCGGCTTTATCCAGCGGGCGCAGTCCGGCGGTGATGAGAGTGTCAACTGTGGCCGCACGCGGATTGAGAACCACGACATCCACCTCGACCTCGCCGCAACCAAGACCGCGGGGCACGCACCCGACACTTTTGGGTTAAGTATAGCGGCGCGGGCCTATTCGCGTCTTCTAGCTGCGCGTCTCTTGCTCGATGCCCGCAGCGCTCGACTCTTGTTGGAGTAAAATCCGTAGTAACGAATCAGGTGAGTTCTTCCGTCATGATCCAGAGTTAGTGTCTCTTGGATTTCCTCGCCCCTTTTTTCTTGGAGGCTTTTTTCTTAGCCGAGCCTTTCTTAGCTGCCATGGAGTATCACCCCCTTTGATCGTCAGAAGCGGTGGGTGTAAACAGGTGTGAATAACCTCACTACACAGGTTCACTAAGCGTCGTGATTTTCTTGTCAAACATTTTTCGCCGCAGATTTCGATTTTTTCTTGCCGACTCGGCGTCGTCATTTCATCGAGGTCTGGTGGCATCATGAATACGTCAGCCCGCTCCTGGCGAATAAAAAGCATCATCCATTCCCACCGCAGAAGTCGCTTGAGCGGTGCTGGAGCCTCTCGCTCTTTGGGTTCCACTCGACATGAGGCAGGCTGCAACGCGAATATTCTCCACCATCGGCGGCGATTTTTCCTTTGGCCAGCAGGAGCTTGAAGACTTCGTGTTCCCACAACTTGAGAAACGGTTCGCTGGCGAGTTTGGGCTGCGGTACAAAGGACGCCCCCACAATTAAGAGCTGATTGGCTGCTTTGCGCCCTTCTGCCAAAAGCCATGGATCGGTTCCGCCGCCTCGACGGAGGCTACTACCACCGCTTCTACGACTCGCCGCAGACCCGCGTCGTCTCCTCAGAGGAGCGCGCGAACCTCGCCGATTTCGTGTTCGCTTCGCCGGTAAACAACACGGCTGAAGAGCGAGCTCGTCGCTCGTTCGGCCTCTGAACCACTGGATCGAAAGCACGCAAGGCTGCAACACTGGCACCGAGGTCAGCCGGTGATTTGCAGAAGCAGCTCTTGCACCACATCGGTGGCGACCTCAACACGACCATCGTGTTTCAGGGCGTGCTCCACAGCTACCCCGAAGGTCGCTACCACGGTGCCAAATCGCGCTATGTCACGCGGCCTCGTTTACGTCGAAGTCACCACGCGCGCAGGATCTGCGCGAGCGTGCGATACGACGCGCACCGACACCGACATCTTCGTGCGCAATGGCTCGTACTATCGCGGCATCCTGAGCAAGCACCTGGTCAGCGTAGGCGCCGGCCTGTGGTGGGTGAAGGATAGGCATCCTCCGTTCTTCGAGCTCGAGGTTGCGGGCTAGATGATCGAGCGGCGTGGCCTCTCACGCGCGGTGGTCGCCACATGAACTTCTGAAGCTCCTCTGGCCCAGCGCTAGTGGTCAACTTACCCTTAATCTCGTTACGGTGATCGCCGCCCACCGTGCAAAGTTCGCGATCATTTTCTATGGTCTGAAAATTTTTTACTGCAAGGCTGCGCAATTCTCCGACGGACTGAGAAAGCCGAATGCCAGAATTACCTAGCGTCGACAACGGTGTGCAACGTTGCGAAAACAGGTGCAAAAACTCTTTCTTGAATTATCAATCTTTTCCTTGTGCCAAAGCCTTTGGACGCTATCCTCTGGTTCATCGGTGAAAAAGCAAATTCCTATAACTTCCGGTGTCGCTGTCGCGTTCTCCCGCGGGTTGCGAGAACTTCATGCTCCAGATCGCGCACAGTTAAAATACCATCGGTCAGTGGTCGATATCACGTCGCGTTTGTATCGCCGCCGTCTCGTCAATAAGGCTGCAAATTCTTGAGGAGAGTCCAATGGCATCAGATATCTTTGCAAAGATCGGGGACATCAAAGGCGAGTCTCTCGACGACCAACACAAGGACGAAATCGAAGTGCTCTCATACTCATGGGGAATGACGAACATTGGTTCCGTGGTTCCGGGTGTAGGCGATCGACCGGTTCCGGGCATGGGTAAAGCGCGCTTTCAGGATCTCTCCATCGTTCACAATGTCGACAAGGCGTCGCCGCTACTCATGCAAGCGTGTGCCACGGGTGCCCGCCTGCAGGAAGCGACAATTACCCTTCGGAAGCCACTTGATGCCGGCAGTAAGGACCCCGCCGCGGCGCAGCAGGAATTCCTCGTCATCAAGATGAATGAGGTCATCATTACCAGCGTCACACAGGCTGGCGCCACGGACCAACCAGTGCCCGAGACCGTGAGTCTGGCGTTTCTTAAGATCGACGTCGAATACAAGCCGCAAGCGCCTGATGCGGTGCCCGATGCCGGGATTCATTTCAATTACAATCTCGTTGCCAACAAAATAGGCTAAGCCTGTCTCGCTCGCTTGAAGGAGGCGGGACTTGTTCGCGCACTTCATGGAGCAGTCAGAACCGGCGACGCTCGAGTTGACGTTGGAGGAAGCCGTCTCGCTTGCCATCCTGCTGCAAAAGAATGAACAACTCGTGGACGCCCAGGAAGTGTATCGCCGGGTGCTCGCGACAGCTCCGAATCATCCTCACGCGCTGCACTACGCCGTCATTGAAGAACTTTGATTAAGAAAAAAAGGCGCGTGCGCGGTTTGATGCTCAAGTTATCATCAAGGTTCCGGAGATGAATGGCAGCCGTCGATAGGGCCCCCGACCCGTCGTACAGATTGGTTATCTGCCCTCCGTACGGTTCGGCAACACAACTGGCGAGGTCGCGTTGACCGGCGAGCTCAGCGTCATGAACGAGTCGTAGTACCGCGCCTCATTCGAAGGCTGCTCTGCGATCGTATTGCCCTCGAGCCTGATCCGGCTCGCCCCGAGCGGTGTGCCCAGGAGCGACTGTACCGCGGCCACTCTGGCACTTGAAACGGTTCTACCTATTTCTGTTGGCGTCGTAACGAAAAAGATTGCTACGCCACGCGAAGTTTGTTAGATGAACGACGGCGCTTCGCTTTCATGAGAACGTTTCGGCTCCCGTTCATTTTGGTCGCGTTTTTGTTAGATCAACAATTACTCTTGGCCCAAGTGCAGCCGCGCACTCCCATCGATACCACGCACACGCCGGGTGATGGCACGAACCAGTTCATTATAACGACCAGCGGTTCTTATTATTTAACGGGAAACGTCGGCGGCACGAGCGGTAAAAACGGCATCGCCATCGCCGCCGACAATGTCACCGTCGATCTTAACGGCTTCTCGCTGTTGGGCACGGCTGGTTCACTGAGTGGCGCGGTCGTCTCTGGCGCGCGCCAGAACATTGTAATTTACAATGGCACCGCACGCGGTTGGGGTGGAAGTGGAATTGACGCCGGCGGCGCGACTAATGCGCAATTAACCCGTTTGCAGGTTTCTGCCAATGGCCGCGCGGGATTGATCGCTGGAGCGAGCACGATTGTGCGCGATTGCATCGCCGCTGGAAACACCGGCGACGGTATTCGGGTAACTGAAGGGCAACTCGCGTTTAAGACAACAACTCCACATCGAACGCGGGCGCCGGCGTGAATATGGACATGGCGGGCAATCTCGTGGTCAAGCACTACGCCACGTTGAACGGAACCGATTACAGCATCGCCGCTGGCACGAGCTACGGGCAAATCGTGCAGACGCCCGCAGGCAACTTCACCACCGGCACAGCGTGGTCGAACTTTTCTTCCTCTTGCCCGAATGGCCAGGTGTTCTGCGGTGGTGTCTTCACAACTCTCTCCAACGACGTCGACAACTGCGGCCAATGCGGCCGCCACTGCGCCGCGCCAAATGCAACCGTCGCCTGCACTAATGGCGGCTGCGTGATTGTCGCCTGCAATTCGGGCTGCGCGAATTGCGATGGGCAATACGCCATTGGCACCGAGGTCAACACCAACGCCACTTCATCGCTGGCATTGATGGGGCCACTGTGCCGCGCCAATGCAACCGTCGCCTGCACTGATGGCGGCTGAGTGATTGTCGACAGTAATCGGCCACCTTGGCACGGTAAGCTCCTCAGACCGCGGTTTAAGGAAGCACTGAGCCAACAATTGTGGACTTGCGCAAGACGAGCTTGCCCGGACATAGTTGTGTCAGCGGTGTTTGCCAATAGGCTCTTGAGGCAATCATTTTATCGCTCGCCGGTGGCCTTTCGCTATAAGCATCGAGCTTGCTCACCCGCCGGCATGTCCACCAGTGAATCGTTGCGGCGCGACTGGACGCTTGATCAAGGACAGATCCAGCTGCAAAAAGAAATCCGGAGCTGAAGAATTAGTGGCGCCGAATCAAGCCTTGCCGAGCGCCCAGCAAACCCTCGTCACACCGTGCGCCGAGCCGCGGTAAGCGAACGCGATGCTGACCTCATGAGTTCTCAGACTTTCAAGTCCGGATTGACGGGTCGTACAGCAGCGAAACATTCCCGCGCATCGGCGGGATTGCAGAAAGAGCGGACAAATCCACTACGTCTTCCGCGATTTTCCACTCGAAAACATACACCCGCTGGCACACAGACTGGCGGAGTCGGGGCAATGCGCGTCGGAGCAAAAACGTTTTTGGGAACTGCGCACCCAATTGTTTGGCATGCAATCCGCCGCCACCTCGGAAGAGGCGATTGTCGATCTTGCCAAACCAGCAGGGGTCGATTCAGTCGCCTTGCAAAATGCCGCAGATGGTCGTTCCAAGAAGTCGATCAGTAACGCGCCGAAGCCGCAGCGGATGGAGTTACCGGGACGCCCACTTTCTTTCTCGGCCGCACCGATCCGGCTACCGGCAAAGTCAAAGTCCTCAAGATAATCGTGGGCGCGCAACCCTTCGAAGATTTCAAGCAAGTCATCGATTCAGTTCTCTCCGAAATTCGACCGCCCGGAAATAAAATCTGAGCGCCTGCATGGCGACTACCGATGGCAAAGGCCGACCAATTTGGGTTGTGGCCGCAGAGCGCAGCGACGCTGGACGCTTTATTGTGCATGCAGATCAAGAGTTGGTTGCCTTTCTCAAACTCGAATCCGCAATTCAGACCGACGGACATAGTCATGAGTGCGATTGCCCGGAACCGGATGAAGAATTGGGAAAGCGTCGCCGACAATCTCAAGAGACGCGGTTGGAGCTCCGGTTACGTCTCAGCCGTTGATTGTCAGGGGCGAACAATCTGGATTGTGGACGCGCATCGCGACGGAAAGCGTTTCATCGTCCGAGCCGATGAAAAGTTGACGGCGTTTTTGGAACTTGAAGTCGCGATTTCCGCGTTTTACTCGTCCTCCATTCCTTCATGCGGCCCTGAAGAGTCTGAAGCGGATTCGCGGTTGTGCCGTTAAGGTTTCGCGCATGCTCTGTCCATCCATCACGTGTAGCATGAATCTTTGTCCATTTGTCATAGAATTGCGGGACGTTGAAAGGTCCGGCAAGACAGGCAAATGTGCTCCTGATGTCCTCGACGGTCCCGCTGCCTCGAAAACGATTAACGCGGGCAATGAATCAGTGGAAACCACGGTTTTGCAACTAATCGCGATTAGTAACTACCTATGTGCCCGTCGCGCCTTGTTCCGCCTGTGATGGGTTTGGATGCCCGTAACGCCGACACCACAACGGTTAGGACATCTGCGGCAAGTTGCCTAGGAATTTTAATCGCGACACTCGGAAATTTCCCATCTGCATAAATCTTGGCTTAGCGCGTCGCCGACGCATTGTCATGCAGATGCCGCTTTTTGTTCTGTCGGCTGATCATCGACGACGATATCTCTATATCGTCCAAGCATAGGATCGGCTTTTATTATCACCGCCGATAGCGCAACCAGAAAGTATTTCACCACTCTTTGAAATCGCCCGCGTGTTCGTGCGTCTCAATCACGTTGCCCGCTTCATCGTAAACGCGAATCACAGCATCATGTGAGCGGCTGAAGAACTTTGCGTAGCTGATTGCGTTCGGCTCGCCGTACCACAAGCCGACCGAACGGCAGCGGATCGGATATTACATCGACGCCGCGATGATCTTTGCGCGGGCGAACTTCGTAAACTCCGGTTGCCGCAAACCACGGAGTATCGAATCGATCACAATCCGCCTTCCCAGTGGGTTCCTAAAACTTGTGCGGCACTCTTTGCTTTTTCAGGCGGCAAGTATTTTTGCCAATCAGCGAGCGTGAAATGCCACCATTCAGTGCGTAAACCGCAAAAACCAGCCTTGTGCATAGCGTACTTCAGCAAACGCGCATGTCCGCCTATTTCGAAAGACGAACCCATGTAAGGCTCCATTGCAGCGGGAGTAAACTCGTCAAAGTCCGTTGGCATGCGGACGTCGCGATTCCGTGAGTCGACCAGGGTGGCGTCGACGGCGATACCCAAACTATGCAGCGAGCCGACGCCGATTTCGGGATTGGCAACGTAATCACTGTTGTGTGACGCCTTCCAAAGCTCGGCCTGCACTGCTGCCGGCCGATACGCATCCCAGATTTTGAGGCCATATTGGTAACGCCGCAGAACGCTCTGGGCCACAGCCAAAGCTGAGGCGACTTCGGGACGAGCGAGCGCTCGTGTTCCGACGGGATAAAGCGAATGCCCAAGGAAATTATTTGGGCCTGCGTAGCGCAACTCAACCGTGATCGTCGGATCAACGGATCGGACATCAACAAAAGGTCCGCTGGCATTTGCATCCATTGACACCAGCGCCGTCGCCATTCCGGCAACTAATAAAACGGACATTTTATAGGGTCGCATTTTCGGCGTTTGGTTGCTCAGCCACGGCTCCGGCAAGCGCAAGTGGCGGAGAGTTTCGGAACGCTTGGCAAAAACATACCACTCCTTGAACTCGCCCGCGTGCTCGTGCGTCTAAATCACGTTGCCCGTTCCATTGTACACGCGAATCACACGCGCGATGTGCGAACGCCTCAAAAACTTGGCAAAGCCGATGGCATTGTTGATTACGTTTGGCGCGGCATACCGGCGCGCCTCATCTCCAGGCATCTCTCCACATATCAGGATACCAGCGGCCCTCGTCCATCTCGATGAGGTCAAAATCCGTGAGCACGCTGCCATCATCTCTCAAACCATGCTTTTTAATCATCTCCGGGATGAATCCATCAGTCTCATCATCGTGCCAACCCCGTTTGCTCATAAAACTGTTGTAAATCAGAATCTCCTCGTCGGTAAGCCGTCGACCATTGACGAAACACCAGTCGAGAACTTCCACGTCGGTCTTTCCAGATAGCACCTGTGCCCTGACGTCCTCATAGCGGACTCTCAAATACCGGCATGTCCGGCCATCGAATCCTTGTCCAAGCATCTCGTGGTAATCCTTCGGAAGCTTGCCCTGCGCGTGCAGACGAATCTTGGAGCACATCCTCGCGAAATAAAACAGGCCACCAGTCTTCTCGAAACAACCTTTCATGGTGCTCAGCAACCGCTAGCGGAACCGAGTATCACAAACATCAGGAACACTTTCATAAAATCAAATGTGGACTTCACCGCGGCCAAGGCGGTTTCCGCTCGCGAAAGCTTTCGGAGTTGGGCTCGAGCGATTGGTTAGGCGTTTTTATGAAAGACATACTGAGACCTCGACCATAGGAATATGCTGAATGGAACGATGATAAACGGGACGGCAAACGCGAAGAATGTAAAGCTGTTCCGAGGTACCCACTTGCCAGTCGCTTCGCAGATGATCGCCACTGCTGCAATGGAGAGACCGAGGAGTCCTGATAAGACGAAGAAAGCTGTTGCATGCCTTATCCGCAATTTCGCGCGGCATTGGGGGCAGATCGTCTTGTAAGGGTTCCAATGCTTCAACGAGCGCCAGAGTGTAAATTCAAATCCGCATTGTGGACAGCATGGCACTTTCATAATGCGCGCTTTCGCCTAACGAGAATTGGGCCCACAAAATGAATCTTTCAAGAGAAATGCCCGATTTTTGGGTCTAATCCGGCTTAAGTTTTCTGCAATATCGCGCCGGATCTCCCGAAGTACATAAGTGGAGATCAAAATCAGAGAAGGCCGAAACCATGAAAGTGTAATAGAAAGGAATTTTCAAAATGAAAACCTTTATCGTTTATGATTTAGATTCAAAAATCCCCGTTGCTGTTGGCGAACAAGTAAGCGCGGAAACTGCGCGATATTGCGCAAGTGCGGCAACTGGAATTTTCCACGCAAATCTTTTTGCGGAAGAAATTGAATTAGAAAAATTACCTGCATCACCGGAGTCAGGCACCGTAACCAGTGCCTAGACGCAGCGCTACAGCGTCCATGATGTCACGCCTAATCGCCTCTGGGACATCAACACCGCCATGTTTATAGTCAACCTGTAGAAGCAACAACCTTGGTCGGACGAAATAATGTTAAATGTTTGACCCCGCTTCTCCGCTTCTGCCCCCGTCCCAACTTTCCACCCGAAAAACCTACGCGCAATCGGCGGGCTCAATCATATTATTCCCCGCTCGGCCAAGGCGAGATCGGGGTGACGACGCTAATGGTCTAACCCAAAGGATTGCTTCGCGGCCCGCGACGACGGAAAACGTTTCATCGTGCACGCAGATGAAAAATTAACTGCGTTTATAAAACTCGAATCGGCGATTAGAAGAAATTTGAATAACGTCCCTTACCATCGGGTCACCAGTCATCGGTTGCAGCGCAAACGCGCCTCACGCCTCCGATTCGGACGGTACGACTAAAGTCCTATGGGGCTTCGTGGCTTGCAGCGGTATTTTCCAGTTCAAATGTCGGATTGAGAGGATTCCATGAACTTTGGAAAACCGCTTGCCGCCAATCTACTGCACTGCCCGAAGGGTTGCGGTCTTACAGTAGCCATTATAGCAACCCATAACAAAAACAAAGGATAGAGTATGGACCCTGAACGCATCATTGAACTATGGAAAGCTATTCACGGGGGCTGCTGGCCTGGGCCCCCTCCTAATATCAAATTGAGCGAGGCCGTAAACGAAGTCATTGCCGGATTGGCGCTGCATAATCTTGCACATGCTTTTGCAGGCAGCAAGGTCGCAACACAAGTACGGCAACTAGCTGTAGAAAGCCTCAAGGTTTCTTTACCGGCGATTCAAGAACACTTAAGATAACGGCCAAAAGCGGTGGCTGTCACAGCAGACCGCCACCGCTCACAATTATGCCGTTACGTATTTCGTCGTTACGGCGTTGATCTTCGGAATAAATTGGTTCAGCCGGTCGAGCGGCAGAGTACACTCGAACGAGAACTGTTCCGAATCATTCGGCATTTGGGAACCGGAATGATTCGCGCGTGACTCGTTGAAGTTCGAGAAACGCTCTCAGCTTTTCGTCGGCGCGAACGATAAACCTCTTTCCGTTATCGCGATGCGCATCAGCAATCCAGATCGTTTGCCCGTTGGAATCAACCGATGAAACACAGCCCCAAATCCAACCGGCTTTGCTTAGATTATCGGCGATGATTTCCCAAAACTTCATTGGCACGCAAATGAGCATGTCAGAGAGTGTGAATAGTGGCCAGTCAAAAAATCCTTCCCGCGAATCAACGGGCTGCTAAAAACCGGGGCAAGAAATGAAGGTTTGCTCGTGCGTGTCGATCACGTTGCGTGATTCGTCGTAAACGCGAAACGCCGGTCGAAGCTGATCCTAGCCGTGGCGGTGCTCAGCGTTCTCCTTTACTTGATATTCTTCCGCTAAAGGAAAAGGGCGATGCGATCCAGAACACGTTGACTTTACTGGTGGCCGGACGAGCCTTCCTGATCATGGGCGACAAATCTCCGAAAGCGAATCAGAAGCACAAGGCACAGGAAAAGGCGAAAGCCAACGCCGCGTCTCAGAAGAAAGCGCAACAAGCCTCAGCTGCCAAAGCGGCGCCGAAACGGAAGTAGGATCTCACGGGCAGGCGGCGAGCGCTTTTCCTCGTTCTCTGACTCATTGAAATCACCCTGGCTACCCAGGCAGGCTTTTTCAGTGTTTCCGTTTTCCCTCTCCGTTTTTCACAAACGTCTATGCCGAAAGGTGAAGACGCGTTCCTGGTTTGGCCCTAAGTTGAGGGCAGAAAACGAAAGTCAAGCCATGCGCAAAGAAAAATTCAAACCCAATTTCAAGAGGAATCCTTCAATCCCCGGCCGCGAAACCTCGCGGCCAGAGAGTGTTTCGGCAAAACATAACAAACAAATCGCACACCGCGCGCCGGTCCGCCGGGCTGCGAGCAAAGGCCGGGGCTTCTGAGCGGTGGCTTGATTGCTGGTCAAGCAGCCCATTCTGCGCAGAGCAGTTCGGCTTGGGCTAGGGCGGCTTGGAGATCTTCAACAATGCCGGCGGCGATGACTTCAAGTCTTTCTGATTTCAGCATTCAGAATGTCAGTGTTTGATCACTCGCGCGCCGCGCTCTTGCCAGCCACCCTCGCTGTTTGACCGTCTACCCAAACGGCTCCCGCTCGCTTGTGTTCAGCTTTCAAATGACTGTCGATAGTGAACCCTGACCGCTATTTCCTGCCCCCAAATGCAAAAAAAAAGGACCGACCCCTTTCTCCCCCCGGGCGGACTCTCGCACAGACAGTAAATCCTCCTCGACCACGGCCGCGCGCTTTCCGATGATAGGCAGATGGACACGATCGAAGAGTACAAAATTCTTGAAAGCCAAGACCTCGGTTCGCTCGTCGAAAAAGTGAATGCCGCGCTGAAGGAAGGTTGGCAACCACATGGCGCACCTTTTATTCATGTCAGCGGCGCCGCCGTGGTATGTTGCCAAGCTATAGTGAACTTTCATCAACCAACCAGCGCTGAGACAATCGCCAAGCTTCGCCGCGCGGCTGTACGCGCTTTCCGCCGATAAAGCTCGAAGAAGGGCTCATTTGGGGACATTTCTGCGGCAATCCTTTCATCATCTCACGAATGGAGCCTAAGTGATCTTTCGTGTAGTAGTAGCTCGCGCCGTTGATCTGTTCGCCCTGGGCGTAGAACCTGAATTTGCTGGGAGCAAAGCATGAGACGGGAAGGCCGACAGGCTGAGCGAGCGGGAGCGAACGAATCAAGGTGCCGGTGGCCAGGCGCGGGAAAGGCGCGACAAATGCGAGTTATCGTTACGTCTAGGGCTCAGACTTTTTCTTGTATTTCTCCCTTTCTTTATCCGACAGTCGCTGACTTTTGACGATCTTGCATTGCCCGCTTTGGTCGAATTTTAGAGTAAACAGAAAAGAAGCTTCGAAAAACCCCCGGTCCGGATCATCCTTAACAGCTTCGACATCTGATGCGTAGACCAGGGCCGTATCAGGATCTGTCCACTGAATCGTCCTTATCGGGTTAGAAATGAGCCGTATCGGAGTTTTCTTGGGCAGCAGGCCCATTTTCTTCATTCGTGCGAAGATCACCTTGTCCAATACGTCGCTAATCGCGTCGGGCGGCGGCGGTAGTTCTTTCCATTCGTCGCCATTGAGTTGGTAGAACGAGGTTGGTTGATAACGACCTTGATCGGGGGCATTCAAGGCGAAGCGTTTCGAGTCCGGCGACCAAAGCGGTGGCTCACATTCACCATTAGCCCCGCCGCATTTATCGGAAAGCTGGAAAGCCGGCTCAGTGGCGCCGGCCCTCACAATTGTATCGGAACGGAATTCCCATTTCTTGTCTGGTGAATAAGACCTTTGCTGCTCCGGCTTGCCCTCCTGCGCCGGTGAAACCGCGGAAAAAATCGCGAGCGCGAATACAGTATGAAGGATTTTCATAAGTTAGAATGTTTGATCAACGTTGAGATATAAAAGGCCTAACGAGATATTCGACGCCAAAATGGCGTAGTTAAAGACGCCATTTTGGCATCTAATCCGGCTTGAGTGCCGATTTGTTCGAGAAGAATATCGGCGCATGTCAGCGATGGTAACGCCCGGTCCGCAGCAGAACAAATCCAAATTGCTCGATCAAGTCCGCGATGTAGTGCGGCAGGGCGGCAGCACGGAGCAAATCGATCGATTGTCGCGCGAGTTGCGCGAGCGCTATCCGAATTACGCTGCGGGTGGGTGGCTCTGGCTTTCTTAACTCTCAATTCGCCATTCTTACTTGGTCAGCGGCGCCGCCGCTGAATCCCCTTCTCATCAGGAAAAGTTTTGCTAGAATTGCGCCTCACAAATGGCCCGGTCGAGATCGACAAGATCATCAAATAACAGTTCGGCGAACATCGGCTTCGAGCAGAAGCTCTGGCTCGCTGCCGACAAGCTGCGCAGCAACATGGACGCGGCGGAGTACAAGCACGTCGTCCTTGGCCTGATCTTCCTCAAGTACATCTCCGACAGCTTCGAAGAGCACCACGCGAAGCTGATCGCGGGCGAAGGCGAATACGCCGGTGCCAATCCCGAAGATCCCGACGAATACCGTGCCGAAAACATCTTCTGGGTCCCGCCCGCTGCGCGTTGGACGTATCTTCAAAACAGCGCGAAGCAGCCGACCATCGGCAAGATCGTCGATGACGCGATGGTCGCGATCGAGCGCGACAATCCGCGCCTGAAAGGCATCCTGCCGAAAGACTACGCCCGTCCCGCGCTCGACAAGAACCGCCTCGGCGAACTCATCGATCTCATCGGCACGATCGGCATGGGCGACGAAGCAAATCGCTCGAAAGACATCCTCGGCCGCGTCTACGAATACTTCCTCAGCCGATTCGCCAGCGCCGAAGGCAAGAAAGGCGGCCAGTTCTACACCCCGCAAAGCGTCGTGCGTCTCCTCGTCGAGATGCTCGCTCCCTACAAAGGCCGCGTTTACGATCCCTGCTGCGGTTCCGGCGGCATGTTCGTGCAATCGGAAAAATTCGTCGAAGCCCACGGCGGCCGGCTCGGCGACATCAGCATCTACGGTCAGGAGAGCAACGCCACCACGCGCCGCCTCGCCATGATGAACCTCGCCATCCGCGGCATCGAAGCCGATCTCGGCGAAGAGCAGGCCGACACCTTCCGGCGCGATCTCCATCCCGATCTGCGCGCCGACTTCGTCCTCGCCAATCCGCCCTTCAACGACTCCGACTGGTTCCGCAAAGACGACGACGCGCGCTGGCAGTTCGGCCTTCCCCCGCGCGGCAACGCCAACTTCGCCTGGGTGCAGCACTTCATCTATCACCTCGCGCCCACCGGCATGGCCGGCTTCGTCCTCGCCAATGGCAGCATGTCCTCGAATCAAAGCGGCGAAGGCGAAATCCGCCGCGCCATCATCGAAGCCGACCTCGTCGACTGCATGGTCGCCCTTCCCGGCCAGCTCTTTTATTCAACTCAGATCCCGGTCTGCCTTTGGTTTCTTTCGAAAAAACAAAGCCGCGGGAGTAAATGGAAACAATCGGGTCCAGCGTCACGCTGGCGTGATCGACGCCGCCAGACGCTCTTCATCGACGCACGCAAACTCGGCCACTTAGTTGATCGCGTTCATCGTGAATTGAGCGACGAAGAAACCCAGCGCATCGCGCAGACCTATCACGCCTGGCGTGGCACCGACGATCCACTGCGCAATCCGCATTCAGAAGTTCGCGAATACGCCGACGTTCCCGGCTTCTGTAAGTCAGCAACTACAGACGAAATCGCGCAGCATGGCTACGTGCTAACTCCCGGCCGCTACGTCGGCGCCGAAGAAGTCGAAGACGACGGCGAACCATTCGAGGAAAAGATGACGCGCCTCGTCGCCGAACTGAACGCCCAGTTCGCCGAGTCAGCGAAGCTGGAGCAAGCCATCATTTCTCGGGATAAACACAACGCAAAATTCCGCGACCGCCGCCGCCAGATCCTCTACATCGACGCGCGCAAGCTCGGCTACCTCGTCGACCGCGTTCATCGCGAGCTAAGCGATGAAGAAATGCAGCACATCGCGCAGACCTATCACGCCTGGCGCGGAACCGACGATCCGCTGCGCAATCCGCATTCCGAAGTTCGCGAATACGCCGACGTCCGCGGCTTCTGCAAATCCGTGACGACTGACGAGATCGCAAAGCACAGTTACGTCCTCACGCCCGGCCGCTACGTCGGCGCCGAAGAAGTCGATGACGACGGCAACCCCTTCGAGGAAAAGATGCCACGCCTCGTCGCCGAACTGTGCGCCCAGTTCGCCGAGTCCGCGAAATTGGAGCAAGCCATTAAAGCCAATCTGAAGAGGCTGGGATATGGCGCCTGAGTATCCAATCACGAAGATCGGCGAGATAGCGTCCTCCATTTCTGACACGCACAAGTTAGGGAAGGAGCACTTAATTTTCCTGAACACATCCGACATCCTTCACGGCAAGTTCCTACATCGCACATACTCAGCAGTGAAGAACTGGCCGGGCCAAGCGAAGAAAGCCATTCGCAAAGACGACATCCTGTTCAGCGAGATTAGGCCGGCAAACGGCCGATGGGCCTACGTAGAGCATGACGCAGACGATTTCGTCGTTTCCACCAAATTGATGGTCATCCGTGCAAAGCAGGACCGATTGTTTCCTAAGTTTCTATACCAGTTCCTGACGAGCGCCGAGATTACGAAATGGCTTCAGCACCTCGCGGAATCACGCTCGGGAACGTTTCCACAAATCACCTTCGACCAAGTCTCGACTCTCGACCTTCCGCTTCCGCCTCTCGCCGAGCAAAGAGCCATTGCAGCGGTGCTTGGGGCGCTGGACGACAAGATCGAATTGAACCGGCAAATGAACGCGACGCTCGAGGCGATGGCACGGGCCCTATTCCAGAGCTGGTTCGTGGATTTCGATCTCGTCCGCGCCAAACTCGACGGACGAAAACCAATTGGTCTTGACGAAGCCGCCGCTGCTCTGTTCCCCGCCGCGTTCCAAGACTCCGCCATCGGCCACATACCTTCCGGTTGGCAAGCGCGTCCTCTCTACGAAACCGCGAGGTTTATCAACGGAGCAGCATTTAGGACCGAGGATTTCTGCGCTCCCGAAGAAGGACTGCCAGTGATCAAAATCGTTGAACTGAAGGATGGCATCAACTCACAAACGAAGTTTTCAGCGCGGCAGGCGAATCCCGATCAACTGATCGACACCGGCGACTTGCTCTACTCATGGTCGGGTAGTCCAGATACTTCTCTCGACGCCTTTCTGTGGACCAATGGGCCAGGGTTATTAAATCAGCACATCTTCAAAGTCGTCGCTCCTAGCGCGGCCGAGCAGCGATTCGTTTACTACCTCCTAAAATACCTTCGCCCAGCGCTCATCGAAATCGCCCGGAACAAGCAAACCACCGGTCTCGGCCATGTTACCGTCGCCGACATGAAACGCCTGCAAGTTTGCTGGCCATCCAGAGATGTGTTGCGGGCTTTCGATCGCCAAGTCGCGCCGATTTTCGAGAAGGCTTTCGCGAACACGCTCGAAAGTCAGACCCTCGTCAGCCTGCGCCAAACGTTGCTGCCGAAGCTCCTGAGTGGAGAACTATCTGTCTTAGGGGAACACGCTTGATTCGATGGCTGCTACCAAGAAGAGAAAACGCCGGATTTTTCTGTCGCTGGGGAACTAATCGAAAAATCGCGCGAGGCCGCGCTGGCAGCCGTTCAGATATTCAACAATCCTCAGACCACTTTTAAGTCAGAGATCTTCATCGTCGTAATGAACATCGCCTGGACTTACCTACTCCACGCGTATTATCGAAAACACCAAATAGAGTATCGGTATTTCGAACAGAAGAAAAAGATCCGAAAGTTCAGCACGACTGCGAAGGGAGCTCACAAATTCTGGGAATTAGAGCGCTGTCTCAATGATCCAAATTGTCCGATCGACCGCGACTCATGTAACAACCTTCGTTTTCTTATAGGAATCCGCCACGAGATTGAACATCAGATGACGACGCGAATCGACGCCTCGTTTAGTGCCAAATTCCAAGCGTGTTGTCTGAATTATAACGAACATATCAAAAAACTATTTGATAACGAGCACGGCATAGACCGGCACCTCGCGTTAAGCCTTCAGTTCTCTTCAATCGGAAAGAATCAGAGCGATCAACTCAGCGCAGCTTCATCATTGCCGCGTAACATTCAGGGATTCGTCGATGACTTTGAAGGCCAGTTATCACAGGAAGAATTCAACAGCCCGAAATTCGCCTATCGCGTTCTCTTCGTCGCCAAGACTGCAAATAGAAAGGGGCAAGCAGACGAAGTAATCGAGTTCGTCAAAGCGGATTCAGAACTCGCCAAGAACGTGAACGCAAAATACGCAGTTATCAAGGAAACTGAGCGTCCAAAACTGCTTCCAAGTAACATCGTCGCAGCAATGCGGAAAGAGGGATTCTCAAAATTCCGCCAACACCATCATACAGAGCTTTGGAAGCAAAAAGATGCGAAGAATCCAGCTAAGGGACTTGGTGTTCAGATAGAAAAAACTTGGTATTGGTATCAACCCTGGCTTGAGCAAGTGCGCGATTACTGCAAGCAGAACAAGCAGCGATTCGCCTAACTAAAGCGAGACCATATGCCGTATGATCCAGCACGCGCCCTTGAGCTTTTGCGGCTAGGGACGCAGGACAACAATGCTACCTTTCACGACGACCAAGAGGAAGCGATCCGGCACGTAGTGGAGGGGCGTGGGCGTTTGCTCGTCGTGCAAAAGACGGGATGGGGCAAAAGCTTCGTTTACTTCATCGCCACGAAGCTGCTTCGTGAGCAAGGTGCCGGCCCGGCTCTGCTTATTTCGCCACTGCTGGCCTTAATGCGGAATCAGATCGCCGCTGCAACGCGCATGGGCGTGCGCGCGCTAACGATTAACTCGGAGAATAAGGAAGAGTGGAAAGCCGTTGAAGCGAAAGCTGGCCCGCGATGAGGTAGACATTCTCCTGATTTCGCCCGAGCGACTTGCGAACGAACATTTTCGTGCGGAAGTGCTCGGACCCATCGCAGGTCGCATTTCTCTCCTCGTAGTCGATGAGGCGCACTGCATTTCCGATTGGGGACACGATTTTCGTCCGCACTATCGATTCATCGAGCGCATCGTTCGTCTGATGCCGCCGAACCTGCGGCTCCTTGCAACCACGGCGACTGCAAACAATCGCGTGTTGGAAGACCTGCAGAATGTGCTCGGGCCAAATCTCACCGTTTCGCGTGGTGACCTGAGCCGTTCGTCGTTGTTGCTCCAAACGATGCGAATGCCGAGCCAAGCGGAGCGAATGGCATGGCTGGCAACGCATCTGCCCAGGATCAATGGCAGCGGGATCGTTTACACGCTCACGGTGCGCGATGCCGAACAAGTCGCGGAATGGCTGCGAACCCGCGGCATCAATGCGGAAGCGTACAGCAGCGAGACCGGCGAGCGACGAGTGGAACTTGAGAATGCGTTGCTCGACAATCGCGTGAAAGCGCTCGTCGCGACGACGTCTCTCGGCATGGGATTCGACAAACCGGATCTCGCTTTCGTCATCCATTATCAGACGCCGGGCTCCGTCGTGGGCTATTACCAACAGGTCGGCCGCGCGGGGCGCGCAATCGCGGGCGCATACGGCATCCTGCTAAGCGGCGAGGAGGAGACCGAGATTACCGACTACTTCATCGAGAGCGCCTTCCCGACGCCAGAAGAGGTGCGGAGGGTCATTGATGCGTTATCGCACGCGCCGAACGGGTTGTCGGTCAACGAATTGATGTCGTGCGTGAACGTAAGCTTCACGGCGCATTGCAAAGACGCTGCTTCTCCTTTCACTCGAATCGCCTGCGCCTATCGTGAAGCAGAAGACGAAGTGGCAACTCACGGCAGCGACGTTGGACAAAACATTCTGGGAACGCGCAGATCGTCTGACTGCGCTCCGACGCACCGAGCAGCAGCAAATGCAGGAGTACGTCAGTTTGAAGAGCGGTCACATGGAGTTCCTTATCCGCGCGTTGGATGGCGATCCTGGCGCATATCATCCGCCTAACCTCGCGCCGCTGCCGCAAACAGCGGATCCAGGTCTGGTCACGGAAGCAGCTGCATTCCTGCGCCGAACGAGTCTTCCTTTGGAACCGCGACAGAAGTGGCCTGCTGGCGGTCTGCCGCAAATGAACGTCAAAGGCAAGATTGCCCCCGAACACCGGGCGCAGCCCGGTAAGGTCTTGTGCGTGTGGGGCGACGCCGGGTGGGGACGTGCTGTTCGAGAAGGCAAGTATGACCACCGGAAGTTTTCCGATGAACTCGTCGACGCGTGTGTGGAGTTGATTCGTAATTGGAATCCGCAACCAGCACCAGGATGGATTACGTGCATTCCATCGAGACGTCATCCGCATCTGGTGCCAGACTTCGCCGAGCGACTCGCCGACAAGTTGCGGCTTCCGTTTCGGGTAGCTCTCGTTAAAACTGATGATCGGCCCGCGCAAAAAATGATGGCGAACAGCGCGCAACAAGCCCGCAATGTTGACGGATCGTTGGCAATCGATCGCAGCGCGTTGCTCAGCGCGCCAGTGTTGCTGATTGATGATATGGTTGATTCGCGATGGACACTTACCGTTGCTGCATACCTGCTAACAACTCATGGAGCAGGTCCCGTATTTCCTCTTGCACTCGCTCTTACAGGAAAAGCTGAATGAAGCCGACCCTTTCCCAAAACTCGCAGGCAATTCTGTTGCTCACGGCTCCTCTGATTGCTGGTCGCAAAGAAGAGGCTGTCGAATTGCTGAGCTTCAGCGAATACAATCGCGCCGCCCGCCTTCTCAGAGAAAAACAACTCCAACCTGCGGATCTGATAGTTTCAGATAATTCGGGCGCTATTAGTGTCATCGAATCAAAATTTGGCCGTGCACGGATCGAATCCTTGCTCGTCAGAGGATTTCTTTTAAGCCAGGCAATCGAGCGATGGTCCGCTCGCGCGATCTGGATAGTCAGCCGAGCTGATCCCGGCTACCCTGGGCGTCTCAAATCGCGGCTACGGGAAGAGGCCCCGCCTATTTTATATGGATGCGGAGATCCTGCCTTGCTCGAAAACGGTGGTCTTGCTGTGGTGGGTTCGCGTCATGTCGATGAAGCTCTTACCTCATATACCGAAGAGCTTGGTCGAATCGTCGCTGGAGCGAAGCGAACACTGATCTCTGGTGCTGCAAAGGGCATTGACAAGGCAGCGATGCATGGGGCCCTCCGAGCTGGAGGGAGCGTCATTGGAGTGATGGCCGACAGCCTGGAACGCGCCGCTTTGGCTCGAGATAATCGTGAGCCGCTGATGGACCAGCGTCTCGTATTCATCTCCGCATATGATCCTGCGGCAGGATTCAACGTTGGCCACGCGATGCAGCGTAACAAGGTCATATACGCACTTGCGGACGCAGCCCTAGTGGTGACCTCTGACTTTCAGAAAGGGGGCACCTGGACGGGTGCGATTGAACAGCTCGAACGTCTTCGCTTCGTCCCGGTATTCGTTCGCAACGGCAACGGCGCCGGCCCTGGGAATTCGGCATTACTGCAGCGTGGAGCCCGGCTATGGCCAGAACCGGCCACAAGTGCCGAACTCGATAAAACATTGACCGACGCGTCTGACGCGATGCTGGCCGAGCCAAAACAAGAAAAGCTTTCCCTTACCGTCAGAGAGGAAGCACCGCCAACACAGCGGGCGCCATCAAAACACGAACAGACCTTGTCACCGGCTGAAAGAGTTATTCGAAACGGTGGAAAAGCATTCTAACTACCGAGCTCGCCGTGCCTCAGAACGAAACTCAAGTAATGAAAATATTAGGGGTGTCGAAAGCGCAGACCAAAAAATGGCTTCAACAATTAGTAGAACGCGGTGCCCTTGAAAAGCTCAAGAAGCCTGTGCGATATAGGGTCGTAGGCACAGCGAAACTGCTGTAACTACGCATGCAGCTTAACGAATCGGTTGTCGAAGAAGCGGCGCTAAGCTGGTTCAGAGAGCTCGGGTATACCGTCGCACATGCGCCGCATCTCGCGCCGGGCGAGATCGCGGCGGAGCGCAGCTCATTTGCGGATGTCGTGCTCGTCGGCCGGTTGCGCGATGCAATCGCGCGACTGAATCCCGCAATTCCGAGCGACGCGCGCGAAGAAGCGCTGCGCAAAGTGCTGCGACACGACGCGCCGTCGCTCGTCGGCAACAATCGCGCGTTTCATCGCATGCTGCGCGACGGCGTTCCTGTCGAGTATCGCCGCGATGACGGAAGCATCGCAGGCGATCACGTCCGGCTGATCGACTTCGATAATCCCGACGCGAACGACTGGCTGGCGGTGAACCAGTTCACCGTCATTGAAGGCCAGAACAATCGCCGGCCTGACATCGTCGTCTTCGTCAACGGGCTGCCGCTCGGAATCATCGAGCTGAAGATTCCGGAAGACACCGACAAATGGTTCGCCGCCGCCTACAACCAGATCCAGACCTACAAGCAGGAGATTCCTTCGTTGATGCACTACAACGAAGTGACGGTTGTCTCCGATGGACTCGAAGCGCGCATCGGCTCGCTCACTGCGAACCAGGAATGGTTCAAAGTCTGGCGCACGATCGAAGGCGAGTTCGATGCGCCTGCCACTGCGCTCGAATTGGAGACACTCGTTCGCGGCGTATTCGAGAAGCGACGCTTTCTCGATCTGATCCGCAACTTCATCGCCTTCGAAGACGATCCGGATCGCGGCACAACGAACAAAATCATCGCCGGTTATCATCAGTTCTTTGCAGTAAAAGCAGCGGTCGATGAAACGCTTCGCGCGACAGCCAAAGATCGCGTGGCCGAAGCACCTGGCACTTACTGGGCCGGCAAAATGGAAGGCGGCAAAGAAGGCGATCGCCGCGTTGGTGTTGTCTGGCACACGCAAGGTTCAGGCAAAAGTCTTTCAATGCTCTTCTACGCCGGCTGCATCATTGAACATCCGGCGATGGAAAACCCAACTCTGGTTTTCCTGACTGATCGCAACGACCTTGACGATCAACTCTTCGGACAATTCCAGCGCTGCCATGAAATCGTTAGGCAGACGCCGGTCCAGGCTGAATCAGTCAAGCATCTGCGCGAACTTCTCAACGTAGCAAGCGGTGGCGTGGTGTTCACGACAATGCAGAAGTTCGCGCCTGATGAGCCCACCGGGAAAGCGCCATTGCTCTCAAATCGCCGCAACATCCTCGTCATCGCCGATGAAGCGCACCGCAGCCAATACGACCTGATCGACGGTCTCGCGCGCAATGTTCGCGATTCGCTGCCGAACGCGTCGTTCATCGGCTTCACCGGGACGCCGATCGAGAAAACCGACGCGAACACGCGCGCCGTCTTCGGTGATTACATCAGCATCTACGACATCCAGCGCGCCGTCGCCGACAAAGCGACGGTGCCGATCTATTACGAGAGCCGCGTCGCCAAGCTCGGACTGAACGCAAGCGAACTGCCGAAGATCGACGAGGAGTTCGAAGAGATCACCGAAGGCGAAGAGCTAACGCGCAAGGAGAAGCTCAAGACGAAGTGGGCTGCGCTCGAAGCGCTGGTCGGTAATCCGAAGCGCATCGATCTCATCGCCGCCGATCTCGTGAAGCACTACGAGCGCCGGCTCGAAGCGATGGAAGGCAAGGCGATGATCGTCTGCATGAGCCGCCGCATCTGCGTCGATCTGTACAACGCAATCATCAAGCTGCGTCCCGAATGGGCGAGCGGGCCTAACGACGATGACACTGCGCAAGTCATGCGTTGCGAAGATCGTCATGACCGGCAGCGCAGAAGACGGGCCTGATTGGCAACAGCACATCCGCAACAAAGAGAAGCGGCGCAAACTGGCTGCGCGTTTCAAAGATCCGAAAGATCCGTTCAAGATCGTGATCGTCCGCGACATGTGGCTGACCGGCTTCGACGCGCCATCGCTCAGCACGATGTATGTCGACAAGCCGATGCGCGGCCACGGGCTCATGCAAGCGATCGCGCGCGTGAACCGCGTCTTCCGCGACAAGCCCGGCGGTTTGGTCGTCGATTATCTTGGTCTCGCCGATCAACTGAAGTACGCGCTCGCGACCTACACCCAGAGCGGCGGCAAAGGCGATCCGAGCATCGACACCGCGAAAGCAATCGCCGTCATGCTCGAGAAGCACGAGATCGCCTGCGGCATGATGCACGGCTTCGATTGGTCGAAGTGGCACAACGGAACGCCAGCCGAGAAGATGGCGCTCCTTCCCGGCGCGCAAGAGCACATCCTCCAACAGGAGAACGGCAAAGAACGTTTCGTTCAAGTTGTGACCGAACTATCGCAAGCCTTCGCCCTCTGCGCCGGAACCGATGAAGCAATCGAGATTCGCGACGACATCGGCTTCTTCCAAGCCGTCAAAGCCGCGCTCGCGAAAAAGCGCGGCGAACGCAAGATCATCCGAAGACCTCGATCACGCCGTCCGGCAGTTAGTCGCAAAGGCAATCGCGCCCGAAGGCGAGATCATCGACGTCTTTCAAGCCGCCGGACTGAAGCAGCCCGACATCAGCATCCTCTCCGATCAATTCCTCGCCGAAGTTCGCGGACTCAAATACAAGAACGTCGCCGCCGAGCTGCTCGCGAAATTGTTAGGCGACGAAATCAAAGTGCGATCGAAACGAAACCTCGTTCAAAGCCGCGAGTTCTCCGAGATGCTGAAGAAGACGCTCAACGCCTATCACAACCGCGCGATCGCGACGCAGGAAGTCATCGAAGAACTGATCAAGCTCGCGAAGCAACTGAGCGAAGCCGATCAAGCGCGGCGTCGATCTCGGCCTGAACGACGACGAAGTCGCCTTCTACGATGCGCTTGCCGCAAACAACAGCGCCCTACGAAGTCATGGGCAAAGACAATCTCAAAGTCATCGCCACCGAACTTGTCACCCAGGTCCGCAAAAGCGTCACCATCGACTGGACGCTACGCGAAAGCGCCCGCGCCAAAATCAAAGTCTTGGTCAAACGCATCCTGCGAAAACACGGCTACCCACCCGATCTGCAGGACGAAGCAACGAAACTGTGCTTGCACAAGCCGAACTCCTCTGCGCAGAATGGGCCGCCTGAATTCGTTTCTGATAGCCGGAGAATCAGGCAGTCCGGTTAAATCGCGGCTGCGAGTCCGCTCTCACCGGAACAAAATGCAACGCCCTTAACGAGAATGCGGTGCAGGCTCGACCTGTTGTTGCACATGATGCACCATGGCCACGGCAGCGATCAGAACGATCGCCGCAATTACCTGATGCGGGTGAAGGCTGGCATGGAAAAAACCCCATGTGATGCACACAGCAGCCAGCGTTTGCATCATCTCGAAGTAACCGCCGTCGATGCTTCTCGCAGATGCTCCGTCGCAACAAACCGACGATTTTTCATTTAGGAATGAGCAGTTTCAGGGAAGAAAAATAATCGCGCAGATAGCCGCGGTCGCGGGCAAGGAGGCGGTCTGCGTGGACCTTCGCGTGCGCGCCGATCAAGAAATCAGCGATAATGCCGCCTTGTTTGCGAGTGCGTCGCACATACGCCGCAAAGATTTCCCCGGCGAGCAGCGCACTCTCGCGCGAGGAGGGCACGAAACGCAGCTCCCAATCACCCAGGAATTCGTCGACTTGCCCGGAGGTTGCGAACGCCGGACGAATTTCGGCCAGCACGCACTCGCAAATTATCAGTCCGCCCTCCCCAGCGGCTTTGCGCAGCGCCTGTTCTGAAGAATCAGCGTGCGCTGCCGAATTAGTGAGCACGTCCAGCAGCACCGAGCTATCAACCGCGGTCAGCATCGCGGGTTCGTTTCAGGTAGCGATCGACAGATAGACCTTTGGGGAGATTGCCCTTCCCGCGCCACTTCGTGAAAACATCGTGAGCAACTTTTTTGCTGCCAACCAGTCTTCCATTTAGCGCTTGAAATTCCAGCACAGCACCGGGCAGCAAACCGAGCTTTTCCCGCACCGGCTTCGGAATCGTGATCTGGCCTTTTTCAGAGAGGACCGCGGTCATACCTTTAATGTAGGAATTCTTACCTTCTGTCAATCCTCATGCAACGGTGCTGCACTGCGCGCTGTCGCTTTGCGCTCAGGCCAGTGAGGGTGTGGAGGACCGCTCTGCCTAACGAGGATGTTCCGCGGGTTCGACCTGTTGTTGCACGTGGTGCACCATGGCCACGGCAGCAATCAGAACGATCGCCGCAATTACCTGGTGCGGGTGAAGGCTGGCATGGAAAAAACCCCATGTGATGCACACGGCGGCCAGCGTTTGCATCATTTCGAAGTAGCCTGCTGTTGATGCGCGCGTGAGATGCAGTCCCTGAAAATAAATCAAGAGCGGAATCCCGCCTGAGATCGAGGCGAGGAAAAACAGCAAAACGATTGCCTTTGTCGTGTGGGCCTGCGCAGCCGCGGGCCAGAGCGCTGCGCCGTTCAATTTGCCGTAGGCCAAGAGAATCAGCGTCATGCAGGTGAGTCCAACGACGATGCGCATGCTGGAGGCGAGTCGCAGCGACATGCCGGTCATGACGCCGCGTCCAGCAACGGTTGAGAGACCCCAAAACAGCGCGCAGATCAAAGCGTAGCCCGTGCCAAGATTTAGCCCGGCGCTTTCGAACGAGACGCCGATCATGGTTGGATGCGCGACGGAGACGAAAATGCCGGCGATGATCGCGACGCCGGCGTAAAAGAAAAAGCGTCGGGCAAGCCGGTCACCAAAAAGCAGAAACGCGCCGATGGTTGAAATGACAGGCTGGATATTCAGGATCACGTTCACGACCGTTGGATTGCCGTATTTCAGCGCGAGCGTGAAGAAGATGGTGCCCACCGCAGACCCAGCGAATCCGGAGAAAATCAGGTAGCCCCACGTGCGCGCGCTGACTTTAGGAATCTCTTTCATGCGCGAGATCAGAATCGGCAGGAACATGATGAGGATGAAAACGTGTTCCCAAAAAACGATCACCTTGGCGTCGAACAATTCATTGAGTGGGATGCGCCACGCGCTTTCCGTGCCCCAGAGCGCAGCGCCAAGGCCGACCAGCCACGGGCCGTAGGTTGCGCCCTTTACTGTGCGCTGTTGCATCGAATTGGGTTTAGCGTCGGCGCATCGATGCGTCAACGCGACAGCGTCGCAAGAAGCGATGCGTGATCGAAAGCTCACGAGATCCGCGCCACATTCGGCTTGGCCGTTCCCGCCTCTCCCCTCGAAGAAGGGGAGAGGACGGAGGTGAGGGGTTCTAAACTGCACCTGCGCATTAAGCCGGTTCCACCCTCACCCTCACCCTCTCCCTGGCCAGGGAGAGGCGACCCCCAAGCGGTGGAACACTCCCTTTAATGAGACCAAGAAAGATGAAAGAAGCATTGACGCCACAACTTATGGTGTGGTAATTAGCGCTTCAACACTATGCGTTGCCCCAAGTGCGGGTCTCGTGATGACAAGGTCATCGATTCCCGTCAATCGCGCGATAGCTCCAGCATCCGTCGTCGCCGCGAATGTCTGAAGTGTAAATTTCGCTTCACGACCTATGAAGAAATTGAGCGCTCGGACCTGCGCGTGGTGAAACGCGATAGAACACATGAACCATTTGATCGGCGCAAACTTGCCGCCAGCATTGCGAAAGCTTTTGAAAAACGTTCCACCAGTCTTCTTACATTGGAGGATATGGTGGACGAGATTGTGCACGAGCTGGAAACCAGCGGGCGCGAAGTTCCTTCGTCGGCGATCGGCGCCAAAGTGCTCGAAAAACTCCGTGCGATCGACGAAGTGGCCTATTTGCGTTACGCCTCCGTGTATCAGCAATTTCAGGATGTCGATGAATTTGTGGATGCCATTCACACGTTGGGGCGTCGCGTAAAACCGAATGCGGCGCAGCGGGAATTGTTTCCCGCTGAGACCCCGCAAAGTTCCACGCCAGCACCACGCAAGATTTCGACGAACAAGCACCATGGTCGCGTTTAAAGAGGAATTTCCGTATCTCCGCACGGAGTCGGGACAGCTTTTCGAATTCAATCGCGATTGGCTTCATGCGGCGATCACGCGGGCGGCCGACGAAGCCGGCTATCCCAGCTGGTGGCTAACCGATCACGTCACCGAAAGCATTGCGTTTTACCTGCATCTGCGAAACGACGAAAACGTGGTCGCATTCAGTCAGCTCTCGCAGACGGTGCGTTACGTCCTGAAAGCAATCGGTTACAAGGAAATTGTCCCGCACTTTGCGCCTGCGCCGCCGCCTATTTCCATCTCGTTGCTGGACATCGCGAACCACGCTGGCGCAGGTTATGAACTCGCGTTTTTTGATCTTTTGGAAAAGCGAATTAGCAGCTTGATCGAAATCGGCGCCGATAATCTTCAGCTTTGTTCGCTCCAATCTTGTGTGAAACAGCTTCGGGGCGTCAAAACGTGGACGCGCGCCTGCGATGCGCTGCGCGAGGAAATCGTCTGCTTCGTGCGGGAAAGACTAACAGCCGCGGCTGATTCTTCGCGATTGGATTGTTCACTGCGCTGATTTCGGCACGTCATTAGCTACGGCCGGGGTCACCGACCCCGGCTACAGTTTTTCGGATTTGAATTAGCGTCAGATTGCGCAGATTTACACCGACCCAGGATCCGACAGTCCAAGCTCATAAAATGTCATGACCATTTTCGAAAAGATCATCGCACGACAAATTCCAGCGAAAATCATCTGGGAAGATGACGACGCAGTCGTTTTTCATGACGTTAATCCGCAAGCGCCCGTGCATGTGCTGATCGTGCCAAAGAAGGTCGTTCCGCGGCTCACGGACGCGACGGACGATGACCGCGCGTTGCTCGGCAAATTGCTTCTGGTCGCCCGCGACATGGCGAAAAAACTGCAGTTGTCGAGTGGCTACCGCGTGGTGATCAATTGCGGCCCCGACGCGGGTGAAAGCGTCCCGCATTTGCATGTCCATTTGCTGGGCAAACGCGCTCTTGCCTGGCCCCCGGGATAGTAGCGCGTGCGTCCCGGCTCGTGTTTCCTTAGCGCCAAAGGCGCCGTGTTCATCAGAGCCTGGGGCAACGCCCCAGGGAAGCCGTAGATACAAAGCCAGCGCTGCAGGCGCGATTCGATCGAGGGTTGA
Source organism: uncultured Verrucomicrobiae bacterium (assembly GCA_963725505.1). GTDB lineage: Bacteria > Verrucomicrobiota > Verrucomicrobiia > Chthoniobacterales > UBA10450 > Udaeobacter. Next base: position 590,396 of record CAVRYN010000005.1, on the reverse strand, counting down.
GTCGCGCTTTCAGCGCTCGTTCACTATGCAATATGGAGCCCTAGGGCGTTGCCCCAGGCTGTCATGAGCCGGCGCTTTCAGCGCCAAACATACCCGCTTGTGCTACGCTGATTCGCAAGCCATAGGCTCTTGCTACTCCTCTACTCACGAACAAGCGCCCAGTCGATTCCAACGATCCGCATTCCCACGAAGCGTTTCAGCGACCTGGGAAAAATCAGATATCTCGCCTCCTTGCTCTCCTTGAAACCGACGATTCCGAAGTCTGTTCCGCTCTGGCTCTTCAGGATTGTCATGACCCGATTGTTCTTTATTTGCGATTGGAGGTGACGATCGGCGGAAGGTTTTTGCCAAAGAGTGTAAACCTGCGGCTTACCGCAATCTTCGACCACCTGCGAGAAGCGAGCCGTTTTAACTTTTAGGAGTTTCATTGTGGATCGCTAGCCGGCGCGCACGGCGAGCAGCTGGACGCGCCCTACCGAGCAAAAAGTCCGCCAGAGAACTACGGCAAGGAGGATCAGACTACCGTTGCTGCATTCCTGCCCTGGCGGGATTTGTAAGTCCTCAATCCATAGCCCCTGACGGAGAGCAAATCTTCTCGCAAGAATCGCAACGCGCAACCGCGAACGCCGAAACTTTCGATGAGAAAATCGGCGCGTTGTCCCTGGCGTCTCAACAACCTGCGAGAGCGGCGGTTCGGAGTTCCGCCTTCAGGCGGCAACCACCGCGCGCCTGAGCGGCCGCGTAAACGCGGAACTCCGAACAGGCGCGCCTCTCAGCCAAATGGGAGATTCGCCTTTATGCGCGCTACATCGGTACTGTCCACGAGCGCTGCTTTGCCCAGCCGGCGTTTGCGCTTTGCACGTTTGGAAGACAACAAATGACGTCGCGAAGAGTGCGCTCGTAGCACCTTGCCGCGGGCCGTGATTTTAAAACGCTTCGCTACTGCTTTACGTGTTTTGCTTCGCGCAATTGGCTTCGGCATAAGGGCGCGAAAGATAATTTCGCGCTGGCACAATGACAGATGGTTATCGATTGTAGGGCATCTGTGTCAACGCCGGAATTGGCGTTTCACAAAACGCCCTACAATTTTGCTGCATGGTTAAACGCCTTCACAGGAAAACCGCGCGTCATCATCATTGGCGCGGGTTTTGGCGGGCTCGAGGCGGCGAAAAAATTGGCGTGTAAAGATGTGCGCGTCACTGTGATCGACCGCACCAATTACCATCTCTTTCAACCTCTGCTGTATCAGGTCGCGACAGCCGCACTCTCACCCGCCGACATCGCTGCCCCGGTGCGCGCAATCCTGAGCAAATGCAAGAACGTGGAAGTGATCCTTGCCGAAGTGCAATCCGTGGATGTTGAGGCGAAAAAAGTAAAGATGGTCGACCTCGAAATCGATTACGACTATCTGATCGTCGCCACCGGCGCCCGACATTCCTACTTTGGCCATAATGAGTGGGAGAAACTTGCCCCCGGATTAAAAAGTCTGGAGGACGCGGTTGAGCTGCGCCGCCGGATTCTTTTGGCATTCGAATATGCCGAAAAAACTCCAGATGAAGCCGCGCGGAGGGACGCGATGAATTTCGTCATCATCGGCGGCGGCCCGACTGGCGTTGAAATGGCCGGGGCGATCGCGGAAATCTCCCGCTACACAATGGCCAGAGACTTTCGCCACATCGATCCATCGCAGGCGCGGGTCATCCTCATAGAAGGCGAGCCGCGTCTCCTGGCTGCTTATCCGCCGGATTTATCGGAGAGCGCGCGCAAACAGCTCGTGGATCTGGGCGTGGAAGTGCGCACAAGCACGCGGGCAACAAATCTTACCGAAGCCGGCATACAGGTTGGCGATGAATTTATTCCTTGCCGCGTTAAGATTTGGGCGGCCGGGAATAGTGCGTCGTTCGTTGGAAGAACGCTCGGCGTGCCGGCTGACAGGGTCGGCCGCGTCATTATTAACGACGACCTTACGATTCCCGGGCACCCGGAAGTCCAGGTGATTGGCGACCTGGCGAATTTTGCGCATCAGACTGGACAGCCTTTGCCGGGAATCTCACCAGTGGCAATGCAACAGGGCCGCCATGCAGCGCGCAACGTCCTGGCAATGATACAAGGGCGGAAACCGCAAAGATTCCGTTATTGGGACAAGGGAACTATGGCGACGATCGGGCGAAACAAAGCGGTCGCCGATTTAAAGTTCATGCACCTGAGCGGTCTCGCGGCGTGGCTGGCGTGGTTGTTTGTGCATATCATTTTTTTGGTCGGCTTCCGCAACCGCTTGCTTGTGCTTCTTCAATGGGGGTGGGCGTATCTAACCTTCGACAAAGGCGCACGGCTCATCACGCGCAACTTCCAAGCGGAGCAGAGACCGCCGGCGTGAAAAATAATTAACGATTTAGCGATTTAGTGATTTAACGATTGGATGATAAACACACTCCATCAAGCCAAACAGTTGCAGGACAGGACGAAGAAGTTCGCCATTCGGACTATCAAAGCGTTTGCTAAACTCCCAAAGGATGAAGCAACGCGCATAATCGGGAGGCAGTTTCTGCGCTCAGGAACTTCACTGGCTGCGAATTATCGAGCCGCTTGTCGAGCGCGTTCTGCGGCCGATTTCATCTCCAAGGTCAGTATCGTAGCGGAAGAAGCAGATGAGACGCTATTCTGGTTCGAATTGTTAGTCGAAGCTGAATTGCTCCGACGGAACTTGTTCGAACCGCTGATGAATGAATGTGAAGAGCTCGTGAAGATTTTTTCTGCATCGCTCGCGACGGCAAAGCGCAATCGCTAAATCACTGAATCGTTAAATCGCTAAATGGGAAAACCTCCCCCGCAGATCAGCGTACGTAATCTTCAGCGGAAGATTTCAGTCAACGCGGCTGGTCTTGAAAAGTTCGCCGCAAAAGCCGTGCGCCGTTGTCTGCAATCACGAAAGCGGAAGCAAACGGATTTGAGCAAACTGCCAAAGATTTTCGTCTGGCTTATTTCCGATCGCCGGATGTCGCAGTTGCATCGGCAGTTTCTCGGCGAAACGGGACCGACCGACGTGCTAACGTTTCAACACGGCGAAATTTTTATCAGCGTCGAGACAGCAAAACGGCATGCCCATGGGTTTGGAAATTCGCTCGGGCGCGAGCTCCAGCTGTACATTGTCCATGGCCTTTTACATTTGCACGGATTCGACGACCGCACGCAATCCGGCGCGCGGAAAATGAAAAACGCGCAGGAAAAAATTCTGAGCGACTGTAGCCGGGATCGGTGATGCCGGTGGAACGAATCTCAGCGATCCGGCATCACCGATGCCGGCTACAGCGGTTTGAACTGAGGGCGGCGTATGTTAGCCTTTTAGCCATGAGTTGCGGGCCACCCCGGGACGGCGGATGCCTGGCGCAGATCCAAGAAATAGAAGGGATCACGCATATCTCAAACGAGAAGACCGGAACCATAACGACGGCGGAGCCTACGATCGAAAAAGAAACGCGTTCGGAAGAAGATCTCGATCTTCCGTGGCAAGTGGTGGTCCACAACGATCCGGTCAATTTGATGAGTTATGTGACCATGGTTTTCCAACGGGTCTTCGGTTATCCGCGCGAGAGAGCGGAAAGACACATGTTGGAAGTGCATCAGAACGGGCGTTCGATTTTGTGGAGCGGCATGCGGGAGCGCGCCGAGCTTTATGTGCAACAACTGCACGGTTATCTCCTGCTCGCCACACTGGAAAAGGCAGGTTGATATGGAGATTTGCCGCCGCAAAAGTGCGATCGAGATCTCGGAACTAGACCCGCTTCTTGCCGAACTGCTTCGGCAGATTCCGGCAAGCGCCAACCCAGATGGTGCGCCCGCTGCCGAACAACGCCTCTTCAGTCCTCCAACAAACGGCAAAGAAACCGAGCTTTGCGCGGAGTGGAAGATGTATGTCGAACCCGAGCTGCGGCGTCTCTTTCAGACGGCGACCGAGACTGTGGCCGCCGATTTGGAGCAACTAAACGGTAACGAAGAAACTCTAGCTAATCGCACTCTACGGATTCCCAGCGAAACATGCCGACGCCTGGTTGAATGCGCTGAATCAGGCGCGGCTCGTCATAGCAGCCAAAAACAACTTCACGGACAACGAGCTAAACGACCATTTGCGTTCGCCCATCGGATCGCGCCGCGACTTGAGTCTGTTCCAGGTAAACTTCTACGGTTTCCTACAGGAATTTATCCTGCGCGAGCTGGAGGATTGAGAGAAGGCAGGTCCGGCAACTAGGCTTCCTTCTTTGCTCTTACCATCGTCATCAGCCGCTCTTTGATTGCGGCGGAGGCTTTCGCCGGACGCAAACTTAGGGCAAATGCTTCATGCAGCGCGTAACATTTGGTGATGAAGTCTTCGCCCTTTTTCCCGAATTTCTTGCGGGCTTCTTCGAATTCCTCCGATTCTTCCGGCTCCAGCGCGCCGATAACATAGAGCCGCGCCTGGTTCTGGAACTCGCTAAAGTTCATCTTTCAACTCCTTGAGGCCGTCATAAATTTTTTTCAGTCCCAGTTCAAGCCGGGTCTTTACCGTCCCTAACGGTGTATTCGTTTTTGCGGCGATTTCGCGCTGGCTCATGCCCTTAAAAAATGCAAGATCGATTGCCAGCTGCTGGGCCGGTGGCAGGCTCTTTATTACCTTGCGGATGAGGGCGCGCGTGTCGCTCAGCAGGATTTCTTCCTCGGTGGCGTTATGCACCCAGGCATCGGGCTGCTGTTCGGTTTCGTTTTGCAGGCGTTCCTCGGCACGCGCATAAGCCTGCTTCTTGCGCAGGCCATCAATGGCCCGTCGCCGGGCCAGTGTCACCATCCAGCCGAGCGGTTTGCCCTTTTGCGCAGAAAAATTTTTGGCCTGATTCCAAATCTCCATGAAGATCTCCTGTAAAAGATCGTCGGCCTCGGCTTCGTTGTGGATCACCCTCAGGATAAGCGCCTTCAAAATGCCGTTGTAGCGATCGTAAAGCTGAGAAAGCGCATCGGGGTCCTCGGCTTGGATTCCCCGCATCAAGTCCAGATCACTGGGCGCGCCGGGTTCGAGTTGCGGCGTAACAGTGAGCGGTCGCGCTCGCGACTTTGGCAGGCGCACCCGTTTCTTTGGTTCACGGGGCGTGGAGGTAACTAGTTTGGATGTTCCCATCTATGATCAGGAATTGCAGGAATCAGAAAGAAGATCGAGCGCAGGGTCGCAATCGCGTGTCTTAATCTGCGCAGGCGCCTTCGTCCACAGTTTTCCGGGGTCCGAAATCGGTTGACCCTAAAAGCGTTCGGGATTGATTGCGCTCCGCGTTTTATACGTCAAAGGTTAATCGCATGGCACAGGGGCCTGATAATACATCTGTCGATCCGCTTTGGTACAAGGACGCCGTCATCTACGAGCTGCACGTCAAAACTTTTTGCGACAGCGACGGTGACGGGATGGGTGACTTCCGCGGTCTGATCGACAAGCTGGATTATCTCCAGGAGTTGGGGATCACCGCCATCTGGCTGCTGCCATTCTATCCGTCTCCGCTGCGCGATGACGGCTACGACATTGCCGATTATTTTGACGTCAATCCGAATTTCGGGACGCTCGATGATTTCCGAGCGCTCCTGGACGCCGCACATGAGCGTAATCTGCGCGTCATCACAGAACTGGTGATCAATCACACGTCCGATCAAAATCTCTGGTTCCAAAAATCACGACGCGCCGTAGCCGCAACGGGAGTCGGCTCGTCCGCCGTAGCCTCGGCGAAGACGGATGGCTCCGGCAGGGACCAATCGAAATCGCGAGCCGCCGGGGTCACCGACCCCGGCTACAGTGATGACCTCGCTTACAAGGACTTCTATGTCTGGAGCGACACTCCGGAGAAATTCAAGGACGCGCGAATCATCTTCAAAGATTTTGAAACATCGAACTGGGCGTGGGACCCCGTCGCAAAAGCGTATTATTGGCACCGGTTTTATTCGCATCAGCCGGATCTGAATTTTGATAATCCTGCCGTGCATGATGCCGTGGAGAAGGTCTGCGACTTCTGGTTGTCCATGGGTGTCGACGGGCTTCGTCTCGATGCTGTCCCGTACCTGTACGAACGGGAAGACAGTAATTGTGAGAACCTGGCTGAGACGCATGAATATCTCCGGAAGTTGCGCGCGCACCTCGATGCGAAGTTCCCGAACCGCATGATGCTTGCAGAGGCCAACCAATGGCCGGAGGACGCTGCCGCTTATTTCGGCAAAGGGGACGAATCCCACATGAGTTTTCACTTTCCACTCATGCCGCGCATGTTCATGGCGCTGCAGATGGAAGATCGCTTTCCGATCATCGACATCATGGAGCAGACTCCTTCGATCCCCGAAAGTTGCCAGTGGGCGATGTTTCTACGCAACCATGACGAGCTCACCTTGGAAATGGTGACAGATGAGGAGCGCGACTACATGTACCGGGTTTACGCCACCGATCCGCACGCGCGGATTAATCTTGGCATCCGCCGCCGGCTTTCTCCGCTGCTTGCAAACAGCCGGCGCAAAATCGAGCTGCTGAATACGCTCCTATTCTCAATGCCTGGCACCCCCATCGTTTATTACGGCGATGAAATCGGCATGGGCGACAATTTTTATCTGGGCGATCGCAATGGTTGCCGCACGCCAATGCAGTGGAGTCCGGACCGAAACGCAGGATTCTCGAGAGCGAACCCGCAGCAGCTTTATCTGCCGGTCACGATTGATCCCGAATATCACTACGAAGCCGTCAACGTCGAAAACCAGCAGAAAAATCTCTCCTCTCTACTATGGTGGACGCGCCGGGTCATCGCCATGCGAAAAAACTTCAAGGCGTTCTCACGCGGCTCTCTAGAGTTCCTCTACCCTGATAATGCGAAAGTTCTGGCGTTCCTTCGCCGTTGGGAAAACGAGACCATAGTGGTGGTGGCAAATCTTTCGCGGTTCGCGCAGTCGCTGGAATTGGATCTGTCGCGCTTCGCCGGCTTCGTTCCCATGGAAGTTTTTAGCCGCAATCTGTTTCGGCCAATCAGGAAGTCACGCTACGTCATCACGCTCGGCCCGCATGCCTATTATTGGTTCGCGCTGCAAGCACCAACCGACACTCGACGTGCGTCGAAGAAACGCGTTGTGCCAACGATCAAAGCGCCGGCTCAGCTGGAGGTCCTGCTTCACGACGGTCAGCGCGAACAGCTGGAGCGCGAAATCTTGCCCACGTATATCCGCAACTGCCGCTGGTTCGGTTCCAAGGCGAGAACACTTCGGCAGTTGAAGGTGATCGAGCAGCTTCCTATTTCCACGGACGCGGATGCCGCGCAACTCTGGTTCATTGAGATTAGCTATCTGGATGCTCCCACGGAAACGTATGCCATCCCGGTAAAAATCGCTTCGAACGCCGTGGCACGCTCCGTTTCCCAAAGTGCCCCGCACGCGATCATTGCACGTTTCGCAGGCAGCGATGGAGCAGTTCTGCTCGACGCTATCTGGGACGAAACCTTTCGCTCGCAATTATTCGAAGCGATCGTGCGCCGTCAGGCGATGAAGGCGCGATCTGGCGAGTTTGTTGGCATTATCGCTAGCGGATTCGACGCAGATCAAACCGGTGCCTCGGGTGATTCATACGTCGTAAGTGGAGAGCAGAGTAATTCGTCAATACTCTTTCATAACAAATTTTTCCTCAAACTCTATCGCAAGATCGAGGACGGCCTGAATCCCGATGTCGAAATCAACCGGTTCCTAACAGAACAGACGGATTTTCCAAATGTGCCGGCGTTCGTCGGTGCGATTGAATATCGCCGGGCAAAAGCAGAACCGACTGTCGTCTGCCTGTTGCAACGCGCTGCTCCAAATGAAGGCGACGTTTGGACGCGCACCGTGGACGCGGTGGGTCGCTATTATGACCGGGTACTGGAGCGCAAAGCCGATCTTCAGAATGAGGTTGCGCCCCCGGGCGCGTTGCTGGATGAGCTGATCGGCGGAGTTTACCCTGAGAAAGTGAACCTGTTTGGGCAACGCACCGGCGAACTGCATCTGGCGCTCGCATCATCCGCTGATGATCCTGCATTCCGGCCTGAGCCATTCAATGCCATGGCGCAGCGTTCTGTTTACCAGACGATGCGCACATCGTTGCGGCGGACGCTTACACTTCTCGAGAAGAAATTGCCCGACCTCTCGCGATCATTTCGAGATGAAGCGAAGGAAGTGCTCGCCGCGGAGCAGGACATACTCGCGTGCGAAAAACGGCTGCTCGATCGGCGCACCAATGCTGCGAAAATCCGGATTCACGGCGACTATCATCTCGGGCAATTGCTTTACACCGGAAAAGATTTCGTAATTCTCGATTTTGAAGGCGAACCGGCGCGTCCGCTGAGCGATCGAAAGCTCAAACGCTCCGCGTTGCGCGACGTCGCCGGTATGATGCGCTCGTTCCAATACGCGGCTTACAGCGCGCTCTGGCAGCCGGCCATGCGCAAAGAAGATGTGCCTTTCCTGGAGCGCTGGGCCGATCTCTGGTGCCGGCAGATGAGCAGCGTCTTTCTGCAAAGCTATTTGAAAACGACCGCTGGCGCGATTTTCATCCCGAAAAACAGCGACGACCTTCAAATCATGCTCCAAGCCTATTTGCTCGACAAAGCGGTGTATGAAATCGGCTACGAGCTAAATCACCGCCCCACCTGGGTGGTCATCCCCATCCGCGGCATCAAACACATTTTGAAATCGGCGTGAATTCTCAGCCACAGATGAACACGGATGAAACACGGATAAGAAATTCTGCCTCTTTAATCCGTGAAAATCTGTGTCAATCTGTGGCTCAAACCACATTCGGGGAAATTGATGAACACATATCTGGACGAAATAGATAAAAACATCGCGGCGAAACATCTTTTGAAACATCCCTTCTATCTCGCGTGGACGCGTGGGGAGCTGAGCAGGGACGCGCTCGCGGATTATGCGCGGCAGTACTATCATCATGTCGTGGCATTCCCCACGTATCTTTCGGCAGCGCACGCGAAGTGCGAGGATCAAGCAACGCGCAAACAAATCTTGTCGAATTTGATCGATGAGGAAGCAGGCTCGCCGAATCATCCTGAGCTGTGGCTGCAATTCGCTGAAGGCCTCGGCGTTTCCGATGTCGAGGCTCGCAACACGACAAAAGAACCGGAGACGAAAAACTTGATCGACACGTTCCGATCAGTTTGTGGTAACGGATCGACAGCCGAAGCTCTCGCAGCTCTTTACGCATACGAGAGTCAAGTCCCGGCAATCTGTGAATCGAAGATCGAGGGGCTGAAGAAAAGCTACGGTTTCAGCAATCCTGAGTATTATCAATACTTCACCGTTCACATCGAAGCGGATCGCGAACATTCTGCCGCCGAACGAAAGATGCTTGCTGCGTACGTCGACAAGCAAAATTTCGAATCCGTAAAAGCATCAGCGAACCGCGTTCTCGAGGCGCTCTGGGAGATGCTCTCCGGCGTTTGCCGGCGTCACGCGATCGCGTGCTGAACCGCTGTAGCCACGGCCCTGCGGGCCGTGTTCCTGCGAGTATGCCGAAACGTGAACCGGCCACGAGCCGGTGGCTACAACATCCGTGAAATCACCTTAACGCGGTTGCAGCACTAGAAAGGAACGCGCCCGATGGCGGCAAACCGATAAGACTTGCGGTTGGCTCGGATCAAGTGCGGCAGCGATCTTGTTGTAATCTGAAACTGATGTGACCGGCTGTTGATTGATTTCTTCAATCACATCGCCTTTTTGCAATTCTGCCACGCCGCTATCGGGATCGACGCCGGTGACTAATACCCCTTGCACATTGCCAGGCAGATCAAGCTGACGCGCCATCTCCGGCGTCACCTCTTCTACATGAATCGCAGCAAGAGGACTGCTGGCCGCTTCTTCTTCGCCCGGTTGTGGCGGAGTTTGCGGCTGTAAAGGCGCTTTTTTAGGCAACACGCCCGAGGACTGATAATCCTGGGGTTGTTCTTTGATCTGAGTGGCCACCTTCAACGGCTTGCCGTCACGCACGATTTCCAGCTCAACATTCTTGTTCAACTCGGTTTGTCCCACCATGTTCCTAAGCGAGATGATGTTTTTGATGTCGCGCCCATTGAACTTGCGAATGACGTCGCCTGGCTGCAGTTGCGCTTGTGCAGCGGGGGATCCCGCCATTACTTGATCCACCACCACCCCGTCATTGTCGGTCTCGCCCTGTTGCCCTGACTGGACCGCGCGACTCACGATTCCCAGATAACCGCGAATTATCCGACCATGTTTTAACACGCTTTCGAGCACGGTGCGAACCGTGTTCGATGGAATCGCAAAGCCAATTCCTTGCGAACCGCCACTGCTGGAAACGATTTGTTCGTTAATGCCCACAACTTCCCCTCGGAGGTTGATCAAGGGCCCGCCGCTGTTGCCTGGATTGATTGCCGCGTTCGTTTGGAGCAGATCACCGCGAAAATCCGTGCTGTTCGGCTGCCCCTTCCAGCTAATAATTCCGTCCGTCACCGTCTCCTGGAGACCAAACGGATTGCCGATGGCCAGAACAAAATCTCCCGGCTGCACCGTGTCGGAGTCAGCGAGTTTCAGCGGCTTGACGCCCGGATCATCGATTTTAAGCACTGCCAGATCCAGTTGGGAATCGGCGCCGACCAACCGGGCCTTTTTGGTGCGGCCATCGCTGAGCTGCACCTCAATCTCGTCCACTTGATCGACCACGTGATTGTTGGTGATGATGTGACCTTCATTCGTCACAATCACGCCGGAGCCCAGCGAACTCTGCACCAGCGCATCGTCGCGTGGACTGCGAAATCGCCGCTGCTGGTTACCGAAAAAAAACTCGAACGGATCACGCCCATACTCGCGTCGAATGCCGATTTTTTTTGATGTTTTCACGGCAACAACGGACGGAAGGACACTGCTAACCAGAGCGCGACGCTCCCGGTTCAACGCCTCTAAAGAAGCTACCTGCTTTGAGTCCACGCTCGGGCCCGAAGCCAGCGTGTACTTTTCCGGCGTCTGCGTGGAAGGTAATTTCAAGCCTCCATGCTTGAGGCGATAATCGTACAGGAGGGAAATTCCCGCGCTGACCAGCAGGACAAACAGCAAAAATTTCGCGAAATTTTTCATTAGCTGACGTTGGAAAAAGTGTGTCCCCGTTTTTCGACAATTAAGCGCCGGAAACGTTGATTCTCAGGCGATTCCAGCCGCCGATCTGCCTGGAAGATTGACATGGCAGCCCCCCGCGCGCGCCGCATCAAATGCGCATCCGTCTTCAAGTTACCGATCTTCAGCGCAGGCAGACCGCTTTGCGCCGTGCCGAGCAAATCGCCCGGGCCACGCAATTCCCAGTCCGCTTCCGCGACTTCGAAGCCGTTACCTGTCTTTTCCAAAACGGCGAGCTTTGCCGAAGCCTCTTTCGCCTGAGACGACGTCAGCAATATACAATACGATTTATGCTCGCCGCGGCCGATTCGTCCGCGAAGTTGATGCAGTTGCGCCAGACCAAAACGCTCCGCGTTTTCAATCAGCATGACGCTGGCGTTGGGGACATCGACGCCGACCTCGAGCACAGTCGTGCTGATCAACGTGCTCGTGTCGCCGCGCCGAAAGCGTTCCATGATCTCTTGTTTCTCCGGCGCCGGTATTCGGCCATGGACCAATTCGCAGCGAAAGGGATGGAGGCGTTCCCGCCACAACTCGTACTCCGCCGCAGCGGCTTTCACGTCTAATTTTTCACTCTCATCTATCAACGGATAGATCACGTAGAGCTGGCGGCCCCTTTCTAATTGCGTTCGTAAAAAGCTGAGGACTTCGCCCAGTTTCGTAGTATCGCGCACCGCAGTGACGATTTTTCCCCGGTTCCGTGGCATCTCGTCGATGGTTGAAACATCGAGGTCGCCATAAATCGTCATCGTTAGCGTGCGCGGGATCGGCGTGGCGGTCATGACCAGCACATCGGGAGCTGGTTCGCGCGCAGTCAGTCGGGCACGTTGCGCCACCCCGAACTTGTGCTGCTCATCAATCACCGCGAGTCCAAGATTCGAAAACGACACGTTGTCGTAGAGTAATGCGTGCGTCCCAATGATGATCTGCGGCGCGTCCTCGCACGCCTTGCTCTGGGTAGCGCACGCGTCTCGCGTGCTGGTTTCGGCGTCGCGCCGAAACGAACTTTCCTGGCGGTATTCATCATCCTGTGTCCACAGCCACGGATAATGCTCGTTCTGCTTTGCCACGCCGGAGTCCCACGGATTTCGCGTGATGTAATGAAACTTCTCCCGCAAATCACGATCGGATCGTACATAACGATCAAACCGTTCTTTTTCCCATACGGCGCCGGTTTTACCTTCGAGCTTATTAATCTGATGCGCCGAAAAAGATTTGATGGCGTGCAACAACTCGTTCAATGGCCAGAAGATCACGTTCCCATTGTCGTCATTTTGCTTTGGGCAAGGTTGAATCAGCAGATGCACGTGGTCGGGCATCACGCATGCAGCAAAAAGTTCGTAGCGTTTGTTGTGAAAATGCCGCAATGCATCAACGACGATGGTTCGGGCTTCCGGCGATAAACAACGCCGCGTCTTGGTACCAATCGTCACGGCGTAAATCGCCCAGGGCTGTTCGAAATGTGGCAGCCGCCGTCGAGCGTAACGCGCGCCCTCGACTCGCTGAGCCTTAAGGAAAGTCCGCGACGGCGCGACGCCGTCGCCAACACGCGAGACGCGTGCGCTACCCGAGTCAGCCGCCTGCGCAAACAAAGGTAACGGCCCGCTCTCCTCCTGTCGCGCGGCCGTTCGCAGTGCGAGACGTACGCCCAGCGGCTCGAGCCAGCGCCGCAACACATCGTAATGTTGCTCGGAGAGAATTTGCGTCGGAGCCATCAGTGCGGCCTGATATCCGGCTTCAGCCGCGAGGAGCATCGCCGCTATTGCGACGACCGTTTTGCCTGAGCCAACATCGCCTTGCAGTAAACGATTCATGGGATGGGCAGCCGCGAGATCACGCCGGATCTCTGCGATAACTTTCCGCTGTGCTCCAGTCAGTTCGAACGGAAGCGACTTCAGAAATCTGTCCAACAATACGCCGGACCCGCAGTGCGCCTCGCCAGTGCGAATCGACGCATCGGTGCGCCGCGATGCAATCAGCATTTGCATTGCGAAGAATTCGGAGAGGACCAAATGTTCGCGCGCGGCATCCCGCTCCTCCCAATTTTTCGGGAAATGAATGGCGCGAATCGCCGCCGCCCGCGTCATGTCGCCATTCATGAGTGCACCCGGCAATAATGTTTCGAATCCCGCAGGCGCGGGACGAAGCTCATTTAAAAGCCGATAAGCGATGCTGCGCAAGGCGCGCTGTGAAAGACCCTCCGTCGCTGGATAGATGGGCGTGATCCTGCGGAAATGGATCGATATTTCCTCATCGTTCTCGATCACTTCGAACTCCGGATGATCCATGCAAATTCGCTTCCCGCGGAGACGTGGCTTTCCAAAGACAACAATACGCTGGCCAGTAGCGATCATTTTTTGCACGTAATGCAGGTTGAACCATCGACACACCAGCGGCTCGCTCAGAGCATTTGCCTGCGACTCTTGGAGCGTGGCCTCAAAAATTTTTTTCCATCCGCCAAAACGACGCAGCGACGTTTTAACCACCTCACCGCAAAGACAGACCGGAACATCGCTTTCCTCGCGTGGGAAACGCGGGAACTCGGTACGATCTTCGTGGCGCCGCGGAAAATGAGTGAGCAAGTCTTCCACCGTCTCGATACCGAGGCGTCGCAGCGCGAGAATTTTCGGGCGCGGGATCCAATTGAGCTCTTCAAGGGATTGCGAGATCTGAGGAGCGGTCGCCGCGGCGACCTGGTGACCCCGAAGGCTTTCGGGGTCACGAACTTTTTGTTCAAGAACCTTGCTCATTAAATTGGCTCCGCCGCTCGCACCGCTTCGATGTGCATCGCAACCAACGTCTCACCTCCATATTCATCCGCGCAAATTCGGAATGCCACATCCCACGGCGCCGGGGGCAATTGATTCGGTGCGCTGTTAAAATAAACCGCGCGTCGATGGCGATCGCCCTGGCGCAAACGAAAGAGCAGATGCTTTTCGTTCATTACACGAGGGGGGGCGACTGGCTCGACTTCACGCGCAAGGAACAGCGGCTGCGGATTTCCGTTTCCAAACGGCTGTAGCATTTCGTGCCAGCGCAGAAAATCAACGTCTATCTCGGTGAATGCCAGGTCATGGTCGAGTCGCAGACAAGGTTGCAATGCTTCGTCGGAAACAAGCTCGCGCGCGGCGTTACGAAATGCTTTGGCAAAAAGATCGAAATTTCCCTCGTGCACCGCCAGTCCGGCCGCCATCTCATGTCCACCGAAGTTGTCGAGGCTGCCCGCGCAACGATTCAGCGCTTCGACCAGGTCTAATCCTTCGATGCTTCGTCCGCTTCCCTTGCCGATTCCGTTCTCGTCGAAGCCGATCACAATTGCGGGCCGATGATATCGTCGAACAATCCGTGACGCCACGATACCGAGCACTCCCGGATGCCAGCCATGCGCGCCTGCCACGATAGCGGCATCACGAGCCGCGTCGAACTGGCTGTCTATTCCCTCTATCGCTGCATCAAAGATTTCCTGTTCCACCTCCTGGCGTTCGCGATTCTGTTGGTCGAGTTCCGCCGCGAGGACTGCTGCTTCGCTTTCTTCCTGCGTCAGCAGCAGCCGCAAAGATTTCTCCGCCGTGCTCAAACGCCCCGCAGCATTCAAGCGCGGGCCAATGCGGTAGCCAATATCTTCGGGCAAGATTGGCACGCGCACTCCGGCGACTTGCATTAATTTCCTCAAACCGATACGCGAGGTCCGTGCGATCTCGATCGCGCCACGCTGTACCAGAACACGGTTCTCGCCGCGCAGCGGCACGATGTCCGCCACCGTGCCGAGCGCAACCAGATCGAGCTTCGATTTGAGATCAAAATCGGTTAGCGGCCTCGTTTTCAAAAGGGCGTGGCAAAGCTTGAAGACGATTCCAACGCTGCACAGATACTCCATTCCGCACTGCGTCAGCTTCGGATTCACGACCGCAACGCAGTCAGGCAACTCGGACTTGGGCTCATGGTGATCAAGCACGATGACATCCACCCCGCGTTTCTTGAGTTCAGAAATCTCGTTCACTGACGAGGTGCCGCAATCAAGGGCGATGAGTAATTGCGGTCGATGTTGTTCGAGACAACGCTCGACACTTTCCCGGCTCAAGCCGTAGCCCTCCTCCCTGCGCAACGGCAAAAATAATTCCGGGGTGGCGCCGTAAGCGCGCAACATTTCATTAAGCAACGCCAGCGAAGTCACGCCATCCACATCATAATCCCCGAAAAGGACGATGCGTTCGTGTCGATCCAGCGCCGCGAGAATACGCGAAACCGCCGCGCGCATTTCCGGAAGCAAAAACGGGTCGCTCAACGAGCTAAGACGCGGCCGCAAAAAGTTTTCAACTTCCTCCAGGGAATGAAATCCTTTTCGCAAAAGCAACCGCGCAACGCATTCGGACCCGCAAATTTCACTCCACGAAATCGCGCCGCCATTCAACTCCTCACGCGGCGCTAAAATCCATCGGCTTTGCGGCGTAAACAGTCCTAGGCGACTCTGCACCGATTAACTTGCCCTCTATGCGGCTTTGCACCGATCATTTTATTCGCGCCAGATTTCCTGACAAGCTCGCCTTGATCGAATGAAGCCGATAGCGGCAGCCAGATTGATACGAGATCATTGACGCGACCCACAAACGCGCCTGCTGGGGCCCGCCCAGTGGCCCGTGTCCAAAAGACTTCACGTCGCCTCCGAGGAGCAGACAAATCCTTCAATATTGGAAAAAGATGGGACCTGTACCTTCGCGTTGATCCTCTTACCAAGCTACCCTGAGCGAAATTGCATCAGCCTCGCTACACGAGATCGAACCTGAGATCGCTCTCTTCAAGCAAGCCATGCTTGGCACATAGGTTCGCGAACGTTCTCAGACCTTCTTTCTCTTCTTCACCAAGGCTGAATCGGAGGTGTTGGCGGTAATAGCTGGCGCAGAATTGGTGGTCGAATTCTGTTTCGGCTGAGACCAGCCGATCGAGATCGGCAAGATTTTCATCACGCAGGGTGCGAAGGCGACTCGCGATCGTTTTCGCATCCGGGACTTCGGGGCGAATCAACCAGAGCGCGTAAACGAACGGAAGACCGATAAGCTTTTTCCACTGCTCACCCAGATCCCAAAATCGAAATTCGCCAGCGTGACTCTCGCGAAAGCGAATGGCTTGATCGCCGATCAGCAACTGTGCGCGACGAGCTGAAATTGATTTCGCCCCAGCCGGTGAGACGCCCGTGTTACGCCGGACCAAACGCGGGTTGAATCCTACCTCTGCACGCAGGCAGCGCAGGAGATTGACCGCAGTTTGCGATGCAGGGTCGAGCTCGATTTCTTTGATCTCAGAAATGTCGCCGCGATGCGCGACGACGACGCTGTAAACCGGTCCGTCGGATGAAATGCAAACCTCATCAACGATTCGATAAATCGGGTTGCGCAGAAATTCGAAACTGGAGACCAGCGCGACATCGAGCTCGCCTCTCGCGAGTCGCTCACATAACACCGACGGATGATCGAACTCGATGCCACCCGGGCATCCGCGAATGAGCGGACGCGCGTTCAGATATTTTACGCAACCGATGCGAAGCGGCTTCAACGTGAGATGTGATTAGTGAGAAGTGATTGTTGAATGGTGGCTTTTGGTCTCCTACTTCTCACGTCTCACCTCTCACTTCTCACTGAACCCTCATGCGCAAACCAATTCGCGCTCGTCAGGCCGGCTGAGTCGTCTCGCACCGTTCAAATGCCGATAATAGCTGTCGCGTTGCATGGGTACGCGGCCGGCCTCCCGGATGGCGTGTTCCAGTGCAGCCACGGTTTGCTGCTGCGGTGTCGTCGCGCCCGCCATGTGGAAAATTTTCTCCTCCAAAATTGTTCCGTGCAGATCGTCCACGCCGTAGCTGAGCGAGACCTGCGCCAGCGGCAATCCCAGGCTGACCCAATAAGCGGTCAGATGATCGATATTATCCAGGTAAATTCGGCTCACCGCGAGATTGCGAAGCTGTTCAAATGCAGAGGCGCGTTTCATGTGAGCGAGCATCCCGTGGGCTGCCGACGGCTCGAACGCAAAGGGAACAAAGCCAGTGAACCCGCGCGTCTCATCTTGTAACTCGCGAAGCTGCCGCAAGTGATCCACACGATGAGCAGGCGTTTCGATGTGACCGTAGAGCATGGTGCAGGTGCTGCGGCCACCCATCTGATGCCACATGCGATGCACATCGAGCCATTCGGCGGCGGTTTCTTTGCCGCGACAAATTTGATCACGCACAACCGGATCGAAAATTTCGGCGCCGCCGCCGGTGATCGAGCTGAGGCCGGCTTCGCGTAGAGTCTCCAGCGTGTCGCGGATCGGCATGCGAAAGATTCGTTGAGACAAATGACGAACCTCGATCGCGGTAAATGCCTTGATGTGAAGCTGCGGATCAAGTGCGCGCAGACGACGCAAAAGATCGAGATACCACTCCTTCTTTAGCGTCGGATGCAGCCCGCCGACCATGTGGACTTCGGTGATCCCAAGGGGCAGCGCCTCCCGGACAGCACTGATAATTTCATCGATCGCGTATTCGAAGGCGTGCGCATCACGCTTTTTAGCCGCAAAAGCGCAGAACTGGCAGGAAAGGATGCAGATGTTGGAGTAATTGATGTAACGATTGTGAATGTAGGTCGCGTAGTTGCCGTTTTTTCGCTCGCGCAAAACGCTGGCGATCATTCCGAGCGCGTTCAGGTCGTTCGAACGGTAGAGCGCGACCGCATCGGCCTCTGGGATTCGATGGCCTGCCTCAACCTTTTCGGCGATCGGCCTGAGTTCTTTTGGAATGAGCAGATAATTCATCCGGCGGCTACAACAATACGTTGGCCATCAAGAATGCACAGGCCGCTTCCAGCTTGCAACAAAAACCGTGGCGGCGAATGAGAGAACGAATTTTGCTAGTCAGATTTTCGCAACGCCCGCCCGATGCTACCGTCTAATTGAGCGATGGTTGCTAGCGATCCAGGAAATCAAGGGAGATCGGAGGACGACGCTGAAGACGTGCGGCTGATGCGGCTGGTGAGTCGCGGTGACACCAGCGCGTTCGAGAAATTGATCGAAAGGCATCAAGCCTTGGTGGCGGGCACGGTGGCGCGCATGTTGAGCAGCAATTCCGACGTAGAAGACATCGCGCAGCAGGTTTTTATCCGGGTCTGGAAAAGCGCGCGCCGGTATGTCCCGCGCGCCAAATTCACCACGTGGCTGTTGAAAATCACGCGCAACCTGGTTTTCAACGAGCTGCGCCGTACAAAGCGTCACGCGCATGTTCCGCTTCAATCAGAACCGGGCGCCGAAGATCCGCCTCTGAAGGATGAGACGAATCTCGCGCCGGATGCGTCTCTTTTGGAGTCGGAACTTCAGCGAACGATCGAGGAAGCAATTCTGCAGCTGCCGGAAACCCAGCGGATGGCACTGGTGCTGCGGAGGTATGAGCAGCTTAGCTACGAGCAAATCGCCGAGGTTCTCGATCTCTCCGTTCCAGCTGTAAAAAGCGTACTCTTTCGCGCGCGCTCAGAACTGCGCTCGCGGCTAAGCAAGTATCTGACATAGCAGACGCCCAACTTCAAAGAATTGTAGGGCGTCTGTGCCAGACACCGGGATTGTGAGACCAAGTTGGCGTTTCACCGGCCTTCGCTGCGCTACGGCGCGCCAGGCAGAAAAGCCCTGCAATTTCCGCTGAGAAACGCGACAGCACTTGGCTTGGAGTTCCGCCGTCAGGCGGCTCCCTCGCGGGACCGCGTAAACGCGGGACTCCGAACATCGCGAAAGCCACGCAAGTCAACTTCAATCTCGCTCGTTTTCTCCCACGACCCGCCCCCGGACGCGCCGGATTTGGGTATGATGGGTAAGCGGATAAATACGCCCATCGCTTCCGCGGAAAAATGCGCTGAGCAACCAACTGACAATCGAAATGATGATAGCGCCGAAAAAGGCCGGCCAAAAGCCGGGCACTTGAAAACAGGGTACGATCTGGCCGACGAATTTCAGCATCAGCGCGTTGATGATCAGAATGAAAACGCCAAGCGTGACGAGAATCAGCGGCAGAGCCAGCAAAAAAAGCACCGGGCGAATAAAAGCGTTCACAATTCCGAGCAGAAGTGACGCGCCCACCAGGCAACCGAGGCGGTCCCCGTAGTTAATGCCCACGATCGGTGCCGCCACGAACACAGCAACAGTTGTGACAGCCCAGCGGAAAACGAAATGTCTCATACCAATACGTCTTCCTTAATCTACTCCTCTGTTAAAGAAGGGCGAGAAAGCACTTGCCAACCCCTCGAAGCGCGTTAAACGAATTGAAATCATTAACACCAATCAATCTGTGCCGAAAAAGACCAAAATTGTCCAAAGCAAAAATCAAACGTCGCCAGAAGCTGCCGGATCGACCGCAGAAGTGAACCCCGGTAAAGCGTCCCGGCCGCGCCGCGCAGCCACAAACCGAGAAAAGCCGGGGATGCGCGATAAAAAGATTGCAACTGCGCAGAGAACAAAGGGTTCCGTCCCTCCAGAGGCGGGAATACCAGCAGAGTCCTCGGATGAACAAATTCGTTTGCGCGCGTATTTCATTTCCGAGCGACGCCGCAGATTCGCACTGCCGGGTGACGCGGAGTCGGATTGGCTCGAGGCGAAGCGACAGTTGCTGTCCGAGGCTGGTCACCGCTGAGCGAACAGGCAGTAACCACGAATGGAAAACGCTCTGGTCGATTTGGCGCAGGCTCTGCGAGAACGCCTCGCAGTGATTCGGGATGAACAAAGCCGCCGCGACGAGACAAAACACATCGCACGATTGCGCGCAGTCTCTGAAAAGATCGACCAGTTGCAGGCGGCGCTTCCAAAGCCAGTTGATCCTCGGCTGGTGCATTATCTCGAGCGCAAGAGTTACGATAAGGCGCTCGAATATCTGGAAGGTAGGGACGATTGACCGCAATCGTCCTTGGGCGATTCGGTGAATCGCCCCTACCGCGAATACAGCTCGACGATCAACTGTTCGTTCACGATCGGCTGCATCTCCTCGCGAGACGGGATACGCGCAACCTTGCCGCTGAGCGCATCGCGATCGACCGTCAGCCAGTCGGGCACGGGAACAATTTGTGTTAGATCAAGGTTCCGCAGCACCAGCTGGCGGGACTTTGGCTTGTCTTTGATCGTGATCTCGTCGCCCGCCTTCACGTTGTAGGAAGCGATATTCACGATGCGCCCGTTCACCAGCACATGGCCGTGCGACACAAGCTGGCGAGCAGCGCTGCGCGTGTTAGCAAGGCCAAGCCGGTAAACGACATTATCGATACGCGTCTCCAACAGTTGAAGAAGTGTTTCACCTGTCACACCGCGCTTCTGCAGCGCCTTCTCGAAAATCCTCCGAAATTGCCGCTCGAGAAGCCCATATTGATAGCGCAGCTTCTGTTTTTCGCCGAGCGCAATCGCGTACTCCGATTGTTTGCGCCGGGAACCTCTCGGGCCGTGCATGCCTGGAGGATAATTTTTCCGCTCCAATGCCTTGGAGGAACCGAAAATCGGCACGCCGTAACGCCGGCTCACTCTCGTTTTTGGTCCTGTGTATCTGCCCATTTCAGAAAGTTGAGGGTTGTTAGTTGAGAGTTGAGAGCATCAGACGCGGCGTTGTTTCGGCGGACGACAACCGTTGTGCGGCACAGGCGTGACATCGCGAATAACCGTGAGATCGAGTCCCACTGCCTGCAAGGCTCGCACCGCGGATTCGCGTCCGGCTCCCGGTCCTCTGACTAATACTTCCACTTCTTTCAGCCCGTGGCCCATCGCCTGCCGGGAGGCGTCCTGCGCGACCATTTGCGCCGCATAAGCGGTGCTCTTGCGCGAACCCTTGAAGCCCACCTTGCCGGCGCTCGACCAGCCGATCACGTTGCCTTTCATGTCGGTAATGGTCACGATAGTGTTGTTGAAGGTCGCCAGCACGTGCGCAATGCCTGAGTGAACGTTCTTACTGCCTTTGGCTTTGACGACCTTTGGTTTCTCGACCTCAGCCGAAAGTGAAAGGCTCTCGGTCGCCGCCGCTACAGGCGTCGGCTCTTCTTTCTTTTTCCTAGCCGTCTTTTTGGCCGGCTTGACTGCAGGCTTGGCCTCTGAAGCTGCCGGTTTGGGGCCCGTATCCTTCGAATCCACATCACCTGCGCGCTCTTCACCGGCCACTGTCGCAGTCTCGCCTTTCGATGACTCCGCCGGAGCCGGCGTCGGCGTCGATTCCGGCGCCGTTGGTTTCGGTTCTTCCGGACTTGGGTTGGTTGGATCCTCTGGCTCAGCCATAATTCTAATCAGTCATTTAAACTTTGCCGGCTTTTGCCTCTGGATTGCGAATCACGCCCACGGTCTTGCGTGGCCCCTTGCGTGTCCGGGCGTTTGTGGAAGTGCGCTGGCCGCGCACCGGCAAACCTTTCCGGTGACGGATGCCTCGATAAGAATTGATCGCCTGCAGACGTTTGAGATTACCTTGCACGTCGCGACGGAGATCGCCTTCAATCTTGATCTTGTTGTTCGTAATGGCGTGGATGATTTCGTTCAACTGCTGCGGCGTAAGGTTTTTTGCGCGCAAGTTTGGGTCAATGTTGGTCTGCTCAAGAATGCGCCTGGCTGTGCTAAAGCCGATTCCGTAGATGTAAGTAAGCGACGCTTCGATTCGTTTGTCCGCTGGTATTTCAACTCCGAGTAGTCTTGGCATGGGATATTGGTTAAATAGGTTACAAAGTTAAATCGTTCATCCCTGGCGCTGCTTATGGCGCGGGTTTTTGCAGATCACGCGCACCACGTTCTTGCGCTTCACGATCCTGCAACTCGCACAAAGTCTTTTTACTGATGGTCGTACTTTCATAAATCCGCGAAATGGAAAACGCGGAGCCGCTCCGCGTCGTCATTTTTGGCGATAAGTAATTCGCCCTTTCGACAAATCGTAGGGTGAAATCTCTAGCATAACTTTGTCTCCTGGCAAGATCCGAATGAAGTGCAGCCGCATTTTCCCGGAGATGTGCGCCAGGACACGATGGCCATTGGCCAGTTCAACCCGAAACATGGTATTAGGCAACAACTCGACGACTGTGCCTTCTACTTCAATTGCGTCTTTGCGCGCCATGTCAGAATTTCCGGGTCATCCTTCGTAATCAGGACGGTGTGCTCAAAGTGCGCCGAGGGCATTCCATCCGCTGTGCGCACCGTCCATCCATCGTCGAGCAATCTTACGTCGGAAGTGCCGATGTTAACCATCGGCTCAATTGCCAGCGTCATCCCTGCCTTTAGTTTCGGACCGCTGCCGCGTTTGCCGTAATTGGGAATTTGTGGTTCCTCATGCATTTTTCGCCCCACCCCGTGCCCAACAAATTCGCGGACGACGGAGAAACCAAAGCGGCGCGCTTCATCCTCGATTTCGGCGCAAATGTCGCCGACGCGCCGGCCTTCGCGGGCGACAGCGATTGCGCGCGCGAGCGCATTTTCGGTGACGCGCAGCAATTGATCCGTGCGTTCATCGACGATTCCAACTGGAACCGTCGTGGCGTTATCGCCTACCCAGCCATCCTGAATAATGCCGATGTCCAATTTCACAATGTCGCCATATTGAATTCGCCGTTGGCTGCCGATGCCGTGAACCACTTCGTCGTTAAGCGAAATGCAGATGTTGCCGGGGAAAACGCGGTGCCCGAGCCGGTAACCCAGAAACGCACTCTTCACGCGGGTCTCGCTCATGAAGTCCGCCGCCGCTTCGTCCACCTCTTTGGTCGTAATACCGGGGCGAATCAAATCGCTGACCCGATCGAGAATATCGCTCGCTGTGCGACATGCCTGCCGCATCTTCTCAATTTCCCGGGCGTTTTTGATCGGAATCATCGCTTGTCTTCAATCAGTTGCGAGATATCGCTAAAGACCGCCTCGCGATCGCGATTACCGTCGATCCGATGCAAGATCGACATTTTTTCAAAGAAGGATGCAAGCGGTTCGGTCTTGGCACGGAATTCCTGCAAACGGGTTTGCAACACGCTTAGATCATCGTCATTGCGCCGCTCTAATGGACCATCGCAATAGGGACATATGGGACGGTTGGCAAACTGCGCGCTCGATGAGCTGGTCGTAAAACCACATTCGCCGCACTGAAGCCGGCCGGCGATGCGGTCAAGCACGGTCTGCTCCGACACCTCGAGCCAGATCACCAAATCCAATGCGGAGCGCAATCTTGCCAAAATCGACATCAAGCTCTCGGCCTGTGGCAGTGTCCGAGGAAAACCATCGAAGACGAACCCGTGGCCGCCATGCAAGCGCAACCAGTCCTCGATGAGTTCAATAATGATTTTGTCCGAGACGAGGCCGCCGCTTCGGAGCACTTCGGCAGTCTCCTGGCCCAAAGGCGTCGCAAGATCGCGTTCACGGCGCAAGATCGCGCCCGTCGAAGTGACAGGAATACCGAACTGGCGCGTAATCATTTCCGCCTGGGTCCCTTTCCCGGAACCGGGCGCGCCAAGAAGAACGAGCCGCCTTTTCACCTATCGCCCGTAAAGAAAAAAGGCGACCCCGGCGATCACGAGGACCGCGATCCCCACATAGAGCCACATCAGGGTGCCGCTGGCTGCTGCCTCCCCGCGAGCATACGACGCGCGATCAAATGATCGCCCCCGAATCCGCCCCTTTCGCAGAAAGCCGTCGTAATGCCGTTGAATGAGGTGGGTTTCCACCTGGCGCATGGTATCAAGCATGACGCCCACAATGATCAACAAGCTGGTGCCGCCAAAAAATTGCGCTGTGATGATGGGCACATTCAACCACTGGCTGAGGAGACTTGGAAAGACTGCGATCAGCGTCAGGAAAATCGCGCCGGCAAACGTGAGTCGCGTCATCGTGAAATCAAGAAAGTCGGCAGTCGGTTTTCCTGGCCGCACGCCCGGAATGTAACCGCCGTATTTTTTAAGATCGTCCGCGATTTGAGTCGGTTGAAACTGCGTTGCAACCCAGAAGTAACTGAAAAAGAAAATCATTGCCGCAAGAACGGCATAATGGAGCCAGCCGGTGGAGAGCGCCGCGGCGATCCGCGCGGCTGTAGGGCTGTTTCTAAATCCGTACTGAACAATGGTCGCTGGAAAAAGAAGCAGCGCCCAGGCAAAAATGATCGGCATCACGCCGGCGTAATTCACTTTCAACGGCATGTATTGTGTCTGGCCGCCGTACATTTTCCGGCCCACCACCCGCTTTGCATACTGCACAGTGATCTTGCGCACGCCTTGCGTGATCGCAATCACCGCAGCGATGACAACGATCAAGAGGAACACAAGCAATACAAGGACCATCGGATTTACCTGGCTCGAACCGGTTTGCCCCGAAGGCACAAACGTCTTCCACGCCTGTGCGAGCGCAGCGGGCAGACGCGCAACAATGCCAATCGTAATAATGAGCGATATTCCGTTGCCAATCCCGCGCTCGGTAATTTGATCGCCCAGCCACATCAGCAACAGCGTCCCGGTCGTGAGGGAAATCACCGTTATGATTCGAAATCTCCAGCCAAGATCGTCCACTAACGGAATGCCGAGGTTCCTGATCGTGTCGGTGATCCCCGGCAGCATGGTATGATACGATTCGGGGTGCTGAAACGACAGCGCCAGCAGATAGCCTTGGAAAATGCACAGCCCAAGTGTCGTGTAGCGGGTTAGCTGCATGATCTTTTGCCGGCCACCATCTTCGCGCGCTAGTCTGCCAAGTTGCGGAATCACTGCGGTGAGCAATTGCATCATGATCGACGCGCTGATGTACGGCATAATGCCCAAGGAGAAGACTGCACAATTTTCAAGTGCGCCGCCGCTGAACAAGTTAAAAAGTGCCGCCAAACCGCCGCCAGTCCGCTGGCTCAGCGACGTGCGAAACCATTCCTGCAGAACAGCCTGGTTGACTCCCGGAGTCGTGATTGCAGCTCCCAAACGCACAATCACCACCACCGCCAGCGTAAACAAAATGCGCCGGCGCAATTCCGGTATCTTGACTGTGTTTAAAAACGCCGAAACCATCCGCTAAATCTGGATTATTGCCTGCCGAGACGCTAGCTCTCTTGAGATGTTTTCTTCTTTGCTCGCGACTTCACTTTGGCCGGCATCCGCCTCGACGATTTTTTCTTCCTTCCTGCCTGCAAAGCAGGTTCAACGGATCCTTCGCCCGCCGAGGTTCCAGCCTCTCCGGCGGCATCGATTAGACCTGCCTTCGGTGTTCGCCTCTCACGCAGCGTAATCGTTCCCCCAGCCTTTTCGATTTTTTCCCGGGCTGCTGCACTAACTTTGTCGGCTTCTACCTTCAGGTCATGCTTCAATTCCCCGTCACCAAGGATTTTTATTCCCACGAAATGACCGCGGACAAGATTCAAATCACGCAGCACTTGTTCATTTACGACGCTTCCAGCCTTAAATGCATTTAGGTCATCGAGGTTCACAATTGCAAAACGCTTGTGAAAGGCCGCATTGTTGAATCCGCGCTTTGGCAATCGTCGAATCAGCGGCATCTGCCCGCCTTCGAACCCCAGTCGAATGCTCCCACCCGAGCGCGCCTTTTGCCCTTTATGACCCTTGCCGCTAGTCTTTCCGTGCCCTGAGCTTTCACCGCAACCCAGGCGTTTGACGCGATGTCGCGAGCCGGGCCGCGGCCGCAAATTATGCAGACGCATCATGTTGGTCACCCTTTCCATCGCTAAAGTGAATTCCGCGTGCTTTAAAAATTTCATCCCGCCGGCGAAGTGATCGCAACGCGGCGATCGTCGCCTTCACTACGTTGGCGTGATTACTTGATCCGAGCGACTTGGCCAGCACGTCGCGAATACCCGCCGCCTCAGCTACTGCCCGCACGCCTCCACCGGCAATGACGCCGGTTCCCGGCGATGCGGGACGCAACAGCACCCGGGCTCCATCGTATTCGCCGATCACTTCGTGCGGTATCGTGTTTTCATTCAATGAAACTTTTTCCATCGATTTGCGCGCTGCCTCCGAGGCCTTTCGAATAGCCTCTGAGACTTCATTGGCCTTGCCAAATCCGCATCCTACTTTTCCATCGTGATCTCCAGCCACGATCAACGCGCTGAAGCTAAAACGTCGACCGCCCTTCACGACCTTGGCGCAGCGGTTGATAAAAACGACTTTCTCGGTCGTATCACCCTTTGCTGCCGGAGCTTTATCTGTCCTGCGCGAGTCTGGCCGCCTGCCTGAAGTTGTCTGAGCCATGAATTAAAATTTTAGGCCGCCTGCGCGCGCAGCGTCTGCTAATGCCTTTACTTTTCCGTGATAAAGAAATCCGCCGCGATCAAAGACGACAAGCTCGAGTTTTTTCGCCAGCGAACGTTCCGCGATTTTCTTGCCGATCAATTCTGCCGCGGCCTGATTCGCAGCCCCTTTGTCTTTGCCAAGCAACGATCGCTCTGTGGTTGACGCAGCGGCCAGTGTACGTCCGGCATCGTCATCGATCACCTGGGCGTAAACGTGTTTCCCGGAGAAATGAACTGCCAGCCGCGGTCGTTGCGCCGTGCCTGCGACTCTTTTCCTGATCCTTCGATGAACACGCTGCCGCGCTGCCTTACGGGTCGTCGCCATACTATTGAACAGTCTTGCCCACTTTGCGACGAATCTGCTCGCCCGCGTAGCGAACGCCTTTGCCCTTGTACGGTTCGGGAGGGTAAAAGCGACGGATGTCCGCCGCCACCTGGCCAACCAGTTTTTTATCCACGCCCTGGATTGTAATTTTTGTGTTGTCCGCGACTGTGATTTTAATGTCCTTCGGAATTGAAAATTGAATCGGATGTGAGAAGCCGAGGCTTAAGTTAAGGGTCGATCCCTGCACGGCAGCTCTGAAACCGACTCCTTCGATCTCGAGTTGTTTGGTGAAACCTTCGCTCACTCCCTGCACCATGTTGTGCACGAGGCTGCGAGAGAGCCCGTGCAACGCTTTCACGCTGCGCGTTTCCGCTTCACGCACCAGGGACACCCGGTTCTCCTCGACGCTCGCGCGGATGTCGCGCGGCAGTTTGCAATGGAGTTTTCCCTTTGGCCCTTCCACCGAGACCGCTCCGTCATCGCCGATGCTGACCTTGACCTTGTCGGGAATCTCAACCGCTTTATTTCCAATTCGTGACATAAAATTTACCAGACGTAGGCCAGCACTTCACCGCCCACTTTTTGCTTTCTCGCTTCGCGCCCCGACAAAATGCCGCGCGAAGTGGACAGAATCGCCACGCCCATTCCACCAAGAACTCGCGGGATTTCATCCGCGCCAACGTAACGGCGCAATCCGGGGCGGCTCACCCGCCGCAACCCTACGATGGCGCTCGATCGGTTCACAACCTTATTCGTTATTTTGATGCGCGGATGCGCAGCGCTCGTGTCGATCGAGTAGTCGGTGATATAACCTTCATCTTTCAAGATGCGTGCAATCTCGGCCTTGATTCTCGAGTACGGAATGAGCATCTCCGGTTTTTGCACGCGCGTGCCATTGCGGATACGCGTCAAAAAATCGGCGACGGGATCAGTAACAGTGCTCATCAAAAAAATCAGGCGGGTTGCGCGGCGGGCTTCCTTGCCCGGTCGCTAAACGGCATCCCCATTTCGCTCAACAGCGATTTGGCTTCCTCATCCGTTCGTGCCGTGGTGACGATTGTAACATCAAATCCGATGTTGCGCTTGATTTTATCAAGCTCGATTTCAGGAAAAATCGATTGATCCGAAATTCCCAGGGTATAGTTGCCGTGGTTGTCAAAACAACGCGGCGAAACGCCGCGAAAATCGCGAATCCGCGGCAACGCGGCCTTGATGAAGCGCTCGAGAAATTCGTACATGCGTTCTCCGCGCAGGGTCACCTTCGCGCCAATGGCCTGACCTTTTCGTAATTTGAAATTGGAAATGCTTTTCTTGGCCAGGGTCTCCACCGGGCGCTGGCCAGTAATCAACGCAATCTCGGCTTTTGCTTCTTCCAGCGCCTGCTTCACATCCGATTGCGACCCGATCGAGGTGTTGATCACCACTTTTTCGACCTTCGGAATTTGGTGAACGTTTTTGTACCCGTGCAGCTTTTGCAGCGCAGGCATCACACGCTCTTTGTAATAGCGATGAAATTCGTTTTCCATTTTCAACAAAATGTCATTCTGAGCGAAGCGAACAATCTCACAATCGACGCCCAGGCTTACTTGCGGGCTCCCTCGTTAAGCTCGGGATGACAGGCTTGTTTACTGTTCTCCATCATGCCGCCTTTTTCTCCGTCTCGCGTTTTGGCTTCTTTTCTTTCGCCGCTTTTTTCTCCACGTTCTTCTCGCGCGCGATCAATTTCACATTTGAAATATGAATTGGCCCCTCGCGCTCGGCGATTTTGCCGCTCGGATTGTCCTGCGATTTGCGAAGGTGCTTCTTGATAATACGTACGCCTTCAACCAAGACACGCTGCTTTCCCGGAAACACCGCCAGGATCCGTCCTGAAGAACCGCGGAAATTCCCGGAGACGACCTCGACCTGATCGCCTTTTTTAACGTGACATTTGATTCGGTTCATAAGACTTCCGGCGCGAGCGAGACAATTTTCATGAAGTTGCGCTCGCGCAACTCGCGGGCTACCGGCCCAAAAATGCGCGTGCCGCGGGGATTCAAATCCTTGTCGATAATCACGATCGCGTTGTTATCGAAGCGCAGCAGAGAGCCATCCTCGCGCCGGATCGGCTGTTTCGTGCGAACAAGAACCGCGCGCACCACTTCGCCCTTCTTCACTGTTCCAGTCGCGCTGGCTTCCTTCACGTTCGCAGTGATCACATCGCCGATCCCGGCGTAACGAGTGGATTTACCGATCACGCCAATCATCGTCGCCATGCGCGCGCCGCTGTTGTCTGCCACATCTAATCTGGATCGAAGTTGTACCATCGAAATCTTCCGCTGCCTATGCTTCTTCTCTCTACTTTTGGACGACCTCCACCAGACGCCAGCGCTTTAGCTTGCTCAGCGGCCGCGTCTCCATGATGCGAACAGTGTCGCCGGTTTTCGCCTGGTTCTGCTCATCGTGCACATAAAATCTTTTCATCTGTTTGACGATTTTGCCAAACTTGGGGTGAGGCACACGCGTGACTGTCCGCACCACAATCGTCTTGTTCATGCTGCTGGAAATCACTTCACCGGTTCGTGTCTTGCGTGAACCACGAATCACGGACGCGGGCTGCTGTGAAGCAGCTAATGAGGGTTCTTGCTCGGCCATAATTATTTTTTCTCCGCCTGTTTAGCCCGCTGAGTCAGGACTGTTTCGAGCCTGGCCATGTCGCGCCGTAGCAAGCGCAATCTGCTTGGCTGCTCGAGCTGGCCACTCTGCTGTTGCAAACGCAGATGCAGGCTTTCCTGGCGCAAGTCGCGTCTCTTAGTCAGCAACTCGTCCGTGCTCAGCTCGGTGATCTCTTTCATTTTCATGCTTGTTAAGCGGCTCTGACGTGATGACGTGTGAGAAACTTCGTGCGTACCGGCAACTTGTCCGCTGCAAGACGCAGAGACTCCCGCGCGACCGATTCCGGCACACCGTCGAGTTCAAACAAAATGTTGCCGGGTCGCACCGTGGCGACCCAGTACTCGGGCTGGCCTTTGCCCTTGCCCATGCGCGTTTCCGGTGGACGAGAGGTTACGGATTTGTCCGGGAAAATGCGGATCCACAACTTGCCCTTGCGTTTCATATTGCGTGTGAGCGCGACACGCGCGGCCTCCAGTTGCGTGTTCGTAATCCACGCACGTTCGAGTGTCTGCAATCCGAACTCGCCAAAATCGATCTTGAGATTGCGCGAAGCAGTCCCTTTCCGGCTTCCCCGCTGGGACTTTCGATACTTCACGCGTTTTGGCATCAAAGGCATAAAAATTTCTCCTTAGACTGCAGTCGGCTCTGGTGCCGGAGCTGGCGGCGGTGGAGGCGGAGAAGCAGGCTGGGCCGCTGGCTCCTCCTTCTTACAGATCCAACACTTCACTCCGATTTTTCCGTAAACGGTATTGGCTTCGGCAAACCCGTAATCGACCGCTGTTCGCAGCGTGTGCAGAGGAACTTTGCCTTCCCGATACCATTCCGAGCGCGAAATCTCCGCGCCATTAAGCCGGCCTGAAGAACGGAGCCGAATTCCTTCCGCGCCAAAATCCATCGCGGTCTGCACGGCTTTTTTCATCGCGCGGCGATAGGCAATCCGCCGCTCGATCTGGAGCGCCACGTTTTCGGCAACGAGCTGCGCGTCAAGTTCCGGCGCTTTGATTTCCTGAATATCGATCTTGACCTGTTTGCCCTCGGCCATCTTGGAAATTTCTTCCGTCATCTTTTCGATCTCTGCGCCCTTTCGTCCGATCACAATCCCGGGACGCGCGGTGTGAATGGTCACCCGAATGGAATTCCATGCCCGCTCGATCACAATTTTCGAAACCGCAGCGAACTGCAGCTTCTTCTTCACATAATTCCGAATCTTCAGGTCGCTGTGCAAAAACGACGGAAATTCCTGCGGCGAAGCGTACCAGCGCGACCGCCAGTCACGATTCACGCTCAAGCGAAACCCAGTTGGATTAACTTTTTGTCCCATATGTTTGTAATGTCATCCCGAGAGCAGCGAGGGATCTCACAGTCACCCGCGCGCTTTCCGAGAGCAATGCGCTCGATGGCATCGAGAGATTCTTCGACTCCGCTTCACTTCGCTCAGAATGACAGTTCATAGTTAAAATTATTTCTTTGCTTTTGTGCTCGGCTTCGGCTTTGCAGGCTGTTTCTCAGCCACAGGTTCCGCGCTTTCACTCGCTTCGTTCTTTATCTCCTTCTTAGCCGCTTTCTTTGCCTGTTCCAGTTTCACCTTTCGCGTTTCTCGCGTTTCAATTGGAATCTCGTCGGATAGCACGATGCGAATGTGACTGGTGCGTTTCTGAATCCGGTTCGCACTTCCGCGGGCGCGCGGCATAATCCGTTTCAGCGTCGGGCCTTCCCCGACAACCGCCTCTTTCACCACCAACCCATCTGGTTTTAGATTGGCGTTGTTTTCTGCATTGGCGATTGCGCTCTTCAACGTTTTCCCAATGAGAAACGCCGCCTTCTTCGGCGTGAAAGCAAGCAGATCGAGTGCTGCCGAAACTGGCAGACCCTGGATCTCACGCGTGACTTCGCGCGCCTTAAACGGCGAAATCCGCGCATACTTATATATCGATCTCACTTCCATTTATCTTAAACTAACATCCTGGTGGGCATCCACCTGGAGGTGGTCCCCTACTCTTATTTTTTCCTTCTCAGAATCCATTTCCTGAATCACCGCACCGCAAATCTTCTGCCGTACATCGACTACTCGTAGTGTCGCGATCCTTCGATCGTTTCGCATCACCCGCATC
Source organism: uncultured Verrucomicrobiae bacterium (assembly GCA_963725505.1). GTDB lineage: Bacteria > Verrucomicrobiota > Verrucomicrobiia > Chthoniobacterales > UBA10450 > Udaeobacter. Next base: position 558,928 of record CAVRYN010000005.1, on the reverse strand, counting down.
GGCATCCCAATCTTTACCCCTTGTTTTTCGCCAAGGTTGCCGACTACGAACGACCACTCCTCCTTCACGCTGATCACGCTCCCATCCATTAAACTCGGCTCGAGTAACTCCGGCTCGCTGGTGGATTTTGTGATCAACGTGTTTGTGCTACGCAGTTGCGCCTCCACATCCATTCGCGCCTTTGCATCGCCGGCCTGCGACGTTTTCAAATAACACAACACTGCTTCATTGAGGCGCAACATCTGGTCGCGATACTCGTCGCGCTCCTTGTGCGCCAGTTGAAGATCGCTCACCGCTGCCAGTAAACGCTGCTCCAGCTTCGCCCGATCCTTGTTTGCCGAAGCCAATCCCAGCGCTTCCATTCGCAATTCCAAATCGGAATACTTGCGCCGAAGCTCTTCCGCTGCCGCATTCGATTCCGCGAGGCTACTCGTCAACGCCTTGAGCGATTCCTGCGCAATCGATAATTGCTTTCGCAATTGTTCGTTTTGCTCTAGCAACGGCTCAGCCGTCACCGTGTGCGCCGCGGTATCAATTTTGGATTCTGACAAAGAACTATTCCCTGCATCGCTGCCGTAGCAGACCAACGCCGTCCCAACTGCCAACCCCGAAATAATCGTGGCTCGCGAGACTTTTCGGAGTTGCCAAATGCCGATTGCTTTCGGCAACAGCAAATTGCAAATCGCAAATCGCAAACTCACTTATTTGGTCACCTTCGCCGTATGCGAACCGTGTTTCTTAAACACGCGCGTAGGCGAAAATTCGCCGAGCTTGTGACCAACCATGTTCTCGGTGACGAAAACGGAATGAAACGTCTTTCCGTTATGCACCAAAAACGTGTGGCCGACAAAATCCGGCGTCACCATCGAGCGCCGCGACCAGGTCTTGATCGGTTTCTTGACGCCCGCGCTGTTCATCTTGTCGATCTTCTCAAGAAGATGCGACTCGACGAAGGGTCCTTTCTTTAATGATCTAGCCATAAAAATCAAATCCGATTTTGAATCAGGAACACAGGAAGGCAGGAAAAGACTTGAATCTGGAACCCGAGAAGCCACGAAAGCAATCGTCCGACAAATTTTCCTGAGTTCCTGTTTTCCTGATTCATTTTCTTCTTCGAAATTTTCCGCGTTTCCCGATTAAGCTTTTTTCTTTGCGCTTGCGCCTTTCCAAAATGAAGCGATCGCTCGGTTTGTGTTTACTGCGCGTTTTGAATCCTTTGGCTAGTTGTCCCCATGGGCTGACTGGATGATGACGGCCGCCGCCTCCTTTTGATTTGCCCTGACCGCCGCCCATTGGATGATCGATCGGGTTCATCGCCATACCGCGCACATGCGGCCGGCGCCCTTGCCAGCGAGTGCGCCCCGCTTTGCCGCTCGAAACGTTCATATGATCGACGTTCCCCACCTGGCCAATCGTAGCGAAGCAGTTTTCGTGAATCCGTCGAATCTCGCCGGAAGGCATTTTCACCAACGCGTAGCCAGCCTCGATGTTCGTTAACGTCGCCTGTTGCCCGGCGCTGCGCGCAACCTGGCCACCCCGACCCGGGGTCAATTCAATATTGTGAATGTTCGTGCCAAGGGGGATGGCGCGAAGCGGCAGCGCATTTCCCAACTCAGACGCAACATCATCCCCGGCGGCAACGGTCGATCCGACTCGGAGTCCGTTCGGCGCGAGAATGTAACTCAATTCGCCATCCGCATATTTAATCAGAGCAATGCGGGCGGAGCGGTTCGGATCGTACTCGATCCCGATAACCTCCGCTGGAACACCGCGCTTGCGCCGTTTGAAATCGACCTTGCGATATTTCTGTTTATGGCCGCCGCCGATGTGCCGTGACGTGAGCCGGCCGTAGCTGTTCCGGCCGCCGGTTTTTTTCTTCGGCTCAATGAGGCTTCTTTCAGGGCGCCACTTCGTGATTTCGTCGAAGGCAGGCAGCGACTTGAAACGCAGCGTCGGCGTTAATGGGCGAAATTCTTTGAGTGCCATAACTTTCTCGTCCTTAGACGAGGTCGATCTTCTCGCCTTCTTTTAACGTCACGATAGCTTTCTTCCACCGCGGCCGTCGCCCCAATGGTCCGCGCACGCGTCTCTCCTTGCCCGCATAATTACAAGTATTCACGTCTATTACTTCCTTTTGGAACAGGCGTTCAATTGCGTTTTTGATCTGAACCTTGTTTGCCTTCGGACTGACGCGGAAGACATACTTGTTCTGCTTCTCGCTCATTAAAGTTGACTTCTCAGTCAACGAGGCGGTTTGAATGATCTCGTGCGGCTCGTTCATTGCATCACTCCGTCGGTTCGCCACTTCGAGGAGGGCGCGTCCGCTCCGCTAACTTTTCCAAAGCCTTGTGGGTGACGAGAATCTTTTCGAAAGCGAGCAACTGCTCTGTGTTTACATCGGAAGCCGTGGCAAGCGTCACCGGTTTCACGTTGCGTCCCGATTTCAAGGTCGTTTGATCAAACGCGTCCGAAATTAACAAAACTTTCCGGGCGTCTGTTTGTTTTTTCAACAACGCCACAAACGACTTCGTCTTCAGCTCCTGCACGACAAATTTGTCGATCGCTAATACGTCGCCTGCGTTGATCCGCTCGCTCAAAGCTTTTTGAAAGGCGAGACGCCGCACGGATTTTGAGATTTTTTTGGAATAATCGCGCGGTTTTGGACCGAACACGACGCCACCACCGCGCCAGATCGGCGACGATTTGTAACCGGCGCGGGCGCGCCCGGTTCCCTTCTGGCGCCACGGTTTTGCCCCGGAAAGGTCCACTTCTGCTTTGGTCTTGGTATTAGCTGACCCGGAGCGCCGCGCCGCGCGCATGGCAACCACTACATCGTGGACAGCCTGCGTACCCCGACCATCTTCGATGATGTCGATCTCCGCTTCCTTCGCTGCGGCTTTGGTCAAAACTTTCGCGCTCATTTTTTCTGCGCCAGCTCAGATATGGTTTTGGGCTTCTTCGCCTTCTCTTCTTCCTCGTGCTTTCGATGCTCAGCGTGCAGCGCCAGGAGCCGCTCCGGATGCTTAACAGCCGGCCGAACGATCACATAACTGCCGTTCGCTCCCGGGACGGCGCCGCTGATCAAAATGATTTTTTCACTCTCGCGCACCTGCATGACCTGAAGATTTTGAACTGTCACACGCTCGTCACCGAGGTGACCAGGCATTCCCTGATTTTTCCAAATGCGGCCCGGCGTAGAACGATTGCCGACTGCGCCAATGCGCCGGTGCGTTTTAGAACCGTGCGCCGCGCCCTGTCCGTGAAAATTGTGCTTCTTCATCACGCCTTGAAATCCTTTTCCTTTCGATCGGCCAATCACATCGACATAATCGCCTGCCTGAAATTGCGTAACGCTCAAATTGATCTCGCCTTCGGGAAGATCAGTCGCCATGCGAAACTCGCGTACAAATCTCTGCGGCTCGACCCCAGCCTTCTTGAACTCCCCAAGCAACGGTTTAGTAACGCGCGATTCCTTCTGCGCACCAAATCCAACCTGCACCGCCGAATAACCTTCGTTTTCTTCGGTCAACCGGCGCAACAAAACGTTATCGCCGGCTGCTATCACGGTCACCGGACACAATCGACCTCTGGCGTCGTAAACGCTGGTCATACCGATTTTTTGTCCAAGAAGTCCGATGCTCATGACCGTGCGATTGCAAATGTTTCAGAAGCGCCTCCGCTTAAATCTTAATCGTAATGTCAACGCCCGCAGGCAAATTCAGTTTCTTTAATTCATCCACCGTTTTCGCCGTCGGCTCGATGATGTCCAGCAGCCGTTTGTGGGTGCGAATTTCAAATTGCTCCATCGACTTTTTATCGACGTGTGGCGAACGATTCACCGTGAACTTCTCGATCAACGTCGGCAGCGGAATTGGCCCGGCCACACGCGCCCCGGTGCGTTTGGCAGTGTCCACGATCTCAATGGCGGATTGATCCAGCATGCGGTGATCGAACGCCTTCAATCGAATTCGAATGCGCTGGCCATTGCTCATTTGGCCTCTTTCTGATCGAGAATGGCCGGAACCAAGTTAGCCGGCACCTGTTGGAAATGGGATGGTTCCATCGAGTAACTGGAACGACCCTTCGAAAGCGAACGAATGGCGGTCGCGTAGCCGAACAACTCGGCGAGTGGAACCTCGGCATGAATAATGGCTAGATGGCTGCGCGATTCGATGTTGTGGATACTCCCACGACGCCGGCTCAGGTCGCCGCAGATGTCGCCCTGATATTCTTCCGGCGTGATGTTTTCAACCTTCATGATCGGCTCCAGCAGAATGGGTTTGCCCTGTCTAAATCCATCTTTCATGGCGAAGATCGCCGCCATCTTGAACGCCAACTCGCTGGAATCCACTTCGTGAAAACTTCCGTAAACGATATCGACCTCCACATCGACAACGGGATAACCGCCCAGCACGCCGTTCAGCACGGCTTCTTGGATGCCCTTTTTGACGGCAGGAATGTATTCCCGCGGAATGATGCCGCCGACGATCTTGTTCTCGACGACCAGACCCTTGCCGCGCTCGGCTGGACGCACATCCACTTCCACGTGTCCATACTGGCCACGACCGCCTGATTGCTTAATCAACTTGCCGACGCCGTGCGCGTTCGTGGTGATCGTTTCGCGGTACGCGATCTGCGGCTTGCCCGCGTTGGCATCCACTTTGAATTCGCGGAACATCCGGTCGCGGATGATTTCCAGATGCAGCTCGCCCATCCCGGCGATGATGGTTTGTCCGGTGTCTTCATGCGTATAAACCCAGAAAGTCGGGTCTTCTTCTGAAAGGCGCTGCAGCGCAGTCGCCATTTTTTCCTGATCCAGATTTGTCTTCGGCTCGATGGCCATTGAAATCACCGGATCAGGAAAAGACGGCGGTTCGAGAAGGATCGGATGGTCTTCATCGCACAACGTGTCGCCGGTCGTGATATTCTTAATGCCGACAATGGCGGCGATGTCACCGGAGTAACACGTCTCGATGTCCTCGCGTTTGTCCGCTTGAATCTGAATCAAGCGCGAGATGCGTTCGCGTTTGTTCGTGCGCGGATTATAAACCGTATCGCCTTTGCTGAGCGTGCCGGAGTAAACACGGAAGAAAACGAGTTTGCCTACGAACGGATCGCTCCAAAGTTTGAACGCAAGCGAGCAGAAATTTCCGTTATCGTCCGTCGGCGCCTCCATCGGTTCGTGCGTGTCGGGCTCCATTCCTTTGGCCGGCGGTATGTCCAGCGGGCTCGGCAGATAATCGACCACCGCATCGACCAAATACTGAATGCCGATGTTCTTCAACGCGGAGCCGCCGATGACCGGGACGAATTTGTTGGCGATCGTTTGCCGCCGAATTGCAGCCTTCAACAACTCCGGCGTGACTTCGCGCTCTTCGAGTACCGCTTCTGCAACTTCGTCGTCGAGATTTGAAATCTGCTCGACCAAATTGTTGTATGTCTGCTCGACAGCATCGACGTAATCCTTCGGCACATCGGTAACTTCGTACGTCGATCCAAGTTGATCATCCTCGGAATAAATGATCGCCTTCTTGTTGATAACATCGAGCTGGCCACGCAGCTGATCTTCCCTGCCCAACGGCAGCAAAACCGGCCATGCGTTCGCGCCGAGCTTTTTGTGGATGCTCTCCACTGACATCTCGAAGTCCGCGCCGACGCGATCCATTTTGTTGATGAATGCGAGACGCGGCACGTTGTATTTCGTCGCCTGACGCCAGACTGTTTCGGATTGGGGTTGCACGCCGGCAACGCCATCAAAAACGGCGATTGCGCCATCGAGGACGCGCAATGAGCGCTCAACTTCCGCCGTGAAATCGACGTGCCCCGGCGTGTCAATGATGTTGATGCGCTGCTTGACGCCTTCGAAAATTTTGTAAACGCCTTCTTCCTTGCGTTGCGCCCAAGTGCATGTCGTGGCGGCCGACGTGATCGTGATCCCGCGCTCCCGTTCCTGCTCCATCCAATCCGTGACGGTCGTGCCATCGTGCACCTCGCCCATCTTGTGGATCATGCCCGTGTAAAAGAGAACGCGCTCGGTGATCGTCGTCTTGCCGGCGTCGATGTGCGCCGCGATCCCGATGTTCCGCGTTCGTTCCAGCGGAAACTTGCGATTCGGCGAATTTGGATTTTTCACCGCTGCCTTTTTCTGTTCCATCGTCGCCGTCGCCATAATCGTTACCAACGGAAATGCGCAAACGCGCGGTTCATTATGCTGTCATTCCGAGCGAAGCACAGCGAAGTCGAGGAATCCCGCATCAGGCTGCTGGAACACACAAGCGTTCCTTGTGTGATCAAACGTCCGATGCGAGGTCCCTCGCTTGCGCTCGGGATGACCGCGTTTTGAAATTGAATTTCGCGCGAAGGATTCATCTTCACCACCTGAAATGCGCAAATGCGCGATTCGCTTGCGCCATTTTATGTGTATCTTCGCGTTTCTTGATCGCGTTCCCCTGCCCCGCGGCGGCGTCCTTAATCTCCTGGGCCAGCGCATCCGCCATTGCCACTCCTTTACGATTATCCGCGTATTGGACGATCCAGCGCATAGCGAGAGAAATTTGTCGCGCAGGCGCTACTTCCATCGGCACCTGATACGTTGCCCCACCAACCCGGCGCGATTTTACTTCCAGCCGCGGCCGAACATTCTCGATCGCCTTGTTTACGACTTCCAGCGGATCGACCGAATCAGAACCTTCGCGCGATTTCTCAATTGCTGTGTAAACAATCCGCTCCGCCAGCGATTTCTTGCCGCGCTTCATCACAGTGGTGATGAGCCGGGCCACCGCCGGACTCCCATAACGGGAATCGACGTGCTCTTCCTTTTTGTAAACTCTCCTCCGTCGCGACATTCTCGATCTTCCTATTCAAAATTATTTCTTTTCGGCCGCAGCTTCCTTCGGTGCTGCTTTCGGTGCGGCTTCCCTCGCTGCGCCACCCTTCGGCCGCTTCGCTCCGTACTTTGAGCGACCGCGCCGGCGTCCATCAACACCGAGCGCATCGAGCGTTCCGCGCACAATGTGATAGCGCACGCCGGGTAAATCCTTCACTCGCCCGCCGCGCACGAGCACGATGGAGTGCTCCTGCAAATTATGCCCCTCGCCTGGGATGTAGGCAATCACTTCCTGGCCATTCGTCAACCGCACTTTTGCCACCTTGCGAAGGGCGGAGTTCGGTTTCTTCGGCGTGCGCGTCATCACCTGCACGCACACACCGCGCCGCTGCGGACAGCCTACCAGCGCCGGTGACTTCGATTTCACCGACACCTTCCGGCGTCCTTTCCGAATTAGTTGATTGATCGTGGGCATTGTAAAAACAAAGCGCCGCCAAAAGCCTCGTGCTCGGGGCGACAAAAAACCCGCTCAGGCCGCGCAAAAAAATCTCTCACGCTCCTGTGCGGTGAGTCGCGAATATAGAGGGAAAATCGCACTCCGCAAAGAATATTTTGCGCTGCGTTTGTCATTCCGAGCGAAGTCGCGGAATCTCTAGTTCGGATGCAGAAAAACTTCGTACTTTCGACGACCGATCGACATTCAAAAGCGAGGCGTGGACAGTTAACAACGGCGCATGGCGTGATTGATACGCCGGCGTTTATGCCGGTCGGAACGCAAGGCTCGGTGAAAGGCGTCAGCCCACGCGAACTACGCGAGATGAATGCACAAATCATTCTCGGAAATACTTATCACTTGTTCGTTAGGCCGGGGCTGGATGTGATCAAACACTTCGGCGGCCTGCACAATTTCATGAATTGGGATGGGCCGATCCTGACCGATAGCGGCGGTTACCAGATTTTCTCACTGGCGAAGCTACGCAAGATCACGGACGAGGGCGTGGAATTTCAAAATCACATCGACGGAGCGCGAGCATTTATTTCGCCGGAGATCGCAATGGAAATTCAGGCGACGCTCGGCGGCGATATTGCCATGGCGCTCGATGAATGCGTGCCGTATCCGTGCGAATACGATTACGCAGCGCAAAGCGCGGAGATGACAGCGCGCTGGGCGAAGAGGTGCCTGGAGTGGAAACGGAGAAACGGAGAAACGGGGAAACGAAGATTCGCCGATTCAATGCTCTTCGGCATCGTCCAAGGCGCAACCTTCGAGGGTCTGCGCAAACAGAGCGCGCAGACAATCGTTGATCTCGACTTCCATGGCTACGCGATTGGCGGGGTGAGCGTAGGCGAACCAGAAGAAGAAATGATGCGAGCGGTTGAATCGGCTGAACCATTTTTGCCGAGAGACAAACCGCGTTACGCCATGGGACTGGGCACACCGCCGCAAATGCTGGAGATGATCGCACGCGGAATGGATATGTTCGATTGCGTGCTGCCGACGCGTCTGGCGCGAAATGGAACGGCGTTCACCGCAACAGGAACGCTCAATCTAAAAAACGCAGAGTTCGCACTGGACAAACGTCCGATAGAAGAAAATTGCGCGTGCTCTGGCTGCCGCGAATTTTCACGCGGTTACATCCGCCACCTGATCAAGGCGGAAGAAATTCTCGGGCTCCGCCTGATCACGCTGCACAACTTGCATTTTTATTTGAACTTAATGAGCCGAGCGCGCACTGAAATCGAAAGCGGCACCTTCGATCAGTTTCGTAAGGCATTCGTCGCGGGATATAAAACGCGAGATCCAATGATGGTCGAATGATTTAAAGTAGGGACGCTGCGCTGCGGCGTCCGGACAGCGCAGCGCGCTGTCCCTACCATGGAATTGCAAACACCACGCCTCATCCTTCGCCCTTTCCGCGAGGGAGATATCGATCGTCTCGCAGAATTAATGGCAAACCCGGATTTCATGCGCTTTTCGCTGGGTCCGTACACGCGTGAGCGAACGCAAGGTGTCCTGGACAAATTTCTTTCCTGGGACAAGGCTGGTTTACCTTCGCCGTTTGCAGTTGTTCTTCGGGGAAATACTGAGGTTCTTGGTTACTGCGGTTTTCTTCATCACCCTGAAGTGCCCGAGGAGGTCGAAATTGGTTACCGACTACATCCCGCCTACTGGAATCGTGGTCTGATCACGGAAGCTGCGCAGGCCGTGCGCGATCACGGCTTTCGCGACTGGAAACTGCCGCGCGTCATCTCACTCATCCATCCTGAAAACATCCCGTCACGTCGCGTGGCCGAGAAAAATGGAATGAAAGTCGAGAAGGAAATCACGTTTCGCGGTTTTCCGACGCTGGTGTTTGCGATAACGCGGGAGCAGTGGCTGGCGGAGCATGGCGCTGAATGAACTCACGCGCGAGCGCACGATACGCTTGCGCGGCAGCTCCAGTTGGAGCGTACTCCAGGATGGATTTCCCGAAGCTTGGTGCCTCGCTCAAGCGAACGCTGCGCGGAATGACAGTTTGATAAACGCGTTCGCCGAAATGCTGGCGTACCTCCGCCACGACCTGCTCGCTAAGATTTGTCCGACCGTCGAACATTGTCATGACGATGCCGCCGAGCTCGAGGCGCTTGTTCGCCCCGGAATCGTGCACCTGCTCTATCAGGCGGACAATTTTTACCAAGCCTTCCAGCGCGAAATACTCGCATTGGATTGGAGTTAAGAGTTCATCGGCGGCGGCGAGCGCATTACTCATCAGGATTCCAAGCGACGGCGGGCAATCGATAAAAACGAAATCAAACGTCTCATCTACGTGCAATGGCTTGAGCGTTTCCGCCAAGCGGGTCAGATGGTTCGGCATCCGGGCGATCTCGACCTCCGCGCCCGCAAGGTCGAGATCGGCAGGCACAATGAACAGGGCTTCGCGTTCTGTAGGAAAGATTCTCTCGGTAATGGTGGCGTCGCCGAGCAATGGCTCATAAAGGCTAGTTTGCTCTACTGCTTGCAACCCGAACGAGCTGGTGGCGTTCGCTTGTGGATCAAGATCGATAATCAAAATGCGATGGCCGAGCTCGGCCAGTGCGGCACCGAGGTTTACGGCCGTGGTCGTTTTGCCGACGCCCCCTTTTTGGTTAGCGATCGCGACGATTTTCATTCAGGGCGTGGCACGGACATCCTTGTGCGCTCGGCAGCCGGTGTCTCGTGGCCCTTCTCGCCTCTCCCCTCGTGAGAAGGGGAGAAGATTGAGGTGAGGGGTTTGAAGCCTGCACGCTTCCCAGTTGCCTTGAATAAACCCTCACCCTCCCCCTCTCCCTCCGAAAGAGAGAGGCGACCCACCGCCGTGTTCCATTTCCCCGACCACGCGAGCTGATAATTGACAAACACTAATTCCATTGGACGACAGGCATGATGATGTTGCCGGTCGCAGCAAACGGAAACTAAATTTTTCGAATTTCAGATTTGGAATTTCAGCAGTAGCGTCTCGGTCTGTGAAAGCTTCTCCAGTATCAATCGAACAGGCACTGCCCCCGAAAGTCCTCGGGACTGAGGAGCCCGTACTCCTGCGAAGCCAGGACGCGCGCGGCGTCGTCACGTTAACGCTGAACCGGCCACACGCCTTCAATGCCTTGTCCCAAGCGACTCTGACAGCACTGCAACGTGAGCTCGACGTGATCGCCCAAGATGAGTCGGTGCGCGTAGTTGTTCTCGCCGCCGAGGGCAAAGCCTTTTGCGCCGGCCATGACTTGAAGGAAATGCGCGCGGCGCCGTCACTCGAATATTACGAACGCCTTTTTGCGCAATGCTCTGACATGATGCTTACCATCCAACGATTACCGGTGCCTGTGATTGCGCGCGTCCAAGGGATCGCCACTGCGGCGGGTTGTCAATTGGTGGCGATGTGCGACCTCGCCGTCGCATCGAGCGCAGCAAAATTCGCCGTTAGCGGCGTGAATCTCGGGCTCTTTTGCTCCGCGCCGGGAGTGGCGCTTTCGCGCAACGTTTTGCGCAAAGCAGCGTTCGAGATGCTTGTCACCGGAGAATTTATCAGCGCTGATGACGCGAAGCAGCGCGGCTTGATCAATCGCGTGGCGGAACCGGAGCAGCTCGATGCAGAGGTCGAAAAGCTGGTTGCTACCATCGTCGCCAAACCTCGGATTGCAGTGGCAATGGGGAAGGAATTCTTTTACAAGCAAGTCGAATTGGACATCGCAGCCGCGTATGAAGCAGGCAGTCAGACCATGGCCTGCAACATGATGGACGAGGCGGCGCTCGAAGGCGTGCAGGCCTTCATCGAAAAGCGCCCGCCTCAGTGGAAACAAAAATGAAACGGCGAAACGGCGAGTCGGCGAAACGGCGAGCTGTAGCGGCGGTCTGTGACCGCCGATTCGCTTCAACGATTTAACGACCCGACGTCTCTCCGTGACCTTTACTCTTCAAGAACTAACGAAAATGTCCGGTGGTGAGTTGGTAGGCGACCCGTCGCTGCAAATCAGAGGCGCGGCATCGCTTGGCGAAGCCGTACCGGGGGAGATCAGCTTTTATTCGGATCCGAGATACGGACCGCTCCTGCGCAAAACGCGCGCGTCGGCAGTTTTCGTCCCCCCTGATTTTGCCGACTCGACTGCTACCGCGCAGATTCGCGTTTCCCACCCAAATAAAGCATTCGAACAGGTCGTGCTCAAATTCGCGCCGAAGCCAATCACATTCGCGCCTGGTATTCACTCAAGCGCGGTTGTTGATTCAGGCGCTCAGCTCGGAGAGCGTGTCTCGATCCAGCCGCACGCCGTGATCGAGGCCGGGGCGAGAATCGGCGATGACACTATCATCGGCGCAGGGACTTACATCGGGCATGAGACGGTAATCGGATCGGCGTGTCTGATTTATCCGCGAGTGACAATTCGGGAGCGAAGCCGCATTGGATCGCGCGTGATCGTTCACAGCGGCGCAGTCATCGGGGCGGATGGTTTTGGTTTTGAAGTCGTCGATGGCCGCCAACAAAAGATTCAGCAACTCGGCATCGTTCAGATCGACGACGACGTCGAGATCGGCGCGAATACAACAGTCGACCGCGCTCGTTTTGGCCGGACCTGGATTCAACACGGCGTAAAGATCGACAATCTCGTGCAGATCGCGCACAACGTAGTCATTGGAAAAAATTCGGTGATCGCCGCCCAGACCGGAATCTCCGGCAGTACGCGCGTAGGTGAGCGCGTCATGATGGGGGGACAGGTTGGCATTATAGGCCATATCGAAATTGGTGATAACACCGCCATCGGTGCGCAAAGTGGCATCTCAAAGAACATCAGCGGCGGGACATGGTGGGCGTCGCCCGCGGTTCCGCTTGCAGAAGCAAAGCGACAGATTGCCTGGGTCCGCCGGCTCGGAAAACTTTTCGCGCGAGTGAAAGAGATCGAGAAGAAGTTGGGACTCTAAGCTCGTCGCGCACTGGAAAGAAGCCCGCGCAATGCTTCGGGCGAAATCCATTCTGCGCCGCACGCCTGCACGGTTTCGGCTTCCATGGAATCGGAAGTGGCCACCATCAGCTCGAAGCGTTTTGCGTATTTGCTCGCGAATCGTTCAATAATGGCATCGGCCGATTGGCCGCTGCGCGAATAGAAAATTTGCACATCGCCAGGCTCAGAAGTCGCGCTGGTTTTTCTCCCTTTGCCATCGAAGACGACGACCGCGCGCACGCCGGTCCAATCCTGATAATCGCGCAACTGCTTGATTAAGGCTTCGCGGGCCAGCGAAGAACGGCGTGCGTGAAGTTTGCGCAACTCAGGCCAGGCAAAAATAACGCTATGCCCATCGACGATCAGATAACGCGCGCGCTGCATCGTATAAGTCGATATGTATTTGCATGTGTTTAGCGCCAAAGGCGCGGCATTCAAACTAAAGCCTGGCGCAACGCGCCAGGGCTTCTTGCGAGTACAAAGAGCAGCGCTAAAAGCGCGATTCAACTTCGGCCGGTTGCAAAACGGGGTGAAGCGGCGCCTTGAGCGCTGCGTTCCGCGGGGAATCATTTTCCTGGGGCGATGCCCCAGGCTGACGTGAGATCGCGCCGTTGGCGCGAAGCTCTCCTGCGGCTAGTTCATTCACGGAGTGCAGCTCGCTCGCGCTGCGATTCGAATTGAAACTATTCTGTGGGGCTGCTGCTTTCCGGAGCGGCTCCCTTCTTTGGGCGCTGCTTGGCTGGTGTCGGTCGCGTCGCGCTGGCTCGCAGCGCTGCCTTCTTGCGCTGCAAATAGGCTAGTCGTCGTTTTCGTTTGGATCGTACCCGGTGCTGTTGTCCCACGGCAGTGTCTATCGGTTGAAACATGGAAAAACGCAATCTGGATTAAGCGCTAACCGGTCTTCCACACGAGAAGCCAAAATTGCGATTGCATTTGCACATGATTCGCTGTTAAAAGTACGCCTTATGACCCCCAGGGGCTCGGCGGTCTTCGGAGTCACGGCGAAAAGCGTGACTGGACTTGCCATCGCCTTCCTCGTGCTCGCGGCATTTTTTGGCTTTTTAAATATCCAAAAAATAAAGGCGATTCGCACGAATGCAGCGAATCCGCAGGCCGCGCGCGATACGGCCGAGCGCCGTGAGGCGAACGCGAAACCAAATGCGCCAACCGGTGGAAACGCCGGAGCGAAACAACCGGCCGGAGTCGCCGAACCAGAAAATCGCGCGGCAAAAGCGGAAGCAGACCTGACGCAGGTCCAGAAAGAAAAGGCTGATCTGCAAGCCAAGTTGGACGCTAGTCAGCAGGAGATCACTTCGCTGCAAAAGCGCGTGGAAGAAGGGGGGAACAATGCGAATCCTTCGGTCGCTGAGAGTCCTGCCGGCAACAGTGCGCAGACAGCTGATTTGCAGTCGCAAGTCGATGATCTTCGTCGGCAACTCGACAGCGCGGAAAAGGAAAAAGTTTTCCTCTCCGAAAAACTCCAGGACGCTCAGGCGCGGCCAGCCCAGCCCAAGGAAGGAAAGAAGCGGCGGGAAACCGCCAGCACGCAGGGGGAAACCGTCAGCCCGCATCGTGCGGGCGTGCGCGGCACTGTGCTGGCATACAATCAAGTCTATAATTTCGTGGTGCTGAATCTTGGCGCCCGCCACGGAGTCGAGTCGAACTCCGAAATGATCGTTCTGCGGGAGGGAACGCTGATTGGAAAAATTCGCATTTCTTCAGTTGAACCGGCGACGGCTATCGGCGATATCATCCCCAGCAGTTTGGCTCGTGGGGTGCAAGTACAACCTGGAGACACGGTGATTTATGGTGGCACAAGTCCTTAAGCTACGGAAAAGAATCCTCTCGCTCTTGTTCTGCGCATTCGCGATGACGCTCGCCTCCTGCGCAAGTCAAAGGGACTCCGCGCGTCTGGTCGATGACCCGGACGATCGCGGCGGTTCAGCCCTGCCTTGGAATCGCCAGGAGCAATGGGAAATCGCGCCGGATGCAAATGCCCTTGGACCTACGGCATCGAGTGATACCCGACATTAGCCTGGCGATGCGCGGCAACAAACAGGAACCCTGGGAAACAGGCCGGCAATTTGCAGGCGACCCACCGCCGCTAACATCCAAGCCCGGATTAGGCCCAAAGACTGCGTCTTTAAAGACGCAAAAATTGGACCGAATTCTCGTTAGGCCACTTCCACGCACGCCGTGATTGCGACCACTCCACATCTTCGATTCCGAGAGGCACGCGAACGTTTGAGACTATCCCCGGATGAGGTCGCTCAGCGGAGTGGCGTTGCTTCTGCAGGCGTATGGGACATTGACGCGTGTGAGGGCGACCTCACCTGTTGTTATTCGCCGAGAGACGTGCAGCAGTTTTGTCGTGTTCTCGGTATCCGTCCACGTCGAGCTTTTTCTGGATGACGTCGCTGAGCCACCAGTTTCTGCCGAGGAGTTAGTACCGGCGGATTCATGACGAGTGTCGTTCACGTGGTGTTACGCTGGAGCAGTTCGAGGATGCTGTCGGCTGGCGGTTGAGTGCGTGCATTGAGCCGCCAGCGTGTTTGCTTGAGGACATGACCGTTGATGGTTTGCAATGGCTCTGCCGGGAGCTTCGGATAGATTGGCGCAGAGTGCTTTTGAGTTTATGACCAGGTGGCCTAACCATGCGCTGCAGCGAACGGCGGCGGGCCGTCGTGGTTGCAATCGGCGAGCCTCGTGGCCGCCGTCGCTGAGCTTGGGTCGTTAGGGCATCCGCGCGATGGCCGTTCGCAGACGAGAATTCAAATCCAGAAGCCGGCTGGGATGACGGCGTTTTTCGGTATGACCACGATGCCGTCGCGGATGAAGTAATTATCTCCATCCAAGTTCGACGGTTTACCTTCCGGCGTAATCACGACGCCGTCGCTGATGCGCGCGTTTTTGTCGATGATCGTGCGATCGATCACGCAATTGCGCCCGATGCCAATGGGTGGCTGCGACGAATCGGTTTGCCCTAATTCAAAATAGTCCGCGCCCATCACGATGCTGTTCCGGATCGTTGCGCCGCTCTGAATCACGCTGCGTATCCCCACCACGCATCGCTCCAGATGCGCATCCGAAATGACGCAACCATCGGAAATGATCGCCTGCCGCAACGTGGCTCCGTTGATTTTGCTTCCCGGCAAAAAACGCGGATGCGTATAGATCGGAGACTCGGGCTCGAAGAAGCTGTATTCCGGCACGACGTCAGTAAGGTCGAGATTTGCCTCATAGAAGGCGCGAATCGTTCCGATGTCTTCCCAGTAGCCTTGGAAGATGAACGCGCTGACATGGCGATCTTTGATCGCCATAGGGATAATGTGTTTTCCGAAATCGATCAGATCGTTCTCCAACGATTCTATGAGCACATCTCGGTTGAAGACATAAATCCCCATCGACGCCTGGAATAATTCCTCGTCTTCGTTGGAACCGATGGCGCGGAGCAGCTCCCGGCTCATCTTCATTTCCTGCAACGAAGTTTCATCCGCCGGTTTCTCGATGAACCCGGTGATCCGGCGATCAACCTCGCTCTGCATAATGCCAAACTCGGAAACCTGATGCTGCGCCACTGGTTTGGTGGCCAATGTGATGTCCGCGCCCCGCTGGATGTGCTGATGCAGAATTTCTCGAAAATCCATCCGGTAAAGCTGGTCGCCGCTTAAGATCAGGTAATAATCGTACGGCCGCTCCAGGAAGTAGCGCATGTTTTGCCGGACCGCGTCGGCGGTTCCCTGATACCATTGCGAGCCGGCGGGCGTTTGTTGCGCCGCAAGAATGTCCACAAAGCTGCGCGAAAAATTATCGAACTTGTAACTGGCCTGCATGTGCCGATGCAGCGACATGCTGTTGAACTGCGTAAGCACATAGATCGAGCGCAGCCCGGAGTTCAGACAATTGCTGATCGGGATATCGACGATGCGATATTTGCCACCTAGCGGCACAGCCGGCTTGGCGCGATCTTTCGTGAGCGGAAACAAACGCGTGCCCGCGCCCCCGCCCATGATAATGGCAAGCGTTCGTTGGATGGCGCCCGGTGGCAGCGCAGCAGGAAGAGCTTCTGAACTTTTTTGAAGTAAATCGCGCTCCCTCCGGCTTTGCATTGCGGTCAAATCAACCCCGAACCCTTTCGGGGTCAATAACCTTACAGGTTCTGTCATTCCAAGCGGAGCGAAGCAGAGTCGCGGAATCTCTGACTAAGTCGTATACGCATTTCTAACTTGTATGACCAAACACCGATTGTGAGGTCCCTCGCCGTTCGCTGGGGATGACCGTGCAGATGAAGTTCGTGTGTTTTTTGAATTCGTCATTGTTTCGTCATTCGTTATTCGCGCTTCTTCATTGTTTGCAGCGTGTGATTCAAGCCCGCTCGCCGCTGTGCATCTTGCGGTAACGGACCGCCACCGCTAAAGTCCTTACGAACATGTGTGGAATTGTGGGCTACGTGGGGCGCGCTGAGGCGACGCCCATTTTACTCGACGGACTGCGCCGCTTGGAATATCGCGGCTACGATTCCGCCGGTCTCGCTATCGTGCAGAGAGGACGCTTGGAGACACGCAAATGCGCGGGACGCATTGCCGCACTCACAAAATTAGTGAAGAAGCAACCGGTTTCGGGCTCCCTCGGCATCAGCCACACGCGCTGGGCCACGCACGGCAAAGTGAACGATCAAAACGCGCATCCGCACTTCGACGCCAGCGGCAAACTGGCGCTCGTGCACAACGGAGTGATCGAAAATTATCAGGCGCTAAAGGATGAACTCGTCCGCGATGGCGACACCAGCTTTCGCTCCGAAACCGATACGGAAGTTCTCGCGCATCTGATCGGCAAACTCTACGACGACTCGTGCGCCAGCACGGTGGACGCTCCGGGAAAAAAAGCCCGGCTTTTTGAAGCTGTTCGCACAGCGCTTCGGCAGGTGATCGGCACGTACGGCATAGCACTGGTTCATGCCGATGTGCCGGATTTCATGATTGGCGCGCGCCGTGGAAGCCCTCTCGTGCTCGGTGTCGGCAAAGGCGAAAATTTTCTGGCCAGCGATGTGAGTGCGATTGTCGCTTACACGCGCGACGCGGTTTATTTAAACGACTTCGATGTAGTCGCAGCGGGGACGGACAAGTTCGAGATCATTTCGCTCGCCGGAGATAGCACCGAGCATCCGGTCAGCAAAGTCGAGTTCACGGCCGAAGACGTCAAGAAGGGTGATTTTCCCCATTACATGCTCAAGGAAATCTTTGAGCAACCAAACACGGTGCGCGACGCGATGCGCGGCCGTCTGAACCACGAGGAATGCACCGCAAGGTTGGGCGGCCTGAACATGGCGGCTCCTCAATTGCGCGATGTCGGGCGTATCGTTCTCACCGGTTGCGGCACTGCGCTGCATGCGGGCAGAGTTGGCGAATATTTGATCGAGCAGCTGGCGAATATCCCGACCGAAGTCGATTACGCCAGCGAGTTTCGCCATCGGAATACGCCGATGACTCCTGAGACGCTGGTCTTCGCCATCAGCCAGAGCGGCGAAACGGCGGACACGCTCGGGGCATTGCGCGAAAGCCGGCGCAAAGGTTTTCGCACCCTGGGAATTTGTAACAACGTCGCGAGCACGATCGCGCGCGAAAGCGACGGTGGAGTTTACATGCACGCCGGACCGGAGATCGGCGTGGCGGCGACCAAATCGTTTACCTCGCAGCTTGTTATTCTCACGCTGCTCGGGCTGCTCTTTGGGCGGATGCGCAATCTGTCCGCGGCCGAAGGAAGCCGCGTTATCGAAGCGCTGGAAGCATTGCCGCAACAAGTCGAAGCCGTTTTAGATCTCAACGATCAGATTAAGGCGATTGCCAAAAAATATGCCAATGCAAACGGGTTCCTTTTCTTTGGCAGGCAGTTCAATTATCCGATCGCGCTCGAAGGCGCTCTCAAAATGAAGGAGATCACATATCTCTTTGCTGAAGGTCATCCGAGCGCCGAACTCAAGCACGGGATCATCGCGCTGATTCGTTCCGATCTGCCCTCAGTTTTTATCGCGCCGGATGATTCGGTCTTTTCAAAAAACCTGAACAACATCGAGCAAGTGAAAGCCCGCAAGGGGCCCATCATCGCGCTGACCAGCGGAAACTGCGCGAAGCATCTCAAGGAAATTGCCAACGACATCATCGTGCTGCCGGAAACGCCTGATTATGTCATGGCCATCCTGACGGCCGTCCCACTTCAGCTTCTCGCTTACCATCTCGCCGTCGAACTGGGCCGCGATGTCGATAAACCGCGCAATCTCGCCAAGAGCGTGACCGTAGAATGATCCCAGTCCGATCGGCGCAGCGTGCCGACCCTACCATTTGGGCCGCGGCTGGAAAATCACGCAATTTGCGGTAAACTGCGCTCCAGCAGTTTCCACCAGTGCAACAAAACGAAGAGTACGTACTCAGGGTCCTCAGCGACGTAGGACTGGTCACACGCCAGCAGATCGACAGTGCCCGCTCGCGCCTGAACGGCGAGCCGGGCGTGATCGATGTTTTGGTCAATGACGGAATTGTGTCCGAGGTGGACGTCTCGCGCACGCTCGCGGCGCAGGCGCAGATGGACTGGATCGACATCTCCACCATGGTGATTCCGCCGGGTGTCATCACTCAGATCCGAGGCGAAGATGCGCGGCGCTTCAAAGTGATTCCGGTCGCTTTCGGCGAGAGTGGGCTGGTGGTCGCAGTGGACAACCCGCTCGACATCGATACGACGGACAGCCTGAGTTTCCTGCTCCAACGCGAGCTGGAACTGGTCTGCACCAGCCCGACAAAAATCCGCGAAGCGTTAATCAAATACTACGGCACGGCCGACGAAGCGGCGGACATCCTCCAAAAAGAAATTGGGGAAGACATCGATCTGGGTCTGGAATTTGGCGATGGCGCAGAAGCTGCCGCAGTCGATGAAGCAGACGCGCCGATTGTCCGGCTCGTATCCATGTTGCTGATCGAGGCGCACCGCGCTGGCGCGAGCGATATTCATCTCGAACCGATGGACAAAAGATTTCGCGTCCGATTTCGGATTGACGGCGTGCTGCAGGAAATGCAAGCGCCACCGAAGCGTCTGCAATCGGCCATTATCAGCCGGCTCAAGATCATGACCGGCTCGATGAGCATCGCAGAGAAACGCTTGCCGCAGGATGGTCGCATCCAGGTAAGGATTAAAAGGAAGCCCATCGACCTGCGCGTCTCGACCATGCCTACTAATCACGGCGAGAGCATGGTTTTGCGGATACTCGACAAATCCAGCTTGAAGCTCGGTTTACCGGAGCTTGGTTTTCTTTCTGACGACCAGGAAACCCTTGAGCGCCTGATCAAACTGCCGGACGGCATTCTCCTCGTCACCGGGCCGACTGGCTCCGGCAAGACGACCACGCTTTACGCCTGTCTCAATTACATCAACAAACCAGACCGCAAGATCATTACCGTCGAGGAACCGATCGAATATCAGATGACCGGGATCAACCAGGTGCAGGTGAACACGGAGATCGGTATGACATTTGCCGCTGCTTTACGCTCCATGCTGCGCCAGGCGCCGAACATCATTATGATCGGTGAAATTCGCGATCTTGAAACTGCGACCATTGCTACGAACGCCAGTCTGACCGGGCACCTTGTTTTCAGCACGCTGCACACCAATGACGCGCCCTCCGCCGTAGCTCGCCTGATCGATATCGGCGTGCAACCGTTTCTCGTTGCGTCCTCGGTCCGCGCGGTCATGGCGCAAAGGCTTATCCGGCGGCTATGTAACAACTGCAAACAACCAGGCGAACTCACCGACACCGAATTGCGCGCGCTTCGGATTGAGCCTGGCCAAGTCTCCGAGGCGCAGGTAATGAAGCCGGTGGGATGCGAAGAGTGCCGTCAAATTGGTTACAAGGGACGAATGGGCATATTCGAAAATTTTGTGATCGACGATGAGGTGCGCCACATGATCAACAAAAGCACCTCGACCTTCGTGCTTCGGCAACGAGCTCGCGAACTGGGCATGCGAACGTTGCGCGAAGATGGCGTACGCAAGGTGCTGGCGGGCCTCACTTCTGCGGAGGAAGTCATCTCCATCACCGTGGGAGATGTGAGCTGATGTGCGCAGGGGGCTCTCGATTGGGTAGCGCACGCGTCTCGCGTGTTGGCGATGGCGTCACGCCGTCGCGGACTTTCCTCGAAGCGCAACCGCGGGATGGTGCGCAGTATTCTCGCCGGAGACTTCCGCGTTTCGAAAGTTCATTTCGGCGCGACGCCGAAACCAGCACGCGAGACGCGTGCGCTACCCACAGACGCCAATCATGACGGATAAACAGCTTGCCGAATTTTTCGTGGAGCAGCGTGTGCTCGTACCTTCGCAAGCGGAAGACGTCCTCAACGAAGTGGAGTTAAACGGGAAGACGGTGGCGCAGGCGATGGTCGATGGCGGCTTCATCGATGAGCCGGGCTTTTATCAAACAATCGCCAGCGGCCTTGGCACCGACTTCATCGACCTAACCGAACGCGAGATCGCGCCGGAAATTTTGCGTTTTATTCCCAGTGGGCTGGCTCGATTGCACGGCGCGCTTCCAATTGAAATGAGCGGAACCACATTACGAATCGCGCTGGTCGATCCGTTTGATCCCCATGCTGCAGAGGACCTCCGTTTCGCGCTCGGTGAAGACATTCAGGTAGTGGTTTCGCCGCCCGAGCAGATCGAAGAACTGATCAAGCAGCATTACGGCAGCGATACCACCAGCATGGATGAAGTTCTCAAGCAGCTCGGCGAAGCTGGCGAGCTTCTGCAATTGCGCGAGAGAGACGACGAGGCCGCGGTCGAAGCGGAGGCGAATGCAACACCGATCATTCGCTTTGTCGATCTCATCCTTTACCAAGCGATCCAGGACCGCGCGAGCGACATTCACTTCGAGCCGTTCGAAAACGAATTCAAAATCCGCTATCGCGTCGATGGTGCGCTTTACGAGATGTCGCCGCCGCCACGTCATCTTGCACTCCCGGTGATTTCGCGGGTGAAAGTGATGGCCAGCATGAATATCGCCGAGAGACGGCTACCGCAGGATGGCCGCATCCAGAAGCATATCGCCGGACGCAATATCGATCTTCGCGTTTCAACGTTGCCAACCCAATTCGGTGAGAGCCTGGTGCTGCGCGTGCTTGATCGCAGCATCGTAAATCTCGATCTCGAAGCGCTGGGGATGCCTGACTACATTTACAATTTCTTGCTCGAAATGATCGAGCGGCCCAACGGCATTTTTATCGCGACCGGACCGACCGGCTCGGGAAAGACCACGACGCTTTATTCCTGCCTGCGCAAGATCAACACGATCGACTCCAAACTAATTACCGCGGAGGAGCCGGTCGAATACGATTTGGAAGGAATCGTCCAGGTACCGGTGAACGACGCCATCGACCTGACGTTTGCGCGAGTCTTGCGATCATTCCTGCGACAGGACCCGGACCGCATCATGATAGGCGAGACACGCGACCTTGAGACTGCACAGATTGCCATTCAGGCCTCTCTCACGGGGCACCTGGTTTTCACCACCCTGCACACCAACGACGCGCCTGGGGCGGTCACACGCTTGATCGACATGGGCGTGGAACCGTTCCTGATTTCAACCACATTGGAGGCCGTCCTCGGCCAGCGTTTGCTGCGGAGCATCTGTCGCCAATGCCGGGCGACGTATCAGCCGAACGACACCTTACTGGCGGAGTTGGGGATTTCGCGGGGAGAAATTGGGGACAAACAATTCTTCTACGGCAAGGGTTGTGACGCTTGCAACAACACGGGCTACAAAGGACGCAAAGGAATTTACGAGCTTCTGAAGATCACCGATCCGCTTCGTGAATCGATCAATGAGCGCGCGCCCACGGTTACGATAAAACAAAAGGCGATCGAGCTTGGAATGGTCACGCTGCGCCAGGACGGCTTGCGCAGCATCTTCGCAGGCGACACCACCATCGAGGAAGTGCTCAGATACACGTGAAGAAATTTAGCGATTCAGGGATTTAGCGATTGAAATGGACTCGGAGAGCCCGGTTTGCTTTAATCGTTAAATCATTAAATCGTTAACTCGCTAAATTCCATCATGCCACGTTTTAACTACGTAGCTCTTGACGCTCGGGGACAGGAGGCGACCGGCTTGGTTGAAGCCGTTTCTAGTAATGCCGCAATCACTCAATTGCGCCAGGCCGGCTATTTCCCCACGAGCGTTATTGAGGAGGCGATCAGCGGTCCCGACGGCACAGAAGCTCGGCGTCGTGCAGCGACGA
Organism: uncultured Verrucomicrobiae bacterium; assembly: GCA_963725505.1. Classification (GTDB taxonomy): domain Bacteria; phylum Verrucomicrobiota; class Verrucomicrobiia; order Chthoniobacterales; family UBA10450; genus Udaeobacter. Next base: position 536,377 of record CAVRYN010000005.1, on the reverse strand, counting down.
CGGCGCGCGTGACGAAGCCGCGCGCGAAGAAGGGCATCGTTCTTTTCAAGCGCAGAAAGGTTAAGTCAAAAATCCTGATGATCTTTACTCGTCAACTGGCGACGCTGATTGATGCAGGTTTGCCATTGCTGAAAAGCCTGAACGTTTTGGCAAAACAGGAGCGCGACAGGCTCTTGAAAAATACGATCAACAAGATCGCCGACTCCGTGCAGGGCGGCAGCACGTTTTCTGATGCGCTGGCCCTGCATCCACGGATCTTCAATAATTTGTACGTTAACATGGTCAGGGCCGGCGAGGTCGGCGGTGTCCTCGAGCTGGTACTCACCCGGCTTTCGGAATTTCAGGAGAAGGCCGCGAAGATTAGAAACAAAGTCATCGCGGCAATGGTCTATCCGGGGATCGTGATGACAATGGCCGTGGGCATCATGTGTTTTCTTCTCATCTTCATTGTGCCGAGGTTCGAAATGATTTTCCACGATTTGCTCGGCGACAAACCGCTGCCACCTGTGACGAGGTTTGTCCTCGCAGTAAGTGACTTCATGCAGCACCGCGGCCTGATCCTTGTGGGCGCGGTCGTAGTGATAGTGACCCTTTACAAATTTATTGGTCGCACGCGTCGCGGGCGACTCGTCATTGATGACTTCAAACTGCGCATGCCGCTATTTGGCAATTTGAATCGCAAGACGGCGATCTCAAGATTCGCGCGCACACTCGGAACACTGGTCACAAGCGGTGTTCCGATTTTGCAGGCATTGAACATTACGCGCGAAACTGCCGGTAACGCTGCCATCGCTCGCGCAATCTCGCAGGTGCACGAAAGCGTGAAGGAAGGCGAATCGATCGTGCAACCGTTGGAAGCGAGCCGCGTTTTTCCGCCGATGGTGGTCAGCATGGTCGACGTGGGCGAAGAAACCGGTAAGCTTCCTGAAATGCTTCTAAAGGTCGCCGACGTCTATGACGACGAGGTCGATAACGCGGTGATAGCCCTGACCTCGGCGCTCGAACCCATCATGATTGTGTTCCTGGCGATAGTTGTCGGCACGATCGTGCTTGCTCTCTTCACGCCGCTCATCAGCATCATCACCGGCCTGCAGCAGCAAACGTGAGCGGCTCCGCCAAAATGACGAAGAAAGTTCTCCCCGGCAATTGTAGAGGCGTTCGCCGCGGCGAACGCCTGGGTAATCATGCCGACGCTCGGCGCAGCGACCGCCATCACTACAACGCGTTCACTCTTATTGAGCTGGTCGTTGTCTTCGGACTCATCATCGTGCTGACTGGGTTAGTTCTCAGCACAGTTGGTTACGCCCGAAAGAAAGGCGCTCGTGCCCGCGCCGAAACCGAAATCGCAGCCATGGCAGCAGCGATTGAAAATTACAAATCAGATAATGCAACTTACCCACGCGGCCCTGCCGCTGCTATCACGATCGGCACCGTAACTATTTCTGCGAACGTCACGGACAATCTCGATGCCCGAACATATGGGGATCCGACGGGCACATCTGATCCTACCTATGGTGAGACCAGCCTCTACCTGTACACGCTGCTAAGCGGCGATTTGAACGGCAATCGCCAGATAGACGCAGGCGAAACGGGCAAGAATTATATGGCATTCCAGCCGAAAATGCTTCTGCCTGCTGGTGGCACAGGGACAGTGACTGCAATTGCTGATCCCTTCGGAAACAGCTACGGCTATTCGACTGCCAATCAAGCTGACCCGGCGACGCCCAAAGGCTACAACCCTACCTTCGATTTGTGGAGCACTGCAGCCCTAACGACTACTCCGTCCCCCCCGCCCGGCGATACCATTACGCCGCAGTGGATCAAAAATTGGTAGGGCCCTGTAGCCACCGCCCTGTGGGCGGTTCTCCTTTGAAGCCGCTTTGGCACCGACGGCCCACAGGGCCGTGGCTACGACGGATTTCCGCTATTGATCACGGCGCCTGACATAGGACGCCCTACAATTTCGCCGAAATCGAAATTGGTAATTACCCTTCGCTCGTGTGCACCACGACTTCCACACGGCGATTGGGGCTTTGCTCTTCAATCGAGCCGCTTGGTGACGCGCGGAATTTTGCTGGGCCGTAACCATGCGTTACGATTTGCGCCGGGTTAATGCGCATCGCTTCGACAAGGTATCGCTTCACGCTGTCGGCCCGGCGCTGGCTCAGATCGAGATTATATTCGAAGGTACCGAACGAATCCGTATAGCCTTCCACGGTAAAAGTCGCTTTCGGGTTGCGCTGGATGAGAGTGCCCAGCTTTTGCAGTTGAGTGATCGCGCTTCCTTGCAACACGTCGCTGTCGTACTCGAAAAGCTGATCATCCGGCAGACGCAATTTTGTGCCTGACCCGAGCGGACCCTTTTGCGCCAGCAACTGATCCAAATCGCTAAAGCCGGGAGCGCGACCTTTATTGGGGCCCGCGCTATCGCCGGGCAGTTTACTCGTAAACGTGTTCGGCCGTTTGATCGTCGTACTCGTGGCAAGCTCGGTTCCGCTCAGAGCGGGCTGTGGACGGCCGGATGTCGAGCTATTGTTGAGCAAAGATTGTTCGTGCAACGCGTTTGGGTCATTTGCGGAAGTCTGTGCCGTGGAGCGTTCGATTTCATTCAGCACGGAATTGACTTCCGGTTGTTCCACTTTCGGTTGATCGGGTAAAACATCACGCATGTCGTCCGGGAGCGCTGCGCTTGCTTGAATGTCCTGCAATAATTTGTCGAACGATTTCTTTTCGTCCGGCAATTGCACATCGGTATTGTCAGGATTCGGTTTCGCTGCCGGATTTGTTTGATCGACGCTACTCTTGTCGAGATTCGATTCAGTGATGCTTCTGACCTTGAACGTGGGCGTCTGCTCGTTTGGAACGAACGCCGTTTCCGCAGACTGAAAACGCGTCCGATAAAAATAAGCGCAGAGCCCAAAGTGTATTGCCAGCGAAACAATCAATCCAAACCAGAGCCAGCTGCGTTCTTTGCTGCCCGTCAGCAGACCCTCGGTCTCGAACGTGTCGAAGTCCTCGAATTCAGAGACTCTCATGTGGCTGGCAACATATCATATTTCGACTCGCCAGCTATGGTCAGGTCGCGTCGGAACATAGGCATTCGGCCTGCGCCCAGCCGACATGTTGTCTGTTGGCTGGGGCAGCGGGTTTCAAACCCGCTGGGCGCACAGGCCGCAGGCCTATGCTCCACCAGCGCGTGTACGCTCGATAAAGGCGCGCGCCGCGTTACGGATTTCCTCCCCCACACGCGCCTCCGGCGAAACAAACTTCGGCGTAAACCAGGGAAACAGGCCGATCAAATCGTGCGTGACCAGGATTTGTCCGTCGCAATGCTCGCCTGAACCGATGCCAATAGTTGGGATCCCGATCGCATTTGTGATTTGCTTCGCAACATCGGCAAGCACAATCTCCAGCACCACGGAAAATGCGCCGGCTTTTTCTACTGCGCGCGCGTCGGCAAGCAGCGCTTCGGCCTCCGATTGCGTTCGGCCCTTGATTCTATAGCCACCTTCCTCGCGCACACTTTGGGGTAGCATGCCGATGTGCGCCATAAACGGAACGCCGGCTTGTGTGATTGCTTCAATCTGTGCAACGTGACTCGCGCCGCCTTCGAGCTTCACCGCTTGCGCGCCGGCATCGACAAATTTCCTGGCAGTCGCCACCGCCTGCTCCGCAGTGTCGTAGGTGTCAATCGGCATATCGGCTACGAGCAGTGCCTGTTTTACCCCGCGGGCCGCCGCGCGCGTGTGATGCAACATCTCTTCCAGCGTCACACGAGTGGTATCCTGGTAACCAAGCACCACCATGCCTAACGAGTCGCCCACGAGGATGACGTCGATGCCGCTCTCATCGAGTAAACGCGCCGTGGGATAATCGTAGGCTGTCAGCGCGGTGATTTTCTCACCGCGTTGCTTCATTTGGCGAAAATCTTTCATCGCGCTTGCTCGGAAGATCAGCCGCTGTTTTGAGAACGCAAGCTGTGACAAAAGCGGCGCAGCAGCGCCGCCTTCGGATCTCCCTCACGCTTACCACTCCTCCGCGAAGCGAACCACCTCACCGGATTCTTTAAGTTCCGCGAGCGACTCGCTGGTAGTTTTTTTCTGGCCAGGCAAAATCAAGTTTGGCCGGATATCAGCTAGCGGTTGAAGAACGAACTTTCTCAAGTGCATCCGCGGATGGGGCAGTTGCAATCGCTCGTCCTCAATGTTGCGGTCGGCGCAGTAGAGCAGGTCGATGTCGATGGTTCGCGAAACATTTTTTGGGTGACCGCGCTGGCGCCCTAACGTTCTCTCAATTCCAATGAGTTGCTCGAGCAAACTCGCGGGATCGCCTTTGTACTCAAATTCAATGACTGCGTTTAAAAATTTGTTCGCCCCCGGTTCGCAATCGACCGGGTCGGTTTCGTAAATTGGCGAGGAAAGAATCGGCGGTTTCACGTTTAAGAGGTCAAGAATCGCCTTTCTTGCGGCGCCCAAATTGGCTAGCCGATCGCCGAGATTCGATCCAAGCGCGACTGCCGTTCTCATCATTGTAGCCGCGATCGGTGATCGCGGCCGCCGGGGTCGCCGACCCCGGCTACAGATCTATAGCCCCAGCACATCTTGCATGGAGTACAGCCCCGGCGGTCTTCCCACAATCCACTTCGCTGCGCGCAACGCTCCTCGAGCAAAAATTTCGCGACTCGCTGCCCGATGCGTGAGCTCGAGGCGCTCGCCAGGTCCGCTGAAAATTACTGTGTGCTCGCCGACTACTTCGCCTTCGCGAATTGATTGAATTGGTATTTCGTTCTGATTTTTTTGCTCCGCTTTCAAAATCTCAGCGAGAGTTTTGGCCGTGCCGCTGGGCGCATCCTTTTTCATTTTGTGATGCGTTTCGACGATCTCCGGATCGAAATCCCGCCCGAGCAACTCGGCAGCTTTGCGCGTCAGCCAGAAAAGCACATTGACTCCAACACTGAAATTGGACGCAAATACAATCGGCAAAGATTGCGCGGCTTCTTGAATCATTCTGCGTTGCTCCTGAGAATGGCCAGTCGTCCCGACGACCAACGATTTACCGCGCTGCAAGGCGGCGCGGCAGACTTCATCAATGGCATCAGAGTGACTGAAATCGATGATCACATCGCAATTTTTCATGGCTGGCTCAATCGGATCGCCTAGATCGCATTGCGCGACAATGTCGATTTTCGGATCGGCCGCTGCGAGATCGAGAACAGCCTTTCCCATGCGCCCCGCCGCGCCGACGAGCAGCACATGCACAGGAGTTTTCTTCATAGCTGGCCCTGATCTTATACGCTGTAGCGTCCGCTGTCCTCAGCGGACTTCGCGCGCCGCGCCCTGAACGTCGGACATTGTGGGCTGAGGACAGCGCACACTACAGCCGCGCAAACTCAGTCGCTCGCGTCGAACTCTTCGAGCGTTTTGCGCAAGCGGTCCTGATTCGCTTCGCTCATCTCGCACAACGGCAAGCGAACTTCGCCTGACATCGCGCCCCGCCACCCGAGCGCCGTCTTCACGGGAACCGGGTTTGGCTCGATGAACAAATCCTTAAACAACGGCAACAATTTCCGATGCAGTTTTGCCGCTGACTTCAAATCGCCTGATTCACAGGCGCGGACCAGCGCACAAACTTCAGAGGGGAACAGATTTGAGGCCACGCTTACCACGCCGGCTGCGCCTACGGCCATGAACGGCAGCGTGAGCGAGTCGTCCCCGCTCAAAATTGTAAACGATTCTGGCAAACGCCGACGCAGATCGCTGACGCGTTCCACGCTGCCGCTCGCTTCTTTGATCGAGACAACGTTGCGGCATTCCTTTGCCAAACGCACCACGGTTTCCGGCAAGATGTCCACACTGCAGCGGCCGGGAATGTTGTAGAGCATGATTGGCAGCGATGTGGCGCCGGCAATAGCTTTGAAATGACGAAACAGCCCTTCCTGGCTTGGCTTATTGTAATACGGCGCGACGAGCAGCGCACCATCGACGCCGAGTTTCTCGGCCATTATCGTGTCGGACACGGCATGTTGCGTGGCGTTTGAACCTGTTCCCGCAAGAACAAGGCAACGTTTATTCGCAGTTGCAACCGACAGCCGAATTACCTGTTCGCGTTCGTCGTGCGAAAGTGTCGGCGATTCACCGGTGGTTCCGATCGCGACGACTCCAGTGATGCCTGCGGCGATTTGTGTTTCGAGCAGTTTTTTGAAAGCCGAATCGTCAATGCCGCCATTGCCAAATGGCGTGACCAGTGCCGTGAAAGTGCCGCGAAACATTGGAAGAGGCTAAAACGTTACAAAGGTTACAAAGTTAAAAGGGCTCACTCAATTGTCATGTCGAGCGAAGTCGAGACATCTCTCACTATTTCCTTTTACGATTAGAGATTCCTCGCCTTCGCCCGGAATGACGCTCGCTAAATTTCGACCGCCCCTTCGAACACAAACTCCGCGGGGCCGGTAAGCGTGACCTTGTGAAACTGATTATCGCTCTTCTCAAAGCCGACTTGAAGTTCGTCTCCGCCGCGGGCAGTTACACTGATCGGTCCGTTCAGCTTTTCGATAGCGGCAAAGATAAGCGCGCTTGCGACAATCCCGGTACCGCACGCCAGCGTTTCGTCTTCCACGCCGCGTTCATAGGTGCGGATGGCGATTTTCTTCGGTCCGCGTTTCTCAATGAAATTCACATTCGCGCCCCTGGGCGAAAACATTTTGTGATAACGAATGGCTGAACCTTCTTTCCGCACATCGACATCGCTGATCTGTGGAACGGGAATGACTACGTGCGGCACGCCGCTGTCGATAAAGTGAACAATTTTGTTCTCATTCGCCACCGGGAGCGTGATATCTAGCCGTAAATCAGTTGGCTTGGTCATCTGCAGCGTGACGAGGTCATCCACCAACTCAGCTGAAATTACGCCTGCTGGCGTTTCAAAAGAAATTTTTTCCTCCGCTTCGGCAACCTTGTTTGCAAAACGGGCAAAGCAGCGCGCGCCGTTCCCGCACATCTCTGCTTCTCCTCCGTCAGCATTAAAGTAGCGCATGCGAAAGTCGGCATGGTTCGCCGCTTTTTCGAGCAACAAAATTCCGTCCGCGCCGATGCCGCGGTGGCGATCGCACAAATGCGCAATTTGGCTGCGATCAAGATGGATGTCCCCTGCCCTGTTATCGATCAGGATGAAATCGTTCCCCGCGCCGTTCATTTTCGTGAAACGCAGCATGCTGCTGATTGTAGCGGCAGCCGTGCTCGTTGTCATGTCGAGCCTTGCTCGAAGACATCTCATTATGTCTTCTTAAAATGAGGATCCTCGACTTCGCCTGGAATGACGAAAATTCGTGCTGGAGGATCAAAAGAAGCGTGCCGCGATTGCCAGTTCGCAGTTTGGCGTTTACTTGTTCCGCCGTGAAAAGACGCGCGGCTTGGATTTTTCTTGCGATCCTCGGACTCACACCGTGTGCGTCGTTCGCTGGAGACTACAATAGCGTGATTCTCGAGCAGATTAAACAGATGCCGCAAGGCGGCCGCTATTCTGTTTCGCATTTCGCAAAGATCCGCCTTCAATCTTCGGCGCATTTTGAATCCGGAAAATTTTTCATTCTGCCGTCGGGGCCAAGTTTCTGCTCGGGCGCGACGTATCTGGTGTTCATCAGGACAATCGAGGCTTTGCGCGCGCGAGGCGATCTTCATCTCGATTATTCCACGCTGGAGCGGCTCATCATTCGGGATCAACGCGATGGCGAGGGAGTCTGGGGCCGCTGGAATGCCAACGGACCCGGCACAGCGCGTCTTTTTCACGAGCTGCAGCTTGGCCAGAACTTCGATAACTTCGATCAGGCGAGACCGGGCGATTTCATGAAAATTTTCTGGTCGCGCCAGGTGGGGAGAAATGAACATGGACACTCGACAATTTTTCTCGGTGTAGAGAATCGGCCGGACGGCCAATACGTCCGCTACTGGTCGAGTAACATTCCGTCCGGCTACGGCGACAAGAGCGTTCCGCGAAGCAAGATCGCGTACGCCATTTTTTCGCGTCTTCAAACGCCTGCAAATCTGGCGCGAATTAATAACGCGCCTTTGGTCGACACGTATTTAGCATCTCTGCTTCGGACTCGGTCGAGCATTTCAGAAGCCAGCACAAGGTGCGGACTGTAGTCTGCTGTAGGTAGGGTCAACGCGCTGTGTTGAGTCGCCGCGGCGACCGCAGCGCGCCGTCCATACCACAAACGCAACCGAAATCGGGCTTGCCTCCGTGAAGCCCGGCCCCTAAAACGAAGTCATGCTAATCGAAACCTTAAAACGTCATTGGTGGGTTCCGGTGATAAGGGGTATCGCCGCAATCGTCTTCGGAGTAATCGCGTTTACGCATCCCGTTATGGCTGCCGCGACACTCGTGCTGTTCTTTGGAGCCTGGGTTTTGGTGGACGGTGTTTTTCGGGTTGTAGGCGCGATCGGGCACCGTGGTTCTGACCCAGATTGGGGATTTAATCTGATCATCGGAATCCTCGGGATCATCATTGGTTTCCTGACGTTCCATGCGCCCGGGATTACCGCACTGGCCCTGGTTATTTACATCGCGGCCTGGGCGTTAATGATTGGTGCAACAGAAATCGCGCTGGCAATCAAGATGCGTCGGGAAATCAAAGGCGAATGGTTTCTCATTCTTATGGGCTTGGCCTCAATCGTCTTCGCAGCTCTCCTCTTGTGGAATCCGCTAGCAGGCGCGGCGGCGCTTATCTGGATTATCGCGTGGTACGCAGTGATATTTGGTGTGCTGGCGATCATTTTCGGCTTCCGCTTACGTAGCTTGCCGACATTTGCTGCACCCTAGTCAGCAGAACGCCTTTGCTTATTTTTGCTCTTCCTCGCGAGCCGCCAAGCTCACCGGCTGCGCTGTTTTGTAGCTCTCATCCAAGAAATTTCTTCGCCAGCGCTTTTTTTTCGCGACGAAAGCCGGCGGCAACGGTTTGTTGAAGAAAAATGCGTCCTGGTGCGATTGATAGAGCGATTACTCTACGGCGCTGGAATATGACGATTCCTATCTTACGCGTCGAATTCGCGACGGCGAAAAAACGCCGGCCTTCCTAAGCATCCGCTCTTATGAAGAAATCTCCCCTTATTACAAAAGCGCGACCGCGAAATGCCGCGCAGACTAACGGCAGTGAATTCGAAACCGCGCAATTGCTTGTGGCGTTGATGGCTTTCAAGCGCGGTGACTTTTCCGCGCGTCTCCCGGAGGATTGGACGGGAGTGCCGGGCAAGATCGCTGACACGTTTAATACGGTCATTGAGACGAATGAGCGCATGACCCGCGAATTGGAACGCATTGGGCGCGTGGTAGGCAAAGAAGGACGCATCACACAGCGTGCTTCGATCGGCGAAGTAACCAATTCGTGGGCCGACGCGATTGGATCGATTAACAATTTAATCGGCGATCTGGTGCGGCCTACCAGCGAAATGGCGCGAGTGATTGGGGCGGTCGCCAAGGGGGATTTGTCCCAGTCAATGGCGACTGAGATCGAAGGCCGTCCGCTGAAGGGCGAATTTTTGCACACGGCCAAAACCGTAAACGCGATGGTGGGGCAGCTCGGCGCTTTCGCCTCCGAAGTGACCCGCGTGGCACGCGAAGTGGGCACGGAAGGAAAGCTTGGTGGCCAGGCAAAAGTCAAAGGCGTTGCCGGTACCTGGAAAGATTTGACGGACAACGTGAACCTGATGGCGTCGAACCTCACTTCACAGGTACGCAACATTGCGGCAGTGACGACCGCGGTAGCGAACGGTGATCTTGCAAAGAAAATCACCGTGGATGTTCGCGGCGAATTGCTCGAATTGAAGGACACCATCAACAAGATGGTGGATCAGCTCCGTTCGTTCGCGTCGGAGGTGACACGCGTTGCGCGCGAAGTCGGCACCGAAGGCATTCTCGGCGGTCAGGCGAAGGTCGAAGGCGTTTCAGGGACATGGAAAGACTTGACGGATTCGGTCAACTCGATGGCCTCCAACCTTACGTCACAAGTCCGCAACATTGCGGCGGTGACGACCGCTGTAGCTAACGGCGATCTCTCGAAAAAAATCACCGTCAAGGTCAAAGGCGAAATCTTGGAATTGAAAAACACCATCAATACCATGGTGGGCCAGCTTTCCTCCTTCGCTTCGGAAGTGACGCGCGTGGCCCGCGAGGTCGGCACCGAAGGAAAGCTTGGCGGCCAGGCCGATGTCAAAGGTGTTGCCGGCACATGGAAAGATTTGACGGACAAGGTCAATCTTATGGCGTCGAATCTCACAGTGCAGCTGCGGGATGTCTCGAAGGTATCGACCGCGATTGCCAGCGGCGACTTGACCCAAAAAATCACCGTCGATGTGCGGGGCGAGATTCTGCAGATCAAAAACGTCATCAACATCATGGTGGACCAGCTTTCCTCCTTCGCATCTGAAGTCACGCGCGTGGCGCGCGAGGTCGGCACCGAAGGCAAGCTCGGCGGTCAGGCCGCTGTCGAGGGCGTGGCCGGCACGTGGAAGGATCTGACCGACTCAGTGAACTCGATGGCCTCGAACCTCACGGGACAGGTCCGCAACATTGCAGACGTCACAACCGCTGTGGCCAAGGGTGATTTGTCCAAAAAGATCACCGTGGACGTGCGCGGCGAAATTCTCGAGCTCAAGGACACAATCAACACCATGGTGGATCAGCTCCGCTCATTCGCGGCGGAAGTGACGCGTGTAGCACGCGAGGTCGGAACGGAAGGAAAACTTGGCGGCCAAGCGCAGGTGTCCGGGATCGGCGGCACGTGGAAAGACTTGACCGATTCAGTAAATTTCATGGCGTCAAATCTCACGGCTCAGGTCCGCAACATTGCCGCGGTCACGACGGCAGTCGCTACCGGCGATCTCACCAAAAAGATCACGGTGGACGTAAAAGGCGAGATTCTCGAGTTGAAGAACACCATCAACACCATGGTGGATCAACTCTCGTCGTTTGCGGCGGAAGTGACGCGCGTGGCCCGCGAGGTCGGCACGGAAGGCAAACTCGGCGGCCAGGCCGATGTGCGCGGTGTAGCCGGCACGTGGAAAGACCTGACCGATTCTGTGAACTCGATGGCCTCCAATCTCACCGCGCAGGTGCGCAACATCGCGGCTGTGACCACAGCGGTCGCCATGGGCGACTTGTCAAAGAAAATCACCGTCGATGTCAAAGGCGAGATTCTTGAACTAAAGGACACGATTAACACGATGGTGGGTCAACTTCGCTCGTTCGGATCGGAGGTTACTCGCGTGGCGCGCGAAGTCGGTTCGGAAGGCAAGCTGGGTGGACAAGCCGATGTGCGAGGTCTGGCAGGCGTGTGGAAGGACCTCGGCGACAATGTCAACTTCATGGCCTCCAATCTCACGACACAGGTGCGCAACATTGCTGCCGTGACCACTGCGGTTGCCACAGGCGATCTCACAAAGAAGATCACCGTCGATGTCAAAGGCGAGATTCTCGAATTGAAGAACACGGTCAATACGATGGTGGATCAACTGTCGTCATTCGCAGACGAAGTCACTCGCGTGGCGCGCGAAGTCGGAATGGAAGGCAAGCTCGGTGGCCAGGCGGTGGTGAAGGGCGTTTCAGGAACGTGGAAAGATCTCACGGACAACGTCAATTTTATGGCCTCTAACCTGACCGATCAGGTGCGTGGCATCGCCAAGGTGGTGACGGCAGTCGCAAACGGCGACTTGAACCGTAAACTTTTCCTTGAAGCGAAAGGCGAAATTGCCGAACTCGCGGAGACGATCAATAACATGATCGATACGCTCGCGACGTTTGCCGACCAGGTGACCACCGTGGCGCGCGAAGTGGGCGTTGAAGGAAAACTCGGCGGCCAGGCAAACGTGCCCGGCGCCGCAGGCACATGGCGGGATTTGACCGACAACGTTAACCGCCTGGCTGCAAATCTGACCACGCAGCTTCGTGCTATCGCTGATGTGGCGACAGCAGTCACGAAGGGCGATCTCACCCGGGCAATTCAGGTCGAAGCACAAGGCGAGGTTGCATTCGTAAAGGACAACATCAATGAGATGATTCGCAATCTAAGAGACACGACATTGCGGAACGAGGAGCAGGACTGGCTCAAGACGAACCTCGCCAAATTCACCCGCATGTTGCAGGGACAACGCGACTTTCTGACCGTTGGTAAACTAATTCTATCCGAGGTCGCTCCGCTGGTTTCAGCGCAGCAAGGCGCTTTCTACATGATCGATAATTCTAACGGAGAATCGGAGCTTAAGCTGCTGGCGAGCTACGCTTCCCATGAAGGCAACGGCGCAAAGCAGCCGCTTCAAGACTGGGTGAGAGTCTCGTCGGACAAGCGGCGCTGGAAAAACGGCGCATTCTTCTGAGCGATGTGCCGAACAACTATGCCAAAGTCAGTTCCGGTCTGGGCGAGTTTCATGCGACGAACATCGTGGTCCTCCCGATTCTTTTTGAAGGCCAGGTAAAAGCGGTCATGGAACTTTCGTCAGTTGAGCGCTTCAGTCCGGCGCACCAGGCGTTCCTGGATCAGTTAACCGAGAGCATCGGCATTGTGCTTAACACAATCGAAGCGAGCACTCGAACAGAAAACCTGCTCAAACAATCGCAATCGCTCGCAGCGGAGTTGCAGAAGACGAACCTGGAACTCGAAGACAAGGCACGCTCGAATCTGGCGAAGGATCAATTCCTTGCCATGCTGAGCCACGAATTGCGGACGCCGCTTACGCCGGTGCTCGCCTCTGCTCTCGCTCTGGAGAGCGAGCCGGACCTGCCGAAGGAGATTCACGAATCGCTGCAAATGATCAGGCGCAACGTCGAACTGGAAGCGCGGTTGATCGATGACTTGCTTGATCTGACGCGCATCGATCAAGGCAAGGTACAGCTAAATTTTGAAGTCGTTGATGCGCACACGTTGCTGCAAAACGCACTCGACATTTGTCAGGCGGAAATCGATCGCAAGAATCTGGCGCGCGCCCTCAACCTCGGCGCACGAAAGGTGCATATGCGAGCAGACCCCGCGCGACTGCAGCAGATCTTTTGGAACCTGATCAATAACGCGGTTAAATTCACTCCGAGGAACGGGCAAATTATCATTACCACCAGCAACGATTCCAAGGGACAACTGCGTGTTGAAATCGCTGATACCGGCCTCGGGATCGAGTCCGAAGCTATGCCGAAAATTTTCGACGCGTTCGAACAAGGCGGGCGCACTCAATTGGGAGGGTTGGGTCTCGGTCTGGCCATCAGCAAGACCCTTGTGCAAGCTCATAAGGGAACGATTACAGCACAAAGCGCGGGCCGAAATAAAGGCGCTACGTTCACACTGGTTTTTCCCACGTGCGAAAAAGCGCCGGCGCAAATTGCCCCTGCGGCTTTACCGAAGCTGTCGGAACGCCAGCCCCTGCGAATTCTCCTTGTTGAGGATCACGAAGATACAAATCGCTCGCTTACAAATTTGCTTCGGCGGCGCGGCTATCACGTGCAATCGGCGCTCAATTTTCAATCTGCCCTCAAGCTCGGCACGAACGAAGAATTTGACGTGCTCATCAGCGATCTGGCTTTGCCGGATGGAACTGGGATCGATTTGATGCAGAAGCTCCACCCCGCGCAGCCACTTCTGGCAATTGCTCTCACCGGTTTCGGGATGGAAGACGACGTCCGTAAAAGCTACGAGGCAGGATTCCAGCATCACCTGGTAAAGCCGATTGACTTGAACAAGCTTGACTCCCTGATTCAAGAGGGCGCAGCAGCATTGCTGACCGCGTAAGACTCGTTGGCACACCCTAAATCGCTAAATCATTAAATTCGGCTATCTTCGGCTTCGCTCGCGCGCCCGTAGCTCAACTGGATAGAGCGTTGGCCTCCGGAGCCAAAGGCTGTGGGTTCGACCCCCGCCGGGCGCAGTGTTTTTCACTCTGCAGAGCGATTTGAAATATCGTGTCGGAAGTGTTTTTTTGTGAGCGTGAAAAAAATTCCGACAGTTTCGCCTGACGCAACCGAAATCGTGCTCGTGATACCAAAAGGTGCTCTGCCAGCAAAGCACCCAAAAGCACCCGATGAGGCGACGGCCCGCACGGCATCAGATCAGCCAACAGCATCTGATCAGGTAAAGATCTCGCGCATCACCAGTACCTCTCGATTCGCCGTGGAACTACTCATCGCGGCGCGGCTCATGGCCAACAAAGCAAGCACAGCTACCGGCGAACCAAGCCATGAGTTGCGGTCCTTCGTAACCGCAGCCGTTGTCCTGGCATACTCGTTTTTGGAAGCGGGATTGAATGAATTCATTTATCTTAACGCGCAGGCAAGCGAAACCCTTAGCGAGGCAGATAGAACGGTGATCGCGGACATCGCGTACCAAGATTTGCGGGGAGAGTGGCGCGAACGCAAAACGACATTGGAGCTCTTTAACGTAATCCTGCGTACGTTAAACAAGGAGGAGCTTGCAAAAGGCTGCGAACCATATGGTGCAGCTAAAGCAGTGCGATCGCTTCGCAATTTGCTTGTTCACCCAAAGCCCATCCGAGTCACCACGTTCTCCGATGACTCAAACGAGGACCTGTCCCGACAGCACAAGATAACAATCAAGCTTCGGAATTATCTAAAACTAGATCGCTCTGCTACGTTTCCTGCGCAGGTTTTGACAGCAAAATGCGCCGGATGGGCCGTCAATTCTTCACTGGCCTTTTTCGCGGATTTTGTGAAACGGTCAGGTGTCAGTCCTGGATTTTTGACGGACGGCCGAATATGAATCGCGACAGATGCATCGAATTAATCAGGACAGGCTCGGCGAAATTCTCTGCGAACGATGTCGAGATTTCCTTTCCGGCCGAAACGCCGGCGGATAAGCCACGGGATGGCTTTATCACGTGCTCAGAGGACCGCTTTCGACTGAGTCTGCGGGCATTACCAGGCACAAACATTCCGGCCCTAGGCACGAAATTTCGTCGGAGCTACCGATTTTGGTGCAGCGACCGGCCTGATCGACGGCTCCCTATTTTTCAGAATATCCGGGCTTAGCCCAAGCGGGGCTCACGATCAAATCAACTGGAATTTCTCGCCGGAGCGAAAATTTCCTACGCCAGCGCATCGAGCCGATTTAACAAATCTTTCTTACTCGTCACTCCGGTCACTTGATCGCGGAGTTGGCCGTTCTTGAAAAAGAGAAGAGCCGGGATCGCCCGGATGTTGTACTTGGACGAGAGACTCTGACTTTCGTCCACGTTCACTTTCGCTACTTTGACCGCGCCCGCTTTTTCACGCGCAATTTCGTCCAGCAGCGGCGCGATCATTTTGCATGGACCGCACCATTCTGCCCAGAAATCGACAATCACGGGCTTGTCGTCTTGCGTCAGTTCGCGGTCAAAATTCGATTCATCGAGCTTGATAACTGTAGAATTTTCCATGGCTTTAAGAAAGGTACGTCCAAATCTGAATAATCAAAATCAGGAGAGAAACGCCGAACAGTATCCATATCAGCAGCATTGAGTTTTTCTTCCCAGGCGCCAGAGCGATTGAAGGATTCTGTGCAGCAACGTCTGGCATGGCGATAAGAGGTTCGGTCTTTTTCATCTGAGCCGTGGGCGAATCCGGCATACCCGAAACGCGTACTGTTTCCTTTCTTAGACCTGAGGAGTCTGGCGCGTGCGCGACCGGCGCAGGTATCGGCGTCGGAATTGGGGTGGGAAGAGACGCCTTACCCACGGGCTCGCGAAGCGGCAGCTGGATCCGCACCTTTTCCTTTATGTTTGGATCTGACGTATTCCCGGCAGTCGGGGGCGGCAAGTCAATGCGAACGGTCTCGGTTTTTGGTTCGTTTGAGTCTGCCATGGAGCGAAACAATTCGATCCTAGAGTTAATTGATCAAAAATCGTGGGCTTGTCACCAGTTAACTTTAGGGTTTGAAGGGAAAATGGTTCGCCCCTACGCCAGAAGATCGTAGCCGCGAGTTCCAGTAATCCTGCGCCAAACAAACTCGCCGACGGGCACGGCTTTAGATAACACCACGCGCGCATCGACGTCGGGAGCATCGCCTGCGCTTCGGGCGATATGCGGCTGATCAACCAGCAATTTCAGTTCGCTTCCGATCTTTTCACGAGCGATGTCGTGCGCAATCTGCTGCTGCACTGACATTGCCTCACGGTAACGTGCGTTCTTCACTTTCGCCGAAATCTGTCCCGGCATTCTCGCTGCGCGCGAGCCGTCTTCCTGAGAATATTTAAAGATGCCAAGCCGTTCGAATCGAGTTCGCCGAATGAAATCGAGAAGCGTCGCAAATTCCGCGTCCGTTTCGCCGGGAAACCCCACGATGAAAGTCGTGCGCAACGTGACGCCGGGAATACCAGCGCGCAGTTTCTCGATTAACCTTTCGATATGCCTGCGCGACGTTTCGCGTCGCATCCGGTTCAACATTGAGTCGTCGATATGTTGCAGAGGAATATCGATGTAGCGCGCGACCTTGTCGCACTGCGCGATAGTCTCAATCAGTTCATCACTCCAATGCGCCGGGTGCGTATAAAGCAGGCGCACCCAGAATTCGCCTTCGATCTTTTGAATTTCACGGAGCAGCACAGCGAGAGTCGGTCCGCGAGTCGAATCGATGGGCTGACGCGGTCCCGCTTTCTCCGGCCATAAATCCATGCCGTAGTACGTGGTATCCTGGCTGATCAAGTTAATCTCGCGCACGCCCTCCGCGACGAGTCCGCGAATTTCCGCCAGCACCGATTCGGGTTGGCGGCTGCGGTGTTTTCCCCGCATCTGCGGAATCACACAAAAACTGCAAGGGTGATTGCAGCCTTCAGCAATCTTCACATAAGCGAAATGCGCTGGCGTGAGCCTGAAGCGGGGCGTGTCGTAGTCTGGAATGTACGTCGGACGCGTGTTCGCAAACGAAAGATCTACCTCGTTGTCGTTGTCTCCTTCGTTGAGCGTTGGACGTTGAGGGTTGGACGTTGGACGTTTTCTTAAAACGTCTTCTATAATCGTCCCAAGCCGCGCGACCTGATCGAGTCCGATAAACGCATCCACCTCCGGCATCTCCTTGCGTAATTCTTTTGCGAATCGCTGGGACATGCAGCCGCTTACGATCAGTTTTTGATTTGGCCGTTTGTTTAAGCCGCGCTGCTGATGCGCCTCCAGAATCGCTTCGATGGATTCTTCCTTCGCTGAATCAATGAACGCGCAGGTGTTGACGACGAGCACATCGGCGTCCTCTGGGCACGATGTGATTTCCATTCCTCGCTGTAAAACGCTTCCCAGCATGATCTCTGCATCGACAAGATTTTTGGCGCAACCGAGACTGATCATGCCGACCTTCGGTTTCCAGGCGCCACGGTTCCATTCTGTTTTCATCTCAGCATTCGACGTTGACGTTGACGTTGGGCGTTGGGCGTTTTCTTAGGACTCTTCCGAGTACCCTCAGTTCACCGTCACGTCTGCGTCATTTTCTTCCAGAGCTTTGCCGTTTTTCGTGATTGTAACGGCCTCAGGATCGAGAACCCGAATCGAGACGTGTTTACCCCGAAATTCAACCGCGCCATCAGTCGGCGACACCCAACGTTCGAACGCGGGCTTGCCGTTCTCATCGCCTACGGTGACTTTCACGTAGGTTCTTTTAAGTGGGCGAATCGCGACCCGATTCTGGTCTCCTGATTCTGCGGGCGATGGATTTGCCACCTCTTGTGCTTTGGCCAAATCCTCTCGAGTCACAGGCTTGGCACGACGCACCTCCGGCTCACCCGGCATCACGGCAGCCGCCGCGACCGGATTCGGTGCGGTGGTCGGCTCAGGCGACGCTGTTGTCGCGACCGATGAAGCGGCCGCAACATTACCTGGCGAAGCTTGAGCCGGTGCAGGTGAAACAGGCGCTGCGCTGGGTGACACCTGCGCAGTCGACTGGCCCGGCGCCGGAGCGAGTCGCTGCACATTGAGAACCAATTTCATTAGCAAAAAGCCAATTACCAACACCGCGATCCCGACAATCAGTGGCATCGGCGAAACACGATAGCCGCGACCAACGGCAGCAGCAGGACGGCGCGGCACAACTGGTGCACTGACTGGCTTCTCAGGGCGATTCTCTTGGAGGTATGAGTAGCCATCGACCGTCACGCGCTCCGAATCTTCGAACGCATCAAGATACGGCGTGACATCGACATCCAAAAATTTCCCATAGATGAGCAGGAAACCCTTTGCGTACGCCAAACTCGGAAATTGAGAAAAATCATCCGCCTCAATTTCCGCGAGCCGGGCGGGACGAATCTTCGTCATCCGCGCCGCTTCATCGAGCGTGAGATTTCTCGCGCGCCTCGCTTCCTGAAATTTTTTGCCAAGTCCTTCTATCGTCATTAGCGCGAAAAAACCGGCTAAACGGCAGCATCGAGATCGACCAGAATCTCGCGTGGTTTGGCGCCTTCGCCGGGACCCAAAATACCGCGCTGCTCCAGAATATCAACGATGCGCGCGGCGCGCGTGTAACCGAGTCGGAGCCGCCGCTGAAGCAACGAAGTGGAGGCGCGTTTTTCCTGTCGAATGATTTCAAGACATTTCTCGACGAGCTCTTCATCTTCGCTGGTCACTTCTTCCTCCGGCGCGGCGGTCGATTGCAGCTTCTCATGCATTGCGGCGTCGAAGGCGGGCGGGCTTTGTTTCGAAACGAATTCCACCAGGCGATGAATTTCATCGTCCGTGACCAGCACGCCTTGCGCGCGAATCAGACGCGAAGCGCTCGGCGGCAGATAAAGCATGTCGCCTTGCCCTAGCAAACGATCGGCCCCGTTTTCATCGAGAATGACGCGACTGTCGATCTTGGAGGCGACCTGGAACGCAATTCGGGAAGGAATGTTCGCTTTAATTACGCCGGTGATCACGTCCGCGCGCGGCGTTTGCGTGGCGACAATCAGATGAATGCCAGCTGCACGCGCCATTTGCGTGATCCGCGCAATCGCCGACTCGACGTCCGCTGGCGCAGTTTGCATCAAATCAGCCAGCTCATCAATGATGACTACGACGTATGGGATTTTGTCGGGAATTTCTTCTGTGGCCGCGGGCGTTGACCCCGGCCGCTCGCTGGAACCTTCATCTTCGCCACCGCGGTCAGCGGCCGCGGCTACAGCCTTTTTCTTTGGCCGCGCATTGAAGCCGACGATGTTCCGCACGCCTACGCGGGCAAACATTTTGTAACGCCGTTCCATCTCGTCGATCAACGAACGCAAGGCGAACAGCACTTTTTTCGGATCCGTCACGATGGGCAGGGCGAGATGCGGCAGCGAGTTGTATCCCTGTAATTCGACCATCTTTGGGTCGATGATAACGAAACGCAGTTCTTCCGGCGTGAAGCGAAAGAGCATGCTGGCAATCAGCGCATTGATACAAACGCTCTTGCCGCTGCCGGTGGTACCAGCCACCAGCAAATGCGGCATTTGCGCCAAATCAGCGATGATCGCTTTACCGTAAACATCTTTGCCAAGCGCGAGCGGAACTCTTGCATGTGATTTTGCCTCCTCCCAATCGGGTGATTGCAAGAGTTCGCGCAGTTTCACGGTCACTTTCCGAGTATTCGCCAGCTCGATGCCGACCGTGTCTTTCCCAGGAATCGGTGCGAGAATGTTGATCCGCTCGGCGCGCGTGGCTCGGGCAAGATCACGCTCGAGGCTCACGATCTTATCGACGCGAACGCCTTTTGCTGGATACACTTCGTAGCGTGTAATGGTGGGGCCTTTTGTGATGTCGCCCGGCGCGACGGCAATGCCAAATTGCGCCAGCGTATCAATCAGGATTTGCCGGACCTCCTCCAATTCAGAGGGATCAGTGGCCGCGCGGCCTTCGAAACTGTGCTCATCGAGTAGGTCCAATCCTGGCAAGACATAATCTTCCCAGCTGGAAGCACCGCTGGTCACGCTAGAAGTCGCTTTTGCTCTTTCATCGCTAGCACGCAATTCTGCGAGAGATGGCTTCCGGCCAACCGGCCGCACGTGCTCGCTCGGTAATGCGGTTGTATCGACCACCTTTGGCTTTGGTCGATTTGCCAGTTCCTCCGGCGAAATCCTCGCACCGACTGGCTCGGACACGGGCATGCCTTTCTTTCTCAACGCTTTTTCGTACATTCGTCGTTCCTTCGCCAGCTGCTTCTCCCTGATCTCCAGTTTTCCTTTGAGATCGGCTTTGCGCAGCCTGCGGCGCAATTGCCATTCCTGCAGCCCTGCCCCGATCCGTCGCGTGGCGGCAACCGTTTCGCGAATCAGGTGAATCGGGCGCAGTCCCGTAACCAAAATCAGCGTGGTCGCATAAATTCCCATCACGAGAACAAGCGAGCCGACTGGACCAAGGGCGGCGCGGAGAACGCCGCGATGTTCGTCGGCCAAGCGATAGCCGATCAAGCCGCCGGGCCCTTGAATGTCCACCGGCACCTTCAACCCGAGCAAGTGGCTGATGTCCCATAACTGGTCGAGGCACGCACCAGACAGGATGAACAAAACGATCCATGGAATTCGGGGCGTCACCCGTAACCGAGGATGAAACAATTTCGCTACACCGAAACCGAGTAGAACTGCTGCCAGCAACAGCGAAGCAAAAACGCCAATGGTTTGATAGCAAATGCCCGCCACAACTGCACCCACGGGTCCGATGAAATTTTGCGCAGGATGATTCGCCGGCGAAACGTGGCTAAACCAGATCCAGGACGGTATATCTTTTGGCGTGTAGGAAATCAGCGCGAAAAAAAGCAATGTCCCGACAAAAAGCAGAACGAGAGCGAAGACTTCGTTCCAAGCGTTGTTTCTGTCCGTGCGGGCCACCGCGTCTGATAGTAACTCCAAGCCCGCGTCTTTCAATCATCTCTTATACATCTCTGCCGATCCCACTCGCGTGTCATCCCGAGCGCAGCGAGGGACCTCACAATTCGAGCTTGGAACACGCAAGCTAAATAGCGTGCTCTACCAGTCTGTGCGAGATCCTTCACTCCGTTCAGGATGACCGCGCGTTGACGGGGTGCCGCGCACTGCGGTGGACCGAGAGAGCCCGTATGACCGATGTGACGGCATACCCACGCTTTCATCCTTGCGCGCGACACCAGAGACTGATAACTGTGGCAGCGCATTATGGCTCGTCTTCCTCCGCCAGGGCGTCGTCGCTGTTGCGCTCGGCATGCTTCTCTTTTGCATATCCTGCGAAAAACATCCGCTGGGCCAGATGCCGGAGGTCCAGCGCGAACAGCCGTGATCCAGCAACAAGAGATCTGGTCGCACGCACGAAAAGAATTCGAGACGGACCGTCGGAAGCTTCCGCCACTCCGGCCAAAGTTGTCCCGCACGAAGCTCGTTAGGCAAAGGAGATCACATGGCTAAACACAAACACTTAACCTCGCCGCCGAACCTTACCGGCATGCCGCCTGGCGTGCCGTACATCATCGGCAACGAAGCGGCCGAGCGTTTCTCCTACTATGGAATGAAATCGGTGCTGACCGTTTTCATGGCGCATTACATTCTGAATCAATCCGGCGTGCTCGCGCCGATGCAGGAGAACGAAGCGTACATGTACACGCATTACTTCGTTTTCGGCGTTTACTTCCTTCCCATTCTTGGCGCGATCATCGCGGACGGTTTGCTCGGCAAATACTGGACTATCCTGTCGCTATCGATTGTTTACTGCTTTGGCAACCTCACGCTCGCGTGCATGGCCACTTCCTGGGGAGTTGGCAATCGGGCAGCGCACGATGCTGGCGATAGGACTGATTCTCATTTGTTTGGGCGCGGGCGGCATCAAACCATGCGTCTCGGCCAACGTTGGCGATCAGTTTGGCGAATCGAACAAGCATCTGCTTTCAAAGATGTTTGGCTGGTTCTATTTTTCGATTAACGCCGGCTCATTCATTTCTTCCATTCTCTGTCCCTGGCTCCTCGCGAATCCCAAGTGGGGGCCAGGCTGGGCCTTCGGAATTCCCGGGATCGCGATGTTGATCGCCACTTTGTTCTTCTGGGGCGGTCGCAACAAAATGGTGCACGTGCCCCCAGGCCGGACTTGGTTATTTGCGAGAAACATTCAGCCAAGAAGGTCTCATCACGCTCGCGCGCATCGCGATGGTTTACGTTTTCATTTTGGTTTTCTGGGCCTTGTGGGGAATGAGCAACGGGGCCGAATGGACGTCTGCAAGCCGAGAAGATGGATCTGCACTGGATGGGGATGGATTTGATCGCGGCCCAGGTCCAAACCGCGAATCCAATTTTGATCCTGATTTTTATTCCGTTGGTCAATTATGTGATCTATCCCGCGATTGACAAAATTTTCCCGCTTACGCCGTTGCGAAAAATCGGGATTGGCCTTTTCATCACGGCTCTCTCTTTTGTGGTTATTGTCATGATCCAAGGATGGATCGATGCAGGATTAAAGCCGAGCATTAACTGGCAACTTCTCGGCTACGTTATTCTGACGCTCGGCGAAGCAATGGTTTCGATTACCGGCCTGGAATTTTCGTATACTCAGTCGCCGAACTCGATGAAAAGCTCGGTCATGGCCTTGTGGCTTCTAACGGTCGCCTCAGGTGAGCTCTTCGTCGGTCTGGTTAATAAATGGATCTTGGCCACAGGGCACAAGCTCAGCGCTTATCAGTACTTTACGTTTTTCACCTGGTTGATGTTTGGAGCCGCTGTTGTCTTCGTAATTGTCGCCTGCTTCTACAAGGGGCGCACATACCTGCAAGTCCAGCAGCTTCACGCCCGACGAAATCGCCACTGAGCCGATTCTCCACGGCGGCACGCCGAGTTGAAATCTTGTTGCTGTTATTCTTGTCGATCTCCAAAGAGGCAGGGAGAAAAGTTGCTGCCTGAAGTTTGCTGAATCCAAACGCAACGTCTCGGGCATCTCATTCTGGATGTTTGTGAAACGAGACGTTTAAGCATGAAGCTTTTCAGTCGGATTTTCACCGGGGCATTGGCGCTTGCGGCAATTGCGGTAGCACCTGCATACACTGCGGTACCAAACCCTCACACGATCCTTGCCGAGGTCGGCAAGATCGTTTCTCCCAACGGAATCGACGAAGCCAAAGCGGTGGACATTGGCGGCATTCGTCAATGGATCACCGTGCGCGGCCGCGACCGACGCAACCCAATTCTCCTCATGCTGCACGGCGGCCCGGCCGCACCCGATCTGCCGAATCGTTATCTTTTCGAGCGACCTTGGACCGACTATTTCACCGTAGTCGAGTGGGATCAGCGCGGCAGCGGCAAGACCTACGAGTTGAACGACCCGGAAAAAGTCGCGCCTACCATGCACGCAGAACGCATGTTGCAGGACACAGAAGAGCTCGTCGCCTATCTGCGCACAACGTACGGCAAAAAGAAAATTTTCGCGCTTGGCCATTCATGGGGCACGATACTCGGACTCAACCTGGCGGCGCGCAGACCCGACTGGCTCTACGCTTACATTGGCGTCGGCCAGATCATCAACATGCGCGAGGGCGAGCGAATCTGCTACGACTGGGTACTAAACACTGCGCGAAAGGCCGGGGACACTCAGGCGGTGAAGGAACTCGAAGCCATTGCGCCTTATCCGGAGCCAAATGGCGCGTTGCCGCTCGAAAAGATCAACGTCGAGCGAAAATGGTCCGTGCATTACGGCGGCCTGACTTACGGTCGCGACAGCTACGACTTTTGGGAGAACGCGGAGAAAATTTCGCCCGATTACTCCGAAGCCGACTTCAAGGCAATCGACGCCGGGAGCGCGTTCTCGTTGCCCAAGCTTCTGCCGGAAATGGCGGCCACCGATTTCACAAAGCTCACACGCCTCAGCTGTCCCGTGCTCATCTTCGCTGGTCGTCACGACTACACTACGCCGTCTGAGCCAGTTCAGCGCTGGTTCGACCGGCTGCAGGCACCCAGTAAACGATGGGTTTGGTTTGAGAACTCTGCCCACATGATTTACGCCGAGGAACCGGGACGCGTGCTCGTGAACCTGGTCCAGCTCGCCCTGCCGTTCGCGACAGCCTCCGCGCATGCCAATGAGTAAAGTTAAATCGATCTTCATCGGCCCGGATGGCCTACGCCACGGCTGGCGATTTCTCATTTTCGTCGCGGCAATTGTTCTGGTTGTGCAGTTCCTGGAACAACCGGCGATCGCGTTCCTCGAGGCGAAACTGCATGTCGATCGGAGCGCATTGAGCGCATCGTCAATCATTCTTGGTGACGGTTTCGATTTGATTGTGATTCTGATCGTGACTGGCGTGTTTGCACTTTGCGAACGCCGTCGCATTGACAGTTACGGCCTGCCGCTTAACGAAGCATTTGCCGGACTATTTTGGAATGGTGTAGTCGCGGGTCTCGCAGTAGTCGCTTTTGTTGCGGCAGGCATGCTCGTTACCGGCGGGATGCGCATTCACGGCATCGCGTTGCGAGGAACCGATCTTATCTCATCGCCGCTCCTGTGGTTGGTCGGGATGTTACTTGTCGGTGTCACTGAGGAATATTTTTTCCGCGGTTACGCGTTGCAGTCCCTCTGGCGTGGCGCTGGTTTCTGGCCCGCAGCGCTGATCACGACCGCGCTGTTTGCCGGCCTCCATCTGGTGAAACCGCACGAAAACGCGATCGATATCGGAATGATTTTCGCTCTCGGCCTCATCATTTGCATCAGCGTTCGTATCACGGGATCGCTTTGGTGGGCAGTCGGCTGGCATGCCGCTTTTGATTTTGGCCAGTTCTTCATAATCGGCACGCCGAACGCTGGCCGATTACCAGAGGGCCGCTTGTTCGACGTGACGTTCCCAGGGCCCGCTTGGACAACGGGCGGCGAACTCGGGACCGAGGCAAGCTATTTTATGATTCCCGCCGCATTGGGAACCTTTCTCTACATCATCTGGTTCTTGCGTCGGCGATCGCTGGGTTTGAAGGCATAGGCAAACAGGCGCTTGGCACAGGCGGCTCCGCATCGCACATTCCTTGATGCCGAACCTCGCCACGTGGATACGAGCGAAAGATGCAAAATCGTTTCGCCCGATTTTCCGCAAGCATCCCGAAATCAAAGTCTGGAATGCGCGAAATCGAAATGTTCGCCTGGACCAAATGGATGGACTCCTGCTCACTGGCGGTTCCGATATTTCGCCGGAATTTTTGCGCCAGAAAGTTCTCGATCCTTCATTGTTGGATAAACAGATCGAACCGGAACGCGACCGCTGGGAATTTGCGGCCGTGCGGGAAGCGCTCGAGCGCGGGCTGCCGATCTTCGCCATTTGCAAGGGGCTTCAGGTATTCAATGTCGCCCTTGGCGGCACATTGAAGCTTGATATCAAAGGCCACAATTTGCCGGAGCAACGCGACCGCGACATTCAACCACTGCGCCATTCACACCGCGCATCACACCGCTTTTCAAAAGTGAACAGCGCGCATCACCAGGCGATCGAGCGGCTCGGCGACGATTTGGAAGTTGAAGCCTGGTCTGCGCACGACGGAATCGTCGAGCAAATACATTTGCAAAAATATCCCTTCGCTCGCGCTGTGCAGTATCACCCCGAGCGCAGCCGCATTTACGACTCGCTTTTCGAAGATTTCTTCGAGCGATTGAACGCGCATTAAAGCGTCTGCGGCGTGCGCAGAGCTGCAACCTGCCGGAGCCGCAGCGCGAGCAAGGCAGCCACGATGCCACACGTGCCGAGTAGCATGAACGCAGGGTCGTGCGTACCAAAGCGATCCTTCATCGCTCCAATCAAGGCAGGCCCCGCGAACCCGCCGACATTGGCGATCGTTACCACTAATGCAATGCCCGCCGCGGCGGGCGCTCCGGTGAGGAACCGCGCCGGAAGCGACCAAAACGGACCGTACGCAGAGCAATGCCCAATCGGAACCAGCGCTAGAGACAAGACGGCCAGGATCGGTTGGTGCAAAAGAGCGCAACCAAGAAAGCCCGCGCCCATGATTAGCAATGGAACCGCGACATGCAGAGGCCGCTCGTCTCTGCGATCGGAATGCGCGCTGTTTAATAGCATCAAGATGATCGTCACCGCGCTGATTGCACCCAAGATTAGACCCACGCCCAAGTCGGTGGTCCCGGTGAGTGATTTGATGATCAGCGGCGCCCAAAACGAATAGCTGTAGAAGCCAATCGCGGCCAAAAGAAAGATGATCCCAAGTTGCCAGATCGTCGGATTGGTCAGCGCCGCCAATATTCCAATTGGATGTGTCGCACTTCGGGTAATTCGTTCGCTCGCGAGTTCACTAGCCAGCCAGTTCCGCTCTGCCGGAGCGAGCCAGTGTGCTGCTTCAGGTCGATCGATGAGATAAAACAGCACAATGACGCCAAGCAACATCGCGGGAAGACCCTCAACCAAAAATAGCCACTGCCATCCCGCGAGCCCAAACACTCCATTCAAACTGAGCAACGCGCCGGAGAGCGGGCCGCCAATAACCCCACTCACCGGAACGCCCGTCATGAACGCCGCAATCGCGCGAGCACGCTGTGCCTCCGGATACCACTGGCTTAAGTAATAAATCACGCCGGGGAAGAAGCCTGCTTCGGCAGCGCCCAGGAGAAATCTGAGCATATAAAAAGTCGGCGTCGTGCGAACAAACATCATCGCCACTGAGATTGCGCCCCAACTCACCATGATCCGCGCGATCCAACAACGCGCTCCCACGCGATGTAAAATGAGGTTGCTCGGCACTTCGAACAGGCAGTAACCGAGGAAGAACACGCCGGACCCGAAACCGAACGCAGTCGAGCTAAATCCGAGATCGGAATTCATTTGGAGCGCCGCAAAACCGACGTTCACCCGGTCGAGCCATGCGATGATGTAGAGAACAAACAAAAACGGGATCAACCGCAGCGTGACCTTGCGCAACGTTACCGCAGCAATGTCTGGTAGTTCGCCTGTCACGCCGTAGCCTTCGGCGAAGGCGGATCATTCCTCACGACCACTTCCAATTTAATGTCCTGAAACGCCAGCTGATCGTGAATGAACCCGAGCAACTCGAGCGCGCGGGTATCGGGCACATGCGCGCAACGCAACTCAATGCGCGCGGATTTGCCAGCAAGTTCCGGATTCGCCTCCGCCATTTCGCCGTCGAGTAAAAATGAAACATATGCGTTGAACCGCTCCTGCAATGCCAGCAATTGTTCATCCGAGCCATCCCATTCGCCAGGCTCATTCATCACGAGGACGACTTCGTTCGTCTTCGCATCTTGCGCGATCATATCGATCACACCGACACGATTTTTGATTTTTGAAGTTTGAGGTTTGAGGTCCATTCAGATGATTCAACTTCGGCGTTGGACGTTCGATGCTTGCTCGCGAATACTTTCGGAGTTGGATATTCGACGTTCAAGAAGAACAAATGACAGATGATCTCACAGCCAAAGAGATTCGCGCCTTACTAAAACTGGAGCCGCACGCCACGTGCCAGGCGCTGGCGGCAGAATATCCGGATGTCGCCGCCGATCTGCGTGTATGGTCTGGGTAGCGCACGCGTCACGCGTGCTGGCGAGCGCGTCTCGCGATCGCGAACTTTTGTGGGCCCGTGAAATCGATGCGAAGTTAGGAATTCTTCCAAAAGATTGTTTCGGCGCGACGCCGAAACCAGCATGCGAGACGCTTGCGCTACCCGGAACCACGAGTTGAATGCTGTGCGAGTGGCGAGTTAATTCGTTTCGATGGCCAAAGCCAAAACATCCAAACTGACATTGCTCGGGCAAAGCGAAGCGAAATTGCCAGCCTCGCCCGCGGAGGCGCGCCTCGAGACATTTCCAAATCCAGCGCCCCGCCGCAATTACCGAATTCATTTTGAAACCGATGATTTCACTTCCGTCTGTCCGGTCACCGGCCAGCCCGACTTCGCCCGGATCGATATCGATTACGTGCCCGACCGTCTTTGCGTCGAGAGCAAGTCCCTGAAATTTTATCTGGCGTCCTATCGGAACGAGCGCGCGTTCAACGAAGCAGTCACAAATCGGATTCTTGACGATTTCGTTAAAACCTGCGCCCCGCGCGAAGCGATCATCACCGCGCAATTCTCCGCACGCGGCGGCATCGCTCTGACGGTTCGCGCCGAGTATCAGGACAAGAAGCTGAACCGCGACGAGAAATGAAAAAGCGGCGGAACACCGCCGCACTCCAAAGGTCGCCGCGGCGACCGACAACATTCGTGTCAATTAGTGTCCATTCGTGGTTAATCTAGTCCGAGACGCAGCATAGCTAGAAATGAAAAGCGCAGTCGTCCTTTTAAGTGGCGGAATTGATTCCACAACGACATTAGCGATTGCAATTGCGGAAGGCTACGAAGCATACGCGCTCTCATTTGATTACGGCCAGCGTCACCAAATCGAAACCAAAGCTGCTCGCCGTGTCGCCGACTCGTTAGGGGCAAAAGAACATCGCGTCGCAAAGATCGATCTGCGCGTCTTCGGCGACTCGGCTCTCACCGACAACATCGACGTTCCGAAACAGCGTTCGGAAAAAGAAATCGCACACGGGATTCCGGTTACCTACGTCCCCGCCCGCAACACCATCTTCCTCGCATACGCGCTTGCCTGGGCGGAAGTGATTCCGGCGAATGACATTTTTCTCGGCGTGAACGCGATCGATTACAGCGGGTATCCAGACTGCCGGCCGAAATTCATCGAAGCGTTTGAAAATCTAGCCAATCTGGGGACCAAAGCCGGTGCCGAAGGCAGACGCTTCCAGGTCCACACGCCGCTGATCAAATTTTCCAAAGCTGAAATCATTCGCAAAGCGGTCGAGCTCGGTGTCGATCTCTCGCTCACGCACAGTTGCTACGATCCCTCTCCTGAAGGTCTCGCCTGCGGCGAGTGCGATTCGTGTTTGCTGCGCCTGAAAGGTTTTCGCGAAGCCGGAACAAAAGATCCGATCCGTTATGCCAAGGCATGAAACGTTTGTTCCGGATTTTCGATCTTTCAAAGAACGAACAGCGCGTCGTCCTGATCATGATGTTCGCGCTTATCACGGTCGCGTTCATAGGATATGAACGCCGCGTTCATCGGCCCCCGATTCAGCGGACATCAGCGACGCAACCGAAATCTTCCCCGAGTCCTGTGGAAGTTGGGCCGCCTGCTCCAATACTATGAGTGGTTCTACTTAATAGGGTTTCTGACGCTCACACTCCTATTCTTCTACTCTCTCGCCAGGTGATAGTGGTTGACAGTTTTAATCTTTACTTAAGCCGGGGATTCGGCCGTAGCCGACGAACGCCGGACTGATTTTGGAGTCGCCGCTGTTGGGTGGCGGCGGCAGTTTGAAATCGAAAACGCTAACGCCCCAACGTTGTTTGCCATCGTAAGTGCGACCGTCGCTTGAGCCGAGCATCACGCGCTTGTTGGTTCGTTTCTCGCGGCCGAGGTAAATCATCGTGTGCGTGATCGGCGGGTCGCGATCGATGTTGTAAGTGCCGCGCCAGAACAGTAGATCACCCGGCTTAAGTGCATCGAGTTCGAAGGAGTCCTCCTTGCGACTTAAGACTGCATTGAAATTTCCCGCTTTGCGCACCCAGACATATTGCTGGCTGGAATCGCGCGGCACGTCGGGGAAGCCGTTTTGCTGAAGCACGTAGTAGATAAATCCTGAGCAATCCATGCCGCCGTTTTTTGGATCGGCAGAGCCATAGGTGTAACCGAGATTCTGTTTCGTGAGCGTGAGCCCGGCGTCGATGATCTGGCGCACTCTGGGTGGGTAATGGTCGTAATCCGCTATTTGGTCAGGGGAAAGACTCGCGTTTGGCCAGCCCTTCTTTCCCGGAGCAGGACGCTCCGGAGGCGAGGGCGTCGGGTTTTCTGCTGGACTCGGAGACGGTGTCTCTGTCGAAGCCGGAGATTCAGTTGGTGCAGGCGTCGGAGATGCTTTTTTGCGCTTTGATTTCGTCTTCGGTGTCGGACTCGGAGATGGAGTCGGCGAAGCTTTCTTTTGTTTTCGTTCTGGCGTTGGCGATGGAGTGGGTGTCGCTTTCTTCTTTCGATGCTTGCGAGTCGGTGTTGGCGCCGGCTCGAAAACTTCTTTGATCTTCGTGCCTAACGATTCTTCAGCCGCCTCCGCGGCGGAGGCGGCGAATAAAAGCGCGCCGATTAAAAAACAGCGAATTATTGTTTTGAGAGCCATCGATGTTGTAGGGCGTTTCTGTGAAACGCCAATTACAGGCGTCTGACACAGACGCCCTACAGTTTACCCTCCTTAGCGGAGAATCGAATGTGCGATCCGAGTCGGATGCGCTGAGACAGCGCACGCTACAGCACGCTGATTTGCATCGGACAGGCAGGATGCACTACGGCGAGCTAGCTCCTGAAGAATCGCTTTGTTGAGACGAATGCCGCCTTCGAAATTTTCGAGAGGGAAATTCTCATTTGGCGAATGCGCGCGGCAATCGGGCAGTGCGAGTCCCATCAGCAGCGTTTCGATACCAAGGATGCCGCGAAACTGCGAGACGATCGGGATGCTGCCGCCTTCGCGGATGAGCGCGACGTCGCGATCGAAAGCCTTGCGCAACGCGCGCTGCGCTGCTTCGCCGAGCGGCGAGTGCGGATCGGTGAGATACCACGGGCCGCTGTGACCGTCGGTGATTTCCATCGTCACGCCTTTGGGCAGGTTCTTTCGCTAAATGTTCCTTTGCGAGCTTTAGAATTTCATCGCCTTCCTGTTCCGGAACGAGCCGGAATGTCAGTTTCGCCATCGCATGACTGGCAATAACAGTCTTTGTCCCCTTCCCCTGATAGCCGCCGCCGATTCCGTTGATCTCAGCAGTTGGACGTGCCCAAATGCGCTCTATCGAATTGTAACCTGCTTCTCCGAAAAGTTCGGGCACACCGGTTTCCTCCAAGATCAGTTTGTCGCCATCGACTGGAAGTTTGCGCCAAGCTTCGCGCTCCCAATCTTCGAGTGGCTTGACGCGATCATAGAATCCCGCGATGGCCACACGACCTTCGCGGTCGTGAAGCGTGGCCAATAATTGCGCGAGCGCAGTGATCGGATTCGCGACGGCGCCACCAAAGACGCCCGAGTGCAAATCCATTTTCGGACCGGTGACCTTGATTTCGAGCGCCGTTACGCCGCGCAGCCCGTAGCTTAGGGTCGGCATTCCGCGCGCGATCATTCCAGTATCGGAAATTACCGCCACGTCGCTTTTCAGTGCATCGCGATTTTCCTCCAGAAAACCGCCGAGGTGAACGCTGCCAATTTCTTCTTCGCCTTCGATCACCAGATGCAAATTCACCGGCAGGTCGGCATTTTGTTCGATCGTCTCCTGCATACCGATGATGTGCGAAAGAATTTGACCTTTGTTGTCCGTCGCGCCGCGAGCGAAGACGTATCCGTCCTTGAGAACGGGCTCGAATGGCGGCGAATCCCAAAGCTCCAGTGGATCCGGCGGCTGCACATCGTAATGCCCGTAGATCAGAACTGTGCGGCGTCCGGGCTGATGTTTGTTGCGCGCCCAGACGATCGGGTGCCCCTTGGTGGGAACGAGCTGCGTCTCCAGCCCGATGCTCGTAAGTTTTTTCACGAGCCAATCTGCACATTGCTTCAGCTTTTCTTTGTACTGGTCATCAGTCGAAACACTTGGAAATCGCAGAAAAGAATAGAACTCCTCAAGATGATTTTGACGCATGGCAACAAGCTAATCGCTTTTTCGTGTTTGCCTATGATTTCAACCGTAGCTGGACACGGATGAGATACACAATCGATGCGAGAGCGAGCACGATTCCCGTCACCACAAATTCCCGAGCCGTCGCGTGCGCGAGAATCCAAATGATCGCGACGATCGCCAGCGCTGGCACGACTTTCATCCCAGGGAAATTGAAGGGTTCACCGTCCGAGCGCACATCGCGTTGCACCAAAACCCAGCAGCCGGCGCAGCAAAGCAGATACATCAACAACACGGCGACGTTCGAAAGCACCGCCAGTTGTTCGAAGGTACCGCTGAGTGACAGCGCAAAGGCGAGCGTCGCATAAGTAATGATCGCGACGTCAGGTGATCGATAGCGCGGATGAACGTGCGCGAAAAATTGCGGCAACGCGCCGTCCCGGCCGAAAGCAAAGACCATTCGCGGTGAACTCAGGATATCGCTCGTAACAAATCCAAATGCTGAGACGCTGGCTCCAGCCAAAAGAATTGTGCGGCCTAAATTGCCGAGAAATTTTGCTGCCGATTCGGCGAGTGGCGCGTCAGGATGATTGGCGAGATCGGCGCCGAGGGTGCCCTGCGCGACGAGTTGGATCATGAGATAGATGATAGTGGTGACGACGAGAGCGAGATAAGCCGACCGCGGAACCGTGCGCGCCGGATTCTTCACTTCGCCACTCGGAATCAACGCCACCTCGATTCCGACGAACGCAAAAATCAGCAGGATAACGGCATCGCCTAACGACTTGCTGCTGGGCCAACTGCTCCAGGCAAGATTCGGCGCGTGGATGAAAAATATTCCGACGCCAACGAACAGCAACAGCGGCAGAAGCTTTACGACTGTTATCACGGTCACCGCACCCGCGCCTTGGCGCACGCCGCGGATGTTGATCAACACGAGCGACGCGTAAACGGCGAACATCACGGTTACGCGCATTATCGGACCGCCGAGGAACGGAACCACTAGCGCGACCGAGTTTGCTAACACATTCACGACGCCGGCAACCGCGCCGATCGCGGTTAGAAAGTAAAGCATTCCAGCAAGGAATCCGACGTAACGACCAAACGCGACTTCGACGTACGCGTACAAGCCGCCTGTCAATGACACGCGGCTGCCGGCAATCGCGAAACAAGTAACGAACAAGACCATCGCAATCGCACAACAAACAAATGCCAGTGGCGCCGCTGGTCCTAGTCCTCTCGCCACGGTCGCTGGAATTACGAAAATTCCTGCACCGATTGTCGAGCTGACGATATTCGCAGTGAGAGCTGGAATTCCAATGCCGCGGACCAGCTGATGATCGATGCGCTCTTCTTGCTGTATCCACGCCGGCGATTCATCTGCCATTGGCGCATCCTGAGTGATGGAGTTGTCCAAAGCAAGAATGCGGGTTAACCTTCTGGCGCCACGGGCGTATTTTTCAGAATGGCGGGGAATCGTAGCATGGAATGCGCGGAGGGACGCCTCTCCCCGGTGAGGGGGAGGAGGGTCGACTCTAAGAAGCCCAATTGTCCGATCCCCTCACCTTCATCGTCTCCCCTTGTCGCAAGGGGAGAGGCGACAAAGCGCGCGATTCCGATCGTATGCGGCAAGACGAAGGCCCCATATCCTGTGGTCGCACCCGACCAGAACCCCTTCAAATTGTGTGATTTTCCGCTTGTAACCCCGGCAAGGCTGCTGTATTGAGGCTGCCGAGGCCCGGGGTGTGGCCCACAATGCATTTACAATCACTCGAGCTACTCGGCTTCAAATCGTTTGCCGATAAAACCGTCTTTAATTTTCACGAGGGCACGACCGCTATCGTCGGGCCGAATGGTTGTGGAAAATCCAACGTCCTTGACGCCGTCCGCTGGGCACTCGGCGAGCAATCTGCAAAGTCGCTCCGTGGCGATGAGATGGCGGACGTGATCTTCAACGGCGCGGACACACGCAAGCCCGTAGGATTGGCAGAGGTCTCACTCACGTTCACCGATTGTGCTGAAGAGTTCGGAATCGACTGGCATGACGTGCGCGTCACGCGCCGCGTCTATCGCGATGGCAACTCCGAATATCTGTTAAACAAAACCCCCTGCCGCCTTCGCGATATTCAAAATCTCTTCGCCGACACGGGCATCGCCCGCGCCGCATACTCGATGATGGAACAGGGCAAGATCGACATGATCCTCAGCTCGCGTCCGGAAGATCGACGCGCAGTGTTCGAGGAAGCGGCTGGAATCACAAAGTATAGGGCGCAAAAGCGCGAGGCACTCCGCAAGCTGGAAGCCAGCGAGGCAAATCTCCTGCGCATTGGCGACGTCATCAAAGAGGTAAAGCGCCAAATCGGTTCGTTGCAGCGACAGGCGGGCAAAGCGCGGCGATATCAGGCGCTGCATGCGGATCTTCGCGTGGTTGAAACTTATCACGCACGCAAACAGCTTGATGCTCTCGAAGCTGATCTCGCCGGCTGTCACAAAGAAATCGGGCGTCTGACCCAGTCCGAGCACGCGACGCGCGAGAAGATCCACAACAGCGAAAATGCGCTAACCGAAGAACGCCACGCGCTGGACAAGATCGATATTCTGATCGCCGATTCGCGTGCGGAGGTGCAGCGACTGGAAAGCGAAATCGCCGCGCACCGCAGCCGCATTGAATTCAATCGGCAGCGTGCGGAAGAATTCGCCGAGCTGGTCGAACGCGCGCAGCGCGACATCGGCGACGCGGGAAAAAAACGCAAACAGCACGCCGCTGAGGTCGAGCAAACGAATAGCTCCATCGCAGAAATCGAGCGGCAGTTGAAAGAAAAAGAAGCCGAGTTGAAAGAGCTCGCCAGCCTGGCCGGACAAATCCAGAAAAATCGAACCGAGCGCGGGGCACAGTTGCAGGAGTTGCAAATCGCGCTGTCCAAATCCGAAAACCGCATCGCGACGCTCGAGGAGGAACTTTCCGGAACGAAAACGCGACGAGAATTGACCCGCGCTCAAAGTGAACACCTTGCCAAACAAATTCGAACGTTAACGGCGTCGCGCGAGAAGCTCGCCAGGCATATTGCTGTCTCAGATAAAGCCAGCCGGCGCGAAGCGATCGATGTCGATGCGAGCCTGCGCGAAAAAGAAAGACTGCTCTCCGAAACGGAACAGAACCTTGCCGCGCTCGAGCGGACGCTCGCGGAGAAACGATCGCGGCTGGACGTTTTGCGTCAGCTCAATGAAGAAGGCGAAGGCTTGGCTGAAGGTTCGCAAGCTGTCCTCAAAGGTCTGGACGATCCCGACAAATTTCGTGAGGCGATTTCCGGTTCACTCGTGGCGCATCTGGAAGTCGATCCCAAGTTCGTTCCGGCGATCGAAGCTGCGCTGGGTCGAAATCTGCACGCCGTCATTTTAAAAGATGCGAGCGCTGTTTCCGAAATCATCACGCGACTCAGGAAAAAGAAGCTCGGCCAGGCTGCGCTGTTCATTCCGCAGTTGACAGGCTCCGCGCAAGAACCAACGCGAAAAAGTCTGCCGCAGGGTGCGCTCGCCTGGGCCACGGACAAACTGATTGCGCCATCGTCGCTCGAACCACTCGTCAGACAGTTGCTCGGCAACGTCGTCGTTTTCTCGGATTTACAACACGCGCTTGAGTG
Source organism: uncultured Verrucomicrobiae bacterium (assembly GCA_963725505.1). Lineage (GTDB taxonomy): Bacteria > Verrucomicrobiota > Verrucomicrobiia > Chthoniobacterales > UBA10450 > Udaeobacter. The sequence continues at coordinate 501,180 of CAVRYN010000005.1, read as the reverse complement.
TAAAAAGGCCGAACCCACGCTGGCGATGGCCACGCTGGCCGGCGAATTTATTTCTCCCGAAGGGATCGTCTTTGGCGGCAGCAGCGAAGTGCGCGCGCCGTCATTGCTGGAGCGCAAGGCGCAAATTGCCGATCTCGGGAAAGAAGAAGCCGCGCTGACAAAAGAGCGCGAATCGCTTTGCGCGAAACGCGACGAAGCGAAAGCGGCGCTGGAAATCGCTTTGCGGCTCCAGCGCGAATTGGCCGAGGCCGAACGCAAGATCGACAATTTGCGATCGGACAAAAATGCGCTCGATCACCAGGTGGCCGCGGCTGACGAACGGGTCGGGCACTTGGAGCGCGAACTGCAAACGATGCGGGATCAACTTGGAAAAGAGCAAGCCGATCTGACCGCGTTCGAAGCCGCACAGAAACAAACCACAGCGCGCGAAGAAGAGTTGACCGAAAAAATGAATCAACTGCGGCTGGCTCTTGCGACCGAGCGCCAGCGCCATGAAAACTTCATCGCGCAACACGAAGCAATGCGCGCGCGCGAGGCCGAACTGTTGGAGCTGATCGCTGTGCGAAAAGCCGATATAACAATGTACGAATCGAAATTGGCCACACAGGCTGAGGAGTCGCGTGAGTCGGAAGCGTTAATTAAAAGTCAGACGGCGCAGCGCCAGCAGGCAGAAGCGAGCGCGGTGAAAATCGCCGAGCAACGCGCTACACGACTCTCCACGATTTCCGATTGCGAAACCGAGTTGCGACGTTTGCGCGATTCGTTAGGCGAATTGCAGGACCGGCGTGCCCAGCGACAAGTGCGCGAGTCGCAACTGCAAATGAAGATCGACAATCTCGCGGAGCATATTTCGCGCAGCTACCAGATTGATCTTCGCGCGTTTGTAGTCGATCAGCCCGCGTTCGAAAAAGTCCTGCGGGCGCAAGTGAAAAGGCGGATCGACCGCTCCGCTGGCGATGCTATAAATGGCGGGGAAGCCACGTCGAATTTACCATCGAATTCGGAGAACGCGATCCACCTCAGCGACGTTGATCTTCAAAAACTCATCACGGATCTTCGCACGCAGCTCGACAACATGGGCCCTGTAAACCTCGATGCCGTTCATGAATACGACGAGCTGGAAGAACGATACAAATTTCTCGAAGCGCAAAATACCGATCTCACCAATTCGCGTCGCGAGTTGCTCGATGTAATTGCGCAGATCAACTCCACTACCAGAAAGTTGTTTAGCGAAACCTTTGCCCAGGTGCGAATCAACTTTCGCGAAATGTTCGCAGAACTCTTCGGCGGTGGGCGCGCAGACCTGTCGTTACTGGACGACAACGATCCGCTCAACTGTGGCATCGAAATCACCGCTAAACCTCCCGGCAAACAGTTGCAAAGCATCTCGCTGCTGAGCGGAGGCGAACGCTCCATGGTCGCAGTAGCGTTGTTATTCGCGATTTACATGGTGCGACCGAGCCCGTTCTGCATTCTCGACGAAGTGGACGCGGCAATGGACGAAGGCAACATCAACCGTTTTATCCGGGTGCTGGAGCGCTTTGTAGAGCAGAGCCAGTTCATTATCATCACACACAACAAACGCACCATCGCTAAAGCCGATGTCCTTTACGGTGTGACAATGGAAGAGCGCGGCGTGAGCAAGCTGGTCGGAATGAAACTAACCGCGCCACAGCAAATTTCCGCCGAAGTAGCATCGAACGGAGGCGAACGTAGCCCGACCCAGCGACGGCTCGCGCTGGCGATGCGGTAGTTTTTTCTGTGGGGAGCGCAGGCTGCGACCCTGCAATCGTCGGCAGCTTGCCGACGACATTTTTCGCGGAGCGAAATTTGAATTGCACCCCCCCGCTTTTCGGCAAGCTGCCGAAAAGGAACAGGCTTGATAGCCCGTGCTCCCCGGAAAGAGAACGCGGATCCGCAAAAAAAATTTTGCGCGGGATTGTCGATCTTGCGTAGAATTGCCCGATGCTTCAGACGGCGCCGCGCAGCGCAAAATCAAAAACCAAAAAGGCCGCGCCGCCGCACGAACGCTTCCTCGAAGCGTTTCGCTGGATTCTTCTGGCGCGCACGCTGGAAGAAAAGCTGGTGAGCCTGTACCGCGGCGGGTTGATCACGGGCGGAGTTTATATCGGCAAAGGCCAGGAAGCAGTCAGCGTCGCATGCGGCTTATTTTTGCAAAAAGGCGACATCTTCGCACCATTGATTCGCGACCAGGCCGGACGCTCCGCATTTGGCGAACCGCTGCTAGACGTAACCCGCACGTATCTCGGCTCGCGCCTCGGCCCGATGCGCGGACGCGACGGCAACATTCACCGGGGGCATCCGCGCAAGAACGAACTTGCCATGATTAGTCATCTCGGCGCGATGATTTCGGCCACGGTAGGCGCATTACTAGCGAAGCGATTTAAAGGGGAGAAAAATTTCGTCGGCCTGGCATGCATCGGCGAAGGGGGGATGCAGACCGGTTCATTCCACGAGGGAATGAATATCGCTGCTGTCGAACAAGTGCCGCTCGTGGTCGTCGCGACAAACAATCATTACGCTTATTCAACGCCGAACGACCGCGAATTCGCGTGTCATGATTTGGTTGACCGCGCGATCGGCTACGGCTTCGAAGGCTACAGTCTCGATGGAACCGATCTCGCCGCGTGCCTGGACGTAATCGGCGGCGCGGTGAAACGTGCGCGCGCAGGTCGTCCGCCGCAATTGGTTGTCGCTTCCGTGCTACGCTTGTCTGGTCATGGCGAGCACGACGATGCAAGTTATGTGACAGAGGAGATCAAGCAGCAGCCGTTCGCGCGCGATTGCCTGAAGGTGGCCGAGCAGACAATTATCGGCCTTAATCTTTCAGACGCGGAGACGCTGGCCGACTGGCGTAAAGATGCAGTCGCGCAGGTGGAAGAGGCGATTGCCGCCGCGCAAAAAGAGCCTCGCTCCCGAAGGCGACAAAGAAGATTGGTGCGCGTTATCGACGCGCGACCTTGTCGATTCTTTCGAATGAGCATCACCTATCTCGAAGCAATCCGCGAAGCACAGGCAAAACTGCTCCGTGATGACGAACGGGTTTTCATCTACGGACAGGACGTCGGCGGAACATTCGGCGGCGCATTCAAAGCCACGAAAGGTCTCGCGAAGGAATTTCCTGGGCGCGTATTGAACACGCCGATCAGTGAGGACGCCATCGTCGGCACCGCGATTGGCGCCGCCATGCAAGGAATGCGGCCGATTGTCGAAATGCAGTTTGCCGATTTCTCCAGCATTGCACTCAACCAAATCCTAAACCACGCCGGCACGCATTACTGGCGAACAAGCGTGCCAGTGCCGATCACGGTACGTCTGCCGTCCGGTGGAACAAAAGGCAGCGGGCCGTTTCACAGTCAATCGATGGAATCTATTTACGCGCACTATCCCGGACTGATCGTGATGACGCCGGCGACAGTGGAAGACGCTTACACGATGTTGATAGAAGCTGTGGCGATTGATGATCCGGTCATCTACTGCGAACACAAATATCTCTATTATCATCTCAAGGCCGACAAATTGCCGGACAAAGGTTTGCCGACCGGTCGCGCGCGCATTGCGCGGCAAGGACGCGATCTCACCATCGTGAGCTACAGCGCAATGGTGCAGGAATCTCTCGCGGCAGCAGAGGAACTCGCGCGCGAAGGTTTCGAAATTGAGGTGGTCGATCTGCGCACGGTTAAACCGCTAGACACCGACACAGTGCTGGCATCCATCGCACGCACGGGACGTTTGCTCTGCGTCGGCGAGTCATTTCCCTGGGGCGGTGCAACCGCAGAAGTCATCGCGCGCGTCACGAGCCAGGGTTTTCATCTGCTGGATGCAGCGCCGCAACGTCTCAATGCGAAAGACACTCCGATTCCGTATCACCCAAATCTTTGGAGCGCGCATCGGCCGAACGAAAAAGAAATCGCAACCAAGGCTCGCGCACTGCTGCGAGAATAGAATCCATGCCGCAAGTCCCAATCATCATGCCGCAGCTGGGCGAATCGATCGCTGAAGCCACGATTGTCGATATCAAGGTAAAACCTGGCGACGAGGTCGTGGACGATCAGGAAATTATCGACGTCGAGACCAACAAAGCGGTCATGGGCGTGACCACGCCATGCAAAGGCAAAATTGACAAGATCACGGTGCAATTAAAGGAGACCTACCCAGTCGGTGCAGTGATTGGCTACGTAGAAGCGAGCGAGGCAGACGCGGCGCGATTCGCGAAACAAGCGCCGCCTCCTTCACAGCGAGAAGTGGCTGAAGAAATTCCCGCGCGCGCTGATCAGGAAGTTGCTCCGGCGCGAGAGAGAAAAATCGCCGCGCGCGACGGCGAAGGCGCGCGTGTTGGCGACCTGCCCGTTCCGGCAATCACGAAAGGCGCCACTTTCATGTCGCCGCGCGTGCGCGCACGCATGGCCGAGTTGCAATTAACAACGGTGGACTTGGCCGGGATCATGGGCACTGGCGCAGGCAATCGCGTCACGATTAAGGATCTCGAGAATTTCCTGCACAAGATCGAGAAACAGACCGCGCATGAAGCTTCCGCCATTCGCGCCGGCGTGGCGGATGCGATGCGGCGGAGTTGGACGCGCCCGCTTTCGACCATTGGCTCGTCGGTAAATCTCGACCCGGTGCTGCAAGATCGGCAATCGCGTGATCCAAAGCCAGGTCCCGGTCTTTACGCTCTGCGCGCTCTCGCCCTCGCGCTCGCAGAAAACCCGGGCGCAGCTGCGAAACTGATCGGCAACCGCGTAGTGCAATCAAACTCGATCGACGTCGGCATTGCGGTTGAAGCGGAGGACGGAATCATGGTGCCGGTGATTCGTTCCGCCGATAAAACTTCACTTGTTGATCTCACCACCAAATACAAGGACCTCGTCGAACTCGCGCGACAACGGCGAATTTCACCGGACATGCAAGCCGGTGGCATCGCGACCGTTTCGAACTTCGGGACCTTCGGAATGGAATGGGGGACGCCCATTCCGCTGCCAGACCAAACATTGCTGCTCGGTCTCGGAGCCGGGAAAAAAATTCCGTCGTGGCATGAAGAAAAAAAAGAATTCGTTCCCAAAACCGAAGCGCAAATCACACTGAGCTTCGATCATCGCAGCATCGACGGCGGCGGCGCGGGACGCTTGCTCAAGCGGGTGATCGATCTGCTCGAAGATCCAAAAAAATTGTAGCGGCGCCAGGACCCGGCAACGCTACATGCCAAATCGGCGACGAAGATATCTGGCGATATGCCCCGTATAGCGGGCATCACTAAACTCAATCAGTCCGTTCTCCACCGGAGAAGTGATCTGCTCGATGCTGATCACATCGGCTGCAGCAACACATATTAGCAGGCGACCTTTAAATCGCCGGGTCAGCTCCGCGTATTGCTGTCTGTCTTTTTCGTTTAGAACGATTGTAACGCCTTTTCCATCTCGATGAGGGATTAACTGGCGCACAGACCTTATCGTAAGCAACGGTTTTCCCGCGTCGAAAGTAAAGTTCGGTGCATCTGTATGGCCAGCCCTTGGAGCGATTTGAACAGGCTCAAAATATTGCAGGACCGGAGCGCTCGAATCGGTGGGCTTGAGATCTCCGAACGTGGCAGCGATGGCTGAGAAAAATATGGTAAACGCTACGAGTGACTTTTTCACGATTGGATAAAATCGAACCAAATCTTCACAGTGCAACATCATTGGATTGCGCGGTGCCGCATGGTCGGGCGCTGTTCCCTGCGGCATCTGCGCAACGCGGCATCTGGCAGCGGACAAGTAGTGCACTCACTGCCTGCACGCCGTCTTCCCGCGGCCGTATGTCACCAATTGGTAAAATCGCGCTTGATATGCGTGTCGCCGGGCTCCGAATTGGGGCTCTGCATCTTGTCGTAATTAGCAATCATATCGAACTGGCCGGCGACGGGCTTGCCATTGCTAAACGCGGGAATAAACTTCGCGCCCTGAAATCCCTTTACGAGCAAGGCTCCATACCCGGCACCCGGGCGTGATTCGGCAACGATCTCTGTGCTGACGACGTTGCCTTGCGCATCGATCTGTGCCAGCACCACCGCCCCAGCATGCACAGACGACACACCCATGAGGGGATGTATGCCTGGATCATGCTGCGCGTGCCAAAGCTTGCGACGGAACTCGAGGTTGGTACTAAGCAGCTGCGGCTGAATATAATTGCCAAGCGCGGCTGTCTTTTCCTTGTCCGCAGTCGAGAGCGAGATGGCCATTACTGGCTCGTCGCCGCGAAACATGAAGAACGCCGTCCCTCCCAACAACACGGGAACCGCCTTGCCGCCAGACATCGCTGGTTGAAAGCGACCTTGTGACAGCGCCTTCAAGAGGGCAACCCTGAACTCCGTCTTGTCTTCGGGACCGAATAACGAGATAAACGCCGGCTTACCATCTGCTCCGACCTCGCAGTAAAAGGGAATTGCCGCTTCGTCCTTCTTTGCTTTCGCCTTCGCCGGATAGTGAAGGCAGGCAGCGACCGAATCCCCGCCACTGGCAAGCATGGCGGGACGAACGTTGCCGCTATCTTGGCCGCAGGCGAAATTTGCGACGACGGATACGAGACCAGTGACGAGCCCGACTCGAAGGACGGGAACGAAACCGCGCCGCAAGAACCAGCGATTGATCAAGTTTCTTGCCGATAGCTTGGTAGCTTTCATACCAATCACCTTTTCTTCTGGTTTGTTGTGATCCGATTCGGAGCACGAAATTTAAGGGGTCGCATTTAAGCAGTGGTCGCTGGCTTATGGCAAAAACTTTTTCGTCTTTCGCTTAAATCCTTCGGTCCGCGTGTCTCCGCGAAATCGCGACGACAAGGCTCAGCGCGATAACTAAAGCACAGGCGATTGCGGCGCCGCCTCCCCAGATCAGCCAATATGGCCGATAGGCAAGAGTAAGCCGCCCATGCATGCCCGGCGGAATTTTCACCACTGGAAATAATCCGCGATAGGAAGTGACGGCGAGTTTTTGATCGCCCAGGCGCGCCTGATATCCGCGAAAATACGGCCGCGAAAAAGTGACCAACGCAGGCCGATCGCCATTCGGCACATCGATATCAGCTTCCACTCGGTTTCGCGAATCATCGATCTGCGAAATCGTTGCGGGCACAAACTGCTCGTCAGGCCGTGAATCGATCGACGTAACTGAGCGCATGCGCGCGAATGGCGCGCTGCGCCGGTGAAACACGCGTCCTTCATCTGTTGAAACGACGAGCTCCCATTCAGAGGATGGCTGCGGGACAAGATCGATTTCCCGTGCAACGACGATTCCGTCCACTCCCATCAATGCTAGTTCACCACCCTCGCCTGCTTGATGATTGAGCAAATATTCTCCAACTTCCGGATTGATTTCACCGTGGATCGTGGCCGCGAACTCGCGCGCCACGCCAGCGGCTCTGATTGGGCTGTAGCCATTGATGAAATGCAATCCAGCCCACATCGATGTGCTGCCCGGCCGCAGAGTTTGGCCAACCGGTTCCGGCTTGTTCGCTACGCAATAGGTAAGCTCCGCCCACGGATAGATGCTGATATAAAGTCGGCGGGGATCGAGCGGCGTAGGTTTAAGCAGTTCTTGAGAAAAATTGTACTTGGGGACCCCGCAGTTGGTTGGGATGCAGAAATATGTAGCGAGAAATGCCAAAAACGTGATCACAACGGGTCCCCATTTTTGAAATTCAGAATCACGCAACCAGAGCGTTGCCAGCCACCAAATCCCCGCGAGCCCGATTAAAATCCATGTCAGAGGGAAAGCGCAGGTGCCTGTTGCACGCACGATGAACATTGCAATAGCCGTCAAAACGACGAGACCGAGAGCAGTTGTAGCCACGGTCACTGATCGGGGCGTCATTTGCAGCACTTCCGCTGCGCAAATTGCGAGAACCAAATGGAAAAATGGAAGCCAGCGAAAACTCCAGCGGAAAAGCCCAGCCGTTGGAATCATGCAGAGCACGAGCAAGAGCAAGAGCAAGAGAAGCTCCCACTTAATTTGCCTGACGAGCATACGCCCACGCCAGAGGAATCCACCGATAAGTGCTGCGGGAGCGACTAGCCCGCATGCTAATTCGGTTGCTGTGTGTGGCAAATAACGGCTGGAAAAATCCGCCCAATTGACAGTCCAGCATGGCAAGATCAAACCGGGCAACGACGAGGGCGGAACAAGCCATTGCCAGTGTGCTGCTGGCGACTGCAATTCGCGCGCTGAACCGTGAACGAGATCGAGAATCGAGAGCCACGCGGGCGCGGACAATCCGAGACCGAGCGCGACACCAAAAAGCATCGGCAAGATTGCCAATGTGGGAGGGACCTTAGTGTCCCGGCTATCGCAGCTCTTCCGATGGCCGCTCCCACATTGCTTTGATCGCTAACCACGCGATCAAGAGCAGCATCATCAAAACCGTGTAGGGGAATCCGCCTGTGACGACGAGGTAAACAAATGGCGCTGGCCAGAGGAATCGCCATTTCGTTCGTTTTTGATCCAATGCGCGCTCGGCACCCCACCACGCCCAGGGTAGCCACGTGAACGCGCCGAGCGCGCCGAACCAATCTGTTGCGCCCCAACAAATGATCCAGCCGTTTAGCGAGGCGATCAGCGCCACAAAAGCCGACAACGCCACCGAAAGTCGGCGGTCGCGCGCAAGCAAGAATGCGCCCATCGCCAGAACAAACAGGTGCGCGATCGAAAGCGCTGCGGCTTGTTGTGGAAACGTCAGCGGAAATTTCCAGATGAGAATGACAGCTGCATTTATAAAGACCGAGAACGTGCCGTACTGAAATTCGCCAGCGAGATTGCCGCATACCCACGAATACGGACTTAGTATTGGCCAATAGCCTTCGGACCAACTGCGCGCTACATCCGCGAATACCGGCAGAATCGACAATTCGTAGTCGTCATTCCAAAAGACGAGCGGATTGTGCCAAAGCAGAACCAGACAAAATGTGACGACGAAAAATCCGGCTCCGATTGCCCCAAGAGAATTTAGCCACTGATTAACACGGATTTTCACAGATGCAGAAAAGAAGATCCTCAAATCTGTGTTTCATCTGTGTTCATCTGTGGCCAGAAAATATTTCCTACAGGACGACCGGCTTGCCCTCGGTCATCACGAGGACTTTCTCCTCGACGCCATGGGCCCGAGCGGCTGCGACCAATCGTTGCGGCGGTTCGTGAAGCGGCTCGAAGCCAAGAGGGAAAGTTCCGTAATGCATCGGGATCAAAGTGTCCGCACGCAGCTCAAGAAATGCTTTCACTGCCTCCTCTGGGTTCATGTGAACTTCGCGGCCAGTCGGCGCTTCGTAAGCGCCAATGGGAAGCAATGCGACGTCAATGTTAAAGCGGTCGCCGATTTCCTTGAACCCCGGGAAATAGGCAGTGTCGCCGCAGTGAAAAATCGCGCGGCCATTCGACGCGATCACAAATCCGCCAAAATCACGATGCAAATCCGCAAGGAACCGGGCGCCCCAGTGGTGACAGGGAGTGAGAGAAATTTTCAGCGGCCCAAGCTCGACCGTCTGCCAGTAATCCAGCTCATGCACGATATGAAACCCGAGGTCGTGCACCAAATTTCCCACACCCATTGGCACGACGATCGGTTGATTTGCAGCGACGCGACGCAGGGTTCGCCGGTCGAGATGATCGAAATGGGCATGCGTAACCAGGACAAAATCAATCGAAGGCAAATGATGAATTTCGAAGCCGGGTTGTTTCAACCGCTTGATTACCTTGAGCCATTTCGACCAGATCGGGTCGATCAAGATATTGACCTCGTGGGTTTGAATGAGAAATGAGGCGTGACCGATCCAAGTAATGCAGATCTCGCCTTCGCGGATTTTCGGGAAGTGCGGAGCCGCCGGACCACCCGAACGCTTCACAAAAAGCGAGGGGATCAACACGCTGGTAAGAAAATTGCGCTTGTGCCAGTCCGCTCGCGGACGCAGCCGGACGCGCGTGGAATCCCGCAGTCGCGGGCCAGGCGCGCCATCCCGCGACGGTTGGCGAACAATATTTCGCCGGCTCTTTTTGGGAAAACGAATTGGCACAATGCCAACGATATAAGTCTGCTCCAGTGAAGTAAAACTCTTTGCAGCAGGAGGAATGCGGTTGCTCAAAAATGAATTCCGCGTTGAGTTGTGGGCGATATGCGGACTTGGAAAGTTTTCGTTCCCATATTGTTAATCTGCTCGGTCGCGTTGGCGTACGAGTCGCGGTTGCCGCTTAGCACGGTTTTTAAAGGACAAGACCAATTCAATCGGCTGGTGGCAAAGGCTAAAGCGGAAAACTGGAAAGCGCTGCCGATTGGTGAACGCACTGCAGCGGTCGGACAAGCTTTGGTCGGGACGCGCTACAAACATTTCACTCTGGAGATCGACAACCGGATCGAGTCGCCATCGGTGAATTTCAACGGAATGGATTGCTGGACGTTTTTCGAGATCGCGCTCGGTTTCGCCCGGATGCTGAACGAACCGGAATCGAATTGGACGCCGGAGCGCATGCTGTATTACATCGAGCAAGATCGATATCGCGGCGGCCAGTGCACCGGCGAATATCTCTCGCGCCTGCATTACTTGGAGGACTGGCTTTACGACAACGATCGCCGCGGTCTGATCGAGGATCTGACGCGCGACCTCGGTGGCCGCAGCGTGCCGCATTCCGCGCGGGAGATGAGCGCCGGCTGGCGACATTACAGGTATCTCGCCGCGAATCGCTCACTGCTGGGACCGCTCGCGCGCATGGAAGCGAACGTCTCATCGCGGCCACTTTATGAAATTCCGAAAAGCAAAGTCGCAGGCATTGAATCGAAATTGCGCAGCGGCGACATCATCGGAATCATTTCAAACGACAGGAGCGGACTTTATTCCACCGCGCATGTCGGCCTTGCGTTGCGTACAGGTGATGGCGTTCTGCATTTCATGCACGCTTCCTCTCCGAGCAATTACGGCCGCGTCATCGTGGACGACGAGCTTTCGAAATATCTGTACCGCTACCATTCGGATAGCGGGGTCCTTGTCGCCCGGCCGCTGCGATAGATTTAATTGTGTTTGTTTCGGCGCTTGATTGTTGCGCCCACCAAGGGAGAAGATCGACAAATCGCAGAATGAAAATCTCCAAGCTTTTATTGTCGATCTCGCTCTGGTTTGCAGCAGCAGCGTTTTGTTTCGGCGAAACGAAAATACGTGTTGGCCATTTTCCGAACATCACGCACGCGCAGGGCGTGGTTGCACACGCGCTCTCCCGCCAGGGCAAAGGTTGGTTCGAACAACGGCTTGGAACCAAAATCGATTGGTTTGTTTACAACGCCGGGCCGAGTGCGATGGAGGCGGTTTTCGCGAACTCGATTGATCTGACTTACGTCGGTCCCGGGCCGGCGCTCAATGCTTATACCAAATCGAATGGGGAAGAGATTCGTCTAATCGCGGGCGCGGCCAACGGCGGCGCGGGTTTGGTTGTTCAGCCGGATCAAAACTTGAAAGCAGCCGCCGATTTTCGAGGCAAGAAAATCGCCACGCCGCAATTAGGGAATACGCAGGACATTTCTTGCCGGGCATGGCTGACAGACGGTGGACTAAAGATCACGCAACTCGGCGGAGACGCACAGGTGATTCCAACACAAAATCCGGATCAGTTAGGCCTTTTTAAGGCGAAGAGAATAGATGCAGTTTGGACTGTGGAACCGTGGCTAACGCGCCTTGAGCAGGAAGCATCAGGTAAAGTGATCGTCGAAGAAAAGGAAGTGGCAACGACGATTCTGGTTTCGAGTGTAAAATTTTTGAGCCAACAGCGTGATCTGGCGAAAAAATTTGCGCAAGCGCACGCGGAATTGACAGCCTGGATCACAAAAAATCCGGAGGAAGCGCAACGGTTGATCAAGGCTGAGCTGTTGGAAGAAACCAAGAGCGACATGAGCCCGCAATTGATCGCGACAGCATGGAAACGGATTGTTTTCACACCGGAAACGCCGCGCGCTGCGGTCGAAAAATTCATGCAGAACTCGGTCAGGGCCGGTTTCATCAAAACAGCGCCTGACCTTTCCAAGCTGTTCGAAAATCTCTGATGTCACTGCAAGAAGAGCTGCGGGGTCCGCCCCCCGCGAAACTGATTGTCGATCATGTCTCAAAATGGTTTCGACAAAAGCGACAGACCGTGCACGCGCTGGATGATGTTTCGTTAGAAGTCGATGAAGGCGAATTCATCGTCATTGTCGGGCCGAGTGGCTGCGGAAAATCGACGCTGCTCGATATCATCGCCGGTTTGGAAAAACCGGACAAGGGACGAGTGCTGGCGGATAATCAGCCGGTGCACGGACCGGGGCGGCATCGGCTGGTCATGTTTCAGGAATCGGCGCTGTTTCCGTGGCTGAATGCGTTCGGAAACGTGATGTTCGGTTTGAAGTTGAAACCGGGTTTACATAATCGGGAGCGGCGTGAGGTCGCGAAATTTTTTCTTCATCTGGTGGGTCTCGAAAAATTCATGGAAGCGAACGTGCACGAACTTTCTGGCGGCATGAAACAGCGGGTCGCCCTCGCGCGAGCACTCGCGCCGAACCCACGGGTGCTGCTCATGGACGAACCGTTCGCCGCGCTCGATGCCATGACACGCGAACAACTTTACGGCGACATCCAGCAGATTTGGCAAAAACGGCGTAAGACGATCATCTTCGTCACCCACAATGTACGTGAAGCGGCATGCCTGGCGGATCGAGTAGTGATCATGACGCCGACACCGGGCCGCATTCGCGAGATCTTTGAAGTGAACCTGCCGCGGCCGCGCGATTTCAACAGCATCGAAATTGCCCGGCACGCATCGAAATTGACAGCGGTGTTGAAAGGTTACCTTGCGCCGGAGGCGGTGGTGAGCGTGGAATGAGGAGAACCTTGCTCGCAGTTTTATTTTTCGTCGCGCTAGTCGCGATTTGGGCGGCCTTGGTTCATTCTGTCATCCTGAACGAAGTGAAGGATCTCTCAGCGGCGCTGTTGATCACGCTGGCAACGCTTGTGTATGCGACATCTTCGAGTGGGAGGTCCCTCGCTCCGCTCGGGATGACAAGCTTTTGCAAATGAGACGCGCTTTGTTGGCAATCCTATTTTTCGTCGCGCTAGTCGCGATTTGGGCGGCCTTGGTGCACGCAAAGATTTGGTCGCCAGTTTTGCTGCCTTCTCCGCGCAGCGTTATGGATTATCTTGTTAACGCCACACGCGATGGCACCCTCTTTAGCGCATCGGGCGTCACGTTGCGGCGTTTGCTCGTCGGATATTTCATCGGCCTCGCGATCGGGCTCCCGCTTGGGCTCCTGACTGCATCTTTGACATTTGCCGAAGACACGGTGGGCGTGCTCGCCCTCGGCCTGCAAACGTTGCCGAGCGTTTGCTGGGTCCCGCTGGCGTTGCTGTGGTTCGGACAAACCGAGGGCGCGATGCTGTTCGTCGTTATCATGGGAACGGTCTGGTCAGTTGTGATCGCGACCGACACCGGGGTGCGTACGATTTCACCGATCTTTGCGCGTGCGGCACGAACGATGGGCTCGGGGCCATTCCATCGGTGGATCCACGTGATTTTACCGGCATCAATGCCGCATTTGATCAGCGGAATGAAACAGGGCTGGGCGTTTGCCTGGCGCTCACTGATGGCCGCGGAAATTTATGTCACGATCCTGACCGGCTTTGGTCTCGGCCATCTGCTTCATTACGGTCGCGAATTAAACGCGATGGACCAGGTCATCGGCATCATGCTCGTGATCGTCGTCATCGGTTTGCTGGCGGACAAAATCTTATTCTCGCCTTGGGAGCGATTCCTGCACCGCCGCTGGGGAACCGGCCGCACATAACCAACCACAAGCAGTTCCCCTCGCGAAACCTCTTTAATTTCTCAAGAAGGTGCGCGCCCATTCGTTTAGCACCCAAAGGTTCCATAATCGCTGGGCATGGTTGGCGCGCCCAGCCTGATGTTGATCGAGCAGATAAGCGGCGGCTTTTTCCTCGATGAAAGGTTGGAGCGCCGAGTGAAGGGGCAAGAGCCCGTTGCGAATCTGCTGCCGTGCTTCGTTGCGCCACCACTGCGCAAGCGGCACGGAAAAGCCCCGTTTCGGCGCGCCCAGCACCTCTGGCGGCAGATCCGGCGCGACAAGGTCGCGCAATATTCGCTTGCCCTTTTTGCCGTTTACCTTCCAGCGGCGCGGTAGCTTTGCGCAAAGCTCGACAAATTCATGGTCGAGAAATGGCGAACGCACCTCGAGACTGCGTGCCATGCTGGCGATGTCGAGCTTGGTCAGCAGCGAATACGGCAGCGGCTCGGTGTTGTCCCAATGAAGTATTCGGTCGAATGCGTTTAGCTTGCCGCTCCAGAATTCGTGCACCAGGCCGCCAAGGAACGAGGCAGTTCGTCTTTGAAGCGCCGGCGTGGTGATCGATCGAAAAAAGCGACCCGAGAAGAACTCACCCGAAAACAGGCTGCGCGTTTCTGGAAGCAGTCGGCGCCGCAGCTTCTCCATTATTTTAGTTTGCTGCCAAAGTCCGCCTTTCATCGAATCCAGAGTCCAACGCTCGCGCCATCCCGATGGAAAAAGGCCGGACACATGATGCTGCCAACTCTTCAGCCAATGCTTCGGATATCCGGCAAAGGCTTCATCGCCGCCGTCGCCGCTCAACGCAACTTTCACGTAGCGACTAGTCAGGCCGCACAAGAGCATTGTTGGCAGCACTGATTTGTCCGCTGAAGGTTCGCCGTAATGCCGCACTACATCCGGGAGCAACTTTAACAAATCGGGGTCTCCAACCAGGAGATGATGCTCCACTCCGAAATGTCTCGCTGACGTACGAGCGATCTCCGATTCATCATATTCCCTCTGCGTAAACCCGATGGTGAAGGCCTTCACTTTCTGCCCGAGGCCACGGACGAGGCGCGCCAGCAAAGTGTTGGAATCAAGGCCACCGCTCAACAACAGACCGACCGGAACGTCGCTGCGAAGCCGGAGCCGGATGCTTTCGTCGAGCTTTTCTCGCAGCAAATCAAGCGCTTCATCGTAACTACAGACAATCTTCTCCGATTGATCGAACGACCAGTAACGCTGCACTTTCACGTCGCCAGCTCGCCAGACCAAGTAGTGCGCCGGCGGCAATTTTTTAATTTGTTTTACGATTGTCTGCGGCGCAGAAATGAATCCGAAGATCAGGTACGCCGCGAGCGCATCGGGTTCGATCTCCCATGAGGCGAGCCTTTGATCCAGGAGCGGCGCCAACTCCGAACAAAAATAGAGAGTGCCGTCAATTAGCGCGTAGTTGAGGGGCTTTTTTCCCAGCCGATCTCTTGCCAGAAGCAACAACTTCTTGCGCGAATCCCACAGCGCGAAAGCGAACATGCCGCGCAAAAAGCGAAGCATCTCTACTCCGTGTTCTTCGTAAAGATGAACCAGCGTTTCCGTATCGCCTCGCGTGCTTAGCCGATGTCCGCGCTTTTCCAAATCGGTGCGCAACTCGATGTAGTTGTAAATCTCGCCGTTGAAAACGACGTGGATCGTCCCGTCCTCGTTTGAGATTGGTTGTCGGCCGCAGAGAAGATCGACAATGCTAAGTCGCCGCACCGCCAGACCGACGCCAGCCTGCTGAAAATAACCTTCATCGTCAGGCCCGCGATGGCGCATCGCGTCCGCCATCGGCCGCAGAAACCGGCTTGGATCATGACCCTCTTTCGAAGTGACGTAGCCGGCTATGCCGCACATTGGCGAATGTTATCTCGGACGCGCAGGGAAAAGCGGGCTTGGTTTGCAGTCTATTTCTGGTAGCCGAACCGCCGATCCAATGCCGCCATCGCTTGGTCTGCGTACTCGATGTCACTCGGCTCGAGATAATCAACGTATCCGCCGATCTTGCCGCGACGGACCTTGTACGATTCGGGATCGTTCACATCGCCGGGCTGGAGAAGTTGTCGATCGTACTCCAGCGAAGCTTCCATCTTGCGCATGTTACCGAAACGCGAGAATTCCAAAGCATTTTCGAAATGACGCGTTTGCGGGTCGGTCTCACCAACTGCGGCAAGCACACGACGGAATTGTTCATTTGGAGTCAGATGCAAATCCTCGTAGCGGACGAGTATGCAATTGGGCCGCCGTGCGAATTCCTTCAGCCATTCGTTCATCGTTTGAATCATCAGGGCAATTCCGAAAATCGGATCGCGCAGCACGTCTCCCACGGCCTGGCTCTTGAGCTCATCAGCTGTCTCGGTAGTACGCCGGATCATTTCAATATAGTGCGAAACGAATGCGTCCCGGGGATCGCGCGCGAGCAAAATGATCCTGGCTCGCTTGACCTCGCGAGGCGGGACCAAGAATTTGCCCCGGACACGTTCCCACCAACGCGTCTTTGTGTAGTGTTCGTACAGATCATGCGTATAGATAATCCGCGGTATACGCGAGTCGTGGTACGTTTCGGGATGAAGAGAAAACGGGTGTTCGTAACGGGCGCAAACATAGGCGCACAGAAACGTTCGCACCCAGGTGCGACCGCTATTGGGGATGGAAATGACGATCGCGTCACCGCCTGACAGCTCGCGTGCGCGACTGCTGAAATTACGGCGCGTCCATCGCGGAGTCGCGCGGGATCGCCAGCGGGATTTAGCCGCGGGCAAAAATCTCGAAACCGCTACGGGGCGACTCTCCTTGTACGCGGCCGCCTCTTCCGGGTGAGCTCCGGTCAAAGATTCAGATGTTATTTCGATTGCCATTCAGATCGCTCCGCTGAACCTTCGGACTGTTGCATCAGACCGCAAGAAGGGGTACTTGTTCAAGCGTAAATTATTGGGGGCGCACTGGCTTCGACTCATCGTTGGAAGCGCAGGCGGCATGTCGAGGACGGTTCGTTGGCCTCGTTAAAAACCGAACCAAAACAAATAAACGCAGATCACCAAGATCTCGCTCTCGCGGCTTAATTGACCGTGACGTTTGGAGTTGGACGCCTGCTACGGCGCCAAACGTGGACAGCAGGCTAATCAAACGGCGGAGCGACCGCGCCGGATGGTGAAGGAAATTCGTGGACGCTCGGGAGCCGGCAGTGTGCCGGTGCATGGCTTGGCTCCTCAGAATTTATCGCCGGATACACATGTAGATGTTTGCGCGGATAGCGACGAGGACAGGGGTTCGATTCCCCTCGCCTCCACTTTCTTCGAGCGAAAGTGTCCGCCGTAGCCTTGGCGAAGGCGGGCAGGCATATAGCCGACTCATCGCGCCCCGGACTGCAGCCATTCGCTCCAAAGCTGCGGTCGGCCATTCGGATTTGCGCGAGCATAATCGTAAAACGCACGGACAAACGCGGCGCGGTCTGCCGCGTAAGGCGCCTTCCAGTTTCCGGGTTCATCCGGTTGAAGCACGTCGTAGTCGTAACTCAGAATCTTTTGACGGCGGACAATGTCTTCCAGCGACACTCGATTCGCGTTTCGCAGTATGTCATACAGCACCATGAACGTGGTCGTTCGGCCTAGCCCGGCTTCGCAGTGGAAATGCGCCCAGGCATTCTCCGGAAGCGCACGGACAGCCAGAATAAAGCGGTCCACCTCGTCGTCGAGCGGCCGCGCATGGTCGGTCACCGTGAGCCGTACATAGCTCGCACCGGCTGCACCGACGATGTCCCTCTCCGTACTAGCACGCTCTACCGCCACACGTTGCGGCATTGAAGAGCTAGCCCTGCCTTTTTTCACCGCTTCGCCGGGTCGAATAACGATTTGGCTCCCCGGCTCAAGCGATTGCACTCGAGAAACCTCGTCGGCTTCGATTGCGCTCTGACTGCGACCGACGTTCGCCCAGTCGCGTGACGCATACCAGCTAACAGGCAGGTCGTTAACAAATATGTGCGTTTCCTGTCGCAAATCGAAAACCGTCACCGGACCGCGAGTTCGCGCCAGCAAAAGCTTCAGCCCTTCAGGAGTAAACTCGCCGCTGCCCGAAGCGCGCAGATCGCTCAGCCCAATTGTCGCCGGCGTTTCACCTTTGCTCGCCTTCAGCGGATCGTCGGTTGTGCGAAAGTTTCGCGGCAAAGCGTTCGCCAGCTTTAAGTCAATGTCCCAAATCGCCACCGGTGAGTCCGCGTCGGCGGGACGAACTGGCGGATTCTTTTGCACAAGCGTGGCCGCCAGAAGAACTGCAGGAACGAAAAGAAAGCCGAATACGAATGACGACCTGCTGGATAAACGAACAACGAAATTCATCAAGTCGCATATGATTGGGGCAAACACTCGCAGGAACGCAAGGAATTTTGGTGATGCGCTATTCCAAACTCGCAATTCGCGCAGCGTGATTTAATTCTTTCTTTGCCATCCGGACGCAACTTAACGGAAACTGGCGCTGCGCCTAAATTAGTCCCGCACTGTTTCCCCGGGTCAGGGGTGGATGGCATTCGGCCTGATGTCCATGATGTCCTTCCCGTACACGCCGGGTCTATCGACTTTCTCGGCCGACGCCCTCTTTCCGCTTAGATCGAAGTTGAGCTGTGTGGGTTTACCCAACTGTGTCTTGGCGTCGCGGATCGATGCTTTGACTTGCCCATTGATAACGAGCGTGACCTTATAGGTACCAACTGTCAGGCCATTCGTAACGTAATGACCGCTGGCATCAGTCTTAAGAGTTTTGGAAAAACTTTTCGTTTCAATCCGAACATCGGCACCTTTAATTGGGCGGCCGGTGGCGTCTTTAACCACGCCTTCAATAACCGACGTGCCAGCAAACACGCTGAACGCCACAAGTAGTACGCCGATCAAGCTAAGAGTGAGTGACTTCGGGAGCATAGTTCAAAAAAGCCTTAACCCATTGAGTGGGACAGCACAAGCGGCCGGGCCGTTCGGAAGTTTTACGAAAGATCCGTGTCTGGCCTTACCCTGCCCCCGCATTTCCAGATCCTTCCAAACGACGGTGAGCTTTGAAAAACTCTCGTTAGGCTGTCAAGCCAATCCGCTGGGAACCCCCGGATCGCCGATTCGAGTCAATTAACGTGGTCAGCTTTTCATCCGTGCACAACAGACCGATTGGAGGCAAACACAATCAGGCAGACAAGGAATTTTTGCTAATTCGTATTCCAAACTCGCAATTCGCGCGGCGTGATTTAATTCTGAAATAATGCGGGACGCACTCACGCCAATGATGCAGCAGTACCGGCGGCTGCGGGGCAGCATTCCGGCCGACACGCTCCTGCTTTTTCGGCTCGGCGATTTTTACGAGCTGTTTTTTGAGGACGCAAAGGAAGCGTCTGGATTGCTGAACGTGGCTCTGACCAAGCGCAACGGTGTGCCGATGTGCGGCGTGCCCTATCACGCAGCGCAAAGCTACGTCGCGAAGTTGATCAAGGCCGGGCGGCGCGTGGCGATCTGCGATCAAACCAGCGAACCGCAACCGGGAAAAATTGTTTCGCGCGATATCACTCACATTGTTAGCGCGGGCACCGTAAGCGATCTCGACTTGCTCGAATCGAAGCGGGCTAATTATCTGGGCGCGATCTATGCCGATGGCGCCGTTTTCGGCTTCGCGTATGCCGATCTCAGCACGGGCGAGTTTCGCTTAACCCAGGCGCAAGATCGACAATCGCTGCTGGACGAACTTGCGCGCGTTTCGCCTTCGGAGCTTCTCGTCAGCGATGAGCAACAGCAGCAGTTCAAGGAAATCCCGAATGCGCTTGGCTACGACAGCTACGCGTTTCTGCCCGAACAGGCAATCTTCACCTTGTGCGAACACTTCAAGGTCAAATCGCTCGACGGATTTGGCTGCGGACAAATGTCGCAGGCTGTCGCCGCCGCGGGCGCGATCGTCCACTATTTGAAGTACCAACTCCGGCGCAAAGATCGATCATCTGACGTCGCTGCGCTGCGATGCGCCCGCAGATTACGTCCTGCTTGATGCCGCGACGCAAACCAATCTCGACTTGGTTGAATCGCGCAGCGCGCGAGGCACCAGCCTGCTCGCCGTCCTTGATCGCACCATCACACCCATGGGCGGACGCAAATTGCGCTCGTGGATATTACAGCCATTGCGCAATTTGCCCGAGCTGGAGCGCCGCCAGCAGATGATTGCCGATTTATTGCAGGAGCCGGACCTGCTCGCAGCGATCCGCACCGAGTTGAAATCGATTCGCGACATCGAACGCGCAGCGGGCCGCTTGAGCCAGGCCTCGGGCAACGCGCGCGATTTGGTCGCGCTCAAAACTTCGCTTCAAGAAATCCCGAAATTGAAGGCCGAACTGCAAAAGCTGCTCGACCGCCTCGCGTTTGGGGCGACTCGGGTCAATGAACGAGGCGACGATCAAATCATTGGCGCAGCGTTTGCAAAATCAAATCCACGAAATGCCGGCGCTGGCGGAGAAGCTGGCCAAAGCGCTTGTCGATGATCCGCCGTTCGCGCTGAAAGAAGGCGGCATTTTCCGTGACGGCTACGATGCTGATCTTGACGTGTTGCGACAGGCGTCGCGTGAAGGGAAAAACTGGATCAGCCATTTGCAGGAGCGCGAGATCGCAGCGACCGGGATCAAGTCGCTGAAGATGCGTTACAACTCGGTCTTCGGTTATTTCATCGAAGTCACGAAATCGAATCTGGCGAACGTGCCTGCGCATTACACGCGCAAGCAAACCACCGTCGGTGGCGAACGTTTCATCACCCCCGAGCTAAAGGAGATGGAGGCGAAAATTCTTGGCGCGGATGAACGCGCCCAGAACCTCGAGTACCAACTGTTCCAGAAATTGCGCGACGAAACCTTGCGTGAGATCGAGCCAATCCAGCAAACTGCGGAAGCAATTGCGGTTCTCGACGTCATCTGCGCGCTCGCGGAAACCGCGCGCCTTTTCCGTTACTGCCGGCCAGCTATGAACGAAACGCTGCGGCTGGTGATCAAGGACGGCCGCCATCCCGTGCTCGATCAAACTCTGGTAGAAGAGAAATTCGTGCCGAATGACACGTCCCTCGATGGCGAGCAGACATGCGGCTGGCGATCATCACCGGGCCGAACATGGCCGGTAAATCCACCTACATTCGCCAGGTCGCGCTGATCGTGTTGATGGCACACATCGGCAGTTTCGTTCCGGCAGAGAGCGCAGAGATCGGCTTGGTTGATCGCATCTTCACCCGCGTCGGCGCAAGCGACGATCTCGCGCGAGGCCAGTCAACATTCATGGTGGAGATGAACGAGACCTCAAACATCGTCAACAACGCCACCGAACGCAGCCTGGTGATCCTCGACGAGATCGGCCGTGGCACATCGACATTCGACGGACTCTCCATCGCGTGGAGTGTCGCCGAATTTCTGCACGACAAAATCAAAGCGCGGACGTTATTCGCGACGCATTACCACGAACTAACCAAACTCGCGGAGGACCGCACCGGCGTCTGCAACTTCAACGTCGCAGTGCGCGAATGGAACGAGCAGATCATTTTCCTGCGCAAAATCATCCCCGGCGGCGCGGACAAAAGCTACGGCATCCACGTCGCGCGTCTGGCCGGTTTGCCAAAAGAAATCCTCGATCGAGCAAAGGAAATTCTCGCGCATTTGGAAAAGCCAGATGGCGCAGCGGCGGAACCTACGAAACGGAAAAGATCGACCAAAGGCATGCCGCAACCGGAGAAGCCGCAGTTGGATCTGTTATAGAGCGCAAAGTTCCTTGTATTTCAGTGTGCGGGAATACGCGAAGTGCCATCGCGCTCGACGCATGAGTTGCATTTTTGTGATAAGCTGTCCCGCGAACATGGCGGTCAAAACCGAAAAGGAGTTGAGCGAAGCGTTGCGTGCCCTCTGGCTCAAGGCAGTGGCGGCCATCGAGCTGCGCAATTTCGGCTACGCAATTTCACTCTTGCAGGAGATGCTCAAGCAGGAGCCTCAATTTCTCACGGGCCGTGAACTATTGCGGCGCGCCGAGGTAACAAAAAGCAAATCGGCAAAGAAAAGCTTTTTCAACATCTCAACTGCGCCGATCTGGGTCATGAAGGCGCAGCGAGAAATCAAAAAGGACCCGAAACGCGCGGTTGAAATATTGGAGAAGGTTCTGGAAAAGGAACCTTACAATCGGCAGGCAAATCTGGTCTTGAAAGAAGCCGCGCTAGCAGCCGGCTGGCCGGAGATCGCAGTCTTCGCGCTGCGCACGTTGCTCGAGGAAAATTCTCGCGACGTCAAGGTGCTGCAGGAGCTTGGGCGTTTGTATCATCAACTGGGAGACAGCGATCAGGAGGAAGAAATCTATAATCAAATCACGGCGATAAATCCGCTGGATGCTCAAGTACTCCGCCTGGGCAAAGACGCCTCGGCACGTGCTTCCATGAAGCGTGGTGGATGGACGCAGGCGGGAAGTTATCGCGACCTGATCAAGGACAAAGACGTAGCAATTTCACTCGAGCAACAGAGCCGCATGCGCTTGACCGGGGAAGCGCTCGATCAACAGATTGCTGAAACGTACGTGCGTCATAAGGCGGAACCGGCAAATATCGATCTGGTACGACGACTGGGCGCGTTGAACGAGCAAAAGGAAGATTTCGAGGCAGCCATTCGCTGGTATCAGTGCGCTGCCGATCTGGCCAAAGGCGCAGACCCCGGGTTGGCTCGAAAAGTTTCCGATTTGAAAATCAAATGCCTCGAACGGGAGATCGCTGCGCACGAGGAGTTTCTGTCAACGCACAATGCCGCAGATGAATTGCATGCGAAAAAGTCCGAGCAACTGAAGGCCGCCAAAGCGAAGCGTGCAGAAGTCCTCATCGACGATGCACGAGAGCGCGTGGCGCGGAATCCGACCGACCTTCAGCTTCGATTCGAGTTGGGTGAAAACCTTTTTGATGCCGGGCGTTTTCGCGAGGCCCTGCCGGAGCTGCAACGCGCACGGCAAAATCCACATGCGCGCTTGAAAGCGATGAACCTGCTCGGTTGCTGCTATAGCGAACTTGAGATGCTTGATCTTGCAATGAAGCAACTCGAGGAAGCGTCGACGGAAATTTTATCAATGGACGCCATGAAGAAGGAGATCGTATATAATCTCGGCCTCGTTTACGAGCGGATGGGCGAACGGGAACAATCGCTCGCCTGTATGAAGCAGATTTACGAAGTTGATTACGGCTACAGGGATGTGGCGCGACGAGTAGAAAGCTCCTACGAACAGAATATCCCGCATGGCTGATCCAATTTTCCACGGCTCAAAAGAGGTCGGGGATAAGAAGCCCAGCCTTGTCAGGCGCTGAGTTTTATATGAATTTTGTGTGGAGTCGCGTCCAAGCTGATGTAAAGATGCGATTCTCAAATGCCGGCGCGGCCGGTGATTATGCAACATCATCTTAACAAGGAGCCCCTAATGAAACCAAAACTTATATCACTCTCAGCAATTGCAGCCGCTTGCCATCGCAGTCAGCAGCATCTGCGTTATCGGAACCGTCCGCGCTCAGCAATCGAGACCGGGATCGGATCATAATCCCCATCTTCACTCCAATCCGCGGGGCGGAGGCTCATCGCCCGGTGCCACCACCGTGGTGAAAATGAGTCAGAAGGACGTGAACTTTATCCAGAAGGCAGCCGGCGACGGCGCACAGGAAGTGGCGAATGGGAAGATGGCCGAGAAGCAAGCAAAGAGCGCCGAGGTGAAAAGCATCGCCGAGCGCATGGTTGCCGACCATACGCGGATGAACAATGAGTTGACTGCGCTCGCCAACCGCAAAGGCGTCAAATTCAACACGAGCGGCGTCAAAGCGCAAAACCTCGGCAGCGGGGATTTTGACAGATTGTATTTGAAGTGGCTTGAGGAAGTTCACAGGACTGATATTGCCGACTTCGAAAAAGCGGCAAAGAGCAGCGATGACGGCGACCTCAAAGCCTGGGCCTCGAAGACCCTTCCGACGCTGAAGCAACACCTGGCCATGGTCCAGGCGGCAGCGAAAAAAGGGGGAGTGCGATAACTAACGAAGCGTGTCTTTGCGCGCGGCACGCCCTTGCTGGGCGTGCCGCGTTTGCTTGATGACATCTGATCATCAGCGTGATGTCCGGATGGGCCGGGTTCTGATTGATCCCATTCGGCTGCGCGTCGTGAAATAATTGTAGCCGCCGCTCTGCGAGCGGCGCATCGAGCGCGTCTTGGCAGATCAGTGCGGCGCTTCCCACAGGGAAGCGGCTAAAGCCTACGCTTCCACCGGCAATTCGACGTCCACTGGGCGCTCTTTTTTGCTTAGAGCGCGGCGCAGTTTCGAGAGCGCGATGTTTTGTAGCTGCCGAATTCGCTCCCGCGTCACGCCGAATTTCTTACCCACTTCCTCGAGCGTCTTGGGCTTGCCACCGTCCAGACCAAATCGCTGGAAGATGATCTTCTTCTCGCGATCATCGAGCACGTCAAGCAAACCGCCGACTTCGTTGCGCAAGTTTTTGTCACGCAACAACTCGAACGGCGTTTGAGCCTCCTCGTCGCCGACAATTTCACCGAACTCCGTTGAATCATCGTCGCTGATCGGCGCATCGAGCGAAGCTGGACGAATCGAGACGGTCTTGAGTTGCGAAACTTTTCCACTCGCGATCCCAATCTCATCGCCTAGCTCTTCGTCCGTGGGTTCACGGCCGAGTTCCTCGCTCATCTGCAAGGAAACGCGGCGCATCTTGGAAATCTTGTCCACGAGGTGTACAGGCAGACGGATGGTCTTGCTCTGGTTGGCCAGCGCTCGCTTAATGGATTGCTTAATCCACCACGCGGCGTAGGTGCTGAGCTTTCCGCCCTTCGCAGGGTCGAAGCGTTCCACCGCCTTCATCAAACCGATGTTGCCCTCGGAGATCAGATCGAGAAGCGGCAGGCCGAGATTCGCATAGTCATGCGCGATCTTGACCACCAAGCGCAGATTGGACCGGATCATCAGGGCGCGCGCTTCGCGATCGCCCTTCTTGATTTTCGCGGCCAGCTCGATCTCCTGGTCCGGAGTCAAGAGCGGGATTTGCCCGATCTCACGCAGGTAAATCTTAATTCCGGTATCGCTATCTTCAGCAGCCATATAACTCTTTTTCATCGTTCATTTGGGGGAATTGGATCGACAACTTCCCGTAAATTCTACTCGCCGGGGAACTGTCGATCACGCGTTGTAGCATCCGGGGAAGTATTTAACAAGGTTAAATATTCGAAATTGTGACACTCCTTGGATGCCTGTTGTTCAATCTTTTTTGCCAGCTTCTCCCGGCCGGTTTTCTACCGAGCATCCATAAATATTAAACCCGCTTTGCAGCCTTCAGTCGCGTCCAGGTTTCCGAGGGCTATTTGCCGCTTTTCCACGACGTGATTTTCTGCGACTCTCGCGATCGCGATGCTGGCGAAAATTTATTCTGCGGCCGTTTACGGCGTCGATGCATACGAAATTGAGATCGAGGTGAACGGGGCAGGCGGAGACCCGAACATTGTGATTGTTGGGTTACCGGACGCAGCGGTGAAGGAAAGCCGGGACCGCGTCACGACTGCGATTGCAAACAGCGGCTATTATTGGCCCCGCGGGCGCACCACCATCAATCTTGCCCCGGCCGACATTAAAAAAGAAGGACCGAGCTTCGATTTGCCGATCGCTCTCGGAATGATCGCAGTAACCGAAGGTTTAGATAGTTCGCCGTTTGAGAATTTTAGCTTCGTGGGTGAGCTCGCCTTGGACGGTTCAGTACGCGCTGTGAAGGGCGTATTGCCGGTCGCTCTGGAGGCGCGGCGGCGCGGAAAACGCGCGCTTTTTGTCCCGGAAGCCAACGCACTTGAAGCGGCCATGGTCGATAAGATCGACATCTACGGAGTGCAAAATCTGCGGCAAACATTTGCCTTTTTGCGCGGCGAAATTGCCCTGCTTCCCACGCGCGCCGATCTGAGCAAATTTTTCGCCACGCATCAAAGTTACGACGTCGATTTCAGCGACGTGAAGGGCCAGAGCCACGTAAAGCGCGCGATCGAAGTGGCTGTCGCCGGCGGTCACAACGTGTTGATGATCGGTCCGCCTGGCTCGGGCAAGTCGATGCTGGCAAAACGCATCCCTACCATCATTCCGCCGCTGTCACTCGAGGAAGCGATTGAGACAACAAAGATTCATAGCATCGCCGGCCTGCTCGACTCGGATAAATCTTTTGTTTCCATACGACCATTTCGTCCGCCCCATCACACCATCAGCGACATCGGTTTGCTCGGCGGCGGCACATTTCCAAATCCGGGTGAAGTGAGCCTGGCTCACAACGGCGTTCTTTTTCTCGATGAACTTCCCGAGTTCAAAAGATCGGCCTTAGAGGTAATGCGCCAGCCGCTTGAGGACGGGAAAGTCACCGTGTCTCGCGCGGCAGGCAGCGTCACCTTTCCTTCCGAGTTCATGCTGGTCGCCGCTATGAATCCCTGCCCTTGCGGGTATTTTGGCGACCTAAAACGCGAATGCCGTTGCGGCCCGGTGCAGGTACAGCGGTATCGCCAGCGCATCTCCGGTCCGTTGCTCGATCGCATCGATCTGCACATTGAAGTGCCAGCCGTCGAATATCGCGACGTCGCCAGCGAACGCGCAGAGGAAACTTCCGCCGCGATTCGCGAGCGCGTCGTCCGCGCGCGTGAATGTCAGCAGGAGCGTTTTCGCAATGACTCAAAAATAAACTGCAACGCACGCATGGCCACGCGTCAGCTGAAACAGCACTGCAAGCTCAGCCAGGATTCGCAGGAACTGATTCGCGTGGCGATGACCGAACTGAACTTAAGCGCACGCGCTTACGATCGCATCCTCAAAGTCTCACGCACGATTGCCGATCTCGACGGCAAGAGCGACATCTCGCCCCAGCACGTCAGCGAAGCGATCCAATATCGCACCTTCGACCGTACGCTGTGGGTATGATTTCCTGTTACAGTAACACAAAGAAACACGCGGAAAGGAGCTGCAATCGTTGCTAGCTATCCAATCTATTTAATCGTCCGGAGAATAATCAATGCAAACTTCGGCGAGGCGCCGAAGTTAGTACGCGAGGCGCGTGCGCTCCCCAGAATGCTGCGTTAAGATCAGTCCATGCAGTTTTCTACTGACGAAAGCTTCGCGAAGCAGCTGGACGCGGAGGATCCTCTGCACAGCTTGCGCCAGAACTTTCATCTGCCCCTCGGTAAAGACAGCAAGCCGCTGATTTATTTTGCCGGAAATTCACTGGGTTTGATGCCGAAATCGGCGAGGCAAGTGGTCGAGGAGGAATTGGACAACTGGGCGAAGCTTGGTGTGGATGCTCATCACGCGGCGGGAACGCCGTGGTATTCGTATCACGAGGCGCTGCGCGAACCGACGGCCCGCATCGTTGGCGCAAAACCGGTCGAAGTCATCTGCATGAACAGTCTCACGGTGAACCTGCACCTGATGATGGCCACGTTTTATCGGCCAACGAAAGCGCAGTTCAAAATTCTGATGGAAGAACCGGCATTCCCTTCCGACACGTACGCGATCAAAACGCAGATCGTGCATCACGGGCTCGATCCCAAAGATGCGCTTATTCTCGCGCGACCGCGCAAGGACGCGTTCACGATCCAAACGGAAGACGTTGTCGATCTAATCGAGAAGCACGCCGATCAACTCGCCGTGGTGATGATCGGTGCGGTAAATTTTTTCACGGGCCAATTGTTGGACATTGCGGCAATCACCGAAGCGGCGCAGAAACATGGCATCATTGCCGGATTCGATCTCGCGCACGCGATCGGCAACGTGCCGCTCTCATTGCACGATTGGAACGTCGATTTTGCCGTCTGGTGTTCTTACAAATATCTCAACGCCGGGCCGGGCGCGGTCGCAGGCGCATTCGTGCACGAGCGGCACGCGACCAACACGAAGTTGCCGCGACTCGCCGGCTGGTTCGGCAACGATCCCAACACACGATTCCGGTTGCACCTTGAACCGGATTTTATTCCAGTCGCGTCAGCGGACGGCTGGCAAATCAGCAACCCGCCGATTTTCTCGATGGCGCCGTTGCGCGCTTCATTTGCAATCTTCGATCAAGCAGGGGGGATTGGTCCGCTGCGAACGAAATCGACCAAGCTGACTGGCTATCTTGAATTTCTCCTGACGGAAATCGGCTCGAAAAAATTCAGCGTCATCACGCCGCGAAATCCGAATGGACGGGGTTGCCAGTTATCCATTCTAGCGCACCAACATCCAAAGGAGTTGCATAACGAGCTTGTCGCCGCTGGAGTGAAGTGCGATTTCCGGGAACCGAATGTGATCCGCGTCGCGCCTACGCCGCTTTACAACACGTTCAACGAAGTCTGGCGGTTCGCGCAGATTCTCGTCGAGCATCAGTGATGTATCATCAGAAACATCCGTGATTTTGGTATAATTCACGCTTAATCTTTACCAATTTTCCCAACGTGATTCGAACGGTTGTTTTCATCATTGCATTTAGCCTTGGCGTAAGCGCCGTTTGGGCGAAAGATGAGAAATCGATCAAGAAGTTGCGTGACGCGCTGCTGGCGCTCGCGCCTGACGTGGACCCGGGCGAAGCCGAGCTGCTCTCGGTAACGGCACACACCACCTCGCGCAGCCTTGCGCGCGAATATCATCTCGCCTGGTCCCCGATATTTCAGAACTTTCTGATCCAGATCGGCAAGCGAGAACGCGGCTGGTGCGGCCATTATGCGCGCGATATCGGCGAACGTCTGAAAGAGCTCAAGCTCAAGACGCTGGTGCTTCACTGGGGTGCTGCTTTTGCAGGAACCGACGACGAGAGCAATTGTCTGGTAGTCACCGCACGCAACCAACCTTTCGAAGACGGCATCGTCCTCGATGGCTGGCGCCAGGGCGGCCGATTATTCTGGAGCGCAGTCAAAAAGGACCATGAGTACGACTTGGCACAGGATGCAGCGTTGAGAAGGACCCGGTCGAGTGAATTATTTCGAGCGCAACGTCCAGAACATCAACCCGGCTATTACGGGATCACGACATGGAAAGAAGACCCGCTCTACACCGCTTGGCTGCAGGATTACAAACAGGGTTGGGAATGGCAACCGACAGTGCGATAACTTGTTAGCCACGCTACCACTCTTTGAACTCGCCCGTGTGCTCGTGCGTTTCGATCACGTTGCCCGCTTCATCGTAAACGCGAATTACAGCATCGGGGAGCGGCTGCGAAACTTCGCGTAGTCGATTGCGTTGCTGACCGCGTTTGGCTCACCGTACCAGAGGCGACCGAATGGCAGCTTAATCGGAAAACGTTGAGATGGAAAGAAGTTAGCGAGGCCCTTATGCATCACGAAAAAAAGCCAGGCCGGTACACGACCTGGCCTTTTGGGCAAAATAGCCCAATTGAAAGTACGGGGTACTCGATCTATTTCCCCGTCGGTGCTGGAGCTGGAGTGACAACCTCCTTGTGTTGCGCACAAGCTCCAAGTTCCAAAGCAGTGACTAGAACGGCCACGATCATGATCATTTTCAGAAATTTCAATCTATCTCGCCTCCTTTCGTCGCAGGTTGCTCCGTTCCGTTTAGGCGGGGAACCAAGGAGAAGCAATGCTTTTCTTCACTTTTTTGAGCCGTCACAAATTGGCCAGCCCAGTTTATTTTGCGTAGCCGGTGGTGCCTTCGCCTGTGGTCACTACTTCCTTCTTTTGCTGCGCACAAGCTCCCAATCCCAAGGCAAGTTAGACTGTTGACCAATCAGTGAGCGCATTTGTACCACGCAAGGAACGCGCAGTCCTTTGCGCGTTGAATCATCTGTGATTTTGGTATAATTGGCCCTTAACCTTTGCCAATTTTGCCAACGTGATTCGAACGGTTGTTTTCATCATTGCATTTAGCCTTGGCGTAAGCGCCGTTTGGGCGAAAGACGAGAAATCGATCAAGAAGTTGCGTGACGCGCTCGTGGCGCTCGCCCCAGACGTAGATCCAGGCGAGGCCGAGCTGGTCTCGGTGACGGCGCACACCACCTCGCGCAGCCTTGCGCGCGAATATCGCGTCGTCTGGTTCTCAGGGTTTCAGAACTTACTGATCCACATGGGCAAGCGACAACGCGGCATTTGCGCCGATTATACGCGTGATATCGGCGAACGCCTGAAAGAGCTCAGGCTCAAGACGCTGGTGCTTCACTGGGGTGCTGCTTATGCACGAACCCCGGCCGAGAACAATTGTCTGGTAGTCACCGCACGCAATCAGCCTTTCGAGCAGGGCATCATCATGGATGGCTGGCGTGATAGCGGCCATTTATTCTGGTGTCCACTCAAAGAGGACATAGCCTATCGTAGGGTTCCGAACCCATTTTTGCAAAGATCCCCCGACGGCGGGTTCCTCGACAACAGCACGGCATGGAAAGAAGCCCCACTCTACACCGCTTGGTTACACGACTACGAACGCGCTTGGGAATGGCGACCTACGGCACGGTAATTTTGCGATAGGCCAGCGTGCCTTGCTGTCAGCTTATCTTCAAGAAATGCGGCTTGTCAGAGTGAACCGCTAATCATCAGAAATATCTGTGATTTTCGTATAATTCACGCTTAATCTTTGACCAATTTTGCCAACGTGATTCGAACAGTTGTTTTCATCATTGCATTCAGCCTTTGCGTAAGCGCGGTTTCGGCGAAAGATGAGAAATCAATCAAGAAGTTGCGTGACGCGCTGGTGGCGCTCGCGCCTGACGTGGATCCGGGCGAAGCCGAGCTGCTCTCAGTAACGGCGCACACCGCCTCGCGCGACTGTGCGCGCGAATATGGCCTCGTCTGGACCCCGATATTTCAGAATTTCCTGATCCACATGGGCAAACGAGAACGTGGCTATTGCGGCCATTATACGCGCGATATCGGCGAACGCCTGAAAGAGCTCAAGCTCAAGACGCTGGTGCTTCACTGGGGTGCTGCTTTTGCGGGAACCATCGACGAGAGCAATTGTCTGGTAGTCACCGCGCGCAACCAGCCTTTTGAGGACGGCATCGTGATCGATGGCTGGCGCAGGGGCGGCCGATTGTTTTGGAGCGCACTCAAAAAGGATTCTGAGTACGACTCAGGACTGGATGCCCAGTGGAGGGCGAGTCGCCACGGTTCTTACGGGGTCTCGGCATGGAAAGAAGATCCGCTCTACACCGCCTGGCTACACGACTACGAACACGCTTCCCAATGGCAATGGCATCCGGCGGTACGCTAACTTGTTAGTCACGAGCGATTCAAGCCGTTGCGACATCCGCGTTATCCACGATGGAAAATTTTATCTGCGTGCAATGCGGGACGCAGTTTGCTGAAACCGCCGGACCGCCGCCGCGCTGTCCAATTTGCGAAGATGAACGTCAATTTGTTCGTCACGCTGGCCAGGAATGGACGACGCTCGAACATCTGGCAGCTGATCATCACAATCGCTTCGAGGAAGAAGCGCCAAGCCTTCTGGGAATCGGCACAGAACCGGAATTTGCGATAGGTCAGCGCGCTTTGCTCCTGCAATCGCCAGGAGGAAATTTGCTCTGGGATTGCATCTCCCTCCTCGACGACCAGACCGCTGCCGAAATCGACGCGCGCGGCGGCGTCCGTGCGATTGCAATCTCGCATCCACACTTTTACACAACGATGGTCGAGTGGGCCGACCATTTTGACGCGCAAATATTTTTGCACGCTGCTGATCGTGAGTGGGTCATGCGTCCCGCGGACACGGGATCGCGCATTCAATTTTGGGAAGGAACAACGCTTTCGCTTTGGGATGGCATGACACTGATTAATTGCGGCGGACATTTCGAGGGCGGCACTGTGTTGCATTGGTCAGCGGCGTCCCGCGACGGCGGGAGCAAGGGCGCGTTGCTCACAGGTGACATTATTACCGTGGTGCAGGACCGCCGTTACGTCAGCTTCATGCGAAGTTATCCAAATCTCATTCCGCTCGGAGCGATGGCAATTCGCCGCATCGTCGAGAGGATCGAACCCTTCACATTCGAGCAGATTTATGGCGGCTGGTGGAAGGCCAACGTCTTATCCGACGCAAAGGCGGCCGTGACCCGATCAGCGCAACGCTATCTGCGCGCGATCGCATCTGCCGAGAACTGCGGTTAAGGCTCCCACGACACTCTCGCGCTAGTTTCCACTTTAGAAATCGCCTCAGCGAGTTTATCTACCATTATCCGCGCTAATCTGGAAAAATCCGCGGCGAGACCAGCCGTGAATCCGCACAGCTTCTTCACCGAGCTAAAGCGACGCAACGTTTACAAGGTTGCCATCGCCTACGGAGTCGTTGCTTGGCTTCTGTTGCAAGCGGCATCGATCTTGTTTCCGACGTTCGAAGCGCCGCCATGGACGATGAAAGTCTTCGTTGCAGTAGCTGCGCTCGGTTTCCCGGTCGCCTTAATAATCGCGTGGGCGTTTGAGCTGACGCCGGAGGGCTTGAAGCGAACAGAGGTCGCGGACGAATTGCCAAGAAAATCCGAGCGAAACCGCGCTTGGATTTATGTTGTCATCATAGCCGGTGCGGTTGCCGCGAGCCTCTTTTTTTTCGGGCGTTACACGAGTTCGAAACAAGGCGCTGAGATGTCGGAGAAATCGATCGCCGTTTTGCCTTTCGAAAATCGGAGCGAAGACAAGGCGAACGCTTATTTTGCCGAAGGCGTTCAGGACGAGATTCTGACGCGCCTGTCAAAGATCGCCGATTTAAAAGTGACCTCGCGTACTTCGACACAGCATTACAAAAGCGCGCCGAAAAACCTGGCGGAGATTGCAAAGCAGCTTGGAGTTGCTCACATCCTGGAAGGCAGCGTCCAAAAGAGTGGCGATGCGGTGCGGGTTAACGTCCAGCTGATCAAAGCAGCTAATGATTCCCAGGTTTGGGCCGAAACGTTCGATCGCAAACTGACCGACATTTTTTCGGTGGAAAGCGACGTGGCCAAAGCCATCGCGGACCAGTTGCGAGCGCATATCACCAGGCAGGAGGAGCAAGTCATCGCCGCTAAACCGACCAAGAACATTGAGGCTTATGATGCCTACCTGCGCGGCCGTTATTTTTGGAACAAGCGCACGTCGGACGGAATCAAACACGCGATCGAGCACTTCCAGCAGAGCATCGAGCGCGATCCTAATTTTGCTCTTGGCTACGTCGGCTTGGCGGATTCCTACACTGGACTGACGTTTTATAATTTTGCCGCACCGCACGAAACGATGCCAAAGGCAAAAGAATCGGCAATAAAGGCGCTGACACTGGATGACACACTCGCCGAAGCGCACGCGTCGCTGGCGCATATTCTGACCAATTACGATTGGAACTGGTCGGCGGCGGAGAAAGAGTTCAAGCGCAGCATAGAACTTAAGCCAGATTATGCGACGGCCCATCAGTGGTATGCGATTCACTATCTAACGGCTATGGGTCGGCTGGAAGAAGCTGTCCATGAAATGAAAAAAGCGCTGGAGCTCGAGCCGGCATCACTCGTAATGAACACGTTTATGGGAGCGACACTCTATTACGCGGGCCGGTACGATGAAGCCATAGATCAATGCCGCCGGACCATACAAATGGATCCGAACTTCGCCGCCGCGCACTGGCATCTTGGTCTGGCTTATGAGCAAAAGCAGCTTCTTGATGCAGCCACCGAGGAGTTTAAAAAGGCGATCTCTCTGTCAGGAGGCAGTCCGCTAATGAAAGCTGCGCTTGGTCGTGCCTATGCGGAGTCGCAGAACAACCATGAAGCAAATGAAATGCTCAATGAGTTGAATGAGCTTGCGAAGCAACATTACGTGTCGGCCTACGAAGTAGCGACGATCTACGTTGCGCTCAGTGACAACGAACAGGCATTTCAATTGCTGGAACAAGCATACGGGGAGCACTCGTTCCATCTTGTTAATCTGAACGTTTCGCCGCAGTTCAAATCCGTGAGGTCGGATCCGAGATTTCAAGATCTGGTACAACGCATTGGCCTTTCCCGGTAACTCCGCAGAACGCTCGCCTCCTTCTGGCGGACCCGCTACGGAATGGAAGCGTGGCTATTCGGTCGCCAACGTCGAAAGGATCGAACCGTTCTCATTCGAGCAAATCTACGGCGGCTGGTGGCAGGCGAACGTTCTCGCAGATGCAAAAGCAGCCGTCGTGCGCTCCGCTGAACGTTATCTGCGCGCGATCCGTGCGTAGGTATGTCCATGCAAAATTCCAACCAACCGTTCGCTATTCGAATTTTGACATGGCTCGCCGGCCTGGCATCCGCAGCAATGTACCTGTCGATCCTTCTGGTGCTCTTGAAAATCGGACCGGTCGTGATGGGTGGCGAACGGGTGACCCGCACGGAATGGCTGCACATCGCCGCCCCGCTGGTTGCTGCCATTGGAATTTTGATGGCGATGCTTTGTTACGCCCTCGCTTCTCGCAAGCCATGGTCACGCCATCTCGTACTTGCGATGTTCACTTTGATTATCGTTTACGCGTCAATTCTCGGCGCGCTTAACCTGATTCATCACACAATGATGTGGCGCGCCATCATCGATGCGGCGATTTTCGGCGGTCTTTCGGCTTGGTATTTTTATTTCAAACCAAATGTGGCGGAATATTTTCGGGAGCTCGCCAGACAATGATCTGACGGCCCACAGGGCCGTGGCTACAACTCGCTTAAGCGAGAAATAAGCAGCGCATCAACGAAGCGCGGCAACGCGATGGCAGCTGGCTCGCGCACCAACTGCGTGGCGAATTGTGAGAGCGGCGTCTTTTCGGGATTTACTTCGACAAGTTCGCCACCATCACGACTCGCACGCAGCGCCCAGTCGACGATGTATCCAAAGGTCGCAGTTGTCCCGGCCACGATCACAAGATCGCAAGCGCCGTGACCGAAATAATTTTCAACTCGCTGTAGCTCGTTCCAAGGCAGTTGCTCGCCGAACCAGACTACTCCCGGCCGCATGAGCGCATCACATCGCGGACACTTGGGAATATTTTCGTCCTCGTGCTCGCCTGGCGCGCCGTAGTTAGACGAAGGCGGGTGCTCCTGCTCGTAATCGCGTCGGCGAAAATCGCAACGCGAACATTTGGTAACGAAAATGTCTCCGTGTATTTGCACCATCTTTTCCTTTGAAAGTCCGGCACGCGCGTGCAGGTCGTCCACGTTCTGTGTGACGAGCAGGAAGTCGCCTGCGTGTTGGGACAGCTTAGCAATCGCCGCGTGCGCTGCATTCGGTTGCGCGTTGCGGATGCGCTGCCGTCGCTCGCGATACCATTCCCAAACCAACTTCGGATCGCGCGCGAATGCTTCGGGCGTTGCTAACTTTGCCGGATCAAAATTTCGCCAATAACCGTCCTTGCCGCGAAACGTTGGAATACCGCTTTCAGCGGAAACGCCGGCGCCGGTAATAACAAGAACGCGCATAACCAGAGGTCGGAATTCAAACGTCAGAGGTCAGACCAGAAGTCAATCCTTCATTTCGCGAGGCTTTCGGAGTGCGACCAGTCCTCGCGTCGCTTTTGAAAAAACGCGCCGGCCCAGGCTGCAAAGCGATGCGGAAACACATCGCACTCCCAAATCGCTTCGCGCGAAAATAATACTGATTTCTGATTTCTGATTTCTGATCTCTGAATTACTCCCAGCCGATCTGGCGGCCTTTGTTTTGTTCCTCCAGCCAGCTCATCAGCGGCTTGAAGTAATCCATCATCGCGCGCGTGGAGATGTCTTCGCCGGTCGCTTCTTTTAAGACTTTGCGCCAGTCTTCCGTGCCGCCTTTTTTCAAAATGTTATTCAACCACGCGCCGACTTCCTTGTTGTCGGCGTAATTACATGATTGCGGCGGTTGATGCAGAATTTTGCGCGCGATGTAGTCGTGCAACTGAAACTTGAACACGGTCGCGAACGCATAGTTGTAGTAGTAGGCCGGGTTATCGTTGATGTGCGTCTTGGTAGCGGCGTCGCAAAATTCTTCGCCGCGTGGCGACGGTGGCTCGATTCCCTGAAAATCGGAAACGTATTTCCACCAGCGCGCGTTCCATTGATCTGGCGGAAGATTGTGCGCGTAGATGTCCGCCTCCCAATGCGGCATCACGCCGCATGAGAAATAAATGAATGGAACCGAGCGGGCCAGCGCGTCATCCAACAGAAACGCGGTCTTATCCGCATCGAATTCGAGTGGCAAAACGCCGCGCGATTGCAGATACGGCACCTGACTCGACGCTAGCGCGATCAATTCGCCGACGCCTTCGTGAAATCCCGGCGCCGCTCCGAGCCGCAACAAATAAGGAACCTCCGGCCGCGTATAAGCTTTGAAATAATAACCGTGGCCGAGTTCGTGATGCGCAGTGAAAAACCAACGCGCATTCGGTTCGATGCTTTGCAGCGACCGAATGTCGTTCTCAAGGTCGATATGCGAGCAGGAGGCGTGCGTGTTCTTCTTGCGCTTCGAATCCGGCGGCAACGGATACAAATCTGATTTTTCCCAAAAGCTTTGCGGCAACGGCGAGAACCCGAGCCCGGTGTAAAATTGCTCGGCAGTCTTGATAATCCATTCAGGTTTTCGTCCTTCGAAGTATTTGTCGATGTTCGCTGCTTCGACGAGTCCCGGCCACTCCTGGCTCCAGCGATTGTTGATCCAATGCGCCGGAATTTTCTTCGGCACAGGCTGATGAAATTTCTCGGCCAGTTTGTATTTCGCCCAGGTATGCAGTTGCAAATAGAGCGGACGCAGCGTGGCCATCCAATCTTCCAGCATCTTGAGCATCTCGTCAGTGGTCATCCCGTAAGCGGCAACTTGGAGCGCGAAGTAATCGGGATATTTCATCTCTTTTGCGACGCCGTTGCGCAGATCGCGCAAGACAACCAGATTCTCCTTGAGCGCCGGCCCGATCTCCTTCGAGGCTTCCCACACTGCTTTGCGCTCTGCCAGATCGGTGCTCTTCTCGAGCTTATCATCGATTTGGTTCGCAGTGGTTTTCTGCCCATTGAGCTTGAATTCAAACCCATTCATGAGCGACGCCTGCTTTGTCTCAGCAGCAACGCGTTTCGCCACAAGATCGGGATTTGTCATCGGTCCTTCGGCCGCATTCAGGAGAAGCTGCTTTAACTGCCGCACCGTCAGCTCGCTGAGTTCTTTCTCATGCGTGAGCAGGTCGCGCGCTTGATTGATAATCGCTGGGTTCCCATTAAACGCGGCGTATGCTTTGCCGGCAGCTTCAGCTGCGGCATCATGCTCGGGTGTTACATCGGTGACGGCGGCCCACTGCGCTTCGCTGTTCACGCGATAGAGGGCCTGATATCCCGCGTTAGCCAGTGCGAGAAAACGATCCGCGCGCTCCTGAATGGGCGACTTTGTCTCAGCAAAAACCGGCGACCCAAATGACAGCAGGAGCAAAACAACGAACGAGGTATGGCGATGCATGACCGGACGTTAGTTGCAAGCCTTGTTACCGCGCAAGCGCTGCTACGTTAATGTGCGCTCGGCCGTTCCGGGTTTCGGATGTTTGTACGACAGCCACAAGAACACGAACCCGGTAAGTGGAATCAGAAAATTACTAGGAAGGACCAATCCGACATTCCCCGGTGAAAAATTGTGGGCAACGATCATCTGGTAGATGTGACCTCCAGCTGCTCCCAATGAGAAAGCGGAAGGCGGAATGAGTGTAGCGAATCGAAATGGCAAGCTCGCTCTGTACGCAATAACTCCTGCAATGCCCACACCGAGACTGGCGAATCCCACCTCTGCCTGAAACGGGCTGTCTTCCCAGCCAATGAATTTTGCCGCCATGTCACTAAAGAAGACGTGAAACACGAAATTGACCAGATTGTTCATCCCTATCGCAAACAGCAGGTAGTAAGAGAACAACGCTTCGGCGACGATGTTGGTTCGCAGCGGTTTCGGTTTGTTTAGCAGCGATATCCCTGCGGCAATTAAGCCGATGATGAGAAACGTGAAGAAATAATTGCCGATGACAAAAATTATGAGCGACGAGGATTTCGATTGGTCCATAGAATTGAAGGCAATCACACGAAATTTGAATCGACAAGCTTACGATTGGCAGTATGATTTCGGGCAATGAGTGCTGACATATCCTCTTCGATAGACGCTGCAGAAGGCTTGCAGTTTGTCTCCACGTCGGCGCTCGGAATCTGGCGATAGAAAGCGACCGTTCCTCGACGGGCGCTGACCTTTTTTTCTCTTCTTCCCAAGAGAGATTTCGTGTCTGCGTCCACGTGAACTAACCCAACCCTTTTGAAAATATGTTGATTGTAATGAAGCCGGGCGCCACTGCGCGCGAAATCGATGCAGTGGTCAACGTTATTGAGGCAATTGGTTTCCGCGCACATGCGATGCCGGGAGCTACGCGAACGGCAATCGGCATCACGGGCAATCAGGGTCCAATCGATGGCCGGCGTTTCGAAAATCTGCCCGGTGTCGTGGAAGTGATCCGTGTCACGAAACCGTACAAGTTGATCACGCTCGATTTACGACCCGAGAAAACGGTCGTCCGCGTCGGCGACGCAACGATTGGCGATAGTGATCTCGCCATTATAGCCGGGCCGTGTGCGATCGAGAGTCGGGAACAGGCGTTCGCCGTGGCGGAAGCCGTGCGACGCAGTGGTGCGCGTTTTTTTCGTGGATGCGTTTGGAAACCGCGGACTTCGCCTTACACGTTTCAGGGCCTGGGTGATAAGGGCTGGGAAATCATGGCCGAAATCCGCGACGAGTTTGGCTTGAAGATCGTGACCGAGGCCGTTGAGGAATCGCATGTCGATCTGATCGAAAAGTACGGTGACGTGATTCAAATCGGTGCCCGCAACATGCAAAACTTTTCGCTGCTAAAGCGGGCGGGCCGGTCCAAGTTGCCCGTTCTGTTGAAGCGCGGGATGGCTGCAACGCTCGAGGAATGGTTGCTCGCAGCCGAGTACATCATGGCCGAAGGCAACTACAACGTCGTCCTTTGCGAGCGCGGGGTGCGCACGTTTGCACAGCATACGCGTAACACACTGGATCTTGCCTCGGTGCCAGCGATTCGACGCATTTCGCATTTGCCAGTGATCGTCGATCCCTCACACGGAACTGGCAGCGCGTACATGGTCACACCGCTCGCACGCGCAGGCGTCGCAGTCGGAGCCGACGGTCTCATGGTCGAAGTACACAATCAGCCCGAGCTTTCGCTGTCGGATAGTGCGCAGGCACTGACATTTTCGCAGTACGCGCAGCTCATAGAAGAAGTTCACGCTATCCGTAATGTTACGGCGGCGAACGGCGATGGCGGATCGAACGCGACTTGAGGGAGCCGAAACGATGCTCCTGCTGATCGATAACTACGATTCCTTCACTTACAACCTCGCGCAGTATTTCGGCGAACTGGGTTGCGATGTTCTGGTCAAACGTAATGATGAAATCTCAACTGATGAAATCGCAGCGTTAGCCCCACAACATATTTGCGTCTCCCCTGGCCCGTGCACACCTCGCGAAGCCGGCATCAGCAAGGAGGTGGTTCTGCGCTTTGGCCACTACATTCCTCTTCTCGGCGTCTGCCTCGGTCATCAGTGCATTGCCGAAGCGTACGGCGGAGACGTGGTCCGCGCTGGCTGCCTCATGCACGGAAAATCATGCATGATTACACATAACGGCAGTGCGCTTTTTTCAGATTTGTCGAACCCGTTTGAAGCAGGCCGCTACCATTCACTGATCGTCGAGCGAAGTTCATTTCCTGCGTGTCTCGAAATCACCGCCGAGAGCGACGACGGCGAAATCATGGCGCTGCGCCATCGCGAATTCCCAGTGCAGGGAGTGCAATTCCACCCTGAGTCAGTTCTCACGCCCGATGGCAGAAAAATTCTGGCGCGATTCATCGCGCTTGAAACAAAAACCACGGCAACGCGTCGGGACCCATGTCGTATATGAAAGCTCGGATAAAATGCCGGCCCTTCCGCCCGCCTCTCCCCCTTGCGGCAAGGGGAGAGGATTGAGGTGAGGGGTTGTGAAAGCGCGGGGGAGCTAGGGCGGGAAACCCTCACCCTACCCTCTCCCTTGAGAAGGGAGAGGCGACAGATTTTAAACCAGCGAGGCGCTCACTACTAATGCAACCGCTGATCACTCCGTCGCTGGACGAATTCCTCCTCCTCGCGAAGCAGGGCAATGTCATTCCCGTTTTCGCAGAATTCATTGGCGATTGCGAAACGCCGGTCTCTGCATTCAAGAAATTTAGCTGCCGCGCTTACAGCTTCCTTTTTGAATCGACAGAAAAAAATGACGTGTCCGGTCGATTCTCATTCGTCGGATTTGACCCGCGACTGATCATTCAAAGCTACGGACGCGAAATCCGTATTGTGCGAGACGGGATCGAGGAGCGGTTCAGCACGGCTACCGATCCTCTCGATGAGCTCCGCAAGTTGATGGCGCGGTATCAATTCGTTTCGCGCCCAGAGCTGCCGCGGTTCGCTGGCGGCGCCGTCGGTTTTCTCGGCTACGAAGCGATCGGATTTTTCGAGCCGAAAGTTCCGGCGGCGCGTGAGGACGATCTGCAATTGCCCGAGATGCTTTTCATGCTCACCGGTAACGTCCTAATTTTCGATCATCGGCTGCGCAGTTTGAAAATCGTCGTCAACGCATTCCTCAATGGCGGCTCAGCGGAAAAAGCCTATGCGCGCGCTGTCGAATCTGTGCGGTCCATCACGGAAGAGTTGGCGGTCCCGATCGATCTACCGCTTGTTCCGATTGCTCAGGATGACGAACAGCCGCCCGCTCAGAGCAATTTGCGTCGCCAAGAGTTTGAGCGCTCGGTAGAGCGAGCCAAGGAATACATTCGCGCGGGCGATATCTTTCAGGTCGTCTTATCGCAGCGATTCGAATCTCAGTTCGACGGAGAGCCGCTCGATTTTTATCGCTGCCTTCGTTTCATCAATCCTTCGCCTTACATGTTTTGCCTCA
Organism: uncultured Verrucomicrobiae bacterium; assembly: GCA_963725505.1. Lineage (GTDB taxonomy): Bacteria > Verrucomicrobiota > Verrucomicrobiia > Chthoniobacterales > UBA10450 > Udaeobacter. Next base: position 460,411 of record CAVRYN010000005.1, on the reverse strand, counting down.
AGTTCGGCAATGACTTCGCACTCATAGGCAGTTCGCCGGAGGTGCATGTTCGGCTTGTTGGAGACACCGTCGAGATTCGCCCAATTGCAGGCACGCGTGCGCGCGGAGCCGCGCCTGCGCAAGATGAAGCTAACGCTGCTGAGCTTCTCGCTGATCCGAAGGAACGCGCCGAACACATCATGCTTGTCGATCTTGCGCGGAACGACGTCGGCCGGGTTGCCGAATTCGGCACCGTTCGCGTAACGGAGTTCATGCAGATAGAGCGTTACAGCCACGTCATGCATATTGTGTCTAACGTGACTGGCCGTTCGCGCGCCGGTTGCACCGCCTTCGACGTAGTCAGGGCGACATTTCCCGCGGGCACCGTCTCCGGCGCGCCAAAGATTCGTGCTATGCAAATCATCAGCGAACTGGAAAGCCTCCGGCGTGGCTGTTACGCAGGCGCAATCGGTTATTTCGGGTTCGATGGTAATATCGATTCCTGCATCGCATTGCGATGTGCAGTGTTGAAAAACGGAAAAGCGTATTTCCAAGCGGGCGCGGGTATCGTCGCCGATTCGGACCCGCAGCGAGAATACGAGGAAACAGTTAGTAAAGCGCGCGCCATGATGAAGGCGCTGGCAATGGCAAAGCAGATGAAAACGACATGAGTTTGTAACGCATGATGAGCGAAATCGCCAATCTCGACCTTCGCAGAATGACCACGCGTCTGATGCGAACCGAAAATTTTACGCGCGCCGAAGCGGCGAATTTCCTCAACGCGCTGCTTAGTCCGGCTGCGACAGATGCGCAGGTGGCGGCCGCGTTGGCTGTTCTGGCTGCCAAAGGTGAAACGGTCGACGAGCTCGCCGGAATGGCCGAGGCGATGCGCGATCGCGCTATTCCAGTGCGTTCGAGTCACGCGCGTTTCATAGATACCGCAGGAACCGGGTCGAGCGTTGCCAAAACTTTCAACGTCTCTACAGCGGCGGCTTTCGTGATCGCCGGCACGGGCGTGCCTGTGGCAAAACACGGCTCCCGCGCTGTGACCTCGGATTCTGGAAGCGCCGACGTGCTCGAAGCGCTCGGGGTCAATACGGCTTGCCCACCCAAGGTAGTCGAAGGCTGCCTGAATGAGCATGGAATCTGTTTCATGTTCGCGCCGCTCTTTCACGAAGCAACCGCTCGGGTCGCGCATATTCGGCGGGAGCTCGGCGTCCGCACCACATTCAATTTGTTGGGTCCACTGACGAATCCCGCCCGTGCGCCGTTTCAGATTCTCGGCGTGTGGCATCCTTCCCTGCTCGAGCGACTGGCGGCGGCGCTATCTCTGCTCGGCGTGGAGAAAGCATGGGTGGTCCATGGGGCCGATGGCCTCGATGAAATAACAATTACCGACAGAACTTTCGTCGCTGCATGTTTGCCGAACCGCAGCGTGGAAACATTCACGATTTCACCTGAGGATTTTGGATTGAAAAGGCAAAGCTTTGATGGATTTCGCGGAGGTAACGCGCGCGCAAACGCAGAACTGATCCGCGCAATTTTGGAGGGTGAAAAGACCAAAGAAACGGCCAGCGCGCGCGATCTTGTGATCGTAAATGCCGCCGCCGCTCTTCACGTGACGGGGTTCGCGCACGATCTTCCCGAAGGAGCTGCCTTTGCACGCGAAAGCATCGATAGCGGACGCGCGGCGGCGAAGCTGGACGCGCTTATTCGCGAGACAAACCGACACCGATGAGCAGAAATTTTCTCTCTGAAATCCTCGCGCAAAAGCGCAAAGCAGTAGCGCGGATGAAAGCCGATCTTTCTGCCAGCCGTTTTCGCGAACGCGCGCTGGAGGTTCGAAAAACGGCTGCGCCGCATCGCCTGTTGCAAGCGTTAACCTTCGAATCGCCGTTTCTGAAGATTATCGCGGAGTTCAAGCGCAGATCGCCGTCCGCTGGAATCATTCGTGATGATCTTTCAGCTGAAGAAGTTGCCCGCCGTTACGAACGAGGCGGCGCTTGCGCGATTTCCGTCCTTACCGACGAAGCACATTTCGCCGGTTCGATTGCCGATCTTCGCGCCGTCCGGTCCAGCACCAATCTGCCGATCGTTCGCAAAGATTTTGTCATCGATCCGATCCAGATTTACGAAGCAGCCGCTGCCGGGGCCGACGCCGTTCTGTTAATCGTCGCGGCTTTGGATGACGCTGTGCTAGGTGATCTGCGCGAAATTGCGGAAGACCAACTGGGGCTCGACGCGTTGGTCGAGGTGCATACGTCCGAGGAATTGCGCCACGCGCTGAATGTCGGTGCCAAGATAATCGGAGTGAACAACCGCGATCTCCAGACGTTTCAAGTTTCATTGGAGATAAGCGAGCGTCTCATCGCCGAAGCTCCGGCCGACAGAGTCATGGTTAGTGAGAGCGGATTGCAAGATGCGGAATCATTGCGTCGTCTCGATGTGCTTGGCTTCCACGGTTTTCTTATTGGCGAAACGCTGATGCGCGCAACCGATCCGGAAATCACACTTCGCGGATTACTCGCTGCCGCAGATCGAGAAATGGCGAACGGAAATCTGGATTAATGACGAACTACCACCATGGAACCGTGATTGTAGGGCGTTTGACTCGTTCGCTCCCGCTCTCTCGCCCAGTCGGGCTGCCCGTCTATGTCGCTCGCGTCCCCGCGGCTCCATTCTGCGAACCCCGAATGCTTTCGGGGCTGACACAGACGCCCTACAATTTTCGAGGTTCGCTGTTTTTTCCATGACGCCAATACAAATCAAAATCTGCGGCATTACAAACGCAAGAGACGCGAACGCATCCGTTGAGTTCGGTGCACAATGATCGGGCTGAACTTTTATCCACAAAGCCCGCGCTGCATCCAACCAAAAGTGGCTCGGCAAATTGTCGATGCGCTGCCCGCGAATATTCATGCAGTTGGCATTTTCGTTGATGGGAATGCCGAGGACATTCGGAAGACCGCAAACATCGCTGGAGTTCGCTGCGTTCAGTTGCACGGTAATTTCTCGCCCGAAATCGCGCGTGAACTCACTGGCGAGTTTCGCGTGATTCGGGTGTTTTCCACTCACCCGGGGTTCCGCCCAGAAGATGTCTCGCTGTTCTCGGAATGTGATGTGCTCATCGACGCGCATCATCCCGCTCTCCGCGGCGGCACTGGGCGGACGAGTAATTGGCCGGCCGCGCGAGCAACACTAGCGTTCACACGATTCCTGATTCTGTCCGGTGGTTTAAATGCGCAAAATGTCGGTCGCGCGATCAAAGCGGTCACGCCACATGCCGTTGATGTTTGCAGCGGTGTTGAGAGGGCAGCGGGCGTGAAAGATCATCGCGCCATCAAAGATTTCATCGCTGCCGTGCGCACGGCCGAACGCTCCCTGGCAGCAACATCAGCTTCGCAGTTGTGATGTTTTCAACCAATTCGGACATCGACGTGGATGAAGTGAACGCCGCGCGCAGGGATCGCCTCGCCTTTTTTAAAGGAGAGGGGGAGGGTGAGGCTTGGGCTTCGGCAAGTCGCTTTGAACAGGGTTGCAAAGTGGGATTCGTCGGTTCCGAGACCCCTCACCTTATTCCTCTCCCCTTCTGCAAGGGGAGAGGCGACAAAACGCACGCGTGTGGGTATCTGTGGCGCCCGCTTCCACGAGGAGTAGCCTAAAATTTCGATGCAAAAATCGCAAATCACAAGAAGCGAGCCAGACGAACACGGGCACTGGGGAAGGTTCGGCGGACGTTACGTTCCAGAAATCCTGGTCGCGCCGCTGGAGGAGCTGACGGAAGAGTTCAAGCGCGCGCGCCATGACGACGATTTCTGGCGCGAGCTCAATCAGTTGCTGCGCGATTACGCCGGCCGACCGACACCGTTGTTTCATGCAGAGCGGTTATCCGCACACGCTGGCGGAGCGAAAATTTACCTGAAACGCGAAGATCTTTTGCACACTGGCGCGCATAAGATCAATAACGCCCTGGGCCAGGCATTGCTGGCGCGGCGCATGCGAAAACAGCGCGTGATCGCGGAGACGGGCGCAGGCCAACACGGCGTAGCGACGGCAACAGTTTGCGCGCTGTTTGGATTGCGCTGTGTGATTTACATAGGCGCAGAAGACGTACGGCGGCAAGCGCTGAACGTTTTCCGGATGCGATTGCTTGGAGCCGAAGTGATCACGGTAAACGCGGGCACGCGCACGTTGAAGGATGCGATTAACGAGGCGTTGCGCGACTGGGTGACAAACGTGCACGACACCTATTACCTGCTGGGCAGCGCACTCGGTCCCCACCCCTATCCGCTGATGGTGCGCGAGTTTCAGAGCGTAATCGGCCGCGAAACGCGCGAACAAATTTTGTCTGCGGCAGGAAAGTTGCCGCGCGCGCTGATCGCCTGTGTAGGTGGCGGCTCAAATGCGATCGGCCTGTTTCATCCTTTCATTGCAGACGAACAGGTCACACTGATCGGTGTGGAGGCTGGAGGGCGCGGCGATTCGCTCGGCGAACACGCCGCCAGGTTTCACACGGCCGCGAAGAGTGGCGGCGGACGTGTAGGAGTCTTGCAAGGCACCATGTCATACGTGCTCCAGGATCCGAACGGTCAAATCGCGACGACGCATTCGATCTCCGCCGGACTGGATTATTCGGCGATCGGGCCTGAGCACGCATTCCTCCACGATAACGGACGAGCTGAATACATCAGCTCGAGTGATACCGAAGCGCTCGAAGGATTCGAGCTTTGCGCCAAACTGGAGGGAATCATTCCTGCGCTCGAAACATCTCACGCAATTTTACCTGCGATACGTATCGCTCGCGACTTGCCACGAGACGACGCGATCATTGTGAATTTATCCGGCCGCGGTGATAAAGACGTTCAGCTCGTCGCCGACGCCGACTTGAAAACCCGATGAGTCGAATCCGGGAAACGTTCGCTTCCCTGAAACATGCTGGCCGCGGCGGCTTTATCCCATTCATCACAGCGGGGGACCCCGACATTGCAACCACTGAGCGCTTGCTCATCGAGCTTGCCGCTGCCGGGGCAGACATCATTGAACTCGGTGTTCCCTTCAGTGATCCCGTCGCCGATGGCGAAACCATTCAGCACGCATCTGAACGCGCGCTGCGCAAAGGGATTACAGTTTCCGATGTGCTCTCCTGCGTTTCACATGCAAAACAACACATCGATGTTCCGATCGTCCTCTTCAGTTACTTCAATCCACTCTTGAGTTTTGGCAGAGACAGGCTGGCGAAAGAAGCGAAAGAAGCCGGGGTGGACGCGGTTCTTGTCACGGATCTTATTCCTGAAGAAGCTGAGACTTGGACTGAGACAATGATTCAGTTCGACCTCGACCCAATTTTTCTTGTCGCGCCGACAACGTCAGACAAACGACTGAAACAGATTGCGCGGCAGGCGCGCGGATTCATCTACGCTGTTTCACGCGCGGGCGTGACTGGCGCACGAGATGAAATGCCCGGGGACGCCGAAACCCTCGTGAAACGCGTGCGGTCAGTAAGCGATTTGCCCGTGGCGGTTGGATTCGGCATCTCAACAGCGGAACAGATCCGCGAAGTCTGGCGTTTTGCAGATGCCGCTGTGATCGGCAGCGCAATCGTCAGCCAAATCGAAAAGCTCGGGAAGTCCCCAGACTTGGTAAAGCGCGTCGGTGAATTCGCACGATCGTTCGTCGCACCCGCCGACTAGCGGTCATTTCCGCTCGAACAGCGCGATAAGGCCTGAGACGCCGCGGACGGCGCGGCGATCAACGAAATACGCGGTGAAACCATTCTGGTTGGACATGGTCAAAGACCATCGCGCCGATTGGAAATAGCGCTGCCAAAGCCAGACGTACTTTCCATTTTTCTCCAGCCATCTCCACCAATGCGCCCACGCCCTCCAGCGCAACGAGACCCAACGGAGTTGCAACTGTCGTCGCGGCGCCGAGCACAATAACTAAACCACCTGCCGTCACCAGTAAAAGCAACGCCAGTGCACCAACGCAGTTTTGAAAAAGGGTATTTGGTTGGCCCGTCTTTTTGTTCGACACAATTAACATGACCCCGACAGCACCGATGCCTACGGCCCATTTTGAAATTTCATCTGGCTCAACCGGCCACCCCTCACGCCAGAGCGTTGCAACGATAGCAGTGACGCATGCGACGAAGAGGGAGACAAACCCGATTTTGCGTAAAGAGATCTTTTGCACCAACACGATCGCGACCGTCAGTCCTGCCAGAATTACGATGCCGGCTACACGCGGCGCACTTGGAAAAATCGCCACGAAGATCAACGCGATGACAAACAAAGCGACCGCGAAAAGCTTATTAAGCCGAACAAAATAACGAAACGCTGCCTGCTGTTCCGGTGTCGGCTCGTCTTCTGTCTTTTTCGATTCTTCGGCATTCATAGCGTCACGCTCACAATTCGCCTTTAAAAGCTTTGTCGAGGACTGAGGGAAGAAGCGCGTCGAGTTCAGTGGTCACGTTTCAGGTCTTTCATTTAGCGAGATCGTCGATTTTGTTTAATTCGCTCTAGCAAAACGGAAGCGGGTTCGTCGTTTGGATCTTGAGGGACGAGTTCGCCGCGGAAGGCTCGGGCGAGTAGCGAGGGTGTGAGTTTCTCGACGTACGCCTTGGCTTTTGCGTAGCGCGCTTCAATCTGGTCGGCCAGCGCGAACAGGCCCTCCACTCGGCGCACGATTTCCTGTTGTTCGGCGAGTGGTGGAAATGGAATAACAATGTCTCGGATTCTGTCTTAATTGATCAGGCGCTTTTTTTAGACCTGCGTTTGGTTCGATATCTCGCCGGTTCTTCAGCTACGCGGCTAGTGGAGGCTTTTTTGTTGCTTTCGAAGATGACGCGCACGTGAGCGTTCAAGACGCGGGCGACCCGGCGCAGCATGCTGAGTGAATGACCTTCATAACCGGGCGATTCGAGGCGGCTGATTTGTTGCTGGGTTGTTCTTAGTTTGCGCGCGAGTTCCACCTGCGAGAGACCGGCCTGCTCGCGAAGAGCGGCGAGTTGCAGGGCTACGTCCCACGCCTCACCCGCCCGCTTGAAGCGCTCGGCGAAATCCGGGTCGCGGAGTTGTTCCTCCAGAAATAGATCAAAATTCGTTTTGGTCATTACTCGTTTCTTCTTATCCAGTCACGCATCCGCTCCCGCGCCGTGTCCATGTCGCGCCTCGGGACGGCCTGGCCCTTATTGCGGACGCCGTGAACAGCGATGATGCGGCGGCCTTTCCTGAAAAACCACAGCACACGCGTATTCAGCTTGCCCACGTGGCGCAGTTCAAACAGGCCGTCACTTAGTGCCTTAGAGAGCGGCTCTCGGTGATACTGGCGGTAGCGCAGCTTCTCCAACCCTGCGGCCACTGCGGCGAAGTCCTCAGGATCTGTGGCCTTGAGTTTCAAGAGGAATTCTTGCACCGGGCGTTTCCCAGCATCTGTTTCATAAAACTCTACCGTGAACTGCATTCAAGGCAACATCAATATTGATGTATCACTATCAGGGCATGCCGCGCTTGCTGAAGGGCCATGCCTCGATCGACCCAGAGGTTGATACTTTTACGGTTCTGGATGAACCGGGCCACAGTCAGCCAAGAGTCTGCCGCTCTTCCTGCGGCTCGATCTTCGGGCTTCTGCATGAAGCGCGGAGAATAGCAGAAATCTAGCTATGTGAGGAGCGAAAAAGAATGAGGCGCTAGCCGAAACTTTTTCCGATGGAAAGAACAGAGCGCAGGGCACGACCGGGATCCCCGCTCCCGGCTACCCGCCTTCGTGCGAAGGACTACGGCGCGCCAAGGATGGCAGAAGTCAGAGCGCAGCCGCGCCGCCGGCTTGCTCGTTCTCTTTTGGCGCGTACTTGTTGTGGTCGTGACGATTCTCACTAAACCGACAGATTTGATCCTGGCCGCAGCACCGGAGCTGTTGCCGGTTCGCATTGTCGCCGGCATCGCGCTTGTCGCGGTGATCGTCGTCTTCGTTCACGTGCTGCGACACTTGAAGCAGATTGAGCAAAGAATCGTGAAGGATGATCTCGTGCCAACAGAGCGCGGACCGCGCAATAACGTTCTGCTGATGGTCTGCGCGATTCCGATCATTGTCGTAGCGCTGTTGTTCTATCTAGTCATCAAAGCTTAGCTGCGGTGCCGCACGGAGGGGGAGGGCAGCGGATTGCGGAATGCGGATTGCGGCTGGACGCATGACTGATACCTGCACACGCAAAGGATCGTCAAGTCTCCGGGTGGAATAAAGCGGATGGCTCAATTTGGTTGGAAAAACCGGCTCAATCTTCTACTGCATGATTCGTGGCCGATGAATGCGACGCAGTTGTTGTTGGCTCGGGACCGAATGGTCTCGCCGCCGCGATCACGCTGGCACGCGCGGGATGTTCGGTAATCGTCTGCGAAGCGAACCCGACAATTGGCGGCGGGGCGCGCTCAGCGGAACTCACGTTACCAGGCTTTGTGCATGACGTTTGTTCCGCAGTTCACCCGCTGGCTGCGGGTTCGCCATTCTTTAAGACACTTTCGCTGGAACGATTCGGTCTTGAATGGATTCAACCCGATATTCCGCTGGCACATCCGCTCGATAACGGCACCGCAGCTTGCTTGTATCGAGACGTCGATCTGACGGCGGAACAACTCGGCGGCGATTCGCGCGCTTATCGGCGCCTGATGAAACCGCTCGCGCGCAACTGGGAAAAACTGGCTAACGAATTTCTGCAACCGATGTTGCATTTGCCGCAGCATCCGTCTGTCACTGGCGCGGTTTGGAATTCCGGCCCTTTGCCCGGCAAGTTCGCTGGCGAAGATTCTTTTCAAGCACGACGCAGCCCGAGCATTGTTTGGAGGAATTGCAGCGCATTCGTTTTTGCCGTTAGAATCGATCGCTTCATCCGCATTTGGTCTGGTCCTGGGAATGGCTGGACATGCTGTAGGTTGGCCAATTCCGCGGGGCGGATCGCAAGCCATTGCAAATGCGCTCGCCAATTATCTGCGTGAACTCGGTGGAAAAATCGAGACCAACCATCGTGTTGAAAATCTGAACGGCCTGCCGAAATCGCGGGCGATTCTTCTGGATGTTTCTGTGTGGGAATTTTTGCGCATCGCCCACGTGCAATTGCCACTCGCGTACAGGCATCGACTCGAATCGTTTCGACACGGGCCCGGAATTTTCAAAATTGACTATGCGCTGAGTGAGCCGATTCCGTGGAAAGCAGAAGCTTGCCGTCGCGCCGGTACGATTCATCTCGGAGGCACAATGGACGAAATTGCTGCTGCCGAACGCGACGTCGCGCGCGGAAGAATTCCCGAGCGTCCGTTTACACTTGTCGCGCAGCAAAGTCTGTTTGATGAGACTCGAGCACCACGCGGACAGCATACGCTCTGGGCCTATTGCCACGTTCCATTTGGTTGCGACACCGACATGTCGGATCGCATTGAATCTCAAATCGAGCGATTCGCTCCCGGTTTTCGCGATGGCATTCTCGCTCGTCACACGATGGGCGCTGCCGACTTGGAGAAATCGAACCTGAATTTAGCTGGTGGCGATATTAACGGTGGCGCTGCTAACCTGATGCAATTGATTGCGCGACCGATTCTCAGTCCAAAGCCTTACCGCACGCCGTTGCGCGGCGTTTATTTATGTTCGGCGTCCACCCCGCCGGGAGGCGGCGTCCACGGGATGTGCGGGTATCACGCTGCGCGATTGGCATTGCGCGAAATTTTCGCGAAAGCGCTAGAGCGCGAATGTTGTAGCCGCCTCGCTATGTCGAGGCGCTTTGGCGGTGTTGCTCCGTCCAGCACGGCGACACAGCGCCATGGCTACACCGTCATGTTTATGAGTGTTTGCGCCATAGATACGGCCGCCGGACGCGTGAAACCCGCCTACAAGATGATGGGAGACCCACGCAACATCGCGCACGCGAAGAAAGTCACTCAAGAGAAGCACCACAAAGCCAAGCATCCTCAGCACGCTGGCACACCGCAGCCGGCCAGAAAGGGACAAACCGAGAAAACCAAACCAGCCACTGATGAGCAAAGCACTGCGCCCAAGCCCGAGGCGGAAAAGCCACCTCAACCACCAGATTCAACGCACTTGGAAAAATCCATGGCCGTTCTTTCCAAGCTGAAGGAGTTGGAGTTTCACTCGCGAGCGAACATCGAAAAGCTCGCTGAGCTAAGCTTAACGATTGAGGACGAGCTCAAGCAAAAAGCGTTTGCCGAAGGTATCGGCGCGGTCTATGGGGCGCAGGATGGATTTCAATCCAAAATCCTGAAATTAATTGAAGATTACGAAGCGGAGTGCGCTCGCTTGTCGGGTTCGGCCTGACATGCAGCTGATCGGCTCACGCTTCGATTTTTTTGGTCTTTTCCACGCCAATCAGCACTCAGTTTCGAACAATACTGAAAAGCTAACAGTCAAAGCTTAACAATTATGAAAACGAAAAAGCTATTCACAGTAGCAGCGGTAAGCGCCGGCTTGGCGTTCGGCATTGCTGCACAAGCGAACGAAGAAAAACACGAAGAACAAACCATCAATAGCTCTGACGTCCCTGCCGCAGTGCAGCAGGCTGCCCAGGCAGAGGCCAAAGGCGGGACAATCGTCCGCTGGGAAAAGGAGGGCGCGAACTATGAAGCCGTCATCGACAAGAACGGCAAGGAAATTGGCGTTGAAATCGATGCTAACGGCAAGGTGCTAAGGAAACACTACGAGTCGAAAGAGCACAAAGAAGGCGAGAAATACTAATCGCCAGGTGAACCGCGTTGTTGATTGGCTCGCAGCTTGTCGAGGCGCTCAACGCGATCAGGGGTGAAGCGCGGCGGAGCGGCGCGATCTAATGTCGTCTTCGCCGCGTTCACGCGCGTACGCGACTGTAGCCGGTGTCGGTGACTCCGGATGCCGTGAAACGGCAACCACGTGCAAGCTGCCGGGATCAGCGATCCCGGCTACAGTTCTCACGCGAGCGCGCGAATCGTCGCCGAAAACGTCAAAACTGCGCTGGCGCTGATTGCGTCCACATAAGAAGGTGGCATGCGATGCGTCGATGGACACTTGGCTGCGCTTTGGTTTTTTTCTGCGCCGCTGCACACGCAAATGACCTTTACCAGTTTCTTAGCGAGATCCCGATCGGCGGCGAAGGCGGCTGGGACATTTTGACGATCGATTCGGCTGCGAGCCGTCTCTATCTCTCGCACGCGACCAAAGTCGTCGTTGTCGATCTAAACAAGAATGCTGTCGTCGGCGAAATTGCCGACACCCCGGGCGTTCACGGGTTCGTGGCAGTGCCCGAGCTGCAACGCGGCTTCTCCTCCAATGGAAAAGAGTCCAAATCGAGTGTCGTCGATTTGAAGACGTTGAAAACGTTTTCAAAAATCGATACCGGCGAGAGTCCTGACGCCCTCGTTTACGAACCGCTTCGCGGCGAAGTTTACATTTTCAACCACAAAGGAAATTCAGCGACGGTGATCGACGCGAAAGAAGCGAAGGCTGTTGCGACAATTCCGCTCGGAGGCAGTCCGGAATTTGCAGCGGTAGATGAGACCGCCGGCCGCATTTACTGCAATATCGAGGACAAAAACGAAGTGGCGGTAATCGATACGGCCAAACACGAAGTGATCGCACGCTGGCCGCTTGCTCCCGGCGAGGGACCGAGCGGCATCGCGTCGGACGCGGCGCATCACCGATTGTTCGCCACTTGTCATAACAAAATGATGGTGATGCTCGACACCGAAACCGGAAAAGTCATTACCACAGTGCCGATCGGCGCCGGTGTTGACGGTTGTGCGTTCGACGAAACGACTCAGCTTGCGTTCGCGTCATGCGGTGAAGGCACAACAACGATCGCGAAAGAAGAAACACCGGACAAATTGATCGTCGTTCAAACATTGAAGACCGAACGCGGCGCGCGGACCATGGCGATCGACCCGAAAACGCATCGAATTTATTTGCCGACCGCGCAATTTCAGCCGCCGCCCTCGCCATCGCCGGGCGCTTCGCCCGCGCGGCCGACGATTGTGCCGAACACGTTGAAGCTTTTGGTTTACGGCCCGAGCGAATCGGCGAAGCATTAGTTCGTGCGACGATTAGCGATCGCGGCGTTGCTCGCTTGCGCAGCGCGAGCTGCCTTTGCGCAAGGCGGTCCACCGATGATCACGGACGATCCCGGCACGCCCGGAAACGGAAAATGGGAAAACAATTTCGCGATCGCGTTTGAACACCGTTCGGGCGAAACGTCCTACGATTTACCGGAGATTGATCTGAATTACGGAGTCGGCGACCACATTCAGCTCACGCTCCAAACGGCACCAGTGCTGTTGAAACGAAACGATCACGGTCCGATTGGCGGTCTGGGCGTAACGGAAGCGGCCGTGAAATGGCGTTTTCTCGACGAGGCGACGAGCGGCTTCGACATGTCGATGTTTCCGCGTGTCATTTTTAACATTGACCAATCATCGGTTCGCCGTGGTCTGGCTGAAGACGGCACGCGTTTTCAAATTCCGTTTCAAACTGCGAAGACGTTCGGGCGCTGGCACGCAGATGCCGAGTTCGGGCCGCTTGCCAGCACCGTTGGCCGAAGCGAATGGCTTTACGGAGTTGTCGGCGGATTTCGATGTAGCGAAACCAACGATGCTGATGGCGGAGCTGCATGGCACATCGCGAATGAATTTCACCCGGGACGTGCTCACGGTGAACTTCGGTTTGCGCCACGAATTCACGGAGACGTACATCCTGATCGTATCGATGGGACATGAGATCCGGTCGCCTGATCAACCAACGGCGCTCATCGGCTATTTCGGCATGCAATTCGTTTATTGAGCGAAATGTTTTTCTGATTTCATCAATGCGCTTTCGAAGCCGGCTTCTGCGGGAAAATCAAAATTAAAGCGATAATTACCACCAGGAGCGCTAACGATGCAGTGTAACGGCTTAGAGCCAGTCCTCCTTGCGCATGCGGCTTATCGAGAAAGTCGCCGACGACGGCGCCGAGCGGGCGAGTCAAGATGAACGCAGCCCAAAATAAAATCACGCGTGAAATGCTGGTGAAGTAGTAGAGAAGAGCGGTCACCAGAAGTAAACCACCGAAGACCGCGGCCGCCCCGGTATAACCCATTTCGTTGGTATCGGCGACCCAATCGCCGAGTGCCGTACCGAGCGTCTGCGAGAACATGATCGTGACCCAATAAAACACCTCGACCTTCGGTGTATTCACCGTCTCGATAGATATGCTCCCGGTCGACCAACGCCAGATCAGAAGCGAGCCAATGACGCAGGTCAGTAAGATGGCCGAGCCGCCGGTGTAACCAATGCCGAGCGATCTGGTCGCAATAATCGGCCAGTGTGGTGCCGACCGTCGTCGTTGCGACGATCGTTAGCCAGTAGAGGAATGGGTGAAATTTTTTCGCTCTGATTTGCACAAGCACTGCCGCTATGAAAATCACGCCGAAAATCGCCGTGCCGATCAAATAACCGCCAGCTTTGGCTTCGGGCGTAGTTTCACCAAGCCAGGACATGGTGACGGCATCGCCGCCGGTTTCGCCTAGCGTGGTCGCCAGGATCTTAATGATCCAGAAGAGAAGCGTTACCTGCGGAACCTTAATGGCGAGCGCGTCGAGATTTGAATCACGCGTGGGCATTGGTTTGCGTTCGGTTAGCCGCGGTCCGCAACGAATTTTTGCCACGCGGCGCGCATCTTGAGCTTGTAATCTACAATCGCTGCTGCCCTGTCAAAAGGCCGTTTACGAAATGAACGCGGGATGGATTTCTATTTGCGCAGCAAAAACAAACCCACGATCGCGAACGCAACACCGGCGATTCTTTGCCACGATGGTGGTTCGCGAAAGAAAAGAATGCCGGCGATTGCCATGATTGCTGCGCCGCCCGCCAGAATGGCCGGAACAGAAGACAGTGGGCCGCCCTTTTGAAAAAGTAAAAAGAACGCGATGGTACCAGCGCCCACACAGATGCCGGTGAGCAGCGAGTAATTAAAACCGGGCATACTGAATTTCTGGCTCCAACGTCCACTAAGCCAGAGAAACGCGAGATAGATTAGAATCGATAACGCGGCGCTGGCTTCAACGACAAATCCGCCCAGACCTTCGCCGATGCGCTCCGCCGCAAGTCGTGTAAAGATTTGATGGGCGCCATAGAGAATGGCGGCGACGACCGCATACCAGAACCAAGCTGCCACTCGTCGAGATTAACCCGCAGATGTCCAGCATCCAACCCTCAATATCCAACACACCAGATTTATTGTAGGGCGTTTCTGTGAAACGCCGATGACGTAGAGTGTGGCGTCTGATACAGACGCCCTACAACCGCCAGCAAACCGCATGAAATGGATCACTCGCGAGAAAATTAAAGTGGACCGAGTCGCCTGTCCGTGGCTTATCAAAAAATTCATCGACCAAGATGCGGAGTTTATCTTCCTTCCGCACGACACCGATTGGACAAAGGTCGATGACGGAATCGTGTTCGACGTCCCGAATTGCGAGCTCGGGCATCATGGCGAAGACGTTTCGTTCAATTCGATCATGAAAAAATATGAGCTCACTAATCCGGCGCTCGTGTTGCTGGGTGAAATCGTTCGCGCGGCCGACTCGCACCCACACAATCCGCACGCAGCCGGAGAAGGTTTGCGCTGGATCGCCAGCGGTTTCGGCGCGCTCGGACTGAGCGATCAAGAAATTCTCGAGCGCGAATTCGCCGTTTACGACGCCCTTTACGCGGAATGCAAACGCCAGGTGAGCTAATGGTAGGCGCTTTTGCTGTAGCGGCAGTCTCTGACTGTCGCGCTTCTGCTCAAAAGCGCGCGTTGTGAAATTCGAGATCAAATATCTCACCGAGATACGACCATTCGTTCCAACACGCCGCCAGACCCGCTCGGACAGGATTCTCCCTCACATAATTCCATTTCTGTGAATACGAATCGCCGCTCCGCAGCACATGATCGAAGAACCCCTTCTGCCAATATGGGGAAGCGATGCCCTGCTCGCGAAGCTTGGAAGAAAGCGTGCCTTTTAGCGATTTCATCCAAACAGACAAGCTAAGCCGCTTGTCATCAATCGCGACAAAGAGATGGATATGATCAGGCATGAAGACGTACGCGCCGATCCACGCTCCATAATTTGGAGCGCACTGAGCAAAGGCCTTAAATACGTTATGAATTGCTTCGTTTGCCAACAGCTTTCGCCGGTTTGCCGCACACGCAGTGACGAAATAGATCGGTGAATGTTGATAAACAATATCAAGGCGCTTTAGGCGTTCGGGCATGGAAAGGAGTCTAGCACATTGCATAGCGCGACGGTCAGAGACCGCCGCTACAGAAGGCAGACATAGTGCAGGAGGCGCTTTTCAAAAGTTCCATTCCGCGTTGGTAAATCGCGTCTTATGAAGAGCGGAATGCAAACGCCAGATGAGCCAAGCGTAAATCGGAAGCGGCAGTTCGCGGATTTCTTCGGACTCAAACGCAATCTTGTCATCCTGCTCATCGCCATTTTTGTGATCGGCGCGGGCGAAGAACTTTGGATGCGTTTTGTGCCGAAGTACCTGCTAGCGGTCGGTGCAACGGTTTTTGTGATTGGTCTTTACGATGCGCTGCGCACTTTGCTCGGCGCGATCTACGCGTACCCCGGCGGAGTCCTTGTGGACGTTTGGGGACATCGCCGCGCGTTCATCATCTTCAACGTAGTCTCAATCGCCGGCTATGCGCTGGTCCTCCTTGTTCCGCATTGGGCCGCAGTGATCGCCGGAATGTTTCTGTTCCTTTCGTGGACTTGTTTTTCCCTGCCTGCGACATTTTCCCTGGTCGGAGCAGCGCTCGAAGCAAATCGCCACTCCATGGGTGTGGGCGTTCAATCCGTAATCAAACGGTTGCCGATCATGATTGCGCCAATTTTTGGCGGAATGTTGATCGACCGGTTCGGAATCATCAACGGCGTGCGCATCGCGCTCGTCGTCTCGATCTTTCTCTCAGCGGTCACAATTTTAGTGCAACGGCAATTGCGCGAAGAAACGAATGACGAAGCGCGAGTCGCCGCGACCGCCCCGGAGCCGGAGCAGTGGAATCTCTGGCGAAGCTTTCGCGAATTCAGTTCGCCGCTGAGGCGCCTGCTTTTGGGCGACATCTTGATTCGCTTTTGCGAACGAGTGCCCTACGCCTGGGTGGTAATTTTTGCGATGGATTACATCGGCGTTAGCGGCCGACAAGTGGGCATCCTAATCGCCATAGAAATGCTCGCCGCTACGGTATGCATCATTCCCGCCTCGCACTATGCGGATCGGCATGGGCGCGAGCCTTTCGTCATCGTGACCTTCATCATGTTCACGCTTTTTCCAATCAGTTTGCTGATGTCGCGAAGTTTTTCAGCGTTGGTCATCGCATTTGTGATTCGCGGCTTGAAGGAGTTTGGAGATACATCACGCAAGGCGCTCATCATCGGATACAGCGACTCCGAGCGACGCGGTCAAATGGTCGGCACGTACTATCTTGTTCGCGATTTGATCGTTAGCACCGGCGCAATCCTTGGCGCGTATCTGTGGAAACTTGGGCCGGCACTAAATTTTCTCGGAGCGGCGGCCTTCGGCGTCGCCGGAACGATTTTCTACGTGAAAACGATTCGGCAAAGCCGACAATCAGCATTGAACGATTTAAAAAAGCAGTTGGAGATGCGCCGAAGTCGCTGGAAATAGCAAAATGTCGATTTCGTTGTTTCGGATTGCAGCCGCGCTCTGTTTTCTGGCCGTAGCACTGGGAGCGTTCGGAGCGCACAGTCTGAAATCGACTCTCGAACTGCGTGGCATGTTGGATGTCTGGAACAAAGCCGTCCTTTATCATTTTATTCACGCGATCGCGCTGCTAGTTCTCGCGCTTTACGGCGCGATGAATCGGGGCGCGTGGTGGCTGCTCTTTGCCGGGATTCTCCTTTTCAGCGGAAGCCTCTATTTGATGGCGCTGATCCCGCAGGCGCGGGACTGGCTCGGCCCTGTCACTCCGATCGGGGGGCTTTGTTTCCTTGCCGGCTGGGCGTGGCTGATCCTCGCGCCGACGAAGTAATTGTAGGGCAACCCCGCTGCTTGCCATTCCAGATCGGCAGGTGGAGCGCCCGCCCTACAGCTCTGCTTTGCGGGTTTTTACGAGAAAACTTTCAAGCGAACTGCTTTCTGATATATTTCGCCCTTGATGTTCGACGCCGTTTCTGAAGCACAGCGAGACGCGATGACCGTGATCGTGTTTATCGGGACGTTCTTTATCGCCGTCGGCATTGGCCGCTTTTTAAAACGTCGCGCTGGTGTGCCGCTCGGCCTCTTCTTCCGACTCTTCTGTTTGACGCTCGCCTTTTATGCCGCAATCGCCGTGTACGGAGTTCATGCGTCCTGGCGGTACCATGTGGGCGCGGCAGTGATCTTGTTGAGCACGGCGTTGGTTGTTGCGCTGATTAATCGCTACGTTTGGGATTTCTATTTCGAAAAGAAACGGCAGACACCGATCCCACATTTTCTGCGTGAGGTTGTCGCCGGCATCATTTTTTTGATCGTACTGCTAGTTGTCCTGAGCTACGGCTACCATGCCGAAACTCAACTAAAGGGACTGCTCGCGGGCTCGGGGGTGATCGCAATCGTCGTCGGCTTCGCTGGACAGAATCTTTTCGCCGGGATCATTGGCGGCATAGCGATCCAAATTAACCGGCCTTATAAGGTCGGCGACTGGTTACAAGTAGGCGAGCGGTTCGCCGAAGTGATGGAGATTAACTGGCGTTCGACGCGACTGCGCACCAACGACAACATTTATCTCGATATCCCGAACAACCAGATGGTGAGCCGCGAGATCGTGAATCTCCACTATCCGACGGAGGTCCACGCGATGCGGATCCGCGTTGGAGTTGAATATAAAAACCCACCCAGTCTGGTAAAGGATGCATTGTACCGGGCAGCCTCTACGGCTAAAAACGTTCTGGCACAGCCAAAGACAAAAATTTTCCTGGTCGATTTTGCCGATCACGCCGTGATCTACGAGATCAAGTACTACATGGGAAATCACTCCAGGATCAATGAGACCAACGACGCCGTTCGCACGAATGTTTGGTACGAACTCAAGCGCCAGGGCATCACCATTCCCTTCCCGATCCGCACGTTGCACGTCGAGCGCAAAGCGGCGCCTCCCATTCAGGACGATCAAGCCGAGGCATTGTCGATTCTGCGTGGCGAACCACTCTTCGAGTGTCTTTCCGACGAACAACTCGACCATCTGATCAAGCAGGCGCGCCTCAACATTTTCGGTCGCGGCGAACCGGTGATCGAGGAAGGCTCCCCGGGTGATTCGATGTTCGTGCTGCTGCGCGGCGAAGCGAATGTTTTGGTCTCAAAAAATGGATCGACAATCCAAGTAGCCACGCTGAACTCGGGCGATTGCTTCGGAGAAATGTCGCTGCTCACCGGCGAACCGCGTAGCGCCACTGTGCGCGCGGATCGGGACTGCTACGTGATGGAAATCGGCAAACCCACCATGGCGGAAGTGCTGCAGAGCGAGCCCGGGTGCCTCGTTCAACTGAGCGAGCTGCTTGCCCAGCGAAAAATGGAAACCGAAGGAATCCTGAAAGAAGTCACCCGCACGGACGAACACGTCTTAAAGCAACGCCAATACACGGCGACTTTCCTGCATCGGCTGCAAACATTTTTCCAGCTCTGAAATTTCGTACTAGCGTTCGTTGATCGTCGGGTGTTCGGGAAGGAGGCCAAAATGAATGGCTCAACTAAACCGGCAAGAATGAACGCGCGATGTCGCTCTCTCGCCTCTCCCCTTGGAGAAGGGGAGAGGACTAAGGTGAGGGGTTCTTAGAGCCGCAGACAGAGTCGTCCAAAGGCAACCCTCACCTCCCCTCTCCCTTTCAAAGGGCGAGGCGACCCATGGCGCAATTTCGTTTTTGCGCCGGCGAAATTCCATCTGGACGCGGCGTAAAATCGGGTTATAGGGCTTCGCGGGGACGGGGTGAGCATGAGCGACGAGCGAACCAGGGATTCATATAATTCAGGCAAGAGTTTGCGTATTCTGGTGGTGGAGGATCACAGCGAGACACTGGAAGCGTTGTCCCATCTTCTCAGTCATTTCGGCCACGAAATTTCTGTGGCTGATGGCGCGCAGAACGCGATGAACATGATCGACTCGAAAGAGTTCGATGTCGTTTTGTGTGACATTGCTCTGCCGGACGGGAGTGGGTACGACGTCATTGCCGAAGCCAAACGGAAACGACCCGTTAAAGCCGTGGCGCTCAGTGGCTTTGCCGCGACTGAAGACATCGAGCGCGGCAGGGAGGCGGGATTCGATTTCCATCTCGCCAAGCCGGTGGACTTTCACGAGCTGCGCACTGTCCTGGGCCAGATCGCCGCCTGAAAGTGCGGGAAATATCCAGCACTCGTGCACCATCCGACTTGTGGGGCATGCGCTTCGCTTGTCCGTGGATAGACTTGGCAAGCGGTGCGCTTGCCCTACAACGTATTCACGAAGGTGTATTGACTTCGCCCAATTGATACATTAAATTGTGTCAATTGAATGAAGAGCGGGGCTATGAAAACGGCGACACTGGAAAAGAAAACGCTCATGGCGAAAGCAAAGCATCCCACCGAACTGATTCGGAAAATTCAGAAGGGGCTGCGTTTCTCCGAGCTAGAGACCTTGCAAAACAGCATCGACCTGCCGTTTGAGCAGCTTGCAGCAAAACTCTCGATCTCACGATCCACTCTGCAGCGGCGCAAAGCGGCGGGGCGGCTGTCGCCTGATGAATCCGACAAGGTGATGCGCCTTTCGCGATTGCTTGAGCATGCCACAAATGTGTTTGGCGACATCGAAAGAGCGCGGGCTTGGTTGAAGTTTCCGCAGCGCGGGCTTGGCGGCGCTATTCCGCTCGATTACGCAGAAACGGAAGTTGGCGCGCGGGAAGTGGACGATTTGCTGGGCCGGATCAAATACAGCGTTTATACCTGATGCCGTCGGCGTGGCGAATTGTTCGCGCGGCACGCGTTCACAGCGCATTCACGGGCGAAGGCGGTCGCGTCTACGGCGGCCGCTGGAACTCGCGAGGCACCGCAGTAGTTTACTTAAGCGAACACGAATCGCTCGCAGCGCTGGAATTGTTCGTCCACACAATGCCGCTGCCTCCGACCGAGCGATACCTATCTTTCCAGCTCGAGTGGGAGGATAAACTCACCGAATATTTTCCGCTTAAGAATCTGCCGACGCGTTGGAATGCAGAACCGCCGACGTTCGAAACGATGCAAATCGGCGACGAATGGATCCGCCGGGGAAAGTCCGTTGCCCTCGCGGTTCCCAGCGTGCTGAGCACAAGCGAGATGAACTTTTTGTTAAATCCCAGGCATACCGATTTTCATCGAATCAAAATTAGCAAGCCGATCGAATATCGCTTCGATCCGCGCCTGCTGAATCGCTGATGAAAGGGACGGTTGGCTGGAACGATCAGCCAGTCGGCGGACCTTGGAAATAGAACAAAACGAAACGACTCGCGTCGAACAGTCCGTGTCCGATGATCACGGGCCAAAGATTGCGCCCTGACGCGAGAACGATCAGTCCCATTAAAACGCCCAGAGTGCCGGTGATCGCGATGCCAAGTGGATTCTGATAAGCGTGCGCTGCGCCGAAAAGAATGCCTTGCACAATACAGGCGGCGATCCAAGCACCGCGGCTGGCACCGAATAGCATGGCCAGGCCCTGCATGAGAAATCCGCGAAACATGAATTCCTCGTAAAAGCCTGCTCCGATAAATGCATAGAAAACGCCGAAAAGAGTGAGCTCCAGATTTCCCTGCACATCCTTGAACTTGCTGAGATCACGGCGAAACCCTGCCTTTTCCGACAGATACATGGCGATGAAAACAATGGCGGCCAGCCCAATACCGATCATGAACGTGCGCATCCAACTCGCCGGCCGTTTCAGCCCGATATCGGCCAATGTCTCGCCACGTAACCGGATCAATCCCCACGCAACTCCGACCAGCAGCATTTTCCCAATCGCGTCGAACACAAATAATTCCCTCTGCAAACTGGTCGGCGCACGAATAAAAGCACCCGCAACGGCGTCGAGGAGAAACGTCACCGCCACGAGTGCGACGATGTCGATCAAATAACGCCATCGACGGGTCCCGCGAATTCCTCCGGCAGACTCGATTTGGTTTTCGGTCATTCGCAAGAGTTAATCATTTCGAGATGACGCTCGGAAGAGCAAACTGATGTCAGCACTCCGAATTTGAAATCTGACCTCTGATATCTGATAACTGACTTCTGAAATGTCCCCGTAGTTCAACGGATAGAACAAGGGTTTCCTAAACCTTAGATGTGGGTTCGATTCCCGCCGGGGACGCTTTCCATGATTTTGCGTGTCTGAGACTCAATAGAAACGTGCGTGAGCGTGGGCTTCGATTGATTCGCTCGCTCCCGCTCGCTCACCCTTCGGGCTTCGTCTATGTCGCTCGATTCCCATCGGCTCCATTCCCGCCGGGGATAGATTGCGTGACCCGGTGCGCATCAGACTCTTCGGGAAATTAACGCACACTCGCTTCGATTGATTCGTTCACTCCCGTTCGCTCACCCCTGCGGGGCTAAGTCCATGTCGCGGTCTCCCGACTCGCTCCATTCCCGCCGGGGATATGCTGTCAATGCTCTAGGTCGCCAATCGAGCGCAAGAAGAAAACTGTTCCCGCCTAGATTTTTTTGCTACACCTTCTCTAGGCAATGCCAAAAAGGTGTTTCAAAGTTTTTCGAATAGCGAAGCAGTAGGAGAAATGCGATGAATGACTGGACTCAAAAACTCATTTTGGCGCTCGTAATGGTTCCAGCATTGCTGGTTATCTTTGGGACCCCCAAGGGACCTGTACTCGTTGTGGCAGGTTCAATTTGCGTGGCGCTGGCATTTGCGAATCTGGATAAGATAGAGAGTTTTAGCGCGGGCTTTTTCCAGGCGAAACTGCGCACAGCGGTGGAAAAAGCATACGCTGCAATTGAGCAACTAAAGGAATTGGGGCTATCACTAAGTAGCCCGATCGTGGACGAAATGGCTGTCTCAGGCCGTATGCTGCAGTACATCCCGCTGAAACATAAGTTGGAAAGAGTTGAAAAGATTGAAGACAACTTAAGAAAATTGGGTGCCTCCAAAGAAGAAATCGAAGTTGCTTGTTCCACGATATACGAGCGGGTCGGCAGCGATCATATAAGGAACGTGCTGCGAAGCCTTCTGAACTCTAATCCGGAAAAAAAAGGACTATTTGAAGGCTTGGATGACGGAAAAATGGATAGCATTCGAGACTTTGAAAAATTCATTAAGGACAACGACCTGAAGAGGAGCAAAGAAACCGACGAGGCCATCCTAGATCTGCAATACTTCCTGAAAAATAAAAAACTGAGGAGGGAAGACCAGTGGCAGAGCTAGCACTGTAAGTACATAGACTAGAGACAGAACTGTTCCCGCCTAGATTTTTTGGCTACAGCTTTGTTGGGCAATGCCAAAAAGGTGTTCGTCTTTGGTTCCGAGACGATGTAGTAATTTTTGGCTGTGAAAGAAACGCGGTTTCATGGCTGTTCAATCTGCTGCAGCCTTCTTTGGAGTTACACGAGGGAGCGCCCGGAGATAGACTGCAAGATGCAATCTAATTCTCGTTAGGCCATGCGCTTTCTCGCTCTAGCTCTCATCGTAATGGCGTACGCAACGGTGCGTCAGATACAAGCGGCAGAGCCGCTGCCTCCCACCGAGACGCGCGCGGGGTCGCCGATACCGCCAAACCAGATGCACGCCAGTGGCCACTCATCTGAGTGCGACGTGCCCCCCAAATTCATTAGGGGCCTGGCTCCCATATACCCGACCAGTCGCCTACGTCTGCGCTACGCCGAGATCAGGTTTACCGTGGACGAGACCGGACACACACGCGACTTCGAGGTTTTGACAACCAATTCTCCGTATTTCGCGAGTCGCTCTATCGTAGCCATGCGCGGGTGGCTCTTTCAGCCTGGAACCAAACATGGTCGTCCCGCGTCGTGCCACTTGCGTGTCCCGTTCACTTCTCGCAGCGGCCGGTGAAGGCCTAACCAATCGATGAAGCCACCGGCCCCTGATAATGTGAGCGCGAGCAATCTTGCCACAGCACCCTGCCGTGGCTTATCTCTATCTCGTTAGATGTATGGTGGCCTTCCTCGGATTGATCATTCTGAGCATCGGAGCCGCGCTTGTGCTCGAGTGGTTCGTCGTCACTCGCAAGGTATCCCGACTCCGCACTGTTCTTCTCACGTTGGCAGCTCTCATTGTTGTGTCTGCCATCTGCGTCATTGTTGGATATTTCAGCCTGCGGGTTTACATCAACGATCACTACGAGATCAACATCATGATGTTGATCTTTTTCGTCCTGCCTCCGATCACAGCTGGAGTTATTGCGGACTTGTTGAGCACCGCGATGCTCAAGTGGTTCGCTATAGTCGTAGCCTGTGCTGTCATCGCACTCGCAATCGCAGCGTACAGATTATCAATCTTCTGGCCGGCATACGATTGGGTTCTGCGGCTGCCTTCCCCGGATGGCCGCTACGATCTTATCGTGCTTCGTGGCGACAAGGCTGCATTCGATGATTTCTTCTACCACATCTATGTCTTTCCACACAGTTCGGCCCCGGCTGACCGGCCCAAAGGCACACGCGTTCTTTACACTTATCCGTGGCGCGGCCGACGTTATCTCGTTTACTCAGGGTATGCGACACCACTGATTCGCTGGACCAGTCCTGATTCGCTTGCGATTGATCTAAATGATCTCTATAACCAGTATTCAGTTTTCGAATCGCTTAAGAGATTTGACGCTCGTCATTCGGTTACAGCATCACTGCACGTCGGACATGACGATCCAGCGGATGTTTTGCCCGATGGGTCTAATCTGTTTCGTTAGCCCTTAAGATCCAAACAACGGGGCTCTGTTATGCGCGAAAAGCTAAGTCAAAAAGGTAAGTCTGCGGCTTGAAATAAGATGACGTAAGAGAAGGCTGGAGGACGGCGATTCGGTGCAATTTCCTCGCGGGCTTGGAATTGAGGAGAGGGGATACGATGGGAGGATTCGGGACGAAATGCCGTTTTGGATTTAGCAAATCTCCGTTCTTCTCGAAAGTCGAACGTCGGGACTTTTACTCTTGATCAGAAGGTCAACGTGACCGATCCGCGCGGTTGACCTAGGGTTTGGCGAGCTTCGCAGCGAGTTCCAATGCGCGGTTGTAGTCGACGGTGGCGCCGTCCACATCGCCCTTGGCTTGTTTGGCAAAGCCGCGGTTTATGTAGGCCCTGGGTTGTTTCGGATCGAGTTCAATGGCGCGATTGTAGTCGGCGATGGTGCCGTCCACGCAAAAAATGGTGAGCTTCGCAGCGAGTTCAACAGCGCGATTGTAGTCGGCGATGGCGCCGTCCACATCGCCCTTGGCTTGTTTTGCAAAGCCGCGGTTCACGTAGGCCTTGGGTTGTTTCGGACAGAGTTCAACGGCGCGATTGTAGTCGGCGATGGTGCCGTCCAGATCGCCCTTGGCTTCTTTGGCAAGGCCACGGAGGTAGTAAAAAATGTGGTTTCCGGGATCGAGTTCAATGGCGCGACTGTAGTCGGCGATGGCGCCGTCGTGATCGCCCTTGGCTTCTTTGGCAAGGCCACGGTTGCTTGGCTGGGAGTTCCGGATCGAGTTCAATGGCGCGGGTGTAGTCGGCGATGGCGCCGTCGTGATCGCCCTTGCCTTCTTTGGTAATTCCATGGTTGTTGTAGTCGATCGCGGCGAGTTTCGGATCGAGTTCAATGGCGCGATTGTAGTCGGCGATGGCGCTGTCCACATCGCCCTTGGCTTCTTTGGCAAAGCCGCGGTTCATATAGGCCGTGCGCTGTTTCGGATCGAGTTCAATGGCGCGATTGTAGTCGGCGATGGCGCCGTCCAGATCGCCCTTGGCTTGTTTGGCAAGGCCACGGCCGCTGTAAAAAGTGGCGGCTTTCGGATCGAATTCAAGGGCACGATTGTACTCGGCGATGGCGCCGTCGTGATCGCCCTTGGCTTCTTTGGCAAGGGCACGGGTGCTGTAGGCACCTTCAGCGAGTTTCGGATTGAGTTCAAAGGCGCGATTGTAGTCGGCGACGGCGCCGTCGTGATCGCCCTTGGCTTGTTTGGCAAAGCCGCGGTTCCTGTAGGCCCTGGACTGTTTCGGATCGAGTTCAATGGCGCGATTGTAGTCGGCGATGGCGCCGTCGTGATCGCCCTTGGTTTCTTTGGCAAGGCCACGGCTGTTGTAGTCGTCCGCTAACTGGGAAGTTTGAGCTGCGGCGACAGCCGGAAGCATCAGACTTAGAACGAATGCTAGGAGCTTTGGTGGTAGGGTCGTATTCATGTCTTATGGTGAATTGGATGCGAGAACCTAGTATTGTACGGAATTGTTCCGTCTAATCCGCTGCTTAGCTGGGAGGAGCGCGAAAAAAGCGGAATCATGCGAGAATTGTGCCGAATTGTTCGGCATTTAGGAAGCGGAATCCAACGGGCTTTGTAAGCCGCTGTCGAAGAGGCCTCTTTTCGAATTAGGAAATCGCAGTTCGAACGGGGTCGCGGCTGCGCGAAAAGGTAAGTCAAAAAGGTAAGTCTGCGGTAAGAGATACGATGACGTATGAGAACGTGGGAGGAAGGCCGATTCGACACAATTGCCTGGCGGATTGGGAATTGAGGAGAGCGGAGAAGACAGGAGGATTCCGGAGGAAATGCCGTTTTAGTTTTAGCAAAGCGCTGATCGCAAAAGGCGATATTTCGTAATTCGACTCGAACTGTTCCCGCCTAGATTTTTTGGCTACACCTTTTCTGGGCAATGCCAAAAAGGTGTTCTCGTCGTGAGGAACGGAAGGACTATGCAGGGGGGCGGCCATCAAAGTGGCTGACAGTCTACAAGATCCCATGTGTATCGCGGCTGCGGTGCGAAAAGAAGACACCCGAGCTTTTGTCGCTCGCCGGCTGCAAGCGTGAGCGCCCAGTCCGAGGATGTGGTAACGCCAGGTGGGAAATCTAAGAGTGCGCTGTGAATGGTGACCGTGACTTGTCCATCCGTGCGATCGTTCACGATGTACACCTCGAAATTTCCAGCCTCGCACTGTCCTTGTGCTTCGATGCTGATGTGTGCACAGTCGGGAAACTGAGCCGACGCGCGGCCACCACAGATCGCGAAGGCTACGATTGCGCAAATAGCGGCGATTCTGGGTTTCATGTTGACGTTATCGCAAACACGAACGGCGAGATCAAATGGTAAAACGGGAGCGTTTTCGTGTGATTCGGTTTATTGTGTCACCCGTTGTGTCACCCGACGGACTAAAAATGGGCAGATTCCTGATTAGCTGGGATGATCGTAACAATTATTCAACACGTTTGAAGCCAGTCATTTGTTCACTGCTGATGACACTAGCGAAGTCCAGCAAAAATGCCGTTTTGGCCTTAGGAAACCTCCGTTCTATCCGTTGAACTACGGGAACAGTTTTCAGAGGACAGAAGTCAGCAGTCAGAGATCAGATTTTAGAATGCTAAAGAAAAAAATCCAGATGTCAGTTGCGGATTGGCTAATCCCGGTTTTCGACACCGAAAGTTTTCGCGTGCTCGCGAGTGCAGTCGGAGTTGCCGATTGCAAACAGGACTCGCATTTAGCCACGGATAAACACGGATTTACACAGATAAAGAATTGTAGCTGCTTTGTTATATGAAGCGCGCGTGCCGCTGGCAAGGCGGCACCTACGGCGGTGGAATCTTCTCGTTCCCCATCTGTGTTCCATCTGTGTAAATCCGTGGCAATCGATCCACCTGTGCTGCTATCTGCGCTATCCGCAGCCTGCCCGCCGCGGCGGGTAATCCGCGGTTAAGTCTGGCGCGGTGCGCGATTCAACGCATCAGCGTCATAAGCCGGCTGCGGCTGGGGACTTCGAGTTTGCGGAAGACCGCATGAAGGTGCTTTTTCACCATTGGCACACTCAACCGGGCGTTTTCGGCGATCTCCTGGTTGCTCCGCCCATCGCAAACAAGCCCGGCAACTTCCTGTTCGCGGCCCGTGAGTTGGGCTAAATGCGGCAAACGGGAGTTCTCTGGCGCGGCGCCCGAAGCAGCGTGACGGCGCAAATTTTCGCACTGGATAAGAAAATGCGGCCGCGCTACACCAGCCAACTTGAGCTGCTTCAAGTGAATCGTCGCTCGCAAGTGCGGCCTTCGCGGATGATGCACCTGTTCTTCTTGGCAGCCCGCTTGCGGTGCGTTGGTGCGTCGCGTGCGCGTCCATTGCTGTTTGAGCACGCGGCATCGATCCAATATCTCGGACGGAATCGGCGACCGGGCCTTTGTCATTCGCGCTTCCTCCGGCCCTTTTTCCCACACGTTGCAGAAGTCGCGCGCAGCCCTGTTTTGATAAATCAGCCTTAGGTCCCAGCGCAAAATAGTCGTCGGCAAAGGCAACCGGCCGACGAACTCTTCCAGACCAATTAAAACTGATCGTTGGCGTTCGAGCGACTCGAGCCTGCGAAGGACAGCGAGAAACTGGGGGTAAAGCTGCCGAAGCAACTTCATCTCCGCCGGTGACACAGCGCCCTGGGCCGCAGTGCGCATAATTGCGATCATACAAACAAGCCTCTGGCGTTTCCAAAAAAAGAGGCAGAGGCCATGCACACATTTTTGAGGCGCCATGTAACGGCGGTAAAAGGCCGATTTTATGAAGCTGCGCCGATTGGAAAAGAGATCGCGAATCCGCACGAACTTTTGGCGCGGTCGTCTGACGACGTAACTTTGGAGAGGTTCCGCAGCGAAAAAGCCCTGGGGCATCGGTTGTGTCCATCTCGCGATCAGCGGCAAGATTGGAGTGTGCTGCAGAGTGAGGCCGATCACGCGATTTGGCATTGCAGCGGAGAGCACCTGTTGCACGGCCTTCCAAAATGAATTGACGTCCATGGCGCGGTGCAGGCTGAGCAAAGGCCCTTCCAATGCCGGATCGATTACCGGTTCTAAGTTATTCGCCGCTCTGAGATTTTTCTTCGATCGCTGCACGTCTCCCCCCGCTGTTGCGCAATCGCCGCTTCGTTGTCTCAGCGTTAGACAGCGCGACGTTCCGAAAATGTTCAACAATCGGAAAATAAAAAAGGCAACCTAAGTTACCTGGCGCTCATCCAGCATTACGCGAGTGTCTAATCCATGCAAACGAAACTACCACTAAATGGGACAATCCAACATCCTGACTTGGCAGAAGCGTTACGCGGAGACAGCGGCACATTCTTTTGCCAGCAAGGTGGCCAAGGCTACATTGTAACGGCAGCGGAAGGCTTCTCCATTAAATCATTGCGCCCAGTCGGTCGCAAGATCATGGAAGCCAATGTGCTCCTGCAGACCACTCCGGAACCCTGGGCGATTACCAAAATCTCCGAGGATGTTCTTGAGTTCAGTGCTGTACAACAACCGTCCCCGCGCCAACAGCGAGCCGCCTAAAGATCGGGAGAAAATCAAAGCCTCAGTGAGCAGTGCCTCACTGAGGCTTTTCATTTTTTCTCCTATTTCCACTGCGATCTGTAATGCTGTAGCCGCCCCGCTGTGTCGGGGCGTTTTCGCGAGCAGCACGGCGACAGAGCACCGTGGCTACAACTCGCGTCGAATGTGCCCGCCCAGTGTCACGCCTTCTTCCAGCCGTTACCGTTTCCATCGCGCGCGAGCGCGGGCTCGGGTTCTGGCGTCAGATCGACATCTTCGGCGACACCCTCCAAGTCCGGATCCATCAGCGATTTTTCGTGATGCGTTTTCGCTATGAGCATGTAGAGCGACGGCACGATGAACAGAGTGAAAATCGTTCCGATCGTCATTCCGCCGACGAGCACGAGACCGATTGAATTTCGTGCCGCAGCGCCGGCGCCCGTGACGAGCGTCAGGGGAAAGTGACCGGCGACAGTCGCGACGCTCGTCATCATGATCGGGCGCAAACGAATGCGCGCGGCCTGCGCGACGGCGGCTAGTTTCTCCAAACCGTCCCGTTGCAACTGGTTCGCGAACTGGACAATCAGGATTCCGTTTTTCGAAACCAGACCGACCAGCGTGACGAGACCGACTTGCGAGTAGATGTTGAACGACGTCGTCCACTTATCCGTGAAGAATTGGCCGAACGGTATTTTCAAAAACATGAAGAGACCCGCGCCGAACATGGCGAGCGGGACCGACCCCAACAGAATAATGAACGGGTCGCGGAAGCTGTTGAACTGCGCGGCCAGGACGAGAAAGATCAGCACGAGCGAAAGCAAAAATACTCCGAGAAACTTGCTGCCTTCGGTGCGCAACTGGCGCGACTCGCCCGTGTAATCGAGCACGTAACCTTTCGGAAGGACGTTACGCGCCTCGTTCTCCAGAAATTTCAGAGCAGCATCGAGCGAAACGGCCGGCACCCCGTTGATGGTGACCGCGTTGAGTTGTTGCATGCGATTGAGCGAACGCGCGACGGTTTTGTGGTTGATGGAAGCGACCGTGCTCAGGGGGATGAGTTGGTTGTTCGGTCCGCTGACGTAAATATTTTTCAACTGCTCAGGATTCAAGCGATCGACGCGCTTTATTTGCGGAATTACTTTGTAACTGCGCCCTTCGATGTTGAACCGGTTGACATAATTGCCGCCAATACTGGCCGAGATATCGGCGCCCACTTGCTGCATGTCGAGACCGAGCGCCGCCACTTTATCGTGATCGAAATTGATCTGCGCCTGAGGCTGGTCGATTTTCGTATCGATGTCGCCGAATTGGAAAATATGCGCCTGCATGGCTTTCGCGAAAATCTGTTTCGCGAATTCGAGAATGCGTTCCTGGTCGGCGGTCGAGGTGATCACGAAGCTGACTGGAAAATTATCCGCGCCCGGAAGCGCCGAAGGCATGATCGGAAACATCTGGATGCCGGGAATCGCGCCCAGTTTTGCCTGGATTTCCGGCAGGTAGGCCTTGGTTGGCGTTTTGCGAACGCCCCACGGCTTCAAAACCATTCCGCCGAAGCCGTTGTCCGGGAATGTAAGTTGAAACGTGAACCGCGTGTCCGGGATGTCCTGAAAGACTTTTCCGGCAGCATCCGCGTAACGGATCGTGTCGTCGATGGTTGCGTTCGCCGGAGCGGTGATGATTCCAAAGATCACCCCCTGATCCTCTTTCGGCGCCAATTCCTTCGTCCCAAGTTTCGGAATGGTCGCGAACATAAGGACCGCGAGGAGCGAAATGCCCGCCCAAAAAATGTAGACGGCCGGCCGCGCATTCAGCGTGCGATCGAGATGACTTCCGTACCAATCCCGGAAGCGGTCGAACGTTCGATTGACGAGGCCGCTGAATCCGTGATCGACGTGTTCGGCCCGCAAAAGATGTGCCGACATCATCGGCGAAAGCGTGAGCGCGACGACGCCGGAAATGAAAACCGCGCCGGCAAGCGTCAGCGCGAATTCGCGAAAGAGCGCGCCGGTTAAACCGCCTTGGAGCGCGATCGGCGCATAAACCGCCGCCAGCGTGATCGTCATTGCAATGATCGGCGCGATCAATTCGCGCGCGCCTACGAGCGCGGCATTCATGCGCGACATGCCTTCGCGCATATGACGCTCGACGTTTTCGACAACGACGATCGCGTCATCGACCACCAATCCGACGGAAAGCACAATCGCCAGCAGTGTCAGCAAGTTGAGGCTGAACCCGAATAGCTGCATGAGAAATAACGCGCCGATCAGCGAAATTGGAATTGCGACGACCGGCACCACCACTGAGCGGATCGAGCCGAGGAACAAAAAGATTACGACCATCACGATGAGCAATGTGTCAATCAACGTCTTCACGACTTCGTGGATGGCGTCGTTGATGTAAGCCGTAGCGTCGTAGGCGATTTCGCCTTTCATTCCGGCCGGCAATTCCCTTTGGATTTGATCCATCTCCCCGCGAACGCGTTTGATCACGTCCACCGCATTCGCATTCGGCAGAACGTAAATCCCCATGAAGACTGCTTTCTGTCCCGAAAACCGCACCTCGGTGTTGTAATCTTCCGCGCCGAGCTCGACGTCCGCGATGTCGCTCAACCTGACGAGATTTCCTTTCTCCTGGCGAATGACCAGTTTTTTGAAATCGTCCACCGTGTGCAGGTCGGTGTTCGCGGTCAGATTGACCTGAAGCAACGAACCTTTCGTGTTACCGACGGCCGAGAGAAAATTATTTCGCGCAAGCATGTTGCGCACCTGGGCCGGGCTGATGTTTAGCGCAGCCATCCGGTCCGGTTTCATCCAGATGCGCATCGCGAACGTGCGGCCGCCGAGAATGTCCGCTTTCTGCACGCCGCCGACTGCAGTGAGACGCGGCTGCACCAGTCGCACGAGATAGTCGGTCACTTCGTTAGGCTGCAGAATGTCCGAAGTGAAACTTAAATAACACGAGGCGGTCTGTGTATCGGCTGATTGAATTTCTAACACCGGAATCTCCGCATCCGGCGGCAGATCGCGCCGGATCGCGTCCACCTTCGAGCTGATGTCTGACAACGCCTTATTTGCATCGTAATTCAGTTTCAGCCGTACGGTAATTGTCGAGGTGCTCTGAGAGCTTTGCGATTGGATGTAATCGATTCCGTCAGCTGCGGCGATGGCACGCTCGAGTGGCGTTGTGATAAACCCCCTAACGAGTTCAGCATCGGCGCCGACATAAACTGTCGTTATCTTGATCGAGGCGATGTCGCTGCGCGGATATTGGCGTACGTTGATCGTCCGCATCGCCTGCAAACCGGCGATCAGGATCACAAAGCTAACCACCAGCGCCAGCACCGGGCGCTTGATGAAAAGGTCAGTGAAGGATTTCATGTCGCTCTTCGATCGCTACGAATCGATTGGGTTCGGATTTACCTGCGGGTTCGGCGCCAGATCGTTGTTGATCGTCACCGTCATTCCGTTTCGCAGTTTGAAAACTCCCGTACTCACGATGGTTTCGCCGGCCTTCAATCCTTGCGTAATCGCGACGAGATCGCCGCGCCCTTCACCGACGCGCACAAATTGCTGTCGAATGACTTGCGATTCTTTGCCGGTCTTTTCGTCTTTCTTTTTCTCAATCACAAACACCGAGTCGCCGAACGGCGCGTAGGAAATTGCGGATCCCGGAACGACAAGCGCCTTGTGTTTTTCGGGCAACGTGACTTCCGCTTTCGCGAACATTCCGGGCCGTAGCACGTGATCGGGATTCTCCAGCGTCGCCTGCAGCGTGATGTTGCGCGTGCTCGAATCGACCATCGAATTAATTGCGGTGACCTTTCCGGGAAATACATGGCCGGGAAGAGCGTCCGTGGTCACGTGCACCTCCAAGCCCGGCGTTAACTGACCAAGATATTGTTGGGGCAAGGCGAAATCGGCGAAGAGTGAGTCGAGTGAAGTGAGCTGCACGACTTGTTGGCCCGCGTTGATCATTTGCCCAACATTCACTTGGCGAATGCCAAGCTGGCCATCAAAAGGGGCGACCAGCGTCTTCTTCCTAATATTAGAGCGCATCTGATCGACAACGGCGTTTAGCCTATTGAATTTCGATTCCGAAGCGTCCAGTTCAGCCTTTGAAACAACCTTTTGCGACGCAAGGCCGCGAGTTCGTTCCAAGTCCTGCCGTCCCAGCTCGGCTTCAGCTTCCGCGGATCGCAAAAGTGCTTCCTCCTGGGAGGCGTCTAGTTTCATGATTACGTCTCCTTTTTTGGCGACACCGCCGTTTTCAAACTTGATGTCACTTACCACGCCGCCCAGTTCAGCGGCGATGATTGCGCCTTGCACGGCAGAAAGCGAGCCTACCGCGGAAAGCGTCGGCGCCCAATCTTCTTCTTTCACCGTTGCGCTCGACACTGTGGTCGGCGGCATCACCATTTTTGTTGTCATCATTTTGCCGATCTGCAGCGCTTTGACGCCAAAAACACAAACCACAATTGCGACGAGCAGGCCCATCGCAATGACAACACTACGCCAGCGGCGCCGCGGTCTTACACTCGATTGCACTGGACGATTTGAAATGCTCTTTGCCACGTCATGCATAAGCGACTTCTGCCTCTGGTTTGAACAACAAGCGCCAGAGTCTTCGCGTCACTTCCACTTGCCGATCGCGCCGTTCCGCCGCGGTCATCTCCTGCGGGCGCAACACATCGAACATCAACATTCCACGCGCGACGGCGAAAATTAACTCAGCCAATTCGGTTGGAGTCAGGCCGTGCACTGCCTGTTGTGTTTCGGGCGCGCGCTCGATCACTTCAGTCACGCCGTCCATGGCCGTTTGCAAAACGCCTCGCACCAGATCGGCCACGCGAGGATTGCGCGATGCTTCCGCGTAAAGATCAACAACGAACGCGGAGATCACTCGCGGCTCGTTCTCACAGCAATGCGCGGTGAGCAGGATTTCGAGCGACTCGAGCAGCGTCGGCGCCTGGCGCGCGCGTTCCAACATTTCGCCAATCTCTTTTTTGTGACGGTCCGCCATTGCCGAAATGACCGCCTCCTTGTTTTCGAAATAGCGATAAATCAGACCGACGCTGATGCCAGCCTCGGCACTGATGTCATGCATGCTGGCCTGGTGAAATCCGCGTTTAGCAAAGCAGACTAGAGCGGCATCAAGGATTTGGGAACGTCGATCTGGATTGGAAGATTCTTGCTGGGGCTGTGACATAGGTTTGGGAAGATGAATGAACGTTCATTCATTGTCAACCGTCACCTTCGCGCCACCATGGGATCTAATCGCTCCGCCTTACTCACAAGCCAATTCTGCTGTTTGCCACGGCCCTGCGGACCGTCGTCACCGATCTTATCTGACCGGCCAGCCGCCTTCGCGTGGCTATGGCGCGCCAAGCAGCCGGTGGCTACAAGACCTGCTTTCAAGATTTCGTATCGACCATTGCTTCCACGATGTGATGCGACACAACCGGCACCGGTTGCGCTGTTGAGTCGAACCCAGCGAAAGGAACCGGGATTGGTTGGCCGATGAATTGCAAGATCGCGGCAACCACGCTCAAAATGCATGTGGTATAAACCGCAGTCTCCATTACGCCCCGGCCTTTCTCCTCTGAGTGGACCAGCAGCTCGTAGATCGATTCAGCTTCGTTGTTCATAATATTGAGACGCCGCGGAGTTCCCGCTTTGTCTAAGGTTGGTTGTTCGTTCATGATTGGTTTTGAACGTTGGATGCGACGCCGCCGTGAATTGGATTCAAATAAAAACCGAATTGTTGCCAAGGTTTCCGCCTGATGCGCGTTATCTTGTTGGCGTGTCTGGCGGACGCGACTCCGTCGCGCTGCTGCACTGGCTGCTTGATCTCGGATATCGCAATCTGATCGTCTGCCATTTGAATCACAAACTGCGCGGACGATCGAGCGATGCCGATGCGCGTTTTGTCCAGAAGCTGGTCGGGCGCTACAATGAAAAATTTGTAGGGCAGGCGCTGCGCCTGCCGGGCGCGGGGAGGGGCAAGCGGAGCGCTCGCCCTACAATGCAGATGTCGCCTATTGATTTTGAACTCGGCGCGGCAAACGTTCGCGCGCTCGCAAAGAAAAAAAAGATGTCGATCGAAACCGCAGCACGCGAGACGCGCTACTCGTTCTTCGCCAAAGTCGCGAAGCGCCGCCGTTGCCACACGATTTTTCTAGCGCATCACGCTGACGATTTGGTTGAGACCTTCCTGTTAAACCTGATCCGGGGCGCAGGTCCCACTGGTCTGGCCGGAATGCGCGAAGTTTCCACCCGACATTTTGATGGCGTGGACCTGACGATTGTGCGCCCGTTGCTCTCAGTCTGGCGCACCGACATCGACAAGTACGTTCGTGGATATCATCTGAAATTTCGCGAAGATGCTACAAACAAAAACCTCGCGGCGACGCGCAATCGGATTCGCAACTGTATCATTCCGTATCTGGAGAAAATCCTTGGCCGAAACATCCGCCAGAATATTTGGCGGACAGCGATGATTGCCGCCGAAGAAGAGAAATGGATCGATAACGAAGCGCCGGATTTCACCAATGCGCATCTTTCAGTGCCAGGACTTCGCGCGCTGCCAGTTGCACTTCAGCGCCGCACAATCCTGAAATGGCTGCGCGCGCAAAACATTTCCGAAATTGGCTTTGACGTTATCGAACGCGTCCGTTCACTCGCCGATCGAGAAGCTCCGATCGCAAAAGTGAATCTCCCGCGAGATCGCCATGTGCGCCGCCGCGCCGGGAGGATTTTTATTGAATAAGCTGTAGCCGCGTCCTGTGAGACGACGCGACGCCCACGGGATTCAAACACCTCAGCGCCGCGCTTCGCACAGCGAAGCGGCTACAGCATCCGTGAAAATCCGCTTGCCAAGCCGAAGCCTTGGCGAAGCGTGTAAGAAGCTTGTCATCCCGAGCGTAGCGAGGGACCTCACATGCAATCGAAAATTTGCGAGATCCTTCGCTTTCGCTCAGGATGACAGCTAATGCCTTCTGAAGTCCGCGTCCGTTTCGCCCCCTCGCCCACCGGTTATCTGCACATCGGCGGCGCGCGCACCGCGCTATTCAACTGGCTTTTTGCGCGGCATCACGACGGGAAATTCGTGCTGCGCATCGAAGACACCGATATCAAGCGAAACACCGAGGAAGCGATGGCAGCCATTTACGAAGGGCTAGAATGGCTGGGACTCAATTGGGATGAAGGCCCGCATGTCGGCGGCGATTTCGGGCCTTATTTGCAAAGTGAGCGCACCGAACTTTACGAACGCTATCTGAAAAAACTTCAGGACGCCGGTCACATTTTCGAGGACGAAGGCGCGATGCGATTTCGTTCGCCGCGCGAGCACGTCGTCGTTGACGACATTGTGTGCGGGAAAATCGATTTCGATCTCAGCAATCCGGCAACGCATCCCGACATGACCATTCGGCGCCCGGACGGCTCATGGATTTTTCATTTCGTAAATGTGATCGACGACCTCGAAATGAAAATCTCGCACGTGATCCGGGGGGAAGATCATCTTTCCAATACGCCAAAGCACATCGAGATTTTTCGCGCGCTCGGCGCGACGCCGCCGCACTACGCGCACATCCCGCTCATCCTCAACCGCGATGGATCGAAGATGAGCAAGCGCGACGAAGGCGCGCGCGTGGAGTATTACATCCGGCGCGGTTATCTCCCTGCAGCAGTGCGCAATTACCTCTGTCTGCTCGGCTGGTCGCCCAAGGACAACCGCGAGAAGATCGATCTTGAGGAAGTCGTCCGGATTTTCGATTTGGAAAACATTGGGCGCAGCTCGGCGACGTTCGATCCCGACAAATTGCATTGGCTGAATGGCGAGTATGCGCGCGATCTCAGCGATTCCGAGTTTTACGATCTGGCTGTGGCGAGACTGAAGTCGAGCGGGGTGAAGATCGAGACCTTTCCGGAGACGTACGTCCGCGCGGCGCTGGAAACCTGCAAAGGCAAGATCAACACATTCGACGAACTACCTGCTTATTGCGGGTTCTATTTCACCGATGATCTCGATTACGAACCGCAAGGCGTAACGAAACACTTCACCGCTGAAAACAAGCCACGGCTAAAAGCGGTTCGCGACGCATTAAGCGCGCTTGAAAAATTCGACCCTGCTGAAATCGAGGCGACACTGAAAAGCACAGCGGCAAAGCTCGGCGTCAAAGTCGGCGCGATCGTTCATCCCACTCGTCTCGCCGTGACGAGCAGCAATGTGGGACCGAGCCTTTATCATCTGCTGGAAGTTCTCGGAAAAGAAAAAGTGCTCGCGCGCATCGATCGCGCGCTTTCCACGTTCTAACGTGTGTCATCCCGAGCGAAGCGAGGGATCTCTCAAAAGCTCGAAAGCTCACCCGAGCTGCGGTGTGTGATCTATCACCCAGCGAGAGATCCTTCGTCGTCTGCGCGACTCAGGATGACACGCAAATTATTTCTTCGCCTCCTTCGCCCACGTGTCTCTTAGTGTAACAGTCCTATTCCAGATTTGTTTTTTAGGTGTGGAATCCGGATCGAGCGCGAAATAGCCGAGCCGCTCGAATTGATAACGTTCTTCGGGCCGCGCCTCCGCAAGCGCGGGTTCGCATTTCGCATTCACCACTTCCAGCGAATTGGGATTGATGAATGATTTGAAATCGCCAGATCGCATCGGGCTCGGGAACAGTGAAGAGCCGATCATACAATCGCACTTCGGCATCGATCGCGTGCGCGGCACTTACCCAGTGAATGGTTCCTTTCACTTTGCGACCCGCAGTCAGCCCGCCTGATTTGCTTTCCAGATCAACAGTGCACCGAAGCTCGGTCACGTTGCCGGTCGCATCTTTCACCACTTCATCGCACTTGATGATGTATGCGTATTTCAACCGCACTTCACCACCCGGACGCAGCCGAAAATATTTCGGCGGCGGCGTTTCCATGAAATCGTCACGCTCGATGTAAAGCTCGCGACCAAATGGAATCTTGCGCGTTCCGGCATTCGGATCTTCGGGATTATTAATCGCATCGAGCTCTTCGGTTTTTCCCTCGGGATAATTCGTCAGCACAACTTTGATCGGCCGCAGCACGGCAAGCCGGCGCGTGGCGGTGCGATTAAACTCATCGCGCATGGTGTGTTCGAGCAGGGCCATGTCGGTCATGCTCGGGTACTTCGTGATACCGATGTTGTAAGCGAATGTTCGCAACGCGCTTGGAGTGACGCCGCGCCGGCGCAATCCGGAAATCGTGACCATGCGCGGGTCGTCCCACCCGTTCACGAGTTTCTCGTTCACGAGCTGGATCAATTTGCGCTTGCTGATGACCGAGTACGTGAGATTGAGCCGCGCAAATTCGTATTGATGCGGGCGCGGCTCCGGCAATTCGAGCGCGTCGAGAATCCAATCGTAAAGCGGCCGGTGCACTTCGAACTCGAGGGTGCAAACCGAATGGGTGATCCCTTCGATGTAATCGCTGAGCGTATGCGCCCAGTCGTACATCGGATAAATGCACCATTTGTCGCCGGTGCGATGATGCGATGCGTGCCGGATCCGATAAAGCACCGGATCGCGCAGCCAGACGTTCGCGGCGTTGACGTCGATCTTTGCTCGCAATGTCCGTGCGCCATCGGGAAACTCGCCCGCTTTCATTCGCGCAAACAAATCGAGATTTTCATCAACCGAGCGGTCGCGAAAGCGGACTTTCCTTTCCGAGACGGCGATACTCGTCCGTTTCCTCGGGAGTCATGTCATCAACGTACGCCTTGCCTTTGCGAATGAGTTCCACTGCATACTCGTAAAACCGGTCGAAATAATCCGACGCGTAGAACGGCGCGCCGCCGAGTTGTTTGTCTGCCCAGCCGTCGACTAACCAATGCACATCAGCCATGATTGAATTGACGTATTCCGCTTCCTCCTTTGTCGGATTGGTATCGTCCATGCGAATGTTGCAAATGCCGCCGAACTCGCGCGCGATCCCAAAGTTGAGACAGATCGACTTCGCGTGGCCGATGTGCAGATAACCATTCGGCTCGGGCGGGAAGCGAGTGCGGATTTGTTTGTATTTTTCCGCGCGAACGTACTCCGCGACGATATCGCGAATAAAATCCGAAGGTGTGGGAGCTTCAGCCTTCATTGTAACCAGCAAAGCTATCGGCGAACACGCAGATCGACAACTTGGTGTCGCGAACGTCCCGCGCTAAAGTCCACCCAGTGGGTGTCATCCTGAGTGAAACGAAGGACCTCACCCATGAAGATTCGAGCACGCTGATAACGAAGAACATCTCATCTAGTCTTGCGAGGTCCCTCACTCCGTTCGGGATGACATGAAGAACATGCAAACAACCGAGCGTTACACACTTTCTGATTTCGAGAAGTGGTCGGAAGTCGCGCGCGATATTGACCCGCCCATTCGTCTCGGCGTTTTCGGCGATCCGGTCGCGCATTCGCTTTCGCCGGAAATGCAAAATGCCGCACTGCGCGCATGCGAGATCAAGATGCAGTATGCACGCTTTCATATTCGA
Organism: uncultured Verrucomicrobiae bacterium; assembly: GCA_963725505.1. Taxonomy (GTDB): domain Bacteria; phylum Verrucomicrobiota; class Verrucomicrobiia; order Chthoniobacterales; family UBA10450; genus Udaeobacter. The sequence goes on along the minus strand of CAVRYN010000005.1, from coordinate 421,465 downwards.
GCGAATGAGTTGAGATCTGCGCTGCTGTTCTTGCGCAAACTCGATTTTATTGGGATCAACCTGACCGTCCCGCATAAGCTCGCGGCGCTCGCGCAAGTTGATGACGCGGATGAATCCGCGCGACGAATCGGCGCCATAAACACGATTCGACTTCGTGATCAAGAACTGGTCGGTTCAAATACCGACGGTGAAGGATTCTTGCGCGCCATTCGCAGTGAATTTTCGATCGATCTACGCGACCTGCGGGTATTGATCCTTGGTGCCGGCGGCGGAACGGGGCGCGCCATCGCCTGGCAATGCGCGCTGGAAAATTGTGAGCGTCTTGTTCTGGTCAATCGCACGTTGGAAAAAGCAAGCAAGCTCGCGAACGGGTTAGACCCATTCTTTACCGGGGCGCGCGTACTCGGTCCCGCGGCGCGCCTCGAAGCGATAGGGTGGAATGAAACAGCATTGCGCGCGCAACTCGCAGAAATCGATCTCATAGTAAATGCCACGCCGCTCGGAATGAATCCTAGCGATCCCTCGCCTGTTCCGGCCCGCTTGCTGGCGCCGCATCACATGATCTTCGATTGCGTTTACGGATCATCGAAAACGGCGTTGCTTCGCGCAGCACAGCAAGCTGGAGCGCATGGCGTGAATGGCTTGTCGATGTTGCTACATCAAGGTTCGCTCTCGTTTTCCATTTGGTTCAATCGCGACGCGCCGATCGAAGCGATGCGCGCGGCACTAGGTACGGGCGCTTGACCCGATCGCACGCGCTGATGAACCCGAGCCGGTAGTACATGCTGGTCATTCTGAGTGGAGCGAAGAACCTCACATGGCTGATGGATTACACTAGTTTTCTGCGTAACCGATGAGCAAATGTGGGCTCCCTCGCCGTCTGCGCGACTCGGGATGACACGCGTGGAGGTGGTGCCCGGTGAGATTTGAGAATCCATGGTTTTCCGCGATATTAGCCGATGGTAAGCGCAGGGATTAATTTCGCTCACGAAACCATTCGGCGAAGTGACGTCGATCGCGCGGAAGAAATTCAAGAGCTCAAGCACAAGCGAAACGCCGTTATTCTCGCGCATAATTATCAGGTGCCGGAATTGCAGGACGTTGCCGATTTCGTCGGCGACTCGCTGGGCTTGAGTTACCAGGCAGCGAAAACCGATGCCGACGTGATCTTGTTTTGCGGCGTCCACTTCATGGCGGAAACAGCCAAGATCATCAATCCGACCAAGCGCGTCATTTTGCCGGACCTCGACGCCGGTTGCTCGCTTTCCGAATCGTGTCCGCCGGAAAAGTTGGCAGCGTTTTTGAAAGAGCACGCCGACAAAAATTATTACGTCATCGCCTATATCAACTGCAGCGCCGGTGTGAAAGCGCTAGCCGATGTGATTTGCACCAGCGGCAATGCCGACAAGATTGTGCGCGCGGCGCCTGCTGATCGAAACATCCTATTTGTTCCAGACCAAAATCTTGGCGCGTGGGTGATGGAACGTACGGGACGCAAGATGGATTTGTGGCAGGGCACATGTTACGTGCACGTTGAGTTCACGGCGCGCAGCATCAGGAAAATCCGCGAACAATATCCCGATGCGCCGGTGGTTGCGCATCCGGAATGCACATACGCAGTGCGCATGCTGGCCGATGAAGTTTGTTCCACCGAAAAGATGGTGACCTTTTGCAGGGAGTCGCCAGCGCACGAGATCATCGTCGTGACCGAAGCCGGTCTGTTGCATCGGCTGCGCAAAGAAATCCCTGGCAAGACGTTCATTCCCGGTCCGACAGATAATTGCTTTTGCGGCGAATGCCGGTTCATGAAGATGAACACGTTGGAAAAAGCTTACGACGCGCTGTTGAACATGGAACCGGAGATCACTTTGCCCGAGCCGGTGCGCAAACGCGCGGAGATCCCAATTCTGCGCATGCTCGAGCTGAGCAAATAGATTCGCCAACCAACAGGCATTCGCCGTCGCGAACGCCGCTACATTGGACCTGGCTCCGTTCTTATTCGTGACATCCGCTGTCTGCCCGCTGTAGCCTTGACAAATTCGGCGGTCGCAGACCGCCGCTATAGAATGAATGCTACGAAAGAATCGATCGAAGAACGAATCGACCGGCTTCACGCGGGTGAGATTGTCGATTTTCACTTCGATCTGCTGATCGATTTGTACGAAAAGCGTGATCGGCCTGGCGTTCTCGTCTCGCATTTTTTGCCAGAATTTGAAGCCGGCGATATCGGCGTGCTCGGCGTCGCAATTTACGTCGAGGACCGTTATCTGCCGGAAATGGGTTTGCGTGTCGCGCTCGATCAGGTCGCACGACTGTATGCCGAGGTGGAGCAAACGGATCGGTTCGCGATTTGCAAAACGTTTGCCGAGATCGAGCAAGCTCGCGCCGCGAACAAAATCGCGCTGGTCATTACCATGGAAGGCGTTGAGCCGTTAGGCGAAGATTTGAATTTGCTCCGCGCCTTTTACGAGCTCGGCCTGCGATCGGTTGGTTTGACGCATGCGCGCCGTAACGCCGCGGGCAGCGGTGGGATTTTCAAGCCAAGCGGTTCGCCGCGCGACGGCCTAACGAATTTTGGCCGCGACGTCGTGCGCGAATGCGAGCGGCTCGGTATCATGATTGATCTTGCGCATATCAATCCAAAGGGATTCGAGGACATTGTTGAGCTAACGAGTAAACCGCTCATCGTTTCGCACACCAACGCACGAAAGTTTTACGACATCGAGCGCAACATCAGCGACGACCAAATCAAGATCGTCGGCCAGCGCGGTGGCGTTGTCGGGGTAAACGCGATTCTCGTCAGTCCGGATACCGAAACGAGCACGCTCGATCGTTATATCGATCACATCGAGCACGTAAGAGGTTTGATCGGAATCGACGGCGTCGGCATTGGTTTTGATTTTTGTGAGTATCTCTTCCAGCAATTGCCTGAGAAGGTGCGGACCGAGCTTGCTGCAAAGTTGACCAAGCCGCATTTCATTTCCGACCTAACGAACCATTCGCACGCGCGAAATTTGACCCGCAAACTCATCGAGCGCGGTTTTCCCGACGAGGAGATTGAAAAGATCCTGCGCGGGAATTGGCTGCGGATTTTTGAAGAAATCTTGTAGGGCGTTAGGCGCAAGCACTCTTGCTCTTGCTCCTGCTCTTGCTCATTCTGGCAGGATGAATCGGCAATTCGATCACGAAAAGCTGAACGTTTATCAGGCTTCACTCGAATTCATAACGTGGACCACCGAGCTGCTCGCGAAGCTCAATTCGAAAGCGGCGGTTAAAGACCAGCTTGATCGCGCGTCCACGAGCATTCCGCTCAATATTGCCGAGGGGAACGGCAAGTTCGCGATCCGCGATCGTTGCCGGTTTCTCGATTTTGCTCGCGGTTCAGCGCTGGAATGCGCAGCGTGTCTTGATGTTTTGGTTGCGAAGCGCTTAACCGAGACCGCCGCCATCATTCCTGGAAAACAACAGCTCCTGGAAATTGTTTCCATGCTGATGGGTCTAATTAGCAGCCTGCGTTTAAGAATTGGTGAAGAGCCGGGCACGTATTCGTGCCTCGGAGAGCAAGAGCACGAGCAAGAGCAAGAGTAGAAATTGAAATTCACTAATCTCACCCGGCGCACCGAGATCGGCGCGAACTCGTACTACCTTGAGATTGGCCGTCACCGGCTGGTGCTCGATTGCGGCATGCATCCAAAGAACACCGGAGAAGATGCGCTGCCTCATTTCAAGGTAATCGCCGATCGGGGGATCGACGCAATCCTGATTTCGCATGCTCATCAGGACCACATCGGCACGTTGCCGGTCGCAATGCGGCGCTTTCCAAGCGCGCGGGTTTTCATGACCGAGGCCACCGCCGAGATCGGCAACGTGCTTTTGCACAACTCGGTCAATGTGATGACGCGGCAACGCGAGGAGATCGGAGAAATGTCATATCCTCTTTTCACACATCGCGAAACGGATAGGGCCTCGGAACGCTGGCGATGGTGCCCCTTGCGCCAACGCATCTCCATTGCCGGCGAACGCGCGTCCCAGCGCGAAAAAGACGCGCTCACGTTCGAGTTTTTCGAGGCAGGACACGTGCTCGGCTCAACCGGAATTTTGCTGCGCGCCGAAGGCCAAACCATTTTCTACACCGGCGACGTCAATTTCGACGATCAAACAATCATGCAAGCGGCGGCTTTCCCGCAAGAGAAAATCGATCTCCTGATCATGGAATGCACACGAGGAGATCATGCGAAGTCTGCGGGGTGGACGCGGACCGGTGAAGAGCGACGGCTAGCGGAAGCGCTCGGGCGCGCTTTTGATCGCGGAGCGTGCGTTCTCATACCGGTCTTCGCGCTGGGCAAAACGCAGGAGATCCTAGCAATGCTGTACAAGTTCCGCCGCGAACGACGCCTGCCCGATTTTCCAATTTATATTGGCGGTCTTAGCTCGAAGTTCACCGATATCTACGATCGGCGCGCGCGCGTGACGCGCCGGCAGTTCCCGCGCTTGCAACTTATGAGGGAAGTGGCGCCGTTTATCCTGAATGACGAAACCGTGCGGGATTCCGCGGTGCGCGGCGGACGTGTGTACGTTCTCTCCAGCGGGATGATGATTGCCAAAACGCTCTCCAACGTTTTTGCCCGGCGAATCATCGAGAACCCGCAGCATTCGATCTTTTTTGTGGGCTATGCCAATCCTGAGTCACCGGCCGGCGTTCTACGCGACGCGGGCACAGGTGGCGAGGTGGCGTTAGATCCCGATAAACCGGCCCAGCGCATTCGCTGCAACATCGAACAGTTCCAATTCAGCGCACACGCGACGCGTGAAGCGTTGGTCGAGTACGCCAAACAAGTTTCGCCGCGCAAAATTGTTCTCGTGCATGGCGATCCACCGGCGGTGGAGTGGATGCGGGCGACTTTGTCAGCTGAGCTGCCCGAGTCAGAGGTGATTATGCCGACGCCCGGAGTGGAGATAGAACTGTGAGAAGTGAGAGGTGAGAGGTAGCTCGCGTGAATAGTCTCTTGCTCGTCGCAAAATGGTTTCTCTGCGGGTCATCCCGAACGAAGTGAGGGACCTCACAATTGCGCGAACGGTCACGCAGATTAGTTAGTGTGATCTATCACCAAATGAGGGGTTCTTCGCTTCGCTCAGAATGACACGTATGAAGATCGTCTCTTGGAACATCAACTCGCTGCGCAAACGACAGGATCGCTTGTTTGCCTGGCTGGAGGCGATCAAGCCGGACATTGTCTGCTTGCAAGAGACGAAATGTCCTGACGACCAATTTCCGGCGCTCGCCTTGCAAGCGGTCGGTTATCACTCCGCTTATCACGGAGAGAAATCGTACAATGGCGTGGCAATTCTCGCACTGACCGAGCCGCGTGACGTGCGCCCTTCGCTTTGCGACGAAGTGGTCGATCCGCAGGCGCGCGTGATCGCCGCGACCATTAGTGATGTGCGCGTGTTCTCGATTTACGCGCCGAATGGGCAAGCGATCGGCTCACCGGCCTACCAATACAAACTGCATTGGTATCGCCGCCTTCGGGATTGCATTGCGAAAGAAAAATCTGCCGATGTACTGGTGTGCGGCGATTTCAACGTCGCCCCGGAGGATGCCGATGTTTACGATCCGAACCTCTGGCGCGGAGCCATTATGTGTTCGGAGGGCGAACGCGCTGCCTTTCGAGACCTATGCAAAGTCGGCTTGCGCGACACACTGCGGATTCATCACAAGGAAGACGAACTTTTCAGCTGGTGGGACTATCAGATGCGCGCGTTTGAAAAGAATCGAGGCCTGCGCATTGACGCAGTTCTGGCGAGCGAAAAGCTGGCAGAAAAATGCATTGCGTCCGGGATTGATCGCGAAATGCGCAAAGGCAACGAACCTTCCGATCACGCGCCAGTATGGGCAGAGTTTGTAGACTAGTGAGAAGCGATTAGTGAGAGGCAAGAAGTGAAGCGGAAACGCAAAACAACTTCTCACTTCTCACATTTCACCTCTCACGTTCTACTACTCTGAATGCGCCTTCGCGTTTCCAAGCCGCCAACCAAGCCGCTCCTGATCTGGGACGGTGAATGTGCTTTCTGCCGGCTGTGGATCGAGCGGTGGCAGGTAATCACTGGCGGTAAGGTCGATTACGCACCTTACCAGCAGGTCGCCGATCGCTTTCCGGAAATTTCTCCCGAAGAGTTTACGCGCGCGATGACTTTGATTGAGCCGGACGGCGAAACTTTTTTTGCCGCGGAAGCCGTCTATCGCTCGTTGCGATATCGATCTTCGAGAAGATGGCTGGCGTGGAGCTACGATCACGTTCTGGGATTCGCAGCGGTTTCCGAAATCGCTTACAAGTTCATCGCTCGTCATCGAGGACTCGGCTCGACCTTTACTCGATTGCTGTGGGGGAAAGACGTACGGCCGCCAACTTACTTTTGGGCGCGGCGCTGGTTTCTTCGTGCGCTCGGACTCACTTATTTGATCGCCTTCGTATCGCTTTGGCTACAGGTGGACGGCCTTGTTGGGAGCAACGGAGTCTCGCCACTCAACCAATTCCTGCCGGCGGTTTACGAACGATTCGGCCGAAGCGCTTACTGGCTCCTGCCGACCCTTTGCTGGTTCGATTCGGGTAATGGCTTTCTCCATTTTCTTTGCGGTGGCGGCGTTGTTTTGTCGTTGCTGCTAATTTTGGGGATCGCACCTGCGCTTTCGCTGATCGCTCTTTTTGTTTTTTATCTTTCGCTCACGATCGCCGGACAGACTTTTCTCAGTTTTCAATGGGACATTTTGCTGTTGGAGACCGGCTTCCTATCGATCTTTCTCGCGCCGTGGCGGCTTTGGCCAACGCGCAAACAGGAAGAGCCGGTTTCCCGCGCTGCGCTGTTTCTCCTGAAGTTTCTCCTCTTTAAACTGATGCTGATGTCGGGCGTGGTGAAGCTGACCAGCGGCGATGATTCTTGGTGGAACCTGACTGCGCTCGATTACCATTATTGGTCACAACCGCTGCCCACAGTGTTCGGTTGGTGGGCGGACAAAAGTCCGGAATGGTTCAAGCATTTTTCAGTCGCATTTTGTCTTGTCGTAGAAATCATCGTTCCGTTCTTTATCTGGGCGCCGCGCCGGCCGCGGCTCATTGCCGCAGGGTTAATGATTTCTCTCCAGTTGGTAATCGCGCTGACTGGCAATTATTGCTTTTTCAATCTGCTTACGATCGCGTTGTGCTTATTACTGATTGACGATTCTGTAGCCGCTGCCCTGTGGGCAGCGCCACACGAGGGTGCTAAAAACGTCAGCGCCACGTTTCGCACAGCGAAACGGCTACAAGATCAATTGCGCAGCTACGCTGCGATCGCTGTGATTGTCCTTACGTTGCCGATCAACGCGTGGCTCATTTTCACTGCGTTCAAGCCGGACGCGGATTGGCCGCGACCGCTGGTCGCAATTTACGACCGTTTGCAGTCGTTTCGGATTGTGAACGGATATGGTCTCTTTCGCGTCATGACCAAGGATCGCGACGAGATTGTGATCGAAGGCAGCGCCGACGGAATTGACTGGCTGCCCTACGAATTCAAATGGAAACCCGGCGACGTGATGCGCGCGCCCGGCTGGTGCGCACCGCATCAACCGAGACTTGACTGGCAGATGTGGTTCGCAGCGCTCGGAAGCTATCGGGAAAACCCGTGGTTTGGCAGGTTGATTGTCAGGTTGCTGGAAGGCTCGCAAGATGTGAGCCGATTGCTCGCGACGAATCCTTTCCCGCTGGAACCGCCACGCTACGTTCGCGCGAGCTTTTATCGCTATCGTTTCACGACGTTGCGCGAACGCCACGAGACCGGCGCGTGGTGGAAACGAGAGGAGCTTCGGGAATATTTGCCCACGGTGTCACTGGATCAGTTGCGCTCGCCTTGAGAGACGCGCGTTGGCGGGTATATTCGACCGCGATGGCGAAGGAAGGACCAATCGTGACCGAGGGCACGGTAACTCAAGTATTGCCGGGGACGATGTTCCGCGTCGATCTTCCCGGCCAGCGCAATGTGCTTGCGCATATCTCCGGTAAAATGCGGAAGCATTTCATCCGCATTGTCCCTGGGGACAAAGTTTCCGTGGAGCTTTCGCCGTACGATCTGACAAAGGCGCGAATTATTTTTCGCGAATAGTAACTTCGTCGCGTTGAATCGTTGAAGTATTGTAGCCGCCTCGCTGTGTCGAGGCGCTTCGCAGGCGTTGCTGCCGAGCACGGCGACACAGCGCCGTGACTACAACCCGAGACCGGAGCGAGATTCGTTTGCCGATTGAGCAAAGCGCGCGGATAGTTGAGGCGAAATCAACTGGAGATTACCAATGGCAGAAGAAAACAAAGCAGAACAGAAAACGTCCGCCACCAAAGACGCGCAGGATAAATTGCAAAGCAGCAAGGAACATGCGCGCAAAGCAGCGGAAGATTTGAAATCAGCCGCAGGCGCTTTCGCAGAAGAGTACCGCGGCAAGGCGGAGCAGGCGTGGGGCGAGGCACGCGGCAAAGCAGAACATGCATGGGGCGATGCCACGGATCGCGTCCGGACGTTCCAGGAAGACGCAGAGCAATACGTGCGTGAAAATCCAACGAAGGCGATTTTCACAGCGCTCGGAATTGGGTTCGTGTTGGGTCTGATCTTCCGGCGCTAACTCCGAACCGCTTCGGAGATGATCAGCGAGAGCTCTCGGTCCCGCAATCCCGCGGGGCATGCCGGTTTGCTCGAGAACCTGCTGGCGCTTTTAACCGCGCTTGCGGAGTTTTTTGAGAGCCGCTTTGCTCTTGTTGCCCAGGAATCGAAGGCGGCCGCGGTGCAAGTGCTCATATTGGCCGGTTGCCTGATTTTTGCGCTGCTCCTCTGTGCGCTGGGATACGTTTTTCTCATCACCGGAGTGGTTGTGGGGCTGGCCCACCTGGCTGGGGTTTCATGGCCATGGATCGCGCTGTCCGCCGCCGCAGTGCATTTCATTTTTGCGCTGGTGCTGCTTCTGGTCGCCCGCAGCCGCATCACGAAGCCGCTTTTTAGTGCCACGCTGGCTGAATTAAAGAAGGATCGCGAATGGCTGAAAAATCTGGACGCAACAAATCAATCGACGAGCTGACGGCGGAAATCGCGCAATCCCGTGAACGCCTGGCACGCGATGTGCGCGGCCTGCACTATGAATTGGATTTCCCGGCGAAATTCCGCAGATCATTTCGACAACAAACCGTTTCCTGGCTTACCGCCGCAGCTGCTGTCGGCGCGCTGATCGCATTGGCGCCAATGCGGAAGAAGAAAATTTATGTCGATGCAAAGAACAGCCGTAAAACAAAGAAGAAGCTGGTCGAAACCGGCTTTGCCCTGGCTGTGCTAAAAATCGCAGCCAACCTGGCACGGCCGGTGGTTGTCGAGTTTGTAAAAAATCGGCTCACGGATTTTGGAGGGCAATCGCGCCGCAAAACATAAGTCCCATGCAGCGTCTGATGTGTCGCATGGGAATCCGCTCGTTTTAGCATTTACGCGCTCGGCTCGGCCGGGTAATCATTCCGGCAGTTCGCAATGGCCCCAAAGATTTCAGCTCCTCCGGTCGCATCGCATCCGCTGCCGCACGTGGATGACTATCTTGAGATCGGCCAAAAGGCGGATGCCTCGGACGTTCATCTGGGCGTAGCCGCGCCACCGATCTGGCGAGTCGACGGTGCTCTTGAGCCAATGTGGCCGGACGCGCCACCGCTGACCAGAGAGCAGACACTGGCTTTGGCAGAAGCTTTCGTGCCGGAAGTATATAAGGAAGAGCTCAGGGAACGCGGCGATTCCGACTTTGCTTATGCGAACGAGTTCGCCCGTTATCGGACAAGTGTGGTTCGGCAACGGCTTGGAATGGAAATTGTCTTTCGCGTGATCAACACGCACGTCCGGACCATGGACGAACTCGGATTGCCCGAGCATCTCAAGTTGCTCACCCGCTACCAGAACGGCCTGATTCTCGCCACAGGGTCGGTCGGCACCGGTAAATCAACGACGCTCGCGGCGATGATCCAACAGATAAACATGGAGCGACACGATCACATCATCACGCTTGAGGACCCGATCGAATACGTCATTCCATCGCAAAACTGCCACGTGAGTCAGCGTGAAGTGTTCACGCATACTGAGTCGTTCGCCACGGCGTTGCGGGCCGCGCTTCGGGAAGATCCCGACGTGATCATGGTCGGCGAAATGCGCGACTTGGAAACCATTTCTCTCGCCATCACTGCGGCCGAGACCGGGCCATCTTGTTTTGGCAACGCTGCACACCACTAACGCCTCGCGCACGCTTGATCGACTGTTGGATGTGTTTCCAGCGGAGCAACAGGAACATGTCCGGGTCATGGTAGCGGAGTCTTTGCGCGGCGTGCTCAGCCACCAGTTGATACCGAGAGAGGATGGGACTGGTCGCGTGCTCGCGCTGGAAATTCTCACCAACACGCCGGCTGTGGCCAATGTGATTCGCGAAGCGAAAACCTACATGTTGCCGGGCATCATTCAGACCGGAAAGAAACAAGGTATGCGTTTGATGGATGACACATTGATTGATCTCCACGAGCGTGGCCTGATCAGCGCAGAAGAAGCCTATGAGCGCGCCGATCAAAAACACATGGTGCGGCCGCACCTGGAGGAGATGACAGAGTACGAATGACGAAATCTGAACTAAATCCGAATGACCCGCCTTCGCCCAGCTTCGGCGTGGCAGGCAACGCCCGAATAGGGAGGCCGCGCTTCCAACGCGCAGCGATTGCCATCTATGCCGCTCGCGTCGGGCAGCCGCGCGACGTTGCATGTGCCGTTAGTTATTTGTCATTCGTTCGTCATTCGTCATTCGTCATTCGTCATTAACCGATGGCTTATATCGATCAATTTCTCCAGATCGTCGTCCAGCAGGGCGCGTCCGATTTACATATCGGCGAGGGACAACCGCCAAAAATACGGACGCATGGCGATATCATGCCCATTCGAGATGAGCCGGTTTCGCACGAGGAAGCTACACGTATGTTGAGCGAAGTTTGCGGCCCGGCGAATTGGGAAATTTTCCAGCAACACGGCGATCTCGATTTTGCTTACCAGATGGATGAGCACTCTCGATTCCGCACCAACTATTTTAAGGAATCGAACGGTTATGCCGCGGCTTTTCGGCTAATTCCTACCAAGATTTCGAGTCTCGAGGAGCTGGGTGTTCCAGTCGTGATCAAGGAATTTTCTCATTTGCGCGGCGGGCTGGTTCTCGTCACTGGGCCAACGGGTTCCGGCAAAACCACAACGCAAGCCGCGCTCATCGACTTCATCAATCAAAACTTCTCGAAGCATGTTGTGACAATCGAGGAGCCGATCGAATTCGTTCACAATAATAAGCGCAGCATCATCACGCAGCGGGAGGTGCCAGCCGACTCGATCTCATTTCCCGCCGGGCTGAGAGCCGCGCTGCGCGAGGACACCGATATTGTGTTAATCGGCGAGATGCGCGATCTGGAAACGATTTCACTCGCCCTGACTGCGGCCGAGACGGGCCTTCTCGTGATCGGCACGCTGCACACGAATAATGCCCGCAAGACAGTGGATCGTATGATAGACGCTTTCCCGGCCGACCGACAATCACAGGCGCGCGCCATGCTCGCGAACTCACTTCGGGGTGTCGTGGCCCAGTTGCTTCTGAAAAGGTCGGACCGGGCAGGCCGTATTGCCGTCAATGAAATCCTGATCGCCAGCGCAGCCGTGGCCGCCATCATTCGCGAAGGCGCAACCCAAAAGCTCCAGGACGTGATCGTTTCCGGTAGAGCCCAAGGCATGCAGTTCATGGACGACGCAATCTGGGCGCTGCTGGAAAAAGGCATCGTTTCTCCGCACGAAGCCTTCATGAAGGCAATCGACAAAGACCGGTTTAAACCCTCTCTCTCACCGGAGGAAGCAGCGCTCGCCAACGCTGCTGGTTCCGTTCGGGAAGACGAAAAGCGGCTTCCGGGCAATTTTGTGAAAGCGTTCGGCGCCCGCGCGCGGGCGGGAACGCGCTAGCGCGACTTTCAGATGGAACGCGTTGTCGCCACGATGTGTATCTGTTCTAGCGGCAAAGGCGCTCTCTCATGTAAGCCTGGGGCATCGCCCCAGGAATCCGATTGTCCGAATAACGAAGCGCTGAAAGCGCGTCTCAATTCTTTCTTGGCAAGCTAGCCGAAACTCCTCCACACTCAGGAATCTGGATCGGGGCTCGGGGTAAAGAAAGCGTTTCCTGCAACCATTTGAGCTTCGTTATTCCGCAATCGTCAAGACCGCAGTGCCACTTAGTTCACCGGTGCGAAACCGATCAAGCGCAGTGTTGGCTTGGTCCAAGGGAAATGTTTCGGTCTTTGTTTGCACGGGAACGCGCGGCGCGATGTCGAAAAATTCTTCGCCGTCGCGTCGGGTGAGGTTAGCCACGGAGGTGATGACGCGTTCCTCCCAAAGATCGGCATAGGGAAATGAAGGGATGTCGCTCATGTGAATTCCGCCGCAAACCACGACGCCGCCTTTGGCGAGCGCGCGTAGCGCCGTTGGGACGAGCGGGCCGACGGAGGCAAAAATAATCGCCGCGTCGAGTTTTTCCGGCGGCATCTCGTCGGAACCGCCGGCCCAGACTGCGCCCAGTTTTTTTGCGGCTTGCTGCGTTGCGGTGTCACCGGGTCGCGTAAACACGAACAGTTCGCGTCCTTCGTAGAGCGCAATCTGCGAGATCAAGTGCGCAGCATTGCCAAAGCCATAGATACCGAGCCGGCGCGCGTCTCGCCGTTTTACGATAGGAACGATAACCGATGAGACCGGCGCAAAGCAACGGCGCAACCTCGACGTCGCTGTAGCGATCGGGCAGATGAAAACAAAACCGCGCATCGGCGACGGTGAACTCGGCGTAACCGCCGTCGATGGTATAGCCGGTAAACCGGGCGTTATCGCAGAGATTTTCCCGATCCGATCGGCAATAAGCGCAGTCGCCATCTGTCCAGCCGAGCCATGGGATGCCCACGCGATCTCCGATCGCGAATTTCGAATTTTCTTCGCCGATTTCTTCGACCCGGCCAACGATCTGGTGACCCAGAATTAACGGTAGTTTCGGATTCGGCAGTTCGCCATCGACCACGTGAAGGTCAGTGCGGCAAACGGCGCACGCACTCACACGCACGAGCAGTTGTCCCCTGCCCGGCTTTGGCTTCGGCATATCGTGCAGTTGCAGTCGCTGCCCTGGCATCTCGAGAACCATCGCGCGCATGGGCTTCGCCACGTTAAAGCATTAAAATGGTTAAACAGTTAAATCGTGGATCAATGGACACCCGCTGGTTCCGGTCGCAACTGTCCTCTCCCAGGCTGACCTTCGTCATGATAGTGGGCGCTACGGAGGAACGGCACCTTGTCGAGCACGTGCTCCTGGAACCATTCGAGCCAGAGATAGATGACCGGTGTGACAAATAGCGTGATCAATTGAGAGAAAATGAGACCGCCGACGATCACCAGTCCGAGTGGCCGGCGCGATGCGGCATCCTGACCGAATCCGAGCGCAAGCGGGATCGCGCCCATTAACGCGGACAGCGTGGTCATCATGATGGGCCGGAAACGTTCGACGCTTGCTTCGTGAATTGCCGAGCGCAGGTCCCAACCTTCATCAATTCGCTGCAAAGCGAAGTCGACGACCATGATCCCGTTCTTCTTCACGATGCCGAGCAACAGGAAAAGTCCGATGACGCTGTAAAGCGACAAGGTCGACCCGAAAATCCAAAGGGTAGCCAGGCCGCCGACCACTGCGGGCACGATCGCCGGAAACAAGACCGTGATTGGATGGACGTAGCTCTCGTAAAGAATTCCGAGGATCACGTACATGACAAAAACGGCGCCGATCAAAAGCAACGGCAGCGCCTGAAACAATTGTCGAAACACGAGCGCTTCACCTTGGAACGTTGATTGCACGCTCGGCAATTCCTGATGCACCTGTGCGAACGAATCTTCGATGAACTTAGTCGCGTCGCCGATCGCCTCGCCCGGCAACAAATTGAAATTGATTGTGACGCTGGTGAACTGATTGAAGTGATTCACGGCTTGCGGCCCGACGATCTGCGTTGTCGATGTTACCGCGTGCAACGGAACCAGATCCGCAGCGGTTCCAGTTACAACCGCAATTCCGGGGCTACCGCCTAATTGGCCAAGTGCGTTTCCGCTGTTGCTGCGAACATACAAGTTATTTAGGTCGCCCGGGGTGGAGCGCTCGTCGTCTTTCACTTCGAGAATGACCTGATATTGATCGTCCGGCTGCTTGATTAAATAGACGTAGTTTTGTGAGTAAGCGTTTTTTAATATGCTTTGAATCGCGGAGGTTGAAACGCCGTAGGTCGCTGCACGCTCGCGGTCGATGTTGACGGTGAGGTTCGGCGTGCTGTTGTAGTAATCGGAACGCACCGATGCGAATCCCTTAAAGGTGCGCAGCTTCGCCATTATTTGATCAGTCGCCTTGTAAACATCTTCCGGAACGATGCCGCTAAGTGTGTAAGCGTACTGTCCCTGCGTTTGGTTGGTCGCGCCGACATTGATTTGCAAAACCGGACTCGGAGAGATAACCGCGGTCAGGCCAGGAATCGTGCTGATTGATTTTTGCAGTCGCAACAGACATTGCTCGATCGGATCGCGTTGCTCGCGCGGTTTGAAAACGCAAAAGACAATTCCCTGCGACAACGCGCTACGCGATCCGGTACCAGTGTTCGTGAAAAATTGCGCGATGCTCGGCTCCGCCTGGACTTTCTCGTTCACCTGTTTTTGAAACGCGCGCATTTGCGCGGGGGAAGTACCCTCCTGGGCAATGAAAACACCGCGAGCAAAACCGCTGTCGCCGACCGGCAATAGGGTGAACGGCAAATGGGTGAAGAAAAACCAGAGACCAATAATACAGACGAGAAGAATCGGCACCGTCAGGTAGGCGCGATCAAGAAATTTGTCGAGAGCAAAACTGTACCAGCCGATCACGCGCTTGATGAAATCACCGGTCCATCTTTCCATTCGCGCCTTTTTGTGGCCGGCTCTGCGTTCACCCAGAATGCGCGCGCACATCAATGGCGTTAAGGTGAGCGAGACAAGACCGGACGCCAGAATCGCCACAATGATCGTGATTGAAAATTCCTGAAAAATTCGTCCGAGCAATCCCGGCAAAAATACCAGCGGAATGAAGACCGCGGCGAGGGAAAGCGTCATCGACAGAATCGTGAAGGAAATTTCCCCGGCGGTGTTGTAAGCCGCTTTCAAAATAGATTCGCCGTGCTCGGCCCGGCGGATCACGTTTTCCAAGAACACAATCGCATCATCGACCAGAAACCCGACGGCCAGCGTCAGCGCCATCAAGGTTAGGTTGTTGATGGAGAAGCCGAGCATGTACATCACGGCAACGGTCAGCAGCAACGAAAGCGGCAGGGCGACAGCCGGAATCAGCGTGTCAGTGGCGCGGCCGAGAAAAACGTAAATTACCATGACGACCAGCACGAACGCGATCATCAGGGTCGCCCGCACGTCGTCCACCGAATTCACGATTGTTTGCGAACGATCGAACACCGGGAGGAAGGTGATCGACCCTGGCAGACTCGCGCGCAGCTCGGGAAAGAGAGCTTTCACGGAATTCGCAACTTCGACCGCATTCGCGCCCGCCTGCCGCGAAACCGCAAGGACAACGGTGGTTCCGGGCGGCCGCTTGAATCCGCGCACCCAGAAAAAGCGGGAAGTGCGCTCGTCTTGCACGCCTTGTTTTACTTCTGCAATGTCGCGCAAATAAACCGGTGAACGGTCTTTGTTTCTCGCGACGATCAGATTGCGATAACCTTCCGCCTCGTCGATCTGCCCGTTCGGTTGAAGGACAAACGTGCGATGCGGTCCGTCGAATTGTCCGGCGCCGGAATAAACCGTTCCCGCTTTGATCGCGTTCGCGACGTCATCCATCGTCAGCCCGCGCGCAGCCAATGCCGCCGGGTCTGCTTTGATCCGGATCGCGCCTTGCACGCCGTAGATGTTCACTTGCGAGACGCCGGGAAGAATCGCCATGCGCTGGGCCACGACGGTGGAGGCGTACTTATATAGATCGCCGTCGGTCAGCGTGTCCGACATGAATCCGACCAGATAAACCGCCTGATCGTTCGGGTTCGTTTTGCTAAACGTCGGCGGACTTGGCAAATCGATCGGCAATTTGCCGGTTGCGCGCTGGATCGCGGCCTGTACGTCGGTGGCCGCATCGGTAATGCTTTTGCTGAGAACAAATTGAAGCGTGAGCTGCGTGTTACTCTGCGTGCTCTGGCTGGTAATGATGTCGAGGCCGGGGATTTGGAGGAATTGCTTTTCAAGCGGCGTGGCAATGTTGTTCGCCATCGTCACCGGGTCCGCTCCGGGATACGCGCAGGTGACTTGAATGATCGGATAATCGACCGCCGGCAGATCGTTTACCGCCAGTTTATTGTAGGTGGCAATTCCAGCGACGATTACGGACAACGTCAGCAAAATAGTCATGACCGGCCGGCGGATGAACGGCCCGGAAAGGCCGGTGCCTTTGATCGGAACTAACTTGGCTTCTTTCGGCGCTGCGGATGTCGATCTTGCGTGATGTCGATCTTGCGATTCATGTTCGCCATCCGGCGCGCTATTGTGTGGATCTGAGCGCTCCATACAGAATCGGAATTACAACGAGCTCTTCGCTGCGGCGCTTTGACCACCCGGAGGATTTGCCGCGCCGTACGGTTTGGGATCGACTTTTGATCCGGGAGCGAGCGCAAGTTGTCCCGTCACCACGACTGTCTCTCCAGGTTCGACGCCACTTTCGACGACCATCAAATCGCCATCTTGTCGCTGCCCTGGTTTGACCGGACGAAGATCGACTGTGTTATCCGATTTCATCACAAATATGAACGGCCCACTTTGGCTAATCTGCACCGCCTGCACTGGAACCAGCCGCGCATCCTTAATCGTGTCGAGAATGAAACGAACACGCACAAATTCCGAAGGCCAAAGCGCGTGATCCGGATTTGGCGTCACCCCCCGCGCTTTCACGGTTCCTGAACCGGGCTGGACGGCGGTGTCGATGAAATATAAATCGCCCAGACGCGGCGGAATGTTATCGTCCGGCGAATTTGTCTGAACCTTCACGTTTGGGCCGCCCAGATACTTCCGTACTAAGGCCAAATCGGTCTCGGCAACGGTGAAGTCGGTGTAAATCGGATCGAGGCCCTGAATTGTAAGCAATACGGCGCCGCTGCCAGTGTTGCCCGAGACTATGTTGCCTACATCGACAAGCCGCAGTCCAGCCCGGCCGTTGATCGGCGATTTGATGTAGCAAAAATCGAGATTCACCTGAGCAGCCGCAGTGGCAGCTTCGGACTTGTGCGCGTTGGCCTGAGCCGTGTCGAGGTCTTGCGGTGAGATAACATTGCGGGCGCGCAGTTCCTGCTGCCGCTTCATCGTGATCTGATCCAACGTTGCTTGCGCCTGGGCCTGCTCGAGAGCCGCTTGATACGGTCGCGGATCAATTGTGAAAAGCAGATCCCCTTTCTTCACATCGGCCCCGTCCTGAAAGTGGCGTGCGATGATTTGTCCACTGACCTGCGCCTGGACCTGAACTGTTTCGTAAGCGGCGCAGGTGCCGATTTCGTCGAGATAAAGCGGTACATCTTTGCTGATTACTTTCGCCACCAGCACCGGTCGCGCCGGCGGCTGAGCAGTCTTGATCTCGCTGGCCCTGTGTTGAAGGATCCGATAGGTGACAAACGCTGCCAGGATGATGAAAAGCAAGTACGCCCACTTGGGAATCCTCTGACTGCTGGCATGGGTCCGTTTCATTTGAGACCTCGTCGATAGCTGGGAACCGCCGTGACCTAATGTCTTAACATCGCTCATCTCCGTGTTAAGTTTCATTTGAAGCCTCCCGTGCACGGCGACGCGCCGTCTTTCTTCGAATCGAATGTCCTCGTTTAGTCTGGCCGTTGGGCTCGGCGAAAACGCGAGCCAGACGCTGACGCGTGGCGGTCTGGCGGCTGTCGCTCTCCTCCGCCCGGTCCCGAACCCGCGCCAGCACTCTCATGCATGTCTTGAGATCGGAGTGTGTGATCTCACCCAATAGTTCGTGACGAAGTTTGTCGGCAGTTGCGTTGATCTGCGCGATCACCCGCTGGGCCCGCCGGCCGAGCAGCACCATTTTGCAGCGGCGATCGTGCGGAGAATTTGTGCGCGTGACCCAAGCCTCCCGCTCCAGGCGATGCAATAGCGCCACGACTGTTGGCTCTTCCACGCCCAGACGCGCTGCAATTTCGGCCTGCGTAAGCGCGTCCGGCGCAATGGAGAGATGCATTAGCGTCCGCCATTTGGCCTGGCTCAGACCCATGGGCTTGAGACGCTGATCTAGCTTTTGCCGCCATGCACGCGCGGTACCGTGGAGCAATTGGCCAAATGTCTCGTCCTCGAACATAATGCAGATCAATTGGTTAGCATACTAACCAATTCTGGTTTTCGAGTCTGTCAATCTTCGTTCGGCACCAGCCTGAAAGAAAAGCCTGCGGGCTTAATATCCCTTCAAGGTCCGACCTCAAAGAGAATCATCTCGCGCTTGGTATAATCCGTCGCGCGAGCGATTGGATGCGCTTTGCGTGGCGCCCACTTTTGCGTTGACGCTGCTTCCTCTTCATTGTCGGCGCGGGCGAGGAAGTAATGTGTGTCCTCGGGCAGGTCCGCGACGCTGCTTACATACTCGAGCGGCGCTTTGATATAAAAAAGCACCGGCACATAGCGTGGATTGACCGAATAAACTTTCTCGTCTCCCGGCAAGACGGCGTTAATTGTAGCGGCGGCCTTTGTTACCTGCTGCCTGCCCCGCAGAGCAAGCGCGGTGAGCGGGTAACCAATTCCGCCAATGACGAGCCCAAGTCCGACGAAAATTGTCATTACTCTGGCAAACGGCTCCTCGCGCCCGATGCGCACCTTGCCGGGCCAATGCAGCGCGCCATCGGCGTAACCCATCGCCAGCAGCCACGACGCCGGGACCAAATACGGCATGCTGTAGCGGGCAATCCCTCCGGGCACGAGGTTTACAACAAGAAAGGGCAGCACAGTCCCCCAGACGAGTGCATGAGCAAGGTGCCGCTGATCGTGATGCTGAAATTTTGAAAACCGCAGAAACGGCAACAGGATAAGCCACGGCAGAAAGTATACGAGAGCGCGCGGGACGTTTAGGATCCAGTTCGCAAATTGGAATTCAGTGCCTTTCAGCCGTCCGGTGAATTGAATCGACCAGTAGTGCATCGATGCTGGGATTGTCATCGTCCTGACAAACGGAACGGCCCAAGCCGCAAAGATGCCTAGCATGATTGCAAGCGCGACGAAATGCGCAGGGTGAAGCAGAAGCCGCCAATTCTTGTTCTGCCAAAGGACAGCCAGCACAATCGCATAGAAAAATACAAGAAGCGTTGGACCCTTCGCGAGCATGCCAAGTCCGAGAAAAATCGAGGCCGGAACCCAAATGAGCCACGCCGACTTCTTTTGAGTCAAAAAGCTCAACCAACAAATGATGGCAAGCCCGCAGAGAGAAACGTAGAGGCCCTCGATCTCGATCAAGCGGCCTTTTTCGATCATGCCGATATTCGTCAACCAGATCAGCGCTGCGGTCATTGATCCCGTGGGGCCGAGGCTCGCGCGCGCGACGGTGACAAACGCAATCGCCACCACGAGCACAGCCAGCGCTGAAGGCAAGCGGGCCGTCCATTCATTTCGCGCGCCGAAAAATTTAAACGACATCGCCACCAGCCAGTTCACCAGCGGCGGCTTCCGGAAATAAGGATTGCTGCCTACTTGCGGCACAACATAATCGCCGGTCTTGAGCATCTGGATAGCCGGCAAAATCCGGCGCCCTTCTTCTCCCTTGATGGCCAGCGAACCAAGCGCTGGAAGATAAACCACCGCCCACACCAGCAGCACAATCAACAAAGCTCGGATACGCGAATTCATCGGATGCTGGATGTTCGACATTGCGAGTTTGACGTCAAATCAAACCGGCCCACAGCTTGACGAGCAGACTTCACGAAGTTATTCTTAGTGCCTAGTCCGCGCGCTGATCGGAGTGGGAACTGGCGTCCCACTCTTTTTCGTCTGCGGGCTGCATGTTTTATGAACGCGGAATTTATTGCCATGCTCGATTACCTGGAGCGGGAGCGCGGAATCAAACGCGAAATCCTGATCGAGGCGGTTTCGAACGCTCTGCTCTCGGCCTCCAAGAAGAGCGTCGGCGCATCGCGCGATCTGCGCATCGATATTAATCCGAAGAGCGGCGAAATCCGGGCGCTGGCCAACCTGCTGGTAGTCGAGGATGTAACGAATCCACAGGATGAGATCGAGCTCTCGAAAGCCCGCAAGATCAAACCGGACGCGAATATCGGTGAGACTATGGAAGTAGAAGTCACACCGAAGAATTTTGGCCGCATCGCGGCGCAGACCGCAAAACAAGCCATGATGCAGCGGATTCGCCAGGCTGAGAAAGAAATGATTTATGAGGAATTCAAGGACCGCGCCGGGGAAATCGTCAGCGGAACTGTGCGGCGCTTCGACCGCTCCGATGTCATTCTCGATCTTGGAAAATTTGAAGCGATCATGCCGCAGCGCGAGCGAGTCGTCGTGGAAGATTACAATGTAGGTGACCGTTTGCGTGCCTACGTGGTCGCGGTCGAAAACGGCGTCCGCGGCCCCGAGATCATCGTCTCGCGCAGTCATCCCAATTTCGTGCGCCGGCTTTTTGAGCTTGAAGTGAGCGAAATAGCTGACGGCACGGTGGAGATTCGCGGCATCGCGCGAGAAGCCGGTTATCGCACCAAAATTGCAGTCTGGAGCGCGAATGAGAAAGTGGACCCCGTAGGTGCGTGTGTTGGCATGCGCGGCTCGCGGGTCAAAAACATCGTGCGCGAGCTCAATAACGAAAAGGTCGATATCATCCGCTGGAGCTCCGATCCAAAGGAATACATTCTGGAAGCGCTCAAGCCAGCAAAAGTGAAAAAATTGGTTTTCGATACGGAGAAAAAGAGCGTGCAGATTTCTGTCGATGAAGACCAGCTTTCGCTCGCGATCGGAAAAAAGGGACAGAACGCGCGGCTGACTTCCCGCTTGACCGGCTGGGAGATCAACATCGGCAAGGACACATCGGCGACAACCGTGGTGGAGCAAAAGGTCGCCCAAGCTGCACAGACCCTTGCCAGCGCGCTCCCTGTCACCGAAGAGCAGGCGCTTACCCTGGTAAAATCCGGCTTTACCAATTTGGAAGGATTGCGCGATGCGGACGTGCAGGATTTGGTGGATATTCTCGCAGTCGACGAAACAAAGGCGCGAGAGATTTACGAGGCAGTGCATCGGCAGGAACTCGTACAATAACGTGGCTCTGCTTTAGGGCTCGAGCCATGAGCGAAATTTTGAAGGAACAACGATGGCAACGAAGACGAGCAGTAAAACTGCAACGCGTAAAGGAGCCGCGGACGCGGATGCGCGCAAGACTACTGCTCGTAAGCCGGCAGCCGCGCCAAAAACAAAACTTCTCAAGAGAGAACTAAAGAGGGACGTCGCGCCAGAGCATGCTCATGCGGCAGCCCCGGCAAAATCGCCCACGCTTCCGCCAAAGTCGGAGCCGCGAACTACTCCACCCCCGAGTCACGAAGCAGAGACCGTCTCGCTCATCGACAGAAAAAGAACGCGTAAGAAGGCAGAAGATGGCGAGTTAAAAACCAAGCGCGATGTTTTACCCCCAATCTCGCGCATCCGAGCGTCGCTCGAGACCGCCGCGGTTCCTGTTAAACCCGCCGTGCCGGCAAAGCCCGCGCCTGCGCAAGCGCCTCCGACTCAAGTCCCGGGCGTCGTCACCACCGACACAACCTCGAAGGCGCCCGAGGCCGCATTGCCTTCTGCTGAGGCAGAAGTCGCACCGCAAAAGATCATCCTTATCAAGCCTCCAATTGTTGTTAAGCAGTTAGCAGCTGAGCTGGGGTTAAAACCGCATCAAATCATCGCAGAGCTGATGACGCACAACATCTTCGCCAACATCAACCAGACAATCGAGCCCGATATTGCGGCGAAGATCGCGGAGAGTCACGGGTTCGTTCTGGAAAAGGAGCGCCGCGAAAAAGGCGCCGGCGTTCACAAGGTGGAACAGGCGGTCGTTGCGCCGCCTCCGCCGGTTATTGAAAAGGAAGAGGAACTCAAGCCACGCGGCCCCATCATCACCTTCATGGGACATGTCGATCATGGCAAGACCACACTCCTGGACGCGATTCGCAAGACGCGCGTAGCGGCCGGTGAAGCGGGTGGAATCACGCAACACATCGGCGCTTACAGCGTCAATCATAATGGCGCGACACTTACTTTCATCGACACACCGGGCCACGCCGCCTTCACCGCCATGCGCGCGCGCGGCGCTAATGTGACCGATATCGTTGTGCTCGTTGTCGCGGCCGATGACGGCATCATGCCGCAAACAATCGAAGCGATTAATCACGCCAAGGCCGCGCCGCACGTGAAGATCATGGTCGCCCTCAATAAAATGGATCTTCCGGGCGCGAACTTAGATCGGGTCAAGAAACAACTTCAGGAGCAGGGTCTGGCCCCGGAAGATTGGGGCGGCGAAACGATTGTTTGTCCAGTCTCGGCAACAAAAGGCACTGGAATTGATCACTTGCTTGAGATGATGAAGCTCCAGGCAGAGGTAATGGAACTCAAGGCCTCGCCTAGCGCAAGACCGCGCGGCACTGTCATCGAAGCGCAAGTGGAAGCGGGACGCGGCCCCACGGCCACTGTGATCGTGCAGATGGGCACATTAAAAATCGGCGACCCGTTCATCTGCGGCGATTACAACGGCAAAGTAAAATCGCTTCTCGACGATCGCGGCCAACCGGTCAAGAAAGCCGGGCCTTCGACGCCAGTGAAAGTGCTTGGCTTTACCGGTCTGCCTAATGCGGGCGATGAATTGCTCGTCATGGAATCAGAGCGCGAGGCGAAACAACTGAGCGACGAACGGCTCGAGGCAAAGCGCGCGAGCAAGTTGTACGCTTCCACAACGCGCTACGCTGGAAAGTCTGCTCGAAACCGCCGAAGGCAAAAAAGTTCTGCGCATCGTTTTGAAATGTGACACGCAAGGCTCGCTCGAAGCGCTGATCGGCGCGTTGAAACAGATCGAAAGCAAAAAGATCGACCTGGAAATGATTCATTCGGCTGTAGGGCCGATTTCCGAATCGGATATTTTGCTGGCGAGCGCCTCGGATGCGGTGGTAGTCGGTTTCAACGTAAAAGTCGAGGCCATGGCTGTACCGGCTGCGAAACGCGAAGGCGTTCAGATCAAGCTTTACAGCATCATTTACGAATTGCTGGATCAGATCAAAGACGCCATGGCCGGGCTACTCGATCCCGAGCTTCGCGAAACAGTCATCGGGCATGCGGAGGTGAAACAGGTTTTCCAACTAAGCAAAGGCATCGTCGCTGGTTGTCTGGTGACAGATGGCCGTATCGCCCGCGCTGCGCGCGCCCGCGTCCTGCGAAAGCGCCAGCCGGTTTACGACGGCGGGCTTTCGACGCTGCGCCGTTTCCAGGACGACGTAAAGGAAGTGCGCTCCGGCTTGGAATGCGGGATCAAGCTGGGCGACTTCAACGAGTATCAAGTGGGCGACGTGATCGAGTGCTACCAACTCGAGCAAATTACGCAGAAATTGTGATTCGTTAGGCATTGGTCGCTTTGGTCCGTTTGGTCGCTTTGGCTTCATGCGGCGAAGGGCCCAGGGACGAATAAGACCTGAACGCAATGAAACATCGGCAACTCCGCTTAAACGAACTCGTAAAACGTGAGCTGAGCGCGATCATTGCGCGCCAAATAAACTTCGAAGGCGTGCTGGTCAGCATCAATTCTGTCGATGTTACGCCCGACCTGAAGAACGCGCATGTGTTCGTAAGTATTCTTGGCGCGGCCACGAGGGCGAGCGTAATCGATAGACTGCAAGCGCATCGTCCCCTGCTGCAAGCTGAACTATCCCGCCACGTCGTTTTGAAATACACGCCGCATCTAATTTTTCATATCGACGATTCCATCGAGCGCGGCGCGCGCGTCCTTGAGATTTTGCAGGATCTCGAAAAACCCCGTGGCGCGGACGAGTGAATGCTGTAGCCACGGCCCTGTGGGCCGTCTATCGTAGCGAATCGTTCCGCTTTTTTCGGACCACCCACAGGGCGGTGGCTACAAAATGACCGCTTCAACATTTAATGAAATTGGCCAGGTTCTGCGCGATCATCAGCGCTTCGCGATCTTGAGTCACGTTCGCCCCGATGGCGACGCGCTGGGCAGCCAGCTCGCGCTGGCACTGTCGCTTCAGCAACTTGGCAAGAACGTTCGTGTCTGGAATGAAGACGGCATGCTTGAAAAATATTCATTTCTGCCGCGCGCTGAATTGCTGACCAAGCCGCCCTCCACCGCGGAGGACGTCGACGTGGCTATTGCACTGGACACGGCAATTCAAAATCGGCTGGGAACCGCGTTCGCCGCGATTCGTTCGGCAAAAATCTGGATCAACATCGACCATCACCAGACCAATCCAGGCTATGGGGATCTGGTGATCGTTGATCCCAGCGCGCCGGCGACGGGAGAAATCATTTTCAGCCTAATTAAAAGCCAGGGCCTGCCTCTCAATCACGACATCGCGGAAAATCTTTATGCCGCGATTTCCACCGACACTGGCTCGTTTCAATATCCAAAAACCAGCGCGCGCACGTTCGAGATCGCGGCGGAACTCGTGCGCGTTGGCGGTCTCGATGTTGGCCAAATTAGCCAGCAATTATATGAGAACTATCCCCGGCGCAGGCTGGAATTGCTGCGGGAATTGCTCCGGACGACGCGCTTCGAGTTCGGCGACCGAGCGGCAAGCTTCAGTCTCACCTTAAAAACCGCCGCGGATCTTGCTGTTCTACCCGAGGACAACGAAGGATTAATCGATTATCTCCGGGCAATTCGCGGCGTCATCGTTGCGGTCTTCTTTGAAGAACTGGCTGACGGCAAAGTGCGCGTCAGCATGCGTTCGAAAGATGAAGCAGTCGATGTCTGCGCGATTTGCCAGAAATTCGGCGGCGGCGGGCACACACTGGCCGCCGGCGCCCGTGTTCGTGGAAGCCTCGCCGAGGTCGAAGAAAAGGTTCTGGAGGAAATTCGTGAAGTCCTTAAGCGCAGATCCTGACGGCGTGCTGCTGGTCGATAAGGCCGAAGGGATGACGTCGCACGACGTCGTTGCGCTGGCGCGGCGAAAACTGGCCACCAAGAAAATCGGTCATTGCGGCACGCTTGATCCGATCGCCACCGGATTGCTGCTGCTTACCGTTGGGCGCGGCACAAAGGTTCAAGATTTGCTCATGAGCGAAGACAAGGAGTATGCCGGCACATTTGTGCTCGGCGTGACGACCGACACGCAGGATCGACAAGGCGAGGTAATTCAAGAGCGGCTGGTCCCCGCTTTGGATGAAAATCAAATTCGCGCTGCGTTTGAAAAGTTCCGGGGCGATTTTTATCAACTGCCGCCGATGGTCTCCGCGAAGAAACACGCTGGCGTGCCGCTCTACAAGCTGGCTCGCCAGGGAAAAGTCGTAGAGCGCGAGCCGCGCTTGGTGCACGTCTATCGCTACACAATCGATCGGATCTCGTTGCCCGAAATCGACTTCAGCGTCCTTTGCAGTAAAGGGTTTTATGTACGCACGTATGTGCACGACATCGGCGAAGCGCTCGGCTGCGGCGCGCACTTGAAATCGCTGCGCCGAACAAAATCCGGACGGTTCGATGTGGCAAACGCGGTCACGGTCGATCAAATCAAAAACGCAACGTGCGAAGAAATTCTGGGACGGATGTTGAGCCTCCCGGAAGTTTCGAGAATGCGCGGAGCGTGAAAGAATGGAAACGCTCCGATCCATCTCCGAATTATCGCGATTGCCCGGTCCGCTCTTTCTCGCCATCGGCGTCTTCGACGGCATCCATCGCGGACATCAGGCAGTCATCTCGACTTCCACCGAACACGCCAAGGTGGCAAACGGAACGCCTGTCGTGGTCACATTCGATCCGCATCCTGAAAAAGTGTTGCGGCCGAAAGCGGCACCTCACTTGCTAACCGCTACTCAACACAAAATCGCTTTGATTCGCGATCTTGGCGTGGGTCATCTTCTGATCATCACGTTCGATAAAGAGTTTGCTGCAACGGAGCCCGAAGACTTCGTCCAGCAATTAGTGAAGTATTCGAAAACGCTGCGCGAAATTTGTGTTGGCCACGAATGGTCGTTTGGAAAAAATCGGCGCGGCAATCTCGAACTCCTCAAGAAGCTCGGCGCACAATTTGACTTCAACGTCGTCGGAATCCCGCCGGTGAAAGTGAATGGCGAGGTGGTAAGCAGCACGACGATCCGTCAGGCCGTGGAAGTGGGCGATCTACAAAAGGCGGCAGCAATGCTTGGCCGAGAATATACGATTCTAGGCACAGTCGTGCGCGGCGACGACCTCGGAAAAAAGATTGGCTTTCCAACCGCCAATCTGAGCGCCCACAACGAACAGTTCCCGCCAAACGGCGTCTATTTCGCCGAAGCGACATTGGAGGGAGTTGCTTACCCAGGTGTCGTGAACCTCGGTTATCGGCCCACCGTCAGCAGCAGCAAAACCGAGCGCATTCTGGAAATTCATCTGCTCGACTTCGAGCGCGATATTTACGGCAAGGATCTTGAGCTGCGCTTCATTCGCTATCTCAGGCCGGAGAAGAAATTCGAAAATGTCGATGCGCTCGTGCACCAGATCGAACGCGACGTGCAGCAGGCGCGCGAGCTGTCGGCGGCGTAAGCAAGGCGCCGGTTCAAAACTCCAACCGGGTAAGATCGCGCACCTCCGGCGTCTTGCGGATGGCGAAGATGACAGCGAAGGCGCCCACCACGAGGCCGCAACCGAACGCGAACACGAGCAACAGCCAAATCGGGAAGTTGGACAACTGGATCATGCCTTCACGGATGAATCCGCCGGAAAGCACGTAAGCGATCCCGCTTCCGAGGATTGCCAGGCCGAGCAGAATCATAGCACGCAGCCAGCGCGGCTCGCGCTGCGCCACGGGCAAATTGGCCATAACGCGCGCGGTAAAGCCTTCGTCGTCGATATACGGTGCCGCTTCGCGTAATTGCCGATCCAGCGTTTCGTCGTCAATCATTGCGTTCATTATATCAATTCGGTCCCCACGCAGCCAGCGTTCGTTTCAGTTTTTCGCGACCGCGCAAAACGTTCGTCTTCACGGTGCCGAGCGGGATTTCAAGCACGCGCGCGGCTTCATCATGCGACAAGCCGTTTTGACAACAAAGCACAACGGCCGTGCGCTCGTGCAAGGGAAGGAGATTCAATGCATGCATAAGATCGTGCCTCAAACCGGGATCGACAGTCTGTGGATCATGCTCCGCCTGCAACAGCTCCTCATCCACGCCGACAAGCTCTTTGCGTTTGCGTGCATCCTCGCGAAAACAGTTGTAAGCGATCCGGTAAAGCCATGTGGAAAATCGCGCCTCACCGCGGAAGCTGCGGATGTTCTTGTACACGCGAAGAAAAGTTTCCTGCGCCAGATCATCGGCCAACGAAATGTCTGCGCGTGTGAGTTGCCGAAGCAGGCCGCGCACACTGGATTGATGGCGGCGCACCAGCTCGCCGAACGCGTGCTGATCGTCATTGGCAAGAACTCGCGCGATAAGGTCCGCATCAGTTAGCTCCACGGTCTCAAAATACTACGGTCCCGGCGGAGGAGGAGGAACGCTCTTTTTGCCTTCTAATTTCCACACCATGAGATAGCCGAGGCCGATCAGAAATGGAATAAGCCCGATCGACCATACGCCGCCTTCCCAATCGTTCACGGCGCCGAAGAAGATCATCGCACCGAGGCCAATCATGGTCCAAATCACTCCACGCCGCACATCCGACCGCTGCCGCACTGCTCTCGTGTGCGGTGCAAGCAGTTCTGCGGGAACCGGCTGACCT
This sequence comes from uncultured Verrucomicrobiae bacterium, assembly GCA_963725505.1. Taxonomy (GTDB): domain Bacteria; phylum Verrucomicrobiota; class Verrucomicrobiia; order Chthoniobacterales; family UBA10450; genus Udaeobacter. The sequence continues at coordinate 393,438 of CAVRYN010000005.1, read as the reverse complement.
TTCTCCACCATCATTCGGATGGTGCGCTGCCGCGAACGGCTCACTAAAAGAGCGACCAGCCCAATCACGATTACGATCAGCACTGGCGCGCCAAATATCGTCAGGAAAACGATTCCAACGAGCGGAATCACCATCGCCGGAATATCCTCGTGCGACTTTCCGTCATCGAGGTCGAGTTCATCGTGATTGCCTCCGATGATGATTCCGTGTTTGCCGCCGCGAAGCTTTTTCTCCAGTTTCTGATGAATCCTATCGGCCAGGTCCGACGGAGAGGCGATGGCGGCTGTCGTTGCCGTTGGTGTTGCTGCTGCCGGGCTTGCGATGGGCGATGCCGTCGGGGCCTGCGCAAACACGCTTGTCGCCAAAGCTGTTGAGCAAATGCAGAGGAGGATTAATTTCTTCATAGAGGTGCTTTGTTCATAGGATGCATTCAACGCCCGATTTGGATTCAACAATTTCAAGCCTGCGGAAGCAATTAAAAGGTTGCGTCCCGCGGGTCGCCGGACATTATTGTTTCCCCCAAAAACTGCGGGTGTAGCTCAGTGGTAGAGCACCTCCTTGCCAAGGAGGACGTCGCGAGTTCGAGCCTCGTCACCCGCTCCAGCCTTCGCTTGGAGCGCAGCGCAAAGCGAGGGCTGGAGCGATTGCGCCGTAGCCTTAGCGAAGGCGGACCGCCTCATCATTGTCATTCTGAGCAGAGCGAAGAAACGTGTGAACCAGATCAAAATCGGCTTGTCCACGTCGCACGCATCACCATAGAATTGGCGCTATGAAAACGACATCCCTTCTCTCGCTGTGCGCGCTTGTTGCAGCGCTCCTCGTCCATGCAGCGCCTGTGCGGGCCGCGAACGAACCAAAAGATAAAACACCATGGAAAATTACGGGCCAACTGGAAGAAGCGTGCTCGTGCGATGCCGCGTGTCCGTGCTGGTTTAACTCCAAACCGACCAAGATGACCTGCGGCGGCGGGCAGGTGCTCTTTATCCAGAAAGGTAACTATGGAAAAGTGAAACTCGACGGCCTCGCCATCGCCTCCATAGGGCAAAGCCCAGAAGGCCAGACGATGATGGAATCGTTCGGGAACTGGAACTTTTCCTACACTTACATCGATGGGAAGGCCAGCCCGGAGCAGCGAAAAGCGTTGGAAGCGATCGCTGCGAAGGTGTTGGAGCCCGGCGCGTCGAAGAAAACCGAAACGCGCTACGTGCCGATCACCCGCAAGATTGAGGATAAAGATCATGAGATCACTCTTGGGCAGTATGGCACTTTCCGCGGTCATCTGATCGAGGGGGGACTCGGTGGCTCGCCAAAAATCAAGAACCCGCCTGGCGCCGATCCGCTTCATCACGAATACGCCCAGGGACGCACGTCAAAAATGTCCTACACCGATGCGGATCAGAATTGGTCCTGGGACAATTCGAACTACATGTTTGGAACGTTCACGATCGACAATGTCCAATACGAAAAATACGCAGCGGGTCTCGCACAAAAAATGGCGGAGATGAAGGGCGAAAAAGCGCCCGAGAAGAAGTAAGAGTAATTCCGAGAGAAACCTCGACGGAGCCGACACTTTTCGGCTATCCAAAGGTGCGGCGCGCCCGGCGGTCGCACCCTACCTTAGTTCCGCAGTCGCACCGGTGATCTTTCTCCACGGTTCGGCGCGGCCGCCGAGGTGTTTAGCGAGAAACTCTTCGACGCGGCCATAGAAATCGAGTTGGTTTTCAGGCCGCGCGAAGCCGTGTCCTTCGTCCGGATAGACCACGTAGGTCACTTCACGTTTTGCTTTGCGCAACGCGGCGACCATGGCGTCAGCATCAGCCAATGTGACTCGAGGATCGTTCTTGCCTTGACCGATCAGAAGTGGAGCGCGGATCGCATCGACATGATAAAGCGGCGAGATCTTTCGGTTCCAGTTCTCGTCGTGATCGGCGTCTCCCTCACGACGACGCCAACGCGCCAATATGTTAGACCAGTATTTTGGAAAGGAACGAAGGCCGGTGGCTTCGTCGGCAGGTCCGCAGCCATCAACTCCACACGCAAAGAGATCAGGCCGCATTTCCAAGGCTCGCAAGGTGGCAAAACCTCCGCCCGACCAGCCCATCGCTGCAATCCGTTTTGGATCAGCAATTCCTTGATCCACGGCCCAACGCACTGCATCAAAAAGATCTTCCACCATCCCAAGCCCAACCTGAAGATTGCCAGCATTGAAGAACTTGATGCCGAAACCGGTTGAGCCGCGATAGTTCACTTGCAGAACGGCATAGCCGCGGTTGGCGAGAAACTGCACTTCGGGATCGTAATCGTCGGAATCACGATCCCAAGGCCCGCCGTGAATAAGCAGAACCAAAGGCAGTTTTTTCGGCTCCAGTCCCGCAGGAGTCGTTAGATAACTGACCAACTCCAATCCATCGCGCGCCTTGATTACGACTGGTTGTTTTGCAGCGAGTTTGAATTTCGATAGACCGGGATTTTCGTCGAACAGTAGCTTCAATTTTTTCGTGCCTCGCTCGAAAGTGTAAAACTTGCCCGGCGCATCACTTCGGCGGATAGCGACGATCCAAACTCGATCGGCGTTATCACGACTAACGAGATCGACAAAACCCGGGGCCTGGCGAGTGATCTCTTCGAAATCAGCTTTCAATTTTGGATCGACAAAGGACCAGTGCCGCGTTTCGTAATTGAATTCGACAGCCTGCGGGGCGTCAGTTATCGGATTCAAAATTACGCTTGGCTTAATTCCCAAGCGGCCAACATCCGCAAATGCGACGTCGCATTGTGGATCCTCGGCCACGACTCCGATCTCGTGACCGTCTTTCAAATCGACGCGCACCAAGCGACCTTTGTCTGAATGCAGTGCCGAATCGATCAACAAGCCTTTGCCGTCAGCGTCGAAACCGACGATGAGCGAACCATTCACAACCTGTCCGGCAAAGAGCGCCTGTTCAAAGGGCATCACGACAAGGTCGCGCCACGGCTTATCAGCGGCATCGCGCACACGAATGATCGTGCGGCCGGTTTTCCCATCGAAGGCGGTAGCCGCGCGAACCACGAAATTGTTATCGGCTCTCCACGTGAGCACGTCGCCGGGATTTTTGGCTTCGAGAGTGATCGCACCGGTTTCGAGATCGACGCGGTACATGTCGAACGCCGATCGGTCGCGCAGATTCATAGCCACGAAGACGGACCCAGGATGTCGTGAATCGGTCAGGACATTTTGCGCCCGTACGCCGCGAAACGGGGTCAGATCCCGGACATTGCCGGTCATCAAATCAGCTGAAAACAGGTGCGGAATTTCGTCGCCGGCATTGTCGTGGAGATAGAGGATGTGTTTCCCATCTCCGGCCCATGTGTACCACTCAATCGGGTCCCCTGTTTCGTTCGTCACGCAATGTGCATTCGTGCCGTCGATCGCACTCGTCCAAACATTCAGCGTGTTGCTTTTGTCCGGTGCCAGCCAGCTCAACTGCGAACCGTCGGGCGAGACTTTCGGATCCGTCCGCGCCGGATTAGCGAACAGGATTTCCCTTGGAATAAGCGGCGGCAACCCAGCTTGCGCCGAACAGAAGGTCAGAAAAAGCACGCAGAGATAAAATCGCTTCACGACAGAGAGTCTTTATATTCAAGACGCCGCCAAGTGCACATTCTGTCTATCCTCCCGCGGCGTTGCATTGGGAGAAGAATTTTGCGGCGCCAGTAGACCACCGCTAAAGTAACATGAATGCAAACTGAAGAGCTTGCCTACGTCATCGTCACGCCGTACTCGATGCGCAAATCGCGCACCGGCGGCATCGTTGGCCGGTTGATTTCCCGCACGGGACTCGATCTGGTCGGCGGACGCATGTTTGCGCCGGGCGCAGAATTGGCAAGACGCTACGCCGACACAACCGTGACTGAAACCGATCCGCGTCATCGCGCGACGCAGGAGTTGATTCGCGATTACGTCCTGAAAAATTTCACCGGCGAAAAGAACGGTCAGCATGCGCGTGTATTGTTCCTCATTTTTCGCGGCCCGGACGCGCTGGAAAGGATTCACCACACCGTGGGCCACATTGTTCACGAACGCACCAGCGGCGAAACGATTCGCGACACCTACGGCGACTACATTACTGATGATTCAGGTAACGTAACTTATTTTGAGCCCGGCGTGCTCGCAGCTTTCGATCCAAAAGCAGTCGAGCGCGATCTGAAACTCTGGGCCGAATTTTCCGATTCCGACGGCGGTATCCTGGATCGCACCGTCCGCTTTCCCACCGACGCGCAAATCGAAAAGACGCTGGTCCTGATCAAGCCAGACAATTTCAGGTTTCCAAATCTGCGGCCGGGCGGGGTGATCGAAGTATTTTCGCGCTCTGGACTCACGATCATTGGATTCAAGGTCCATCAGATGAGCGTCGCCCAAGCGGAAGAATTTTACGGGCCTGTGCTGCCAGTCCTGGAAAAAAAACTCGGCCCGAAAAGCGGTCGGGAAAACTGGGAAAGCATTATCGATTTCATGGCTGGCCGAAAGCCGAGCGAATGTCCGCCGGCGGAGCGCGAAGCTCCTGGGACGGAAAAATCGATAGCCATTGTTTACCAAGGGGTCGATGCGGTGCGAAAGATTCGCGACGTGCTTGGCCCAACTGATCCGGCCAAGGCCCCGCCGGGATCAATTCGCCGAGAATTCGGCCAGACGATCATGGTCAACGCTGCGCATGCATCGGATTCACCGGAGAACGCGAAACGCGAAATGGCGATCGTCCAGATTGACGAGAATAATTTCAAACCTCTGATTGAAAACTTCTATCGCCGCCAATAGTGTGCGCTCCCATTTTGAATAAGCTTACCGCCATGGAAATTTCCGAACGTGCCGCTCAACTGACTCCTTCGCTCACTCTCTCGATCGATAGCAAAGCCAAAGCCATGAAGGCTGAAGGCATTGATGTGTGCGGCTTCGGCGCAGGCGAACCGGATTTCGATACTCCTGAACATATTAAAAAGGCGGCAATCGAGGCGCTGGAGGCGGGCTTTACAAAATACACACCCAGCGCCGGCATCCCGGAGCTGCGGCAGGCAATTGCGGAAAAATTGGCGGCCGACAACGGACTGAGTTATCGGGCCGGTCAGGTCATCGTAAGCAACGGCGCAAAGCATTCGTGCTACAACGCTATCCTGGCAACGTGCCAGCCCGGCGATGAAGTCATCATCCCGGCACCGTATTGGGTCAGTTACCCGGAGATGGTCAGATTAGCCGGCGCCGAACCGGTGATCGTGCCCACCAGCGAACGCAACTCCTGGAAAATGCGCGCTGAGGATTTTGAGAATGCAATGACCCCGCGCACCAAGATGCTGATCATGAATAGCCCGTGCAACCCAACTGGCTCCGTTTATACGCGTGAAGAGCTCCAGGCCATCGTTGATGTCGCTGCTGAGGAAGATATTTACATTTTGTCGGACGAAATTTACGAGAAACTCGTTTATGACGACGTCCAACATGTGAGCATCGCATCGCTCTCGAAGGAGGCATACGATCTCACAATTACTGTCAACGGCTTCAGCAAAACATACGCCATGACCGGCTGGCGCCTCGGTTATTTGGCGGCGCAGGAAGCGGTGGCCAAAGCAGTCGATTCGATCCAGAGCCATACCACTTCGAATCCGTCGTCCTTTTCACAGCATGGCGCGCTTGCCGCGCTAAGGGGCGACCAACAAGCGGTCGCCGATATGCGCGAGGAATTCGATATGCGCCGCAATTACATGTTCGAGCGCGTGTCAAAGATCTCGAACGTCACTGCGGTCAAACCGCAGGGCGCATTTTACGTGCTGGTGAACATCAGCCAACTGGGGCTGACTTCTCAAAATTTCGCCGACCGTTTGCTGAGCAAAGCCAGCGTCGCTGTCGTTCCTGGAGCTGCCTTCGGCGATGACCGCACCATCCGGTTCAGCTACGCCACCAGCATGGACGTAATCAAAAAAGGTCTGGACCGCTTCCAGGACTTTTGCCGAACACTCTGATCTGTCATCCCGAGTCGTCCAGACGAGGAGGGACCTCGCAGTCGTCCCGCAGACGACGAAGGACCCCACAGTCGTAGCCTTGGGGAACTTGCGTCAGAAAACGGTGGCGCGCATAATGAAGCTAAGCGCGTTGTTGTTTGTTGCTTAAGGAGCTTTGGGGAGGTTCCTCGCTTCGCTCGGAATGACGCGCTAAGTGTAGCGCAATGCCCGGTCACCTCGCGCTCATTCTCCACGCGCATCTTCCGTTCGTTCGGCATCCGGAACATGAGCACTTCCTCGAAGAAGAGTGGTTTTTCGAGGCGATAACGGAAAGTTACATTCCGCTATTGCGCGTGATGCAGCGGTTAGTGGACGACGGTGTGCCGTTCAAACTCACCATGTCTCTCACGCCAACGTTGTGCGCGATGCTTCAGGATCCGCTCTTGCGCGACCGCTACGTGCAGCATCTTGATCTTTTAATCGATCTCTCTGCACGCGAACAAAAGCGGAACCGTAAGCATCCGCAGCTTCGCGATCTCGCTGACTTTTATTTCGACCTGTTCTCGGAGAACCGTCGTCTCTTTGTCTATGAATGGAAATGCGATCTGCTCTCCGTTTTTCGCCAGTTGCGTGAGGCTGGCGCGCTTGAGATCATCGCCAGCGCCGCCACGCACGGCGTGCTCCCCATTCTTCAACAGCAAGCGCCTCAAGCGGCGCGCGCACAGGTTCTGATTGGCCGTGATGTGTATGTCGATCTTTTCGGTGTGGAGTCGAGCGGTTTTTGGTTGCCAGAATGCGCTTACGCGCCACGGTTGGAAGCGATTTTACAGGAAGCAAATATTCGCTGGTTCGTTCTCGACGCACACGGCTTGTTGTTTGGAAAACCGCGACCGAGCCGCTCGATTTATGCGCCCTCTTATACGCCATCGGGGCCGGCGGCTTTTGCGCGCGACTGTGATTCAAGCCGGCAAGTCTGGAGCGCGCATGAAGGTTATCCGGGCGATCCAGCCTACCGGGAATTTTACCGCGACATTGGTTTCGATCTTCCCTTCGAACATTTGGGGCCGATCGCGCGCGGAAGCAGAAAATTCTCCGGCGTGAAATATCATCGAATCACCGGGACCGGTGATGAGAAACAGTTGTATGATCGCGCCGCAGCGCAAAATGCGGCGGCGAAACATGCGAGCCACTTTCTGGTACAGCGCCGGCAGCAAGCTCGCGAGATCGGTGAATTGGGTTTTGATCCAATTGTTGTCGCTGCCTTCGATGCCGAATTGTTTGGGCATTGGTGGTTCGAAGGACCAAATTTTCTCGAGCAATTCATTCGCCAAGCGGCAAGCCAGCGCGATTTTTCGCTCACCACGCCGAGTGAATACCTGGCAGCGCATCCTACACAGCAAATCGTTGAGCCAACTGCTTCGACATGGGGCGAGAACGGCCATCTCGCCGTCTGGCTCGATCCGAGTAACGCCTGGATTTATCCGCATCTGCATGCAGCGACGCGGCGGATGATTGACATCGCTCAACACGCCTCAGGCATTGTAGGGCAACCCCGAAAGCTTTCGGGGTTGCCGGGCCAAGGATCGGCAAGCGAAGCACCCGCCCTAGAATTGACCGATCGCGTTCTGAAACAACTCGCCCGTGAACTTTTGCTCGCGCAGGCGAGCGATTGGGCATTTTTGATTAAAACCGGCACCGCGCGAGAGTATGCTACCAAACGAAGCCTCGATCATCTTGCTCGCTTCGACCGTTTATACGATCAATTTGTCATGGACGGCGTCGACGAAGAATTTCTGCGCGACTGCGAATGGCGGGACAATCTGTTCCCAAACGTGAACTGGCGGTACTATGTTTAGTTCCTGTCATTCCGAGCGGAGTCGCCTGCCAAGCCGTAGCTTTATGCGAAGGTCTGGAGGAATCTCTCGATACTTTCTGACAAAGAAAATCCCACAGCACCGGGAGACTTCGCTCGGCATGGCAATAAGGATCAGTTTGGGGGTTCTGATAACTATTTTTGCTTCTACCGTGGCCGCGCAGGAATCGCCGACCCCGACTTCTTCAGCGATACCGGAGGAATCTCCCTCTCCTTTGATCTCACCGGAAGAATCTACCACTCCCCCACCCGCTCCCGAACAAACGCCTTCAGTCCCGCCTGAGCGAAATGTCCGCATCAGTTTCGTTCCCCCGCCAATGGAGGGGACCATCAGCCTTGGGATTTATGATCAGAACGGCAAACTCGTGCGCGTTCTGCATCAAGAAGCAAAACTAAACGAATTCGCAATCGGCGCAGACGCGCTCGTAACACAATGGGATGGAAAAAACGACGATGAACGAAGACCTACCCGCTGGAAAATATCACGCACACGGCTATCTCGTCGGTCCGCTAAAGATACAAGATCTAGGCCAAAGTTCGGGGTCGGCGATAGAAAATAACGCAGCCCGCAACGTCAAAGTGAGACTCGTCCCAAACCCTTTGCGGAATGATAGAAGATCAATTGTTGATATTGGCATCGGATTCGACAACGACGGAAGTTATTTGAAAACGAGCGACGATCTTGCCGCTGGTTACGGTGAGTGAAACGCCGAATTTGATTCGCGCAGTCATCACAAAGAAAAGCGAAAATGCGGTCGATGTCTGGCAGGATGACGGAACAGCGGTGCGTCAATTCCGCATCTCGAATATGGACAAGATGATGGCTTTTGATTGCGGCGACGTTGAATTGAAGTGAATGATTGCTGTAGCCGTCGCCCTGTGGGCGACGCGAGGCTCACAGGTCTAACAAATCAGCGTCGCGCTTCGCACAGCGAAGCGGCTACAGGCTAGTCACGACCTAAAATCTCTGCTAGTTAAGCACACATGCCCTCGACGCCAGAGCTACAACATACCGTTGGCAAGACCGCCAGTTTGAGCGGCACGTCCCTGCACACGGGTGAAAAGGTCATGCTCAAACTTCATCCCGCGCCAGCGGACCACGGAATCAAATTCAAACGCAAGGATTTGCAGGACGAGCCGACCATCGACGCGAGGATCGAAAACCTGAAGACCGTCGAGCGCGCCACGACCATCGGCGAAGGTTCGGTGCGCGTGCACACAGTCGAGCACGTGCTGGCCGCGCTCTGGGCGATGGGCGTGGACAACGCCGTTGTGGAAATGGACGCAAACGAACCGCCAATTGGCGACGGCAGCGCGCAAGCCTATGTCGACCTTGTCAAGAAAGCTGGCGTCACCGCACAAGAAGAGCCGCGAAAATTTTTCGACGTGCGCGAAACGATGCACGTGGAATCGAAAACCGGGGCGCTCCTCGTTTTATTGCCGGACGACAAATTTCGCATTTCATGCACACAGGCCGGACCAAACAATCAATTCACGCAGTTTTTGTCATTGGAACTTACGCCGTCGATTTTCGAGTGCGAGATCGCTCCGGCGCGCACATTTGTTTACTACGAGGATGTTGAGCCACTCATGGAGAAAAATTTGATCAAGGGCGGCAGCCTCGAAAACGCGATTGTGGTGCGCGGCGAGGCGGTCTTAAGCAAGGAACCATTGCGTTTCGCCGACGAATTCGTACGGCACAAAATCCTCGATATTATCGGCGACCTCGCGCTAGTCGGCCGGCGTATCCGCGGTCACGTCGTGGCGGTGAAGCCCGGACATGCGGCGAATGCGGAATTGGCTCGCGCGCTCGCTCGCGAGCAGACGCGGAGAAGCGCGATGAGCGCACCGCGCGCGATCCCAATAGGCGATTCCGGTCTGGACACTGGCGAAGTGATGAAGATCCTTCCGCACCGCTACCCTTTTTTGATGGTTGACCGGGTCATCGGCTTCGAGGGCGAAAATAAAATTACGGCCATAAAATCCATCACGATTAACGAGCCGTTTTTTCAGGGGCATTTCCCCGGTCATCCAGTCATGCCTGGAGTAATGCAAGTAGAAGCGATGGCGCAAGTGGCCAGTATTCTTTTGTTCAAATTGACGAAGACTTCGAGTCGTGTCGGCTATTTCATGAGTGCGGACCAGGTGAAATTTCGCAAACCGGTTTTTCCGGGCGACACGATTTTCATTCACGCCGAGCTGACGAGAGCGCGTGGCAATCGCATGGCGAAAACGAAGTGCTACTGCGTAGTAAACGACGCGGTCGTTTCCGAGGCCGAACTGATGTTTACGTTTCTCGACAAATGAGCGAACCCTCACCCTCCCCTCTCCCTTACAAAGGGCGAGGCGTTCCCGATTCCGCGGTATGCGTGAAGATCCCAAGCAATACTGCAACGCTTCTTCCGCCTCTCCCCTTACGCAAAGGGGAGAGGATTGAGGTGAGGGGTCAGTCAGAATGAGCGACGTGCAGATTCATCCGACCGCGATCGTTGATCCTGGCGCAGAAATCGGTGCCGGAACGATTGTCGGTCCCTATTGTGTAATAGGATCCGGACGTTGTGCTTGGCCCAAACTGCTGGCTGCAACAGCACGTCACACTTTGCGGACCGATGCGCGCCGGCGCGCGAAACAAATTTTACGCCTTACTGCTCGATCGGTCAGCAGACGCAGGACCTGAAATATCAGGGTGAACCGACTTATCTGGAAATCGGCGACGAAAACACGTTTCGCGAATTCGTTACAATCAGCCGTAGCACGACGAGCAAAGGGAAAACGCGCATCGGCAACCGGGGCACGTTTCTCGCCTATAGCCATATCGCGCACGATTGCGTGGTCGGAGATGCTGTTGTTTTTTCAAACAACGGCACGCTAGCTGGCCACGTGGAGGTGGGTGATCACGCCGTCATTGGCGGGCTGACCGCCGTGCATCAATTTTGCCGGATCGGACGATTCGCCATCACCGGCGGCTGTTCGAAAATTGTCCAGGACGTTCCGCCGTTCATGATTGCCGATGGCAATCCAGCCGAAATTCGCGGAGTTAATCTGGTCGGCTTGGAACGCAAAGATTTCCCACCCGAAAGCGTGAAGCTGATCAAAGAAGCCTTTCGCCTGGTTTACCGCTCCAAATACAACACCCGCCAGGCAATCGAAGCGATGCACAAGGAATTACCTCAGACAGAAGAAATTACTGAGATCATCCAATTCATCGAACAAAGCGAACGCGGAATCATTCGGTGAGATTGAGCAGGCTCTAGATTTTTGAAGGGATTCTCCTTAGAGCTCAACTATCCCGGCCAAGACTGGTGGATATGGGCTCGCCGGTTATCGCTTTGGCCTTCGCATAGAGCCGACGGTCGTATTTACGCGTTTCAGCAGCCACGCGCACGAAAGAGAGTTTCGACACAGCCCGAAGGCTATCCGCTCCGCCACGAGTTGTAAGGAAGCCCTGCAGGCAACTGCGTTCGCTGCGCCATGAATTCGGTGTCGTACCTCGCAGGGTTCGACTCAACCGTCCCGCCTAATTATTTCAAGAGTTGAAAGTTGATGTTGAGGGTTTGAAATCTTTAGAACACAACTCAAGTCTCAATCATCAACTTTCTCGAATGCCTGCTGTTCTCACTCTGCTGCGAATAAAAAATCTCGCGCTCGTGGAGGAACTCGAGTGGCAGATGGCGCCGGGATTTATCGCCGTCACCGGTGAAACGGGTGCGGGGAAATCGATCATCATCGGCGCGCTGCAACTTTTGTTAGGCGAACGCGCGGACAAATCCCTGATTCGCACCGGAGCCGATCTTTGCACGGTGGAAGCGGTTTTTAGCGGGAACGATCTGCAAAAGCTCAATCCGCAACTCGTCGAAGCCGGAATCGAGCCGTGCGAGAACGATCTCATCCTGAAGCGCACGTCTCTCCTCGACCGGAACCAATCGCCAGTTCATCAACGGTTCGCCGACCACGCTGTCGATCCTGAAAAATCTCGGCGATGAACTTGTCGATCTTCATGGGCCGCACGATCACCAATCTTTGCTCTCTCCCGAGACGCAGTTGAGCTTGCTCGATTCGTTCGCGCGCGCAGAAGAGCAGCTCGTGCGAATATCGAAAGCATTACCGGCAATTGCAGACGCTGCTCGCTGAACATGCTGCGCTCAACACGGCAGAAACGGCCCGTGAGCAGGAGCTCGATCTGCTTCGGCACCAGATTGCTGAAATCAAGTCGGCGAACCTGGTCGCGGACGAGGAAGAGGAAATCGAGAAGCGCTACAAACTCGCCAGCAACAGCAAACGGCTGATCGAACTTGCCAGCGCGATCGCCAACAAACTTTCCGAAGCAGACGACTCTGTTCTCTCGCAGCTCGCAGAAACCCAACGCCTGTTGCGCGAATTGGAAAGGATCGACAGCTCGATCGCACAATTTTCGTCGGCGCACGCTGCGAGCGTAGTGGAGCTTTCGGAGATTGCGCGCGCACTTTCCGCTTACGCCGAAAAACTTGATCTCGACCCACAACAACTCGCTGCGCTGGAGCAGCGTGTCTCGCTCTTCGAAACGCTGAAGCGCAAGTATGGCGGTTCAATCGCCGAAGTGATCGCGTTCGGCGAGCGCGCGGCGGAACGGATGCGCAAGATCGAAGGCCGAGACGCCGAGCTGGAGCGTCTGGCGAAAGAAATCGAGAATATTCGCGCGCAAATGAACCGTGCGGGTGAAGCGCTGCGCAAACTGCGCGCAAAAGCTGCACCAAAGCTTTCTGAAAATATCCGGCGCAACCTTCGCGATCTCGGATTTCGCCAATCGGAATTTGAAGCGAAACTCAGCGCGCTCGATGCAGCCGCGCCCGAATGGATTCGATTCGGTGGAATTACTGTTCTCGCCGAACCCAGGCGAACCGCTCAAACCGCTTCGCGCCATCGCATCCAGCGGCGAAATCTCGCGCTTGATGCTGGCGATCAAATCCGCGCTGGCGGCGCACGATGCGATTCCGCTGCTCGTGTTCGACGAGATCGATACGAACGTCGGCGGAGAGATCGCACATGCAGTTGGCGCAAAGATGCAAACGTTGGGGCGCGATCATCAGGTGATTTGCATCACACACCTGCCGCAAGTCGCTGCGACTGCTTCTTCGCATTTCGTTGTAACCAAGGACGTCGTGCGCGGTCGCACGTTTTCCAATTTGCGTGAGGTCGCCGGGAAAGCGCGCCAGGAAGAGATCGCGCGGATGCTCGGCGGCAAAAGCGAATCGGCACTTAAACTCGCAGCGAGTTTATTAAAGGAGCAACGTTAATTTACGTGGTTATGCTGTAGCCGCGGCCCTGTGGGACGCGTGCGCGTCGCCCGCAGGGCGACGGCTACAAATTCCATCTTCGTGCTCTTCGTGTGCTTCGTGGTGGAAATTACTTCTCCACCGGGCCGAGTGGCAGGACGATTTTGCCATAGATTTCGTTCAGCACTTGCGCAAGGCCGGCATAAATCGCAGAGAAGCCGCAGAAGATTCCTTCGTAGCCGGTGAAGTGTCTGAAATCCGCACCCGCACCGATGAAATCACCGATCGCGAGCAGAAAGAAAAGAATCGTCAGCGAACTGAACACGACCTGCAGCGCGACGTTTAACCGCAACGTGCCGACGAACATCACCGCGGTGAACAAGCCCCACATGGCAAGATAAGCGGCCATCGCCGTATCGTTGGACGTTGCGCCCCAGCCAAGTTTCGTCAGCACAATCAGCGTCACGAGCGATAACCAGAACAGGCCGTATGAAAGAAACGCTGTCGTGGCAAACGTGCTGCCCTTCCGCCATTCCATTATGCCGGCGACAATTTGCGCAGCGCCACCGTAGCAAATCCCCATCGCCAGAATCATGCTGTTGAGTTCGTAGAACCCCGCGTTGTGAAGATTCAGCAATACGGTGGTCATACCAAAGCCAAGCAGCCCCAGCGGCGCCGGATTTCCTGTTGTATCTTTGAGTTGAGTCACGGATTCATTCATGGCGTCAGCCAGTCTGCCGAAACAAAGATCGATAATGCAAGGAAGAATGACGAACGGCTTCGCCCGGCGAATCGGTAAACCGAAGTTATTCCGTCGTACTTTCTCGCCTCTCCCCTTCGCAAGGAGAGAGGACTAAGGTGAGGGGTCTTGCTCCTAGCTTTCGAACCCTCTCGCGTCAGTTGGCCCACGAACGACCCTCACCCTCCCCCTCTCCCTTTGAGGGCGAGGCGACCCGCATGCGGCGTGCCGGACATTCCATCCACTCGATCCAGCCGAACTGACAACGGGCCTCACAGTGCTGCATTTTCATGTTTTTGACGATTTAGCTTGTCGAGGCGGCAGCGCTGAAATTATTGTGCGTGTTTTTCAATATGATTCGGCGTGATTATCTCATCGTTGGTGCCAGCATTGCCGGAGCGAGCGCATGCGAAGGCATTCGCAAATACGACAAGCGCGGCTCGGTCACCCTGGTCGGCGCTGAGGTTTTTCCGCCTTACAAACGCTGGATCCTTTCGAAGAGCTTTTTGCGCGAAAAAGAGCCTAATCTCAAAAAACTACAGGAACCCGACGAACGCTGGTTTCAAACGCACAAGATCGAGACCCGCTTTGGCACAGTCGTCACACAGTTCAACATCGAGCGGCGTCTGGCTGTGCTTGCCAATGGCGAAAGCATTGAATTCAACAAAGCGTGCCTGGCGATGGGTAGCCGTCCGGTGCGCCCGCCGGTCGCCGGAACCAATCTCGGAAACGTGATTTACCTGCGAACAATCCGCGACGCGCTCGCGTTAAAAGAGATGGCCAGCGTGGAACGAGGCATCATGGTCGTGGGTGGCGGATTACTTGCATGCGAGGCGGCAGCGAGTTTGCGGCTGATGAAACTGAAGGTTGGTCTGATGCATCGTGATCCGTATTTGTTGAACCGCTATCTGGACCCTGAAACCGGCACATGGCTCACGGATTATTTTGCCAAACATGGAGTGATTCTCTCGATGGGAGAAAGCCTCAACGGCTTCGAAGGCAAAACCGTTCTGCGCAATATCCAGACAAAAAGCGGCAACCGATTCCCGATCGGCCTTGCTGTGGTCGCCTGCGGCGCGGAACCGAATCTCGATCTTGTCCGCAACACGCCGCTGTCCGGGCCGCACGGGTCGCCGGTCACCGAATATCTCGAGACGGAAGAAAAAGGAATTTATGCCGTGGGCGATCTCGCGTTTTATCCGGATAGGATCATGGGCGGCGTACGGCGTCAGACGCATTGGGAAAACGCCCGCAGCCAGGGCCTGATCGCGGGCGCGAACATGACAGGCAAAAAGCGGATCCGTTACGAGCAGGTCCCGTACTTTTGGACGGAGATGTTCGATTTGCGCATGGATTTTGTCGGGGATTTCAGTGTGCTGCCGACGCGTGTGGCGCTCGAAGGCGCATATGCGAAGAAAAAATTTGTTGCCCGTTATTATCAAGGCGACAGGCTCCGGGCCATTCTGCTTTGCCAGCAACCGGAGCGCGAGGTGGATTCTGCCAAGACCCAGTTGCGCCACACGCTTGGGAAATAAATTGCGCTCTATTTGTAGGGCGTTTGATTCGCTCGCTCCTGCGAGCTTCCCCTTCGGCTTCCCGTCTGTGTCGCCCGCGTCCCCGCGGCTCCGCTCTGTGAACTCCGAAAGCTTTCGGAGCTGGCACAGACGCCCTACAGAAGGATTTCCTCTGGCGCGCAGAATTGTCTTTAAAATCGCAACATCCGCGCGGTCAATACATCTCGGCCGGAAGCTCAAATGTCGAGTTGCTCACTCGCACGAGTTTCCAATCCCACGGTTTCCCCGAGAGGCGATGCCACTCCAGCTCAAAAGGTGTGGGTAGTTTGTTGACGCGTTCATCGAGCAATTCCATCACGCCATCGTCGCTGCTATAGACTGCGATCTTGCCGAACCACACGGCGCGCCATCGTTCAACCTGCACAACCGGGTCTTTTGCAATGATCCTGGAGCCGGGCACCCATCGGAAACCTTCCCGCATGCGCTCGAGAAGACGCGTCTTATCGTCGCCCCACTGATCCTGGTAATCGTTGCCAAGGAAATCGGCCGCGGCCATCCAGTCGTGGTGTTCGATCGCATGAAAGAAATTTTCCGTGTGTAGCCGGATCTGCCGCTCAGGCCGCCAGAGCCAGATGAGGTACAGCCCGATGCAAAGCGCCACGGCCAGCCCGCCATAGAATCCTCCGCGAAACGAAATCGTCACAGGCGCGACCCTAGCTAACGTCGCGTGCGTACCAATCTACCTTGCGCGTCACGTACATCACGATTGCCAGCACGATGAAGAGTGCGATTGCGCCCATGAGTAGCGCGTAATCCTGTTGCCGCAACGTGATGTAGAGAAATGTGTAAATGCCCGTCAGTCCCGCGCCGATCATCAACGTGCGCACGCCGCCGCCGAGGAAAAACCGGCAGTACCATGTGATTAGCAGCGTCGAGGCTACAGCCGCGATCAAATAGGCCCAACCGAATCCGACAAATTCTGAAATCGACAACAGCAAAAGATAAAACAAACACAGCGCTGCGCCGACCATCAGATATTGGAACGGATGAATCTTTTGGCGCGCAGTGACTTCAAAAAGAAAGAATGTCGTGAAAACGAGTACGAGAAAGAGCACACCGTATTTGATTGAGCGCTCGACGTAGCGATACGCGTCCAGAATCGAGAGAAATTGCGCGCCGAAAAGCGACTCAGAAACTGAAGATGTGTTGAAACGCTCGTTGCCACTGCGGCTCGTCCACGCTTGCGGATAACTGCGTCCGTAATACGAAACTTTCCATGTCGCATCGAATCCATCCGGGCGTAGTGATCGCTCCGCTGGAAGAAACGCGCCGCGAAATCCCACATCCGGCGAGTTTGACTTCAACGTCGCTTCGTTTTGCACACCGAACGGCGCGAAGAAAACTCCCTCGCTGCCATTGAAATCCAGCGGAATGGAAAACTGAATCTCAGTCGCAATCGGCTGGTCGGTGCCGAGCGATGCGGTCGCGCCTGTCGTGTAACCCGGAACCTGTGAGCCCGGCAGCATCGGATGCTTGGCTCCGCCCCAATCGAGCACAATCGCCTCACGTGTCCCGCGCAGATCGTTGATCGCAATCGTGACAAAAGCATCTTTCCATTGCACGTCTTTCAAATCGATTTTGAGCGGGCCAAAATCGGGCGGCGCAAACTTGCCGGAAAGAACCGTTTGCGCACGATACACAACAGCATCGTAAATCCCGCGATGCAATTTCTGCGTCTGAACATTGCCGGAAACATTCAGTGTGTCGGGCAGGAAATATGCGTTGGCGATTGCGGTTTCCTCCACCTCGCGTCGCTCCATTTTTCCGTCAGGCGCTGCAACCTCCTTCACTACTTTCGCCTTGTATTGATACGGAATCCCCAGCACCGGCCCGATCACGTTCTGTTCCCTGCCCCACGACGAGGTGATATCAGTCACCGCCTCATTTCGTCGCCGCAATCGCTCGCTCAACACGCCGGTGATCATTGCCAGAGGGATCAGCAACACCAATACAAGCGCGCCGACTCCCAGTAATTTGATGATGGTGCTGTGCCGCTGCCCAAACGAAGGCTGCGATTTCGGCAACGGCGGCGGCGCCTGCGTTTCAGCCACGGGCAGAGGATGAACAAGTCGGGCAGTTTCTGCAATAAAATCAAATTGTGGCTGGGGGCGGAATCGAACCGCCGACACGCGGATTTTCAGTCCGCTGCTCTGCCAACTGAGCTACCCAGCCTTTTAACTGCACCTGATCGGCGCTGCCGAGATCCGTCATTTAAGCAGCAATAACGCCCAACGCTCAACATCCAACCCGCCTGCGCGCAGCTACGGCGTGGCAGGCGCCCAACGTCCAACTCCAAAAGAATTCGCGCGTACGACATCGTTTCATGCACGAAGGCCACTCATTGTGCCGGTTAGATTTGCAGTTACAATCGGCCACATGAAGAAGATCATTTCCACGAACGAAGCGCCGGGGGCGATCGGCCCCTACTCGCAAGCGGTGCGCAGCGGAAACTTCCTTTTTTGCAGCGGCCAAATTCCGCTCGACCCCAAAGTCGGGCCAAATCATTTCCGGCGATATCGCCGCGCAGACGCGGCGAGTGTTGGACAATATCGCAGCTGTTTTAAGAGCCGACGGGCTCACTTTTGATAACGTCGTTAAGACAACCATTTTCCTCACCGATCTGGGAGATTTCCAAACCGTAAACGAAATTTATGGCTCGTATTTCAAACAAGATCCCCCGGCCCGTTCCACTGTCCAGGTCTCCGCGCTGCCCAAGGGAGCGAAGATAGAGATCGATGCTATTGCAGATACCGGGGAGGCCGGGCAAACGGCATATGACACTTCTGGTTGAATCCGATAATCGAGAGAATTGTAGGGCGTCCGCCGCGGTGGACGTCAACTGAAATGGCGTTTCACAGAGCGGAGCCGCGGGGACGCGGGCGACACAGACGGGAAGCCCGAAGGGTGAAGCTCGCGGGGGCGAGCGAGTCAAAACGCCCTACAACATGAGCGAAGACCTTCTCGCGCTTTTCCGCAAAACCGGCGCGCTGCTGGATGGCCATTTCGTCTTGCGCTCCGGTCTGCACAGCCGCCAGTATTTCCAGTGCGCAATCCTCTTGCAGCATACCGACATCGCTGCGCAGGTGTGCGGACAACTCGCCGACAAACTGCGTCAATTTGATTGCGACACAGTCATCTCCCCTGCTCTTGGCGGAATTATTGTTGGCCAGGAAGTCGGCCGTTCGTTAGGCAAACGCCATATCTTTGTTGAAAAAGAAGACGGCAAACTTGTGTTGCGCCGCGGTTTTCAAATTTCGCCTAACGAAAAATTCATCGTGGTCGAAGACGTCGTCACCCGCGGCGGACGCGTGCAGGAAACAATCGACATCGTCCGCGCGCATGGCGGCATCGTCTCCGCAGTCGGCGTGATTGTCGATCGCAGCGGCGACACGAAACCGGACTTCGGCTGTCCATTTGTCAGCTTGATCGAGATGAATGTCGAAACATTTCCCGCAGACAACCTCCCGCCCGATCTGGCGAAGATTCCTGGCGTCAAGCCCGGGAGCAGATAGCCATGGCGTTGTAGCCACCGGTTCGCCGCAGGACGAATCCGTCCGGTGTGCGGACCTGTGGCCGGTCTCCAGCGCTGACACGACCCGCAGACGGTTCCAGGGCCGCGGCTGGCTACAGATCGGTTTCCCAAAAATACAATTATTCGACGAGCAATTTGGCCAGTTGCTTTCGGATCCGTTACCGGCGCTTTGCAGGTGAAATTTTCGCACACGTAGGCGGCCGGTTTGCCTTCCACCATGGACATGGCGCGAATGGCTTCGTTTTTCTCGCCGAGATATTTCTGGCCGTCGCTGCCATCGGCCAGAAGCAGGATTGTCTTTGGCAGAAAATGGCAGTGCACCTCTTTAAGCAGCGCTTTCGTTTCCGGCGCGTCCTTCTTACCGGCGATCACGATCTGTCGCGGTTTGCTTAACGAGTAATCGAGCGCGACCAGCATTTGCGGCATGGCGCTGGGGAAATGTGAAAGCGTGGTTGCAAATGCATCGATTGTTTTTCTGGCGCGCTCGGCCATCGTTTTATCGTCCCGAAATTGTGCGAGCCTTAAAAGATTGAGGGCTGCCACTGAGCTCGCAGCCGGTTCCGCGCCGTCGTTGTCGTCCTTCATCCGGAGGAACACACTCTGGTCCTTTCCGCTCGTGCTGAAGTAGCCGCCGTTCTTCTCGTCGAAAAACAAGCGGTCCTGCGTCTCCTGCAATTCGACCGCAAACTTCAGCCAATCGACATCGAACGACGCTTCGTAAAGATCGAGAAGCCCTTGGATCACAAAGGCGTAATCATCGGCAAAGCCTTCAATATCGCTGCGGCCCCCGCGATAATTGCGATAGAGCAATTTGCTCTTTTCTTCATAAAGATTTGTCCGCAGGAATTTGGCCGCGCGCGTCGCGATTTCCAGATAGCGCGGGTCGTCCAGCACCTGCGCGGCGCGGGCGTAGGCAGAGATCATTAAGCCGTTCCAAGCGGCGATGATCTTATCGTCGAGATGCGGTCGCGGCCGTTTTCCGCGAATGGCAAACAATTTCTCGCGGCTCTGCGCAAGAGATTTCGCAATTTGCTCTTCGGTCTTCTTAAAATGCTCAGCGGTTTCCGCGATCGTGTGACGTTCGATCAAAATATTTTTACCGCGGAATTCATCGTGCGGATCGCTTCCTTCCGGCGCGTTTCCATGCGGTTGCACGCCGTAATGGAAATCGAAAATCTCAGCGGCATCGCCAAGCGCGGCGTCGATGTCTTTTTTTGTCCAGACGTAGAATGCGCCTTCGGCGGTCTTCTGTAGCGGCGCTCTATGAGCGCCGGACTGCGTGGACTGCGCTAATCCACTTCGGCGGTCATAGACCGCCGCTACAGCAACAGGGCTGTCTGCATCTTCGGCGGAGAAAAAGCCGCCTTCCTTCGATGTCATGTCGCGGGAGACGTAATCGAGAATGTCGCGCGCGACTGATTCGTATTGCTCGATCTCTGCGTGATTTGGAATGCGTCCAGATAAGCGACCGCGAGCTGCGCCTGATCGTAGAGCATTTTCTCGAAGTGCGGCACATGCCAGTAACGATCGACCGAGTAACGATGGAATCCGCCACCGATGTGATCGTGCATTCCGCCCGCCGCCATTTTGCGCAGCGTGAATAGCGCCATTTCGAGCGCTTGTTTGTCAGCATCGCTCTTGGGATCGCGCGCGTAGAACCGGGTGAGAAAATTGACCGTCACCGGCCGTGGAAATTTCGGCGCGTTACCGAATCCGCCTTCTTTCGGGTCGTAACTGCGATCAAGCTGCTTGTAAGCGGCCTCCAAGATCGCCGCCTCGATTTTGCCTTCACCGGTCCCTCGCTGATTGAGATTCGCGCAGCGCTGCAACGATCTGGCCGCCTTGCTCGACAATCTTATCGTGATTTTCCTTCCAAGCGGCCGCGACTCTTTCGAGCACCTTCTTGAACCCGGGCTGCCCATATCGGTCCTCTGGCGGGAAATAAGTTCCACCGACAAACGGCTTCAAATCCGGCGTTAACCAGACGCTCATCGGCCAGCCTCCACCGCCGGTGGTTGCCTGCACAAAGGTCATGTAAACGCGGTCAACGTCGGGACGTTCTTCACGGTCCACCTTAATATTCACGAACTCGCGGTTCATGATCGCAGCTACTTCTTCATTTTCGAACGATTCGTGCGCCATGACGTGGCACCAGTGGCAGGTGGAATAACCTACCGAGAGAAAGATCGGTTTGTTTTCCTGGCGGGCTTTGGCAAACGCTTCCTCACCCCACGAATACCAATCGACCGGATTATGCGCGTGCTGAAGAAGGTAAGGCGACTTCTCGTGCGCGAGCCGGTTAGTGTGCTCGGGACGCGCAGGCGAAATTTCTGCGGCCGGTGCAGCCATCAGAAAGGGTATCACTCCAGAGCTTAGCGCGCGAACGTACGCTGTAGCAACGCGCCTGTGGCGCGTTCGACCGGCCGCAGGCCGGTGGCTACAATGCAAACCGAAAATGGACACAACACATCTCGTTCTACTTTTTCTCGCCATCGGACTGATCGCATTTTTGTACTCGTCGGTCGGCCATGCAGGTGCGTCGGGTTACATTGCGATAATGACGCTGTTCGGAATCGCGCCGAACGTGATTCGTCCAACTGCGCTTGTGCTTAACATTCTGGTTGCATCCATCGGCGCGTTTCAGTTTTGGCGAGCCGGTCATTTCTCGTGGAAATTATTCTGGCCATTTGCGCTGCTTTCCATTCCGGCCGCATATCTCGGCGGCTATTTGCAGCCGTCGGCTTCGATTCTCAGGCTCTTGATCGGGGTTGTGCTGCTCTTCTCCGCCACCCGACTGCTCCTTCGGCGAAATGATCCGCCGCAAACGTTTCCTCCGGCGCGACCGGTGGCGATAAGCGTCGGAGCCGGTCTCGGATTTCTTGCAGGGCTCACCGGAACCGGAGGCGGAATATTTCTGACTCCGCTCCTGTTGTTCTGCCGGTGGGCGCACATTCGACAAGCCGCCGCTGTCTCGGCGCTGTTCATCTGGGTAAACTCAATCGCCGGGCTGGTTGGTTACTTTGTAAAAGTCCGTTCCATCCCGTCGCTCGGCCTCATTCTCGCAGCCGCAGCGATTACTGGCGGCTTCATCGGCTCGCATTTGGGCAGCCGACGTTTTGCCGTCAGAGTGATTTCGCTGTGTCTGGCGACGGTCCTGCTGATTGCTGGAGCAAAACTGATTTTTACGAGCTAGGAACGCCGAGGATTGACGGCTTGCCCAGCCGTCACGTTGGGTTCGACGGCTGCCCAAGTTCCGTCGCTCCTTCGAACAAGGTCGGCACGGAGCGCCGAGCCTACACCTAATTTCAAGTTTGGGCGCGGTTTCCGGTGACCAGGGATTAGTTTTGTAATCCGACGCGACGATTCGGTCGGCGTATGCGCTCAAGAACTGGCAAAACGCGGTCACATCCAGCCCGTGATGCCGCGGGCCGAACCTCGACAGGTTGCTCTCTGCGAGCCGGAACAAGCGCACCGCGGGGGGTAAACGCCTGCTGTGCTTCGCGTGCGATGGGTGTTCGAATCGCTTCTGAAGATGAACAAAAGCGCCCGCTGCCTGGATCAATCCCTTGAAGAAATCCGCATCGCTCGAATCGGTCTTCAGCCAAAGCTGCTCGAGGACATCGTGCGCTTCGTAATAACGTTGTTCGTTCCAACAACGGAAAAACGCGCGGTAAAACGGGTGCTTTGCGACGTCCGTCTGACCGGGATCGACATCGTCACCACCCAACTCCGCCGCCAACTGCGAAATCCTCTCGCCTTTGTTCATGGAAAGCTTAATTTGATGGCAGCTCAGAGAATGAGCAAACCAGCATTCAACAGCTTTCCCGTGGGAAAAAACCGCCTGACTCAGGCCGGTGAACTCTGGCAACAGGCTTGGACGCGCTACCATAAAAGATGACTGGCCTCACCCTGGCCGTTTTGCTGGCCGTCATCGCAATTTTGATTTTGTGCTCCGCGCTCTTTTCCGCAGTGGAAACGGCGCTTTTTCTACTCAAGCCGCATCAATTGCGCCGCCTGGAAGTGCATCATGCCGGGCTCACGAAATTCATACAACTTTTCCGGGAGAATCCGCGTCGTGTTCTGAATGTTCTGCTGCTTGGCGACGGACTGGTAAATGTGGTCCTGGTCGTGTTGTGCCTTTTCTTTTTATGGGAAGGCCCGCTGGCAGGACGCGTTCCGCAGTGGCTGACTGGAATCGCGATCTTTGCCATTGTGGTGTTGCTCTGTGATTTGATTCCGAAACTCCTCGCGATTTCGGCGCCTTACAGGCTCTCAGCGATCGGCGCCTTCACCTTGAAGATATCGATGCCGCTGCTGGACCGCATGGGTCGTGGACTAGAGACAGTCAGCGCTTATGTGGTCGATCTTCTCACGCCCAGGCATCTGCGCACTCGTGCGCGCTTGAGTGACGACGAGCTAGGAACGCTAGTTGAAATGGGCGAAGAGGAGGGCGCGTTGTATGAAGGCGAGGCCGAGATGATTCAGGAAATCATCAAACTTGGAGACAAAACGGCCAAGGACTGCATGACACCGCGCGTTGATAGTTTCATGCTGCCGGATGATTTGACGAACGAAGATGCGATCGCGCGGTTGAAGGAGAAACGTCATCGACGAGTTCCAGTTTATGTCGATACGCCCGATCAAGTTCTCGGGATTATCGATGTGAAACTGTTCCTGCTCGATCCGTCGGAACATTACACCGAAAAACTCATTGCTCCTTCCTTTGTGTCCGAGACGATGGCCGCGCTGGAGTTGCTCAAGCTTTTTCTGACTCATCCTCAGGGAATGGCAGTGGTGGTTGACGAATTCGGCGGCACCGAAGGAATCATCACCATGGACGATATCATGGAAGAGATTCTTAGCGATGCGGTGCCCCGGGGCGATGTCGCCCTTTACATCGAGCCGCTCGGAAACGGTAAATTTCTCGTTAGCGGCAACGCGCGTCTGGACGATTTACGCGAACATCTTGGTTTTCGAATCGACGCCGAAGGGATAGACACGATCGGCGGACTTGTCTTTACGCGTCTGGGTTATTTGCCATCCTCCGGCACAAAACTCGAGATTCCGCGTCTTGCCATTACTGTGCGTCGCTCCGGCCGCAAAAGAATCGAGGAAGTCCTACTGGAGAAAACAACTGCGTTCGAGGCTGCGGCATGATCGTGGGATTCATCATTTTCTGTTGCTGGATTGTTTCGTTTTTCTTCAACGGAATTGAAAGCGGACTGCTCTCGATCGATCCAGTGCGATTGCGAAAAAATGTGAAGCACCGCGTACCGGCGGCCGTGCGGGTGAATCGTCTGCTCAAACACCCTGAACGGTTGCTGGCGACGGTCCTACTCTTTACAAATGCAGCCGATATCATCGGTTTGCTCCTGCTGACGCGGCAGCTAGTTCGATGGTACGGCCACGCCGGGTACTTGTTCGCGCTGGCAATCGCCCTTCCGGTTTATCTATTCCTGCTCTTGGTCTTACCAAAATCGCTGTTCCGGCGATTTCCCTTTCACGCGTTAGCTCGGCTTGCCGGCGTGCTCGAGTTGGCGTTGATGTTGTTTTCACCTCTGCTCGAACTTGGTGCGCGACTTGGCAAGCTGGTCCTGCCGGCGCGTGCCGCGAAGCACGCCCGGCTTTTTGCTGGGCGCGAAGAGCTCAAGCAGATCACCACCGAAAGCGAGCGCGAAGGGGCTCTCACTCCGACCGAGCGCGCGATGATCCATAACGTCGTGGACTTTAGCGGGGTTAAAGTTCGTGACGTGATGCTGCCCGCGGCCAAAGTCGTCGCGTTGCAGCCGAACGCGTCAACTCAGGAAGCGGTGGAGCTCTCGGCTGCTTGCGATCTTGATCGTCTGCCGCTGATCCCACCGGGAGGGCAACCCTCTGGACTGGTCAACGTCCTCGATATTCTGCTTGACCACGATGGAAACAAATCGCTCGGCAATTATGTCCGGCGTATTGTGACAACCACGGAGGAGGAGCCTGCTTACCGAATCGTGCAGCAATTGCGCGCCGCTCGGCTTGGTCTGGCCGCCGTCGTGGACAAAAACAAAAATTTTCGCGGAGTTGTTTCTATTGAGGATTTGATTCGGCGCCTGGTTTCTTCGAGCGAGGCCCAGGTTTAATCTCCTCGAACGAGCATTCTGTCCTCGTCGCTCAAAATTCGGGCGCAACTGACCAGTGCGACGTGCGAGAAAGCCTGAGGAAAATTTCCCAGCTGACGCTTCGCACGTGGATCGTACTCTTCGGAGAGCAGCCCCAGATCGTTCCGCAGATCGAGCAAGCGCTCGAACAATTCTCGCGCTTCTTTTTTCCGGCCGAGAAGATGCCAGCAGTCAGCGAGCCAAAACGAGCATGGAAGAAATACCCCTTCGGTGCCTGGCAATCCATCGACGCCGGTTTCCTGTGGCTGATAGCGTAACACCAGGCCGTCTTGCATTAGTTCGCGTTCAATCGCTTCGATCGTGCCCCTGACGCGCTCGTCACTCACCGGAAGAAACCCGCCGAGCGGCATTGTCAGGAGGCTCGCGTCGAGGGCATCGGACCCATAAAACTGTGTGAAAGCCTTCTTCTTCTTGTTATAGCCGCGATCGCAAACTTCTGCGTGAATCTGATCCCGAATTTTTTGCCAACGATCAAGGTGCTCGTCTGCCGCGCACCCGCAGTCCTCAATCAGCTTGATCGCGCGGTCGAACGCCAGCCACGCCATCATTTTCGAGTGCGTAAAATGCTGGCGAGGGCCACGGACTTCCCAGATTCCTTCGTCCGGCTTTTGCCAGTGTGATTCCAGGAATTTTATCAGCGCGACCATCAGCGCCCAATCCGGTTCGCTCATTTTGATCCCGGCATTATCAGCCTGCCAGATCGCAGCGAGCACTTCGCCGTACACATCCAGCTGAAACTGCTTTGACGCTGCGTTGCCAATGCGCACCGGCCTGGAGTTTTCGTAACCGGAGAGCCATGGAATCTCGTACTCATCAAGACGGCGTTCACCACGCACGCCATAGATCGTTTGCATTTGTGCCGGGCTGCCTGCGATGGCGCGCAGCAGCCATTGGCGCCAGGATGTGGCTTCCTCACGATAGCCCGCGCCCATTAACACGAGCAAGATGAGCGCCGCATCTCGCAACCAACAGTAGCGATAATCCCAGTTGCGGACGCCTCCTATTTGTTCTGGCAGTGAAGTGGTAAGCGCCGCGACCAGGCCGCCAGTGGGTGCGTAGGTCAATCCTTTTAGCGTGATCAGTGAGCGCACGATCGCATCGCGCCATTTCCCTTCGGTTTGAAATTGTTTCGCCCAATCCGTCCAGAACGTTTCCGTATCCCGCAAAGCGTGATCGGCGTGTATTTTTCTCGGCGGATCTTTGTGAGATTCAAACCATGTAAGCACAAACGGGATCCGATCACCTTTCGCCACGGTGAACTCGGCCACGGTGGTTAAATCTTTCCCGCACGTTTCAACCGGTGTTCGTAAGATCAACGCATCGGGCCCGGCAATCGCTTCCAGCCCTTCATGTTTTTTGCGTCTTCGCACCCAGGGCACGATGTGCCCGTAATCGAAGCGGACGATCAGCTCCATCTGCATCGACACTTTGCCGCTCAACCCTTCAATGATGCGGACGATGTCCGGATTCTCGCCCCGCGGCGGCATGAAATCGATCAGGCGAACGGCCCCGCTCTTGGTTTCAATTTCTGTTTCGAGAATTAGCGTCTCTCCCCGGTAGCGGCGACGGGTCGCTTCAACCTTCTCCTCCGGAAAAAACCGCCAGTGCCCATTTTCCTTGTCGCCAACCAGCGACGCAAAGCACGCCGGCGAATCGAAGCGAGGAAAGCAAAGCCAATCAACACAGCCGTCGCGGCTCACCAGCGCGCCTGTTTGCGTGTCGCTGAGAAACGCGTAGTCCTCGATCTTTGTATTTTCCTTCGCCACTCTAATTCTTCCTCCTCGCGAGCGAAGCCAGACGTAGCCGCGCCGGAGCCTTTGCGCTGGATCGTGCTCGGCTTGCTCTGTGGTGGCAGCCGTGTCGGCTGTGTCCGCAAGTTTCGCGATCTCCTCAGGCGTCAATCGGAACACGGTCCATTCGTCCATTGGCTTGGCGCCGAGCGCGCGATAAAACTTGATCGCCGGTTCGTTCCAATTGAGCACGGCCCATTCCATCCGACCGCAGCCGCGATTACGCGCAATCTTCGCAAGCTCAATAAGCAACGCGCGACCATAACCCTTGCCGCGCTTATCCGGCTTCACGAACAAATCTTCGAGGTAAAGCCCGGGTCGCCCGAGCCAGGTGGAAAAATTGTAAAAGTAAACTGCGAACCCGACCGGCGATTTTCCTTCAAACGCGAGAAGCACTTCCGCCGCCGCCCGTTCCCCGAACAAAACATCGACAAGCTGTTCTTCCGTCGCGGTGACCTCGTGCGGCGCGCGTTCGTACGTCGCCAAATCGCGAATGAGTTGAAGAATGATCGACACGTCTTCCACACGCGCGGGACGAATCTGGAAATCAGCAACCTCCTTCATGTTAGCGAGACCCGATATAACCACGAATGGACACTAATTTACACGAATGTTTTCGGTCGCCGCGGCGACCGGTCTCGCGAAACCTTTCGGATTTGGAGTGTCTGCCGCGCCGGAGCTGCTCGAAGGTGGGCGGCGGTCCGCCACAGGACGGATTCGCCGTGGCGAACTTGACGCCGCTTTTTTTTCCCACCGCGAATGCAAATGCCGACCGCAACCACAAAAATGATCGTGACATTGCGTATCGAAGTTGCGTAAAATCCACGCCTTCGGGAGGACTCTATGAAGAAAGTTAGCCCTATCATGAAAGCGCACCTGATTCGACACGCATTTTGTCTGCTTTTGCTGCTCGTCGCCGTCTGTGTCACTGCATTTGCATTGGGACAGCGGCTAAACGCCGCGCCATCGCCAAAGGACAACCCAACAGGTTTCGTTTGTATGGGCTGCCCTCCTGGAATCACCTGGCGACCTGGACCGGACATGCCAAGTACCGGCGTCCGAATGGTCGGCGTCCTTGCCCCTGGCGGTTTCTACGTCATGGGTGGGCGCAGTATGGACGGAGTGGGTAACGATTTCACGCATCCATTTGAATATGATCCGGGATCAAACACTTGGGCTATCAAGTCAGCGACCTATCCAGACAACCAGGTCAGCAACATGGCTTGCGGCGTGCTCACCGACTCGGGAACGCCTTACATCTACTGCGTGGGTGGGTCGGCGGGCGGGCAGTCGACAGCTACTGACCGCGTATTCCGCTACAATCCTGTTACCGATACGATCCAAACAATCCCTGCTCCGTGGCCGGGCGACGCGGATGGGATTACTTTGCCCGGCGGGTTCACAGCATTCAATGGCAAGCTCTACATTCTCGGCGGGTTCAAAATCAACACGGCGATGACCGACGAGATTTGGGAGTTTACGCCGGGGACTAACACGTGGATGCAGAAGAACGCCCACTTGCCTGTCCCGCTCGGCTATATACCCACAACCAACCTCTTCGACGGTCACATTTATACGGGTGGAGGCAGCACTTGGGACGGTACCGCGATTCATGACAGTAACAACTCTTTTATCTATGATCCGGTCGCTGATTCTATTTCTACCATTGCCAGCATCCCGAGAGCCACGGGCGAGACCCGAGCGATTGCCTTCGCTCCGATTGGTGGCACCGATTACCTGATGTGGGTCATGGGCGGCGGGAGAGACGCGCCCAACCCATCGAACGAGGTGGACGGCTACGATCGCATCAGCCATTTTTGGAGCGGGTGGTTTCCTTTCATAACGCCTCGACGCAATTTCGCAACCGACGGCGAGCTCTTTTGTTACATCTACATAGCAGGCGGCTATGCCAGTGACGGTGTCACACCACTGAGCTCGATGGAAATTTTCTGCTTCCCGGCTCCCACACCAACAGCGACAGCTACATTCACACCAACGCCGACAGCGACTCACACTCCCACGCCGACTGCAACAGCGACTGCAACTGCAACCCCAACGCTTACTGCTACTCCAACTGTGACAGCTACTCCAAGACCAACACCGACAGCGAGACCTACACCGCTACCACGAGCTCGCCCGACGCCAGCGCCGCGCCCGTAACCCTACTCAAATGAAAAAGAAACGCACGGTTCAACTCCGACATGGGGTCGCGAGCACGCGAAGAATTTCGGTGTCCGCTCCTGCCCGCCAGCCGGCTCGCGAAAGCTTTCGGAATAGCCGCCTACTCCGCCGAAGCAGCTGCGAAGGCTGGATCGGCAAAGGCGGGTTCTTCAATCTGCGCACTCGGTTTTGCTTGGCGCTGCTCTGCGCAACTGCAATGCAAGCGCCCGCAGCCACCATCACGGTCACCAACACAAACGATAGCGGCCCCGGCTCGTTGCGTCAGGCGCTCGCCGTCGCAAACGACGGTGACATGATTAGCTTCGCGGTGACTGGAACCATCACATTGACCAGCGGCGGACTCGTCATCGATAAAAGTGTCACCATCTCAGGTCCTGGTGCCGACCGACTTTCCATTAATGGCAACCACGCAGCGTTGCAGTCCGTATTCTCCACGGTTCCCGACAAAACCGTTACGATTTCGGGCCTAACCATCACCAACGGTGGTGGCGGAATTTACAACGACCACGGAGCGTTAACTGTCAGCAATTGCGTCGTTAACGGCAACTCAGAGGGTGGGATTTTCAATGACCACGGCACGTCAACCGTCAGCAATTGCGTCGTTAGCGGCAATTTGTTAGGCGGCCTCAGCAACGATGCTTCCCATGGCCCGAATGAGCACACCTTTGATGGCGTTACCATGACAATCACCAACAGCATTGTCAGCGACAACTCCGGAACTGGTGTCTCAAACACGGGAACTGTTACCATTCTCAACAGCACCTTGAGCGGTAATTCCGCAGACCTTGGTGGCGGCGGTGGCGGGATCAGCAACGGTTCATTTAAAACCCCCGGGAGTCTTGTCACGATTAGCAACAGTACAATTAGCGGCAACTCAGCGCAGGCTGGTGGCGGCATCTTTAACGAGTATGGTCTTGTAATCGTTCTCAACAGCACTCTAAGCGGCAACTCAGCCGTAGACGGAGGCGGCGGCATTGCCAACTACGACGGCGGAGCGGCGCAGATTGCTAATAGCACAATTAGCGGCAACTCAGCGCCCCAAGGGGGTGGCGGTGGCATCTACAACGTAGGGGGCCAATACGGGGCGACGATTGAAACCGGAAATACAATCCTCAATGCGGGCGCGTCGGGGGAAAACATCTTCAACAACGGCGGCACAGTGACCTCCCATGGGTACAATATCAGCAGCGATGATGGCAGCGGCTACTTGACGGGTCCGGGCGATCAGATCAATACCGATCCGCTGCTTGGTCCTCTACAAGACAACGGCGGACCAACCTTCACGCACGCGCTGTTGCCAGGTAGCCCAGCGATTGACGCGGGCGATCCGAACTTCACTCCGCCGCCTTTCCACGACCAGCGCGGTCTTTGCTTCTATCGCGTATTCAATGGTCGCATTGATGTCGGTTCATTCGAGTGGCAATCACCATCGTCGCGACCGTGTCCGACTCCGCGACCGCGTCCTACGCCACCACCGCGTCCATAACTATCTATGAAAAAGAAACACGCTACTCAACTCCGACATCACGTCGCGAGCACGCGAAGACTTTCGGTGTTCGCTCCTGCCCGCCGTAGCCTCGGCAAAGGCGGGTTCTTGAACCTGCCGGCGCGAATTTGGTTGGCGCTTTTTTGTTCAGTGAGCATGTCCGCTTATGCAGACACGATCACGGTGACCAACACAAACGACAGCGGGCCTGGCTCATTGCGCCAGGCGCTCGCAGACGCGAATGACGGCGATACGATCGAGTTCGCAGTCACCGGCACAATCGGATTGACCAGCGGCGAACTGTTAGTGGCCAAAAACATCACGATCTCAGGACCGGGCGCTGAGAGCCTTGCGGTTAATGGCAACGCGAAGAGTACCGTATTTCACGTCGCTCCTGGTGAAACTGTGACCATTTCTGGCCTGACCATCATCAACGGCTATGCTGCCGGCTCTGGCGGCGGCATCCATAACGATCATGCAGCGTTGACACTCAATAATTGCACGATTACCGGCAACCAGGGTGGCGGAATCTACAACGACGCGGCAAACTCGGGTGGCGCACTGCTGGAGATAAACAACTCTTCAGTTACGGAATAACTCCGGAGGAGGCATTTATAACGATGCACTCGGCGGCGGCGTTGCGACTCTGAACATAACCGACAGCAGTCTGAACAATAACTCCGGCGGTGCTATCTACAGCCGCGGCTGGCTCTGCACATTTTGCCCACACGGCACGGCAACGGTTCAAATAACTAACAGCTCGATTACTGGCAATGGCAGCACGCCAAATGGCGGCGCGATCTATAGCGATACTGGAGGACCGTGCTGCCCCGTGACAGTGTCACTGAGTAACAGCACTGTTAGCGGAAACGCGGGAGCGGGGGTGTATTCTTCTATCGAAGCGGCTGTAGCAGTGAGTAACAGTACCATCAGCGGCAACTCGGAAGGCGGTATTTACAGCGAGCTCGGCGCCCCAACAGGTGGATCAACTGTAGTTAATAGCACGATGAGCGATAACCACGTGGAGATTTGGTATGGCGGCGCACATATTAAAAACACGATCTTTAACGTCAGCCCCGGAGGACACAGCATCGTTAGTGATGGCTTCAATACTATCATGTCGGACGGCTATAACGTCAGCAGTGACGATGGCGCTGGTTATTTGAATGGCCCCGGCGATCAGATCAATACCGATCCGCTGCTAGGTCTTTTGCAGGACAACGGCGGCCCTACATTCACACACGCGTTGTCACCCGGCAGCCCAGCCATTAATGCCGGCGATCCGAACTTTACCCCGCCGCCGTTCTTCGATCAGCGCGGCCCGGGCTTTGATCGCGTACGAAACGGCCGCCTCGACGTGGGCTCGTTTGAAGTGCAAGAGCCTTTACCTACGCCCACGCCTACAGCGACTCCTACCCCTACAGCCAGGCCAACCCCCACTGCAAGGCCCAACGTAACACCGAGGACACGGCCCACCCCGCCGCCGCGTCCATAGCTTCACTTGTAGCCACCGGCCTGTGGCCGGTCACCTCGATGCTCCTTTCACCACTAAAGGACGGTCCGCAGGACCGTGGCTACAGCGGATCCGCTTCATCTGCGCGGCAACGTTGAGCTTCACCGGCTTAATGCGCGCGGCTGATTCGGTTCAGGCCTTCGGCGAACATTTCCGTGTTCACGCCCATGCCAATTCGAAAGTGATCGGGCATTTCGAAGAAGCGGCCCGGAACTGCGGAGGTGTCGAACTCCGATGCGCAGACGCTCGAGAAAATCATCGACGTTCCCCAGTCTCGGACAATCCCACGAATGACGTTGTCCCCCACTGCTTTCGACTGCAGAAATCGCCGACTGATGCTTTAGAAAATCGCGAAGCAATTTGCGATCGGCTTCTACAATTTGGCGCGCCCGCCCACGGAGGAGACTTAGATGTTGGAACGCGGCGACGCTGAGAAGTTCGCCGGGATGAACAGGCGTAGCACTGTAAAGATCATTTAGGCGTCGTAGTTTCCATGCGAGATCAGGCTGCGCCAGAATCCAGCCGCATCGGAGGCCGCTGACGCCGTAAACTTTTGTCAAACTGCTGGTCACCACGAACTCCGGCCCGAGATGGAATGACGTGCGTGGTGTGTTCTCGTAAACCGCATCGAGATAAACTTCATCGACCAGCACCAGCGCGCCGATGCTCCGCGCGATATCGCCAATCTCGCGGAGAACTGACTCCGGAGTAAGTACGCTGGTCGGATTATGCAGATTCGTAATCACGATAAGGCGCGTCTTCGGCGTAACGCAACGGCGGATCTCCGCTGGATCGATGGCCCAGCCATTTTCTTCAAGGCACCCGAATCGTCGTACGTTTGCCTGCAAGTAATGGGCGACATCGAGAATGGGCCCGTACGCCGGGTGCTCGATCACCACTTCATCGCCAGGCTCGATGATCGTCGCCATGGCCAGATGATTGGCCATCGATGTGCCGGCCGATTCCACGACGCAGTCGGGATTAACTCCGTAGTGCGCCGCGATGGCTTGCTGCAATGGCGGATAACCATAGCTGTTGTCGCCGTTAATTTCGAGCGCCTCCGGGTTCGCCGGCAATTCGCGAAGGGGAAATGGCGCGACGCCGCTCGTTGCGAGATTGAACCGCGCGCGGCTTTGCGTCTTGGACCAATGCATGTAATCGGAATGCTTGTGTCTCATGAATGTGTTCGTCTAAATCTGCTCCAAAGATAATAAACCGGGAGAGCGGCTAGCATGATGGACAGCGCGATTGCGCTATTGCGAGGAGAAGCGATAACCGCGCTTACCACAATGCCCGCGCATGACAAAACAAACAGCATGGTCGTGAGCGGGTGCCCGGGCACGCGATAGACAACGACGTCCGAGCCGATACTGCGCCTGCGCAAAATGAACAGCGCTGCCGCAGTCATTCCAAAAAAGATAAAATCGACGGTCACTTCAAAATTCAAAATCTCGCCATACGTGCCAGAACAAGCGATGATAATTGCTGCGAGGCCTTGAAGAACAATCGCCACCACCGGCGCTCCCGATTTTCCGAAGACTTTGCCTACACTTTTAAAGAAAAGGCCGTCCCGCGCCATCGCGTAATACACTCGCGGAGCGGTCAGCATGCTTTGGCTGAGGAATCCGAGAGTGGAAATTGTAATTGCAAGGGCGATCCATTGCGCTCCGCGCTCGCCTAGTGCGATCCGCATTACATCGGAAGCAGGAGTCGTTGTCGCGTCGAGCCCGCCCGGGCCGAGCACCCGCAGGCAGGCGAGATTAACTGCAAGATACAGAGCCACAACGCCGCCTACACCGATCAGCAATCCGCGTGATAAATCGCGGCGCGCGTCTCGCATTTCACCCGCAACAAAAGTCGCGGTCTGCCATCCGCCGTAGGCAAAAGCGATGGGGACCATCGCCGCGCCGATACTTTTCAAAAGGCCAAAGGAAGCTGGCTGTCCAAGCAAGTCTCCCGATTTGAGTCCCGCGGCTGCGGGATGGCCAACTGCAAATCCAATTATTACCAGCGCCGCGATCGCACCAATTTTTAACAACATCAGGGCGCTTTGCACATTGCTGCCGGCGCGCGCTCCAAAGCAGTTGACGCCGGTCAAGGTGAGCAGCGCGATTGCAGCGATCGCGCTATTGTTCCAATCCGCGCCCGTGAGCGCGCGAAAGTAAGACGCGAAAATCACTGACACCGCAGCCATGCCGCCCGTCTGCGTGACCAGAAGCAGTCCCCATCCGTATATGAATGCGACCGCGGGATGGTAGGCCTCGCGCAAGTAAACATACTGGCCGCCTTCTGCGGCTGGCAGGCGCGTGGCAAGCTCAGCCCAGATAAACGCGCCGCACATCGCGATCAAGCCGCCGAGTACCCACACGCCGAGGATCAGGAACGGCGTGTGGACGCGATGCGCTACCTCCGAGGGATTAGCAAAGATTCCCGCGCCGACGATGCCACCCATCACAATCATCGTTGCGTCGAAAAGTCCAAGCTGACGGCGTGGCTTTGCCCGTTCCAGTTGTGTCATTCCGAGCGGAGCATAGCGAAGTCGAGGAATCTCTTAAAAGCATCTTGTAACCCATGTAGCCACGCCCCTGTGGGGCGTCTGAACTGTGAGCTGCCCCGGTTTGAGAGACGGCGCACAGCGCCGCGGCTACAGCTGCTCTCGCATTCATCAGATGGCTTTTAATATGTCGGTTCGCTCGACGTTATACGCGAAGAGAAACGTAAAGGTGTTACGTTTTCACCTCGCGATCGGACCCAATTTGTAAATTCTAAACTCCGGCGTCGCCTCCATCAGCTTTGCGTTTTCGGCGAGATGCTGTGCGAATTCAGAATAATAATCCAGCCACCAAAATGTGTTGGTAGTGAAAACGAAATGCGTCGCGCCACGGCGACGCAGTTGCTCAAGATCGGCAATCGCCTCCTGGCTGTCGCTCGGAGTGCCAGCGTAAATGGCATCTTTCTCGAGGAAGTGCCAGCCCTTTCGCTGCGCATAGTAAAATATCGTCGGATCACCCATGTCCGCGGCAACGATTAGCGCGTCGGGCGCGGTAATTTTGTTCAGTTCGAGACCGGCCTCGCGAAGTTGCTCGGCGGACGGGTCATAAAGTGGTCGCACGCAAACATAAGCCAGCGGTGCAAACGAACCCGCAAGCAATATCGACAACGTAACGACGGCAACGCGCGACGATGCGATCTTCGATCCGATGAATGCGCAGGCGGCGCCAGCAAAAGCGGCCGCGATCGGAACGAGCGGCAGTTGATACCATCGATGGCGATTGCCCCACCCAGCGATGATAACGAAGAGAATCATCGCAGCCAGCCACCAATGAAATAGACGTGGGTATTTTGATCGCGGTGGAACAAATAAACCAACCATCGCCATGATCGGAAGAATCGGCGTCAGGCTCGATGTCGCAGTCTGTCGTGCGATGTTCCAGTACCATGAGAAACTTTCGATTCGAATTCCGCCAGCACCGAAGAAATGATGCGGATAGAATTCCTCTGCCACTTGATGCGCGTGCCAGTACCAAATCGCAGACGGTACGATTGCAATCGCGATGAACAGAATCAGCTGTAGCCGGGATCGGTGATCCCGGTCGACGCCAAGCGGACCTCGCGTTAAGCCGGGATCACCGATCCCGGCTACAGTCAAATACACTAAGCGGCGCGGCGATAACGATGCTCGTAATTTTGATCAGGAGTGATAGCGAGATTGCGATCGCGGCCAGAAAAAACAACAGCAGCCTTCCGTGGTTAACCCAGCGCAGGAAGAGAGATAGTCCGATGATCGCGAGGCTAAGCGATGGGACATCCGGCATGAACGAGCGCCCAGCGAAAACATTCAACGGCGCAAAACTGAAGAAAAATGTTGCCCAAACTGCTGCTGTGCTGCCGAAGATTTCCCGGACGAGCAAAAAGAAAAATGGGAGCGAAACGGCGAAGAAAATTACGGCCTGACTGCGCCCAATCCACTCGTAAATGCCACCAAATTTGTAACAAATCGCCGCAAGAAACGGTAAGATCGGAAATTCAGTTCCGACGTAGCCCTTCGCATCGCCAGTCCAATCGATCTGCGGATAAGCAAAACGAAAACCGTTTTCGAAGAAATTTCGCGCAATCGCCGCCACGTCACATTGCCGCCAGCTCCAGTGATCGACGTAGGGTTGATTGATCAAAATCAACCGAGCCGCCATCGCGAGAAGACAGATTACAAATACGATCCTCGGAGCTGCATTTGTAGCCGTCGCCCTGCGGGCGACGTCCGTTGGGCTTGTCAAAGCAGCGCTTTCCACAGGAAAGCGGCTACAGTGGACGCGCTCAGATATGCGCATCTCGCAAGCGTCTTGACAGCCGAGGTAAAGTCAATCGCGTAGGGTAATCCCGAATCACGCACGAAGGGGGCTAGCTAGCATGAAATTAACGGCTCGGTTTTGTTTGCCGGCACACGCCGGATTTTTCGTGCTACCTTTGCTTATCGGCGCTTCGCTCGGGATTGCGCAGGCACAGAACGAACCGATCCTCGTGCCTGATGCCGTCGATTATCAGAAATTGCTCCCCATTTTACCGGAGCCACCGCAAGGCTGGAACGCCGATAAAGCGGAGGGCTCAACGGAAGACGTCGGTGGATTCAGAATCACAAACGTGCACCGCGACTATCACAAGGGCGAAGGGGAGAATGCGCCAACCACGGCGATTAGCATACTCGATTCGGTTGCCAATCCAGATTACGTCAGTGCCACCACGGCGGCGTGGAAAAGCAACAGCGAAACCAGCGAAGGCTACGGCAAATCCGCCACCATCGATGGCAACCCCGGCTTTGAAGCATTCGAAAAAGAAAGCAAACACGCCACTCTATGGGTGATGATTGCCAATCGCTATTTCGTCCAAATCGAGTTGCAGAATCAGGACCCGAAAGAATTGCAAGAGTGGATCAAGCGCGTCGATTTGAAAAAACTGGCGGCGATCAAGTGACACTGTAGCCGCCGCCCTGTGGGCGGCACCGTGCCGCAGAAACACTTCAGTCCCGCGCTTCGCACAGCGAAGCGGGTACAATTCACTTCTGCTTCTCCGCTTCTCTCAGCATCGGCACGAAGCGCACGGGCAAGGTGACGCTCTCCTTTAGCTGGCCGTTTTTCTTTTCCAGCAGGTAAAGCTGCTGAGCAAATCGCTCGCCGACGGGAATGACCATGCGCCCGCCGTCTTTCAGTTGATCGGTGAGCGGCTGCGGAACCTTGTCGGGCGCACAGGTCACAATGATCGCATCGAACGGCGCCGCCTCCGGCCATCCTTTGTAACCGTCGCCGATTTTTACGTGCACATTTTTGTAACCGAGACGTTGCAACGTCGCCTCGGCGGCCCTCGCGAGTGGCTCAACAATTTCAACCGAATAAATTTCCGAGACTAGCTCCGCGAGAATCGCAGCCTGATATCCTGAGCCGGTGCCGATTTCCAAAACGCGATCGCTGGGTTTCAACCGCAATTGCTCGGTCATAAACGCCACAATGTATGGCTGTGAGATCGTCTGGTCGTAACCAATCGGCAGCGGTCCATCTTCATAGCTGGCAGCGCGCGACTCCGGCGGAACGAATGCTTCACGCGGCACTTTGCCCATCGCGGCGAGCACGCGCTCGTCCTTGATCCCGCGACGCCTTCAGCTGTCGCTCGACCATTCGCTGGCGCTGCGCTGCGAACTCGGAAACCGGCGGGGCCGTTTGCCCGCAGCCGGTCGCAGCCACCGCAACAAGAATCAGAAACTGCGCGACGATTCGCATTTCCCAAAGAATAGCGCCGAGTGCAATGCCGTGAAAGCAGCACGCGCTTTGGTTTTGCCAGGATTTGCTACCGCGCAGCCGCGACAGCGTTCATGTGACGCAAGCGATCAGCGAGCGTTCTCATCACGTGCGTGGCAAAGTGCGGCGTCTGCTGAACGAGAAAATGGAACCGTCGTCGGTTGATTTCAGCCAGGCGACACGGGGTCTTCGCGACGGCGGTGGCAGTACGCGGGCTGTCGTGAATCAGTGCCATCTCCCCGATCAGTGCGCCTTGCCCTACCGTTTCGAGTACGAAATCGCCAAGTAAGATCTCGATTTCTCCCTCCAACAACACGTACATCTTCTCGCCCCTGTCACCTTCCCGGAAAAGGAAATCGCCAGGCGCGAGCTGCAGCGTGTCGGTTTCTTTACGAAAAAGCTCCGCAGGATTCATCGGGTCGAGTTTAATCGGTGAGGCGAGAGTAAAAACGACGCACGATATCTGCCAAGTTACGATTGTGTGACAAAGGGTCGTTCGTCCTTGCGAGCAAATTCTTCGTGTCCTTCGTGCTCTTCGTGGTTAATTTCACCGGCTTTTCATGAATGAAGAACGGAAAACTTTGGAGCAGCGCGACGCAGATGACGGACCTGGAGCGTCTG
Source organism: uncultured Verrucomicrobiae bacterium (assembly GCA_963725505.1). Classification (GTDB taxonomy): domain Bacteria; phylum Verrucomicrobiota; class Verrucomicrobiia; order Chthoniobacterales; family UBA10450; genus Udaeobacter. The sequence continues at coordinate 354,966 of CAVRYN010000005.1, read as the reverse complement.
CGTCATTCAGCGAACCGTGTACTTGCGTTTTGTCATTCCGAGCGGAGCGCAGCGCAGCCGAGGAATCTCTCAATTTATGTCTGAGGAACGCAAAACTTTGGAGCAGCGCGAGCAGATGACGGACTTGGAACGTCTGCGTCATTCGGCGTCGCACGTACTTGCGACGGCCATTTTAAAGATTTGGCCGGAAGCGCAGTTCGCGGCCGGGCCGCCGGTGGAAAACGGTTTCTATTACGACGTCGATCTTCCGCACCGCATTTCGCCCGATGATTTCGAGAAAATCGAAGCCGAGATGAAAAAGGAGATCAAAGCGAATCATCCGTTTGAGCGCATGGAAGTTTCGCGCGACGAAGCGCTCGCGCTCGGCAAGAAAGGCCGGCTCGCCGCGCTGAGCGAACGATCCGAGCCGAGCAAATTCAAGCTCGACATCATCGAAAACATTCCGCCGGACGAAAAGATTTCGCTCTATCGCAGCGGCGATTTCATCGATCTCTGCGCCGGGCCGCACGTGATGCGCACGGGAAACATCGGCGCATTCAAGCTCACCAGCGTGGCGAGCGCGTACTACAAGGGCGACGAAAAGAATCCGCAGTTGCAGCGCGTTTACGGCACCGCGTTCAAAACCAAAAAGGAACTCGACGACTACTTCGCCATGCTCGAGGAAGCGAAGAAGCGCGATCATCGCAAGCTTGGCAAGAGAACTGGAGACTTTTGTGTTCGACGACGATGTCGGGCCCGGGCTTGCCGATGTTTCTGCCGCGCGGCGCAGCGATCGCCGAGGAACTGGAGAAGCTCGCGAAAGAAACCGAGTTCGCCGCCGGCTATCAACGCGTGCGCACGCCGCACATCGCGCGCGAAAGCCTGTACAGAAAGAGCGGTCACCTCCCCTACTACGCCGAGTCGATGTTTCCGCCGATGGAGCTGCGACGAAGACGAAGGACAACGCTGATTACTGAGAGCAATGCGAACCGCGAAAAGCTGAATCGCAGAAGACTGCAGTGAACAGCTTCGAGCGACTCAATGAGCTGAATGCTTGAAGAATCGTTGCAAGAATGCGATAGCGCGAGATCGACAGTTCATCGAGACGTTGCAGAGCGCCGAGAAGCAGCGAACGCCTTCAACAAGGCTGCGAACGATGACGTCATCGCCAGACTTAGTGACTGACGCTCAGTAGGCCGATGTGCTCGAGATCGCTACTACCTCAAAGCGATGAACTGTCCGCATCATCACAAGTTGTTTGCGGCGATGCCGCGCAGTTATCGCGATCTGCCGTTGCGGCTGGCGGAATACGGGACGGACTATCGGTACGAGAAGAGCGGCGAGTTATTCGGACTCATGCGGGTGCGCTCGCTGCAGATGAACGACGCGCACATTTACTGCACGCCGGAGCAGTTCGAAGCGGAATTCAACGCCGTGAACGAAATGTATCTGAAATATTTCAAGCTCTTCGGGATCGAGAAATATCTGATGCGTTTCTCGACGCACGATCCATCGAAGCTTGGCCAGAAATTTGTCGATGAACCGGAGCTTTGGAAAAAGACCGAAGAGATGACGCGCAACGTGCTAAAAAATTCCGGGATCAACTACGTCGAAGTGCCGAACGAAGCGGCGTTTTACGGACCGAAGATCGACGTGCAAGCCTGGAGCGTGATCGGACGCGAGTTTTCCATCGCGACCAACCAGGTCGATTTCGCGCAGCCGCGCAATTTTGATCTTCGCTATAAGGACCGCGACAACATCGACAAGATCCCGATCTGCATCCATCGCGCGCCGCTCGGCACGCACGAACGTTTCATTGGATTTCTAATCGAACATTACGCCGGCAATTTTCCGCTCTGGCTCTCGCCTGAGCAGGTGCGGATCCTCACCATCAGCGACGATCCGAAGCTAATCGATTACGCGCGATCGATTCTGAACGAACTGCGCGCTCATCAAGTCCGCGCGGAAATCGACGAAAGCTCCGACAAGATCAACGGCAAAATCCAGCGCGCCGAACAAATGAAAGTCCACACCATGTTCGTGATCGGAAAACGCGACATGGAAGCCAATGCCGTCAGCGTCCGCGTCCACGGCAAAGGCAATCTCGGCGCCAAACCACGCGCTGAAGCGATCGCCGAGATTTTGCAGTCGATTAAAGAACGACGCGCTTGAAAAAGTTGGCAGCTATTTACAGCGGATGTGACAGCCAGTTCTTGCTAGATACTTAACGGCTGTCGGAGTCTTTTTTCGGCTCGAGATAAATAAAAGTGTTTTTCAGCACGTCTTCCAGCGCGCCAGAATCCTTTTTGTAACTCGCATGATCGCGCGATGAAAGAACGATGTAAGCGACCGCGTGTGGAAGTTGGATGTAGCCTACGCGTTCCCATTGCGAGTAAGTCTTTGTCGCAGGATATTCGTTGATGAAATAATCGTGCCCGTCCTTGGTTTTGCCGGAAGCGATTTTCTCCTTCGGTTTTCCGTGAGTTTTCCATGTCCTTGATCGCCATCGCTACGAACGCGTTCACGTCTTCAAACTGAGTGCTCGCGATCTTCGCGTATTTTTTTTTTTCATCCCAATCGTGAATTTTCTCACTCGACTTCTGTAGCTTATTTCCATGTCTTTGATCGCCATTGCATGCGAACGCGTTCACGTCTTCAAACTCGAGTGCTCGCGATCTTCGCGTACATCACCGTTCGCGCGTTCAGCCCAGGATTCACCTTTTGGATAAAGAACGCACGGTAATCCCTGATTTTTACCAGACTCGTTGTCCAGAACCCAGCCTTCGGGCGCGCTGATGTTAAACGCAGCTTTGGGACCATAGACAATTCCGCCGCGAAAGTTTTCTTGAGCGGAGCCCCTCGCGCAAATTAGTAAGAAGAGAATGCAAATGACGAAAGGTGATTTCATCAGGCGAGTCTAGGTTTGCTGGCTTGATACGTCTTTTTAAGAATTTCGAGCGTGCACTGTCAATCCTTTGGTTGTTAAGATTACGCCGTGAACTGCTGCCGGATCGCGACAATGACGATGTCGATCTTGCTGTCGGTTTCTGCTTACGCCGCGAATCCATTTCTCGATGCGCGGGACGACAAGCCGGTATCCGCCAAATTTCGAGGAACGGAATGGAGCGATGACACTTCAAAGGAGGAAATTCCGCTAACGGCGCGAGTGATTACGACGCGGCTCGCCAAGATGCCATGGGGCGCGATCTTCAAAATCGAATTCACCGATCTAAAATCGCGCGCACCGAAGAAGCGTGAAATTCCGCCGGATTATTTCATCGTCACAGATGACCGGATCGTTCTGCTAAACGAAGAGAACAATGACGCCGCCGTTAAGAAAATCTCCGCGATGGACAAGCCGCCAACGTTTGAGGAGGGAGATGTCCGCGGGATCACGCAGCGGCAAGTTGGATCATGAAGATGGCCCGTGGACAACCACGATCGAGGTCAAAGGTGACGAATGCACCTACCTTGCCAGCCATAACTCAGGTCATTTCTCAAAGATCGTCTGGAAAAAAGGCGTTGGGTTGATTGAATACGCGATGGGCTACGGCGCGATGGCCGACGGTTTTCGTCTGAAACGGCAGAAATAAATCGCATCCATTTCGTGGGAGCTGACAGCTTCGCGCTACAGTTAAGTCGCGCAGAATACGAACACTTTGATAGACAAAGACACGTGGATCTGCTCGGCACGCTAAAGAAACATTTCGGGCACGACCAATTCCGGCCATTGCAGCGGGAGATCATCACCGATTCGCTGGCCGGGCGCGATGTGTTTGTGTTGATGCCGACCGGCGGCGGCAAGTCGCTCTGTTTTCAATTGCCGGCTTTGATGCGCGAGGGGCTGACCATTGTGGTTTCGCCGCTCATTTCGCTCATGAAAGATCAGGTCGATGCGCTGCAAACCAGCGGGATCCCGGCGACCTACTTGAATTCGACGCTGGACCGGGACGAGGCGAAGGCGCGCTGGCGCGGGCTGCATCGCGGCGAGTACCGGATGCTCTACGTCGCGCCGGAGCGATTGATGCTCGAGACATTTTTGGAGCGCGCGCTTAACTGGAACATCGCGCAGATTCGCCATCGACGAAGCGCATTGCATCAGCGAGTGGGGCCACGATTTCCGGCCGGAATATCGTGAGCTGAAAAAATTGCGGAAACATTTTCCGGACGTGCCGATCATGGCGCTCACCGCGACGGCTACCGAGCGGGTGCGGATCGACATCATCCAGCAATTGCAGCTGCGCGAGCCGCGCTGTTACGTCGCCAGCTTTAACCGGCCGAACCTGACCTATCGTGTTGTTCCCAAATCGGCGCCCTACGAACAACTGCTGGCGTTCATCCGCAGCCGGCCTAACGACAGCGGCATCATTTATTGTGCGAGCCGCAAGAGCACCGATTCGCTGGCGCGCAATCTTAACGAAGATGGCATCAGCGCGAAACCGTATCACGCTGGTCTCACAGCCACAGAGCGCACAAAACATCAGGAATCGTTTTTGCGCGACGATGTCCGCGTCATCACCGCAACCATCGCGTTCGGAATGGGCATCAATAAGCCGAACGTGCGTTTCGTTGTGCATTATGATCTGCCGAAAAATCTGGAGAGCTATTATCAAGAGACCGGCCGGGCCGGGCGCGACGGTTTGCCCGCCGAATGCGTACTGCTTTTCAGCGCCAGCGATGTCGCCAAGCAACTCCATTTCATCGATGAAAAGAGCGAAAAGGAAGCGACGATCGCTCGGGCGCAACTTCAACAGATGGTCCATTATGCCGAGACGCGCGAATGCCGGCGCGCCACGCTGTTGGAATATTTCGGCGAAACATTTTCGCAGGTACCATGCGACGGTTGCGATAATTGTTTGCAGCCGCGCGAAACTTTCGACGGCACAGTGCACGCGCAGAAATTCCTTTCCTGCGTCTATCGCATTCACGCGAGGCACGGATTCGGATTCGGCTTGAATCATGTTGTCGATATTCTCCGCGGGGCGGACACGGAAATGGTCCGTCAACGCCGGCACAATGAACTTTCCACTTATGGCATTGGCCGCGACTTGAAACGCGACGCCTGGCAGGCGATCGGGCGCGAGCTTTTGCGCCTGGGACTCATCGAGTGCGCTCCGGGTAGATTTGCGACATTGACGTTGACGCCAACGGGTCGCGAAGTGCTGCGAAACCGGACATCGATCACGCTAACCAAGCAGATCGACATCGCCGCACAGAAAGAGAAACCGCGAGCAGGCGCGATCGAATGCGACGAACTGCTCTTTGAACAACTGCGCGCTTTGCGGCGCAAACTTGCAGACGAGCGCGACGTGCCCGCCTACGTGATTTTCTCCGATGTTTCGCTTCGTGAAATGGCGAGAAATTATCCGACGACCGCGAGCGAGTTTCGTCGCATTCCCGGCGTCGGCGAACAGAAGCTAAAGGATTTCGCCCAGCCGTTTCTCAGCGAGATTAAAAATTATCTCGCGACGAATCCGCGCCGAACATTTTCCGACGACTCTCGTCCGCCGGTCCGGCAACGCCGGTCCCGCTTGAATGACAGTGAGGCCGAAACGCTGCGGCGATTTCAAAGAGGCGAATCAGTCGATCAAATCGCGCGTGCCAGAGGTTTTGTGCCCAGCACCATTTACGGTCATCTGGTGACCGCGATCGAATCCGGGCAATCGCTCGAGTCTGATCGGTTCTTTACGGCTGCGCAACGCGAGGAAATCGCCGCCGCGTTCCGGCAGATCGGCGATGGAAGACTTGTCGATGTAAGCGCGCTGCTCGGTAACAAATACGATATTGGGCTGCTGAGAATCTTTCGCGCATTTGCCGCGCGCGACGCTGTAGCCGGGGGCGACGACCCCGACAGGTTTGTGGCATCGTTTCGTCCCTAGCCGGGGTCAACGCTCCCGGCTACAGAAGACGATTCTTTTCTCTCGACAATTCATCGAGATTTTGGCGAGAACCTGAGGAGGCCATGGAATTTCTGCTTAATTTACCGCCGCCGATTTCGTTTTTTATCGTCTCGGCGATTACCACCTCCTTCGCTCTCTTTGGACTCTACCTGGTGCGAAAGAAGTATTCCGCGGACGTCCTAAAGGAGAACCACGAAGTGGCTGCGATCATTTTCAATGCGTTCGGCCTCTTTTACGGCGTAATGGTGGCGTTTGTCGTGTTTGTTACGTGGAGCGGATACGACGACGCAACGAAAAATCTCCAACTGGAGTCTAGCGAGGTTCTGGATCTTTTTCACAGCGCCGAAGCATTTCCTGACCCTGCCAAGAAAATAATACAGCAGGGATTGAGAGATTACGTTGCTTCGGTTTATAACGATGAGCTACAGAGGATGTCACAGGGAGAGATAGGCGTCTATTCCGGCGGAGCTCACGCCAGCCTCAGAACATTGTTCAGTCAGATGGATGCGACATCGATTCCCAACAGAGAGCTCTACGCCGAATCGCTGCGATGTTTAAATAATCTGGCTCAGTACCGTCGGCTGAGAATATTTGCCGGAAACGACACAATTCCACCAGTTATCTGGCTGGTCTTACTTGTTGGCTGTCTGTTTGCGGTGTCCTACACTTTTTTCTTCGGAATGAAAAACATCAAGGCGCAATACCTGCTCACCACCACACTCACTGTCATGATCAGTTCGATCTTGTTTTTGATCTATGTGCTTGACCATCCCTTTACCGGGACAAGCAAAGTGAGCTTGGAACCCTTGAGACAGGCGATGGCGACCATGCACCAGGGATAACACTCGCGATCAAACGGCTTCGGCTCGTTCTATCGTCGCTTTTTCTTTGGCAGCTTCTTGCGCTTGGTCTTGGCCATTCTGCGCAGCTCGGCTTTGCTCATTGATTTGTACATCCCTCGCGAAGCACCTTTGAGCGACGACACCGAGCGTTTACCACGCTTCGCCGCAAGCGCCGCACCGGCGGCCATCTGTTGTTTCTTTGACTTTGCAGGCATACAAAAACAATTCGCATCCCAAATGCGAAATGGATTTGATTGCCGCGCTGTAGGTCGCCGCCGCGACCGAAGGCGGGTTCAAACCCGCGCAAGCTTGCGCCAGAAAAAATAGGCCGGCACGCCAGTCAACACGATCAGGATGCCAATTCCAGAAGTTGTCGGCGCGAGACAGGCAAGATCGACAATCAACAAGCCAGCCAGCAAGATCGAGATGACTGGAACGATCGGATAACCCCAGGTACGATATGGACGTTCTGCCTCCGGTCTTTTGCGTCTCAAAAGCATTACCGCAGCAACCATTAGAACGTAAAAGAGCAGATCGGCCGAGACGATGTATTCGAGCAGTTGGTTGTAAACGTTTCCGTAAGCGACCTCGTGCGTTGCGGGGTTGATTGTCACCGTGCGCGGCAACGTTAGACACGCAGTCCAGATTGCCTGCGTCACTAGCGCCGCCGCAGGAACATGAAAGCGATTTGTGGTCGCGACTTTTTGGAAAAACAACCGATCGCGCGCCATCGCATAGTAAACGCGCGCGCCGGAAAGAATCAGTCCGTTGTCGCAACCAAAAGTGGAAACCATGATCGCAGCAGCCATGCACATCATGCCCGCATGACCGAAGACAGCGTTCATCATCGCCACGGCCACGCGATTTTGCGGCGCGTGCTGGATTTCCGGAAACGGCAACACGGCGAGATAGGCAAGGTTGGCCAGCAAATAAAGCATCACCACCACGCCGCACCCCACCACGAGCGCGCGCACGAGATTTTTTCCTGGATCGCGCACTTCGCTGCCGACAAATGTCACATTCGTCCACGCAGTCTGCGCAAACAGCGGACCGACCATCGATTTTCCGAAAAGCAGCGCAAGAGCAAGTCCACCGACGAATGTGAAACCAGGCTGGGCAATCTGCGGGCTCCAACCGTTGGCCCACGAATTCCACCACGCCGCACTCCGCGCCGCGCTGGTCGCGTGCCAGCCTAACGACAAACCGATCACCACCACGGCGGCGAGGGCTACCGTTTTTGCAAAGGTGAATGTGTTTTGGACAATCTTCCCGATTTCAAGCCCGCGTGTGTTCGTCCATGTCAGCAACGCGATCAATGCAATCGCGACCAGTTGTTCCATTGACAGACTGATCGCGTAGCCGCCGAATGCGATTGGCCGGATTAGGTAATTGTCCGGCGAAACTGCTGTAACAAAAACGCCGAGAAATTTTGCAAACGCAATCGCTACCGCAGCGATTGTGCCCGTCTGGATAACAAGAAACAGCGTCCAGCCGTACAAAAATCCAATCGGGGTTCCGTATGCTTCGCGTAGAAAAACGTAAACGCCACCCGCGCGCGGCATCATGGTCGCCAAGCTCCGAGCAACACAACGCGCCGGTGATGGTGAGCAAACCGGCAACTGCCCACGCGAGCAGCAGCCAGCCCGGCGCGCCGCTCAGCCGCGATGATTCCGCTGAGGTGATGAAGATGCCCGAGCCGATCATCGAGCCGATCACGATCATCGTCGCGTCGATCGGTCCCAGAGCGCGGACGAGACTGGACTCGCTTGGACACCGCTGGCTTGGAGTCGGCCCGCCCTCGGGCCGCACAGGGCCCGCGGTTCCGCGCGAGGGCGCGCCCACTCCCTTATCTGGGCGCGGCTCCATTAGAACATCAAATCATTTATCGTCCCGCGATTCGGCCACAACTCAGCCGCCTCGACCAACCCCGCCCGCACTACATTTTGTTCAACGTAATGCCATTTTTCTGCGTAATTTTCACTGGAGCGAAGGTACCGATCGAAATATTCCGGCTGCCAGATGGGCGGCTTAATCGAGAGTGCTGCCGCAATCCGTCGCGAACTTACGCTCTTCCACATCTCCACCCAATCCGCCATGCGCTGTGCACCGATTTCAGGTCGCGCAAAGAGATGTAGGTGATCGGGCATGATAATATAATTGCCCACCCACCAACCGTCCTGATCGGCGGAGCGTTGCCAGATTTCACCCAGGATTTTCTGGCAGTGCGGCGAAGCAAGAATTTTGCGTCGCTGATAAGCGCACGTAGTAAAAAAGACAATCGGATTGTCGCGGAACGATCGCAGATGTGCCAAATGGCGAAATGGTGACGGCCCTCTTGGAGACGGCCGGCCCTCGGGCTGCACAGTTGGCACCCTGCGGCGCGAGGGCGCGCCGGCTCCAATGTCGCTCTCCTTAGTCACAACAAACTCTTCGGCGCGATTATTCTAACGCCTTCATGTTCGAGCTGTGTTCGCAATTCACGGGCGAACTCGACTGCCCCTGCCGTATCGCCATGAACACAAATCGTTTCGCCGCGCACATCTACATCACGGCCTTCGACCGAGCGCACCTTGCCTTCGCGCAACATACGCAGGACGCGCTGGGCAGCTTCTTTTGGATCACGGAGCAATGCATCGGGCCGCGTCGCGAGGAACCAGCCATCCGTCATCTCAGGTAATTGCGATCCGCGAAAACTTCGCGTGCGATTTGCAAACCATGCGCCTCGCCTGCACGGGCAAGCTCGGTGTTGTCCGGCGCAAACAGAATTAACTTCGGATCAACTGACGTGATGGCCTGTGCGATTGCATCGGCCAGCTTCTCGTCGCGCACCGCCATGTTGTAGAGAGCACCGTGAGGTTTGACGTGGTTTGGTCGCATGCCGGCGGCGGAGGTGATCGCCTGGAAAATTCCGAGCTGATAAGCCACAGCATCGAACACTTCTTGATTGCTTATCTTCAATTCCTTGCGTCCGAAATTTTCGCGATCGAAAAAACTTGGATGCGCTCCAACAGCGACTCCATGCTTCTTCGCCGTAGAAACTGCGGTGTGCATCGTATCGGAATCGCCGGCATGAAAACCGGTTGCGATATTCGCCGAGCTGATGAGCTCGAACAGCTCGGCATCGTGGCCGGAGCCTTCGCCGAGATCGGCGTTCAGATCGACTGATAATTTCATGAGCCTTGGAGACTGAGACCGATGCGGAAACGCTCGAGTTCACGCTCGCGCTCCAGCAAGAGCCGGTGCGCATCCGCGAGCGAGACTTCGGAAAAGCGAACGTGATCACCAGCGCGAAGTTGCGCTGCGATACCCAGATCGACCGTGATCACGTGCGCTATTTTCGGATAACCACCGATGGTTTGGCAATCTCCCAAAAGCAAAATCGGCTTTCCGCTCGGCGGAACCTGGATCGTACCCGGCGCGACCGCTTCAGACGTAAGATCGACATTGTCCTCTCGTTTCAATTCTGGACTATCGAAGCGCACGCCCATCCGATCTGAATCGGGCGAAACTGTGAATTCGCTGTTGGCGCTGCGCTTCGCCAAGGCTCCGTGCTGAAGCGTTGCCCCGCCGAGCTGCGCGAAGGCGGTTGAAGCGATCCCAATCGCAGCCAGGAACAAAGCGCAAAATCGGATCGCGCTTTGCTGGACTTACCCAATCATGCGGCGCGGTCCACGAGGAAATTCCTGTAGCCGGGGTCGGCTTGTCCGCCGTAGCTTTAGCGAAGGCGGATGACCCCGGCCGATGCGCCCAGCGGAAGAACATCTCCATCACACAATGTGCGTCCCTCGAATCCGCCAAAACTAGCGCGTAAATCTGTGGAGCGACTGCCGAGCACGAGTGGCACATCGATCCCGCCGGAGACAGCCAGCCAGCATCGGCAACCAATTTGAGGCCTACCGAATTTCAATGCTTCGCCGGCAGGCAGGAGAGCCGTGTGACCAGCGGGTAACGCCGTTGATCCAAGGTGCACGTCGAATTCGCCACCGCACCAGGACACGATTCGCTCGTCATCAAAGCGCAATTGCACACCGCCGAGTGTAATTTCGAGTCCGGCCGCCCCTTCGTCGTTGCCGACGAGCAGATTCGCCACACGCAATGCAAATGAATCGAGCACGCCACCTAATGAGACGCCGAACTCGCGAAAGCCGGTGCGGCCCACGTCTTGAACAGAGGTGAGAAAACCAGCGCGAACGGCGGTCGCGCTCATGATTGAATTTCCAGCTCCCGTTGCGCGGTCATCCTGAACGAAGTGAAGGACCTCTCACAAGCTGGTTGATCACACTGACTCGCTTGTGCGTCCCACCCTTCGAATGTGAGGTCCCTCGCTCCGCTCGGGATGACGGCAGAAGAAAACGCGGAGCGTACTTCCGAACAGTTCATCATTGCATCGATTCGAACTCTTCGCGCGTGATTGCGCGAAAACACACGCGATCCCCAGCACGCAAAAGCGCGGGAGGATTTTTTGTCGGATCAAAAAGCTTTAACGGCGTCTGGCCAATCAGGTTCCAGCCTCCGGGCGAACGCAACGGATAAATTCCCGTTTGCGCGCCGCCGATGCCTACCGAACCTGGAGGAATTTCCTTGCGCGGCGTGGCCCGGCGCGGCGTCGCTAATGTCTTTGGCAGACCAGTCAGAAACGGAAAGCCCGGAACGAACCCAATGCAGGCCACTCGGTATTCGGCTGTCGCTGTGGAGATCGACCACTTCGCCCGCGGAAAGTTTTGTGTGTTCACCCACGCGATCGAGGTCGAGGCCAAATTCCGCATCGTAACAGACGGGGATTTCAATCAACCGCGGAGCAGCGGCGCTTCGGCGGCGATGGAACGTCGAACCAGAAGCAATCGCGCTGCGAATTTTTTCTGCCAACCAATCGAACACTTCACCCGGCGTTTCTCTAGCTTTGGCGACGGCGACTGGATCGAAGAAAAGTGCGACGGTCGTGTAAGCAGGCGCAACCTCGATGACGCCGGGGATTGCAGCATTCCGAAGCTGTTGAAGCGTTCGCAGCACCTCGTCCAGCGTTTCCTCGGGCGCGTCTTCGAATTGCTCGCGCACGCGCACAATCAGCGCGGAATCTCCCAGGGGAATGATTTCCATCTGCTTATCCTGTCATGTTGAGCGAAGCGAAACATCTCGGTTTTTATTCGCTCGCCGTAATCGGAATGAAAATAATCAGAGATTCTTCGCTTCGCTCAGAATGACAATGGGAAGAGCGCCTGCGACGATCCCTCACTCTGCTCGCTTCGCCTCGATCTCGATATTGATCGCAACCGTTTGGCTGATGCCGGATACGGTCTCGGCAGCCGGAGCGAACATCAAATTGAAGTCGCGGCGGGTAATTGGATCGGTCGTCACTACCCAGCGCGTCCGGCTCGTTTCGTCGATCGGCGTCAGCAGTTTCACGTGAAGCGTGGTCGGCCTGGTCACGCCGTGCAGCGTGAGGTCGCCGAGAATATCGCCACTTTGCGGGCCGGTCCGTTTGACGGTGCGGCTCTTGAAGGTGATCTGGGGAAATTTCTCCACGTTAAAAAACTCCGCGCTGCGCAAGTGATCGTCTCGCTTGTTGATGCGTGTGTCGATACTGCTCACGTCGATCCGCGCCGTGACCGAGGAATCCTCGGGACGCTCGCGATCGATTTCGATCTTCCCGTTGAACTTCGTGAATTTCCCTTGGGTGGTACCGAGGAATTGATGCACGCTGAAACCAATCGTAGACCCCGACGGATCGAACTTGTAGATCTCGTTCGCCCATCCGGCGGGACTCAACGCGGCGATTGCGAACGTAGCGATCAGACTGCGCAATCTCATTTCGAACTGTTTTTCGTCTCTGCCGCGAGTGTTTTCAAGAGCGGCGTGCGAGAGAGCGGGAGGCGGCCGAACAAATTTCCCAGCGCAAAGGCCGAGTCGGCTTTGAGTCTTTTCATATCGTGCACGCCGGCGATGCGCGCCAGCTCAGTCTCGAAATGCGCGACCGCGCGCGGGCGTCGGATCGTTTGCATCGAGATAACCGAACGCCCGACGCAACAGCCCGAACAATTCCGGTTCGCGATGATCGCGCTCGGTGCAGATCTCAATGAGCTCGACAAAATACGCTGCAGTCTGCGTGCGCAGATAATTGCTGCGAATTCCGGCGAACGGATTCTTCAGCACCACTTCTGTGAGCGTATGCAAATCCGATTTGCGGCTCCGTACGATGGAAATCTCAGCTTCAAAAAATAAATCCAGCTTTCCCGCAAAAGGACTCTTCGCGCGACGCGCCCCTTTTGCGACGGTTTGGATGCAACCAAGCGATTCCGTGCACCACGAAACGATCAGACTCGTATCGCTGAATTTTCGCTTGCGCAGAAGAATTGCCTCTGTGCTTTCCATTCACCACAAACTTAGCACACGAACAAGCTCGATTTTTGCAATTGTCGATCTCGCCACGCATGATGACTGATGCCGACAAGGACTACTGAAACGGCGCGCGTGCCAGAGGACATCAGCGGCCGGCAACGGCGCGTGCCGGTGGGCGGCATCACATGGCGCCATACGTTTCGCGCGCTGCGGCATCGCAATTACCGACTCTTTTTTTGGGGGCAACTCGTTTCGCTCATCGGCACTTGGATGCAGCAAACCGCGATGAGCTGGTTCGTCTATCAAATCACGAATTCAAAGCTGCTTTTGGGCGTCGTCGCCGCCATGGGTTCCGCTCCGATGATGTTATCTTCGATCTGGGGCGGGTCGCTCGCTGACCGCTATCCGAAGCGCTCCATCCTCGTCATGACACAGACGGCGCAAATGATTTGCGCCTTCCTTCTGGCAGCCGGCGTCTGGGCGGGATTCGCCACGCCGTCATTCATTATCGTCATCGCTGCGTTGAACGGCCTTGGCATGGGCTTCGACATGCCGGCCCGGCAGGCGTTCACCGTCGAAATGACAAGCCGTGAAGATTTGCTAAACGCGATCTCACTCAACAGCTCAATTGTGAACGGCGCACGCATTATTGGCCCATCGGTTGCTGGCTTACTAATCGGTGCCTTCGGGGTGGCAATGTGTTTTTTTCTGAACGGCCTGACGTTTATCGCGGTGATTGCCGGTCTGTTGATGATGCGCTTACCGCCGTTTCAGCGACCGGCACATGCTATCTCTGCCGGCGAACACGCCTGGAACGGCATCGTCTATTCAATGAAACATCAACGAGTCCGAACCATTCTATTGCTTTTCCTGGCAGTGGGTGTCTTCGGTTGGTCGTACACTGTGCTTATGCCCGCTTTCGCGCGCGACGTGCTCAACCGCGGTGCAAACGGCTACGGAATCCTGATGTCAGCGAGCGGGACGGGCGCTTTCATCGGTGCGCTGGTCGTAGCAACCTACGGACATCTGTTTACACCGCGAAGGCTGGCGCTCGGTGGCGTCTGGTTATTTTCGGCTGCGTTGCTCGCCCTTTCTCTGAGTCGAAATTTTTACGTCGCACTTGCATGTCTGCTCGTCGCTGGATTTGGAATGCTCCTTTTTTTCTCAACATCTAACACTGTGCTGCAAACGATCGTGCCGGATGAAATGCGCGGCCGCGTGATGGGCGTGTGGTCGCTCGTCTTCGGCGCGATGATCCCGTTCGGCAGTCTCGAAGCCGGCGCTGTCGCGCATTGGTTGGGCACACCTTTCGCGCTCGGGTTGGGCGCAATTATTTGCGCAGCCTCAGCGCTGATCACGCTGTTCGTGATCCGGCGTCGCGAGGCGGGAACTTCAACGTGATCCCGTTGTCGTCGACTTGAATGGGCGATCCGCCGCGATCACCGGTTCATGATGTGCAGAGCGCGCTTGTCCACGTTGAGCGCCGCCTCCCTGACTGCTTCGCTCAACGTGGGGTGGGAATGGCAGGTGCGTCCAATATCTTCGGAGCTGCCGCCAAATTCAATTACCGACACGGCTTCGGCGATTAACTCCGAAGCGAGGTGGTGCAAGATGTGGGCACCGAGAATGCGATCGGTTTTTGCATCGGCGACAAACTTCACCATTCCTTCCACGTCATCACTGCAAAGCGCGCGGCTGTTAGCGCGAAAGGGAAATTTGCCAATACGCACATCGATCCCTTTTTCCTTCGCTTGATCTTCAGTAAGACCAACGCCGGCGAGCTCGGGATTCGTATAAATGATCCCGGCGATGGCTTCGTAGTTCACATGGCCGGCCTTGCCCGCGATGATTTCGACGCAGGCAATTCCTTCGTCTTCGGCTTTGTGCGCCAGCATTGGCCCGGCGATTACATCGCCGATGGCATAAATGCCTTCTACATTTGTGCGGAAATGTTTGTCCACTTTGATGCGCTTCTTTTCATCGAGCTCCACGCCCACTTTTTCTGCGCCCAAGCCGTCCGAGAATGGGCGGCGCCCGACTGAGACGAGCACCTTGTCAGCATCGAACTTCAGTTCTTCGCCGTCTTTGGTCGCAGTGACGGTAGCCTGCCCATTCTCGACCTTCACTGCACTTACTTTCGCATCCAGGTGGAACGTCATGCCTTGAGCAGTGAGCAAACGTTGAAGCAGGTTCGACAGCTCAAGATCGAACCCGAGAGCGATGCGCGGCAGAAACTCCAGCATCGTGACTTCGGAACCAAGCCGGTTCCAAACGGAGCCCAGTTCCAGCCCTACCGCGCCTGCACCAATGACAACGAGTTTCTTTGGAGGTTCCGTGAACTCCAGCGCTTCGGTGCTGCTGACGATTGTTTTGCCGTCAAATTTCGCGAACGGCAGTTCCACCGGTGCGCTGCCGGTGGCGATGACGATATTTTTCGTTTCGATCTCCTGTGTCTCGCCACCGGAGGATTTAATGGAGACTTTCCCGGGCGCGGTGATTGTCGCCAAGCCTGCGAAGGTAGTGACCTTGTTCGTCTTCATCAGCGAGCGGACGCCGCTGTTGAATGTCTTCACAACTTTGTCTTTGCGCTCCTGCATCTTGGCGAGATCGACACGCGCGCCGTCGATGACGATGCCATGCTTGGCCGCCTCTTTTTTGACGAACACGAAATGATCGCTCGAAGTCAGAAGCGCTTTGCTGGGGATACAGCCGACGTTCAGGCAAGTGCCGCCTAGTTCTTTGTCTTTTTCGACTAGCGCCGTCTTTAAGCCGAGCTGGCCGGCGCGGATTGCAGCAATGTAACCGCCCGGGCCGGAGCCGATGATAACGACGTCAAATTTTTCCATAACTATTTTCTGTCATTCCGACCGAAGCGAAGCGAAGTGGAGGAATCTCTCGCTATTAAAAGACAAAGAGCAAGAGATGTCTCGACTTCGCTCGACATGACAAAGGTCAAAAATCCAGCGGCAGTTTTTTCGGGTCTTCGATGCATTCCTTCACTTTGACGAGGAAAGTGACTGCGTCTTTCCCATCGATGGCGCGATGATCGTAGCTGAGCGCCAGATACATCATCGGGCGAACTTCCACTTTTCCATCCACCGCGACCGGCCGCGGCATAATTTTGTGCATGGCGAGGATACCGCTCTGGGGCGGATTTAAGATCGGCGTGGCAAAGAGTGATCCATACACTCCGCCATTTGTGATAGTAAATGTGCCGCCCTGCAGATCTTCGATTTTCAGTTTGCCTTCACGCGCTCTCGCGGCGTAATCAGCAATGTCGCGCTCCAAATTGGCAAAGCTTTTCTTGTCCGCATCGCGAACCACCGGCACGACGAGCCCGCGCTCCGTGCCGACTGCCACTCCGATATCGTAGAAGTTGTTTTGGATGAAATCGTCGTCCTCAATGCGGCCGTTGATCGCTGGCACAGCTTTCAGCGCTTCGACTGAGGCTTTAATAAAAAACGACATCAAACCGAGTTTGACGCCATTCTTTTTAGTGAACTCCTCTTGTTTGTTCCGGCGCAATTCCTGAACGGCACTCACGTCACATTCGTTAAACGTGGTGAGGATCGCTGCGGTGTGCTGTGCCATCACCAGTTGCTGCGCGATCTTGCGGCGTAACGGCGACATTTTTTTACGGATGAACCGGCCATCGGCCTTCGCCGAGGCTACGGCGGACAAGTCGGCCTTGCCGCGTTCTTCCACCGCGGCCAGGACGTCAGCCTTGGTCAGACGGCCGCTTCTCCCGCTGCCGGGGATTTTCCCCGGCTCAAGTTTCTCTTCTTCGACGATGTGCCGAACGGCGGGAGAAAGAGATTTTTCTTCTTCCGGCGGCGGCTTTTTCTCCCTTTCTTCAACAGTCTTTTCCACCGCCTCTGGCTCTCTCTTCTTTTCCACAGGCTCTTTCTTTTTTTCCGGAGGCTTTTGAGCCTTCTTTACCTCCGGGACTTTCTTTTCCGCTGGTCGCTGCTTTGAATCGTCGATTGTCGCAACCACTTCCCCGATCTTCACCTCCTGGCCTTCGGGCACTTTGGTTTCGAGCAGGCCGGCCTTTTCGGCGACGATCTCGGTGGAAACCTTGTCGGTCTCGAGCGTAAAGAGCGTTTCCCCCTCGTTTACGAACTCGCCGGATTTCTTGTGCCAGGCGGAGACGACGCCGCTGGTGATGGATTCGCCAACAGCGGGAATTTTCACTTCAATGGCCATGCGTCAGACCTACGTGAGGTAATCGAGCGTCGCGGTCGAAGCGCGTTTCGTCAACCGATACGGCCCAGCTGTCCCATACGTCGGATGCGATTAATGGGAAGTATGGGCCAGACGCAATCCTGCCGCCTGCTGATTGAGTCCGCAGCTTAAAACGATTGCGCGGCGCGCTCCTGTTATAGGCGTGCGTGAAAGCGGAATCCGCAACGCAATGGCTGGATCTGCGTGAAGCACAGGCGGAAGCTCCGCAGAACGCAGGGCCTGGGCCGCCAAGATGATTTGCCACAGGCCTGCAGCACCAACGCTCTCGCCCAAGGCTGGTTTACCAGTGTAAACAAGCACATTTGGAATTACCGCCTTCAGCGCTCGGCGTTCTGCTTCATCGACGAACGTTCCGTTCGCGCTCGCGATGACTAGGTCGACTTCGCTTCGACTGAGATCGCGCAGAATCCGCTTCAAAATTTCCTCCGCCTCGGCGCGCTTCGTAAAATATCCGCCGGGATGAGCGCATTCGATCGTGAACGGGCCATCCCGCGCGAGAACGATTGCGCCTGCGCCTTCGCTCAAAATCATTCCGCGCTGTTGCTCATTGAACGGCTCAATCGGGGGCGTCAAACGAAGTAATCGCCATCGCCGATACGCGTCACACGAGAGCCAATCGACTTCTTCCGTCCCCACGACAAGGCAATGGTCAAGTGGCTCATTCGCCATGAGGTCTTCAGCCATTTTTATCGCTGCGAGCCCAACCGCTCCGTCGCCCACCAAGGTATAAGTAGCGCCAGTGACACCGAGAATCGCCGCGAGATGGCTTGCCGGTGCATTGAAGACAGTTTCTGGAAACAAAAGCGGACTGGCGGACTGCGCGCCTGCGTCAACGACATCGCGGTAAAAACGCTTGGTGTAAATCACGCCGCCATTTGCGATAGCGAAGATGAGCGCAGTGCGTTCAGCATTCTGCGGATCGAGCTTCACGCCTGCAGCGCGCAAGGCGTCCAAACCCGCCGCCGCGGCAAATCGCGAAATCAAACTGGCTCGACGGAGACGAGGATGCGCCAAACCAGTTAGCGCGGATTCGGGCACGCGAAAGACGTGGTAAGGCCGGTTCCCGAACTCTTCAGAGATCGCCGTCGCGGAAGCTTCATCACCGTGAAGCAACTGCTCCCACACTGAATCAACGCCGCGCCCGAGAGGTGTCACCCACCCCATGCCGGCAATCGCCAGACTCATGCCTCGAACTTGCGCATCAGAATCGAGGCATTCGTGCCGCCGAAGCCAAAGGAATTTGAAAGTGCCATGCTCAAAAGGGCCGGTTGCGCTTCGTTCGCTACAACGTTTAGCTCAAGGCCATCATCTAATTCCTGAAAATTGATGTTGGGAGGAAGAAACTGGTGTTGGAGCGCCAGTAAACAGACAATCGCCTCGACCGCACCCGCGGCTCCCAGGGAATGACCCATCATGCTTTTGGTCGAGCTCACCGGCACGCCATCAAATATTGTGCTGATCGCCTTTCCCTCTGCTGCGTCATTAAACACAGTGGCCGTGCCGTGTGCATTGATGTAATCGACTTCGCCCGCTGATATGTCTGCGCTCTGGAGAGCTCGCTCCATCGCCTGTCGCGGTCCGACACCAGAAGGCTCCGGCTGTGTGATGTGAAAGTTGTCTGTAGAAATGCCGTAGCCAATGATTTCTGCCAGAACTGGCGTGCCACGCTCCTGTGCCAGTTCGAGGTTTTCCAACGCAAGAATTGCAGCCCCTTCTCCCAGCGCCATGCCGGAGCGATGCCGATCAAACGGACGACATTTCTCCGGTGTCGAGGCTTGAAGCGAATCAAATCCTACAAAGACCATTTCGGCGAGCGCGTCATAACCGCCGGCTAACACGCGTTGATAGCGACCCGATCGCACGCATTCGAACGCGTGACCGATGGCATTGGTGCCAGAGGCACATGCGTTCGCAATCACCTGGCACGGCGCAAAAATTCCAAAGGCTTCCTGAGCGTCAATCACCGGCTTTTGCGCGGGGTAATTTGCGATCCACGTTGGGGCATGCCGCAGCTCTTCAGCTTGACGTAATGAGCGGTAGTAATGTTCGCCATAAGACATGCCGCCGCTTGTCGTTCCGATTACCGCCAACTCCGGTTTAAATTGAGGTTCCTGCGTTACAACTTCTTTTAACGCCTGAATCATCATGTGCGAGGCGCGATGAAGGCGGTGGCCTCGAATCCCCTCACCCTGGCCAGCAAGCAGGCGGTCATCGGGCACTTGACCCGCGGTTTTACATCTGCATTGCGCGACCGAAAATCGCGTCACTGGGCTCACGCAATCTCGCGCCTTGCGCAACGATTCGAGTGTTTCGGCCAGTCCAAATCCCAACGGGCTGACCACGCCTGCAGCCACAACGGCGACGCGGGCACTGGCCTTTTTGCTATTGGGACTGCTTGGTTTAGCCATGGTTGGAAGCGAAAAAATTGCCCCGCGATTTCTATTGCTTTCTTAGGGGAAGCATTTTAAAAGTGAGCCCAAACGAAAACGAAGCCCGGAAGTTGGTGGATTGTCAGTTGAGTTTATTCAGTGACGATTTGAAATCCGATAAGCGGGAACAGTGACCTGGCAACGTTTTCCAGAATAAACTCAATGGGAACTAAATTATACGTAGGCAATCTCCCCTTCAACACCACGGAGAACGAACTGCAGGAACTTTTTTCACAGGCTGGCGCTGTGCAGGAAGTCACTCTCATGCAGGACAGATTCACCGGCAAGTCGCGTGGCTTTGCTTTCGTCACCATGGGCTCGGACGAGGAGGCTCAAAACGCCATTTCGAAACTCAATGGCCAGTCCATCGAAGGCCGGCCTTTAACGGTGAATGAAGCGCGCCCGCGAGAACAGCGGTCGCCCGGCGGCGGCGGTGGTGGGCGCGGCGGCTATGGCGGCGGCGGATACGGTGGCCGTCGCGAAGGTGGCGGCCCGCGAAGAGGGCACTAACGAGTTCGCAAATAGCGGTTCCGGCAGGGCAGTGGGCAGGGCTGGATTCGAACCAGCGAAGGCGTAAGCCAGCAGATTTACAGTCTGCCCCGTTTGGCCACTTCGGTACCTACCCGTTAGTGCGAGCGATTCATATAGGCTCGCACTGTGCAGCTTGCAACTAGCGGCGGCTTCGTCTCTGAAAAGCGATGCGCGACGCGTCGCAGTGCAAAAGCGCTGCGGCGAAATCTACGTCGTTTTCGGCCGGTTCGCCAGCCGTGAGCCGTAGAACTCGGCAATCGCATCAACGACGTAACGCTGTGCTTCGCGCGAAATCTCCGGATAAATAGGCAACGCCAGCGTTTCGCGCGCGGCGCGCTCGGTCTCCGGAAAATCGCCTTTCTTGTAGCCGAGATAGGCAAAACATTTTTGCTCGTGGAGCCCGAGCGGATAGTAGATCGCCGTCTCAATTTCGCGTTTGTCCAGATGCTCACGCAGCGCATCGCGCATTGGGGAGCGGATGACGTATTGGTGATAGACGTGATGATTCGTTAGGCCGCGATCGCGATAAGGCGCGGCGGGCGGAGTGATTCTTTCCGTCAATTCCGCGCGAGCGAATTCTGCGCCATAAAAATCCGCCGCTGCTCGCCGCGCCGCCACCCACGTTTCCAAAAATGGAAGCTTAACGCCCAAAATTGCAGCCTGAATTTCGTCCAAGCGAAAATTGCCTCCAATGACATGGTGAAAATAGCGCGGCTCCATGCCGTGTTCTCTAAAAGTTCGCAACTTTCTCGCGAGCGTCTCATCCCGGCAGACGATCATCCCTGCATCACCAGCAGCTCCGAGATTCTTCGAAGGATAAAAACTAAAGAAACCAACTTCGCCCATCGTTCCGGCTCTGGCGGCGCTTTTTCCGAACGGAACCTCCGCGCCAATCGCCTGCGCTGCGTCCTCGATCAGGTCAAGCTGGAAGCGTTCCGAAATTTCATGGAGCGCGTCCATCTCGCACGCATAAACCGAACAAATGCACTGGAACGATGGCGCGGATTTTCTCTCCGCTTTTTGTTCTCGATGCGCCATCCGAATCCATCTGACAATTCTTCTCTATGCATTCCCGAATCGCGGATGGGCTAATGTTGTACGTTTCGGGATCGATGTCGGCGAAAAGCGGCCTGGCGCCAACGCGCGCGATGCATCCAGCAGTGGCGAAAAACGTGTAAGGCGTGGTGATAACCGCGTCGCCTGGTCCAATTCCAAGCGCCATTAGGATCGCCAGCAACGCATCTGTTCCTGATGAAACACCAACAGCGTGTGGCACGTTGCAATACGCGCAGATTGCCTTTTCGAACGCCTGCACTTTTGGTCCCAGAATGAAACGATGGCTCGCCAAGACGTCGTCAATCGCTTCGCGAATCGGCTCACTTAGGGCACGGTATTGTTCGGCAAGATCAAGTAACGGCACGCGCATGGCCAAATAGCTTGGCAGCTTCGGCATCCGGTTCAAGACGTTGTAGCGTCAAAAGGTAGGGATGCCACGCCGCGGCGTCCGGACAGCGCGGCGCGCTGTCTTTACCATCGCTATTGATCGCACAGTTCGCAGCGGCTAACCTTTTGCATGGCGCTGCTGCGCGGGATTTTCTGGTTCGCCCTCTTCATCGTTTTCACTTTTTGCTTCGTTGTGCTGTTCGAGTACGGACCACGCGATTTCGCCAAGGGGGTTCAGAAGGAGTGTGCCCGCGTGAAATCATTCGTCGTAAAACAGACAGAGGGAATCGGGAAAGCAAAGAAGAACCGCTGATCAGGGGCGGTGCGCTGCGCGGTTGGGACACGCATCGCGATGTCCCTACTAAAAAACTGCGGAAGATGTTGCGAGAGTTTCTATCGGCAGAGGAGCAAGAAATTCTTTTGCATTCTCGATCTGCAAAACTGGCCGGGCCAGATGTGCTGCCAGAAAACTGGTATCTGGCGTGGAAGCAATCGCGGCTTGCGCGGTGATTTCGCATTCGGCCAATTGCTCGATAACTTGTGCAAGTTTTGGGCTCAAATCGCGGTAGTCCGTAAATTGAATAGTGCAAACACCGTGCGCAGTGTGTTCCACAAACGGGCTGAGAGTAAACGCGTAGTAAATTAAGATTTCCTGGATCGATTTTTCCTGCGCGCGTGCACGAACTTTAATTACCACCCGCAACGATCGCGCCAGAGCCTGACTCGGAGTCATTCCTTTCCGAATTCCGGCTTTCGCCGCGGCCTCACTCAGTTGAATGATGACCGGTTTCCTGTCCTGTTCTTCGATCAATGCGACCGGCTTGGCGCGCAATTCCGGCTGATGCCGAGTAGCAGCCTGCAAATAGAAATTCGGCAAATAAATTGTGGCGAACATTGGTTTAGCTGACCTCTGATCTCTGACTTCTGACCTCTGGTTGGACATGCGATCGTTTCACAACAATTCGCAGCTGAGAAATCGCATCCTCCTTTTCCAAAGTTTCCAGGTTCCAGGAATTTTCGAGAACAAGTTTCAGCTTTGCGCTGCTGACCATTTCATATCGGGTGAGAACCAGACATGCCGTAGGAGCTAATTCGACGAGCCGTTGCAAGCGATACCAGTTCGTTTGCGGAATTTTGCGCAATTCTTCCGGCGAGTTCAGCACCAGATCGACAATCACGAGTGGGAAATTGCCATCCCGCAGGAGCAGATCAGCGGCTTTGATGACTTCAAATGCTTTGCTACAACGGACCCAAAACAGGTGTCGCAGTGAGATATTATCTAACCCACAGGGATCAAACGAATCGCGCCCATCAATCAGCGCCAGGAAATAATTATCGCGATATGCGCCGTGGATGAGAGCTTGAATGAGTGATGCGCTTCCCGCGCTTGTTCGTGGGCTGATTAATTCGGTGATCGCGCCTCGCGGCAATCCGCCACCAGTGGGTTGATCAAGAAAAGGTAAATCAGTGAATAAACGCGTTGCCGTCGTAACGGCGGGATGCGGAAAATGCTCCGCCAGCAGTTTCTGAAGATCGATAACCTTGGCGCTTGCAGCCATTGAGAAAAAGATGGCATGCTTGGATTATATGTTCAATCGAACAGTTGATGCGAGGATGGACGGATCCTCTATCTCAGTGCCGTCTTCGCCGCTCTTGTTTCCGAATCAGCGATACCATCACACCCTGAATCTTGAGCTCGCGCGCGGGGACCAGATCCGGGTAGCGCGGGTTTTCTGCTTTGAGATACGGCCGGCCGTGCTCGACCACGTAACGCTTTAATGACGTTTCGCCGTCGATCAACGCAGCAACGATATCGCCGTTGTGCACTTCTTTGGCGTCTTCCAAAATCACGATATCGCCATCCAAAATGTGCGCATCGATCATTGAGTCGCCGCGGACGCGCAAGGCAAATGTGCCGCGATTCTTCAACACATTGGCCGAACGCATATCGAGCGACACGTGGCCTTCGATCGTCTGCTCAGTCAACGCCGACATGCCGGCCGGGATCTGCCCGTAGATTGGAATGTCGGTGATTCTGACTTTCATAGCCGGAGTAATCAACGCGCGGGCTTTGCGCGCGTGGCGATCGAGAAACCCCTTTCGCTCCAGCGCAGCAATGTATTGCATCACCGATGTCTGGCTGGCGAACCCAAAATGATTTTGGATTTCGCGTGTGCTAGGCGTGATCCCCTTCTCGCGTTGCTCCCGCTGAATAAAATCAAGAACGCTTCTCTGCCGCTGCGTCAGCATGTTGGAATGATCGCTCAACGCGCACAATGAAGCAAGTTCAAATGAACAGTTCACGGCTACCGCGCCGGGGATGGCGATAAAAATTACATCGGCAGAAGTTCGACGGAAGAGTGGTACCAGAGACATATCATTCCGCGCCAATGTCATGCCGAGCGGAAGCGAGGAATCTTACGCAGGACGCTGGCTGGCCCTGTCCAATTAGTGGGCTCGAAGGCTTCGACTGCGAGGTCCTTCGCTACCCTCAGGATGACACAATTACAGCCGCACCAAATCGACCAAGAATTGGCACCAAAGATAAATCATCCCGCGCCAGGAGTATTTGACCTCCCCTGCCGCGGTCTGTTTGAGCACGCCTTTATGAATGTTATGCTCGATTTGGTCGCGGAGATCCTTCTCCATCTCGGTCTCAATTTGCTCTTCATCGAGCGCATCGATCGAAGCGGGATCAACGCCGTTTTTACGGAGAAACTCCCGATGACTCTGGTAAAGCTGCCAGAACGATCGATCCGGCCGCTGTCGATTGATCCGGAATAGAGGAGTGAGCTTCAGGCCATAGGAAAGCGGGTAATTCCACGTCGTCCAAACGGTGCCGTCTTTGGCGCGCGACGAAATGCGCAGGTAATAGAATGAAAAATCACGTTGTTCGTTCAGGCAGATCGCCGCTTGGGCGCGATCCTCTTCTCTGTAAAACAACCGGAAAAATTGCCGAAAATCTTCCCAATCCCATCCAGCGTCGCCTACGTGCACGAAGCCTTCGTCCTCGATCTCACGCGTAATCTCACTGAGCGCTGGGAAAGTGTCCGCAGATGGCGGACTTTTCGGCCGAAGCTGTTTCTCCTTCGGAAGCCGGAGCGCACGAATCCGGGTGAGAATTTCCAGCCAGGGCAGAAACAGCCAGCCCAATGCGGCGAGCAACGCCCACATCCAACTGTCGGTGATAAAATAAACGGCGAGAAAAGTGGCCGCGAGAATGCCGAGCGCACCGGCTTTTTGTGCATACGAATTTTGAAAGGTGCGCAGGCCAACGCTGAGCACGGCCACGCCAAGTGTAAGAAGGATGCCGAAAAGCATTACGGGTTGATCTGGTGCTCGTTTAAAAATTTTTCGAGCTGATCGGTATCGAAATTGGCCAGGACTTTGTCGCCCGCCACAAACGTAGGCACGTACGTTTGCGCGGAAAGTTTTTTCATGTCCTCGTACGCTTCGCGATCTTCACCGACGTCAATCTCTCGGAAGCGATAGCCTTTCTCGCTAAGATAATCCTTTGCATCAATACACCACGAGCACCACTCGCGACTGTAAAGCTTCAGTTCCATTGGCAGGGCGAAATAAACAAGTGCCGGTTGCCACGTCAACTGACATACGTCCCGTAAGGCCCATGCGTCGCATTCGCCTCTAAAGGTTAATACGATTTGGACCAAATGACGCGACGCGCGCTCGGTTCGCCGCTGAAAATGCATTGGCCCGGCTCGGAGGACTCATCGAGCGGAATGGCCCGGATCGTAACTTTGAGGTCGTTTTTGATTTGTTCTTCGACTTCGCGCGAGCCGTTCCAGTGCGCGAGCGCAAAACCGCCGTGGATTTCCGGTTTTGCGGGATTCTTCGGCGTAAAGAAATCGTAGAAATCCCTCTTTGAATTGATCACGCGCGTGTTCGCCTCGCGAAACTTTTTCGCTCGCGCATACAGAGCGTCCTGAATCGACGTGAGAATTTCCGGCGCGCGCGCAACGAGTTCTTCCGTCGGCATCGATTCTTTCGACTTCACCGGTTGATCACGCCGGCTGAGTTCGACCGAATTTTTTTCAAGATCGCGCGGGCCGATCTCGACGCGCAACGGCACGCCTTTCTTGATCCATTCCCAGTTCTTAACGCCGCCGCCGAGATCGCGCCGATCCACCAATACTTCGATTGGCGCATCGGCATAGCGAGTCTCGCGCAAGCGCATTGCCAGCTTGTCGCAGGCCTCGAGGACCGCGGCGCGCGTTTGCTCCTTTGGTGCGATCGGCAGGATGACGATTTGCGTCGGCGCGATGCGCGGCGGCAAAACCAATCCGTCATCGTCACCGTGCATCATGACAAGAGTACCAACCAACCGAGTGGTCATTCCCCAGCTTGTCGTCCAACCAAATTCCTGTTTGCCCTCCCGGTTTTGGAATTGAATCCCGCTGGCTCGCGCGAAGTTTTGACCGAGGAAGTGCGATGTCCCGGCTTGGATCGCCTTTCGGTCCTGCACCATCGCTTCAAGCGTCAGTGTTTCCACGGCGCCAGGAAACTTTTCACTTTCAGATTTCGCTCCGGTGAAAACTGGAACCGCAAGATGATCTGCGACAAATCTTTCATACAAATCCAAAATCAATCTCGTTTCAGCGCGCGCTTCAGTCTCGGTTTCATGAACGGTGTGGCCTTCCTGCCAAAGAAACTCGGTCGTACGCAAAAATAATCGTGGCCGCATTTCCCAACGAACGACGTTGGCCCATTGATTGATCAGAATTGGCAGGTCGCGATACGATTGCACCCACTTTGCATAGCTCGCTCCGATAATTGTCTCAGACGTCGGTCGGACTACGAGTGGTTCTGTCAACGGGCTGGCCGGTTTCATTTTTCCATTCTCATCCACCTCAAGTCGGGTATGCGTGACGACCGCGCATTCCTTGGCGAAGCCTTCAACGTGTTCCGCTTCCTTGGCGAAATAACTCAGCGGAATAAAAAGCGGGAAATAAGCGTTGCGATGTCCGGTGGCGCGAAACATCCCGTCGAGTTGACGCTGCATGTTTTCCCAAATCCCGTAACCCCACGGGCGAATCACCATGCAACCGCGCACGTCCGACGGCTCGGCCAATTCCGCCGCACGGATCACCTGCTGATACCACTCCGGAAAATCTTCGTCCCGCCGCGGTTTGATTGCGGTCTTTGTGGCAGCCGAATTCGACATGGCCAGAGAATTAAACGCGCAAAAGCAAGTTGACCAGCGAGCATTTCTGCGATGGGTTCATCTGTCCCATCTGACTCATGGGTCTCATCAGCCTGTCAATGGGTTGACATGCTGTTGTGTCGCTCGTAATTTCCGTGCTCTTTTCCCCAATGAAAACGTTTTCTGCCAAAGCCAGCGAGGTTCCGCGCAAATGGTGGGTAATCGACGCCGCGGACCAGGTGCTGGGCCAGGTGGCCGTGAAAGCGGCCAACCTGTTGCGCGGCAAAGAGAAAACTGTTTTTACACCGCATGTGGATACGGGTGATTTTGTGATCGTCATCAATGCGGAAAAAGTGCGGCTTACCGGCAAGAAAGAAGAACAGAAGAGTTACATGAGTTTTTCAGGTTACGTAGGTGGCCATAAATCTGAGAACGTCAGGGCGCGCCGCGTTCGCCATCCCGAGCTGCTAATCGAGCGGGCGGTGCGCGGTATGATTCCGCATAATCGGCTCGGTCGCAGTGTCTACCGGAAGTTGAAAGTTTATCGCGGCGATTCGCATCCGCACGCCGCGCAGCAGCCGCAGGTTGTCAAACTCCAGAAGTCCTGATCCTATGCCACAAACTGAAGAATTCGTCGCCACGGGCCGCCGCAAAACGTCAGTCGCCCGCATTCGCATGACGCCGGGCAGCGGAAAGATCGACATTAATGGGCGCAGCTTCGAAGATTATTTTCCCACTGTGCCGTTACAAAACGTGGTGCTGCAACCGCTTCAATCCGCCAAGGCCGTGAATGCTTACGATTTGTGGATTAACACCAGCGGCGGAGGCATCATGGGACAGGCCGGTGCGGCGCAGCTGGCCATTGCCCGCGCGCTTCTTCAGGTCGATGCTAATTTGCGAGGACCGCTCAAAGCTGAGGGTCTGCTTCGCCGTGATCCGCGCATGAAAGAGCGAAAAAAATCCGGACAACCCGGCGCCCGCAAACGTTTCCAGTTCTCGAAACGTTAATGAGCCGCGCGTGGGAGTTGTGCCCCCGCAAAGGCAAAACACGACCCGCAGGGGTAAAAATTTTGCGCTTACATTTGCCGCGTTGAAGCAGAGCTTCCCTGAAGCGCGGAGAAATTTTCTGGCTTCGTTAGTAGCGCATCCGGAATTAAAATCTCGTTTGGTGAACGAATTTTGGTTTGGAGGCGAGAAGATTTACGAGCTTTACGAGGTGGTTCAAAGTTGCCCCAATGGCTGAAAGATGAAAGTTTCAATCGTAATCCCCTGCTACAATGAAAGGGAGACGATCGAGAAGATCGTTGAGGCCGTTCGCAACGCGCCGCTCGAGAGTAGAGAGATCATTGTGGTGGACGATTGTTCCCAAGACGGGACACAAACTCTGCTCAGGGAGAATGTTTCTCAAGTGGTTGATCGCGTGATTTATCATCCGGTAAATCGGGGGAAGGGAGCAGCCCTGCGCAGCGGATTCGCAGCCGCGACCGGCGATTTTATTTTGGTGCAGGACGCAGATCTCGAATACAGCCCCGAAGATTATCCCGTGCTTCTGGAACCGCTAATGTCAGGGAAAGCCGACGCGGTACTTGGATCCCGTTTCATGGGCGGGCGGCCACATCGCGTTCTTTTCTTTTGGCACATGGTGGGCAACAAGTTTTTGACGCTGCTCTCCAACATGTTCACCAATATGAATCTGACTGACGTGGAAACAGGGTACAAAGCCTTCAAGGCCCCACTTATCAAATCAATTCAAATACAAGAAGATCGGTTTGGCGTTGAGCCGGAAATCATCGCCAAGCTCGCCCGCACGGGCTGTAAAATCTACGAAGTGGGGATCTCATACAGCGGACGAACTTACGCAGAGGGCAAGAAGATCAATTGGAAGGACGGCTTTAGAGCGATTTACGCGATCTTCAAATACAATCTGGAGCGGCGCAGAATATGAAGGAAGCCGCTGTGCGAAGCTCCGCTGCACGTTCGGCGACAATCAATTCGCCATCAAACCATACTGGCAGTGTGGGCGCTCTTGCGGCCGAGTGCGAACCGAACGCAGCGACGTGGGGATCAGCCGCCCTTGAGCAAAGACGCGAACGCACGCGAAATCGTCTGGCCAAAATTGCTGCTCGGCGCGAGAACTGGATCAACCGCAACAGATACTATTACGAGCTGCTGGAGCGGCTTCTTCGTTTTTTGGTGGAGCCGCAGAAAAGAATCCTCTCGGTTCGCTGCGGCACCGGCAATCTTTTGGCTGTTCTCCAGCCCAGTAAGGGCAAAGGCATTGACATCTGCCCTGAGATTATAGAAATCGCACAGCAACGAAGTCCATCCTTCGAATTCGCCGTCGCTTTCCCGGACAAGGAGGAGTTCCAGCGGGCTTTCAAGCCAGACGAAAAATTCGATTACATCCTCTTTAACGACATCGGCGATACGGTGGATGTGCTTCAAGCCCTGCGCAATTTAATGCCGCTTTGCCAGAGGCATACTCGCGTGTTGGTGACAACTTATAACCATCTTTGGGAACCATTCGTCACCTTTGCCGAGTGGGTCGGGATGAAGGTGCCGCGCACCGAGCAAAACTGGCTCTCCACCGCGGATATCCGAAATCTGTTGAAGCTTGCCGGCTTCGAAGCTCTCGAGACGCATCGCGTGGTCCTCTTGCCGAAATATTTGCCGTTGCTGTCGAGTTTTCTAAATCGTTTTTGCGCGCGCCTGCCATTTCTGAGCAAACTTTGCATGACGCAGGTGGTCGTGGCACGAATGATGCCACCGCCCGTTTTGCCGGAGAGGCTTTCGGTATCAGTCGTCATTCCATGCAAGAATGAGAAAGGGAATGTAGAGGACGCCGTTCGCCGCATTTCGCCTTTAGCGGCCCGGACAGAGATAATTTTCTGTGACGATCAATCGACCGATGGCACGGCAGAAGAAGTGTTGCGGGTGCAGACGCTTTATCCGGAGAAAAATGTTCGTCTTGAGCATGGGCCGGGAGTTTGCAAGTCGCGAAATGTCTGGACAGGTTTCAACGCTGCCACAGGCGATATTTTGATGATCCTCGATGCCGATCTTACGACGATTCCCGAGGAGCTGCCTTATTTCATCGATGTTATCGTTTCGGGGCAAGCGGAGTTTGTCAACGGATCGCGTCTAGTTTATCCCGTGCCAAAAGGAGCGATGAACGGAGCAAATATGCTGGGCAACAAATTTTTCAGCCTGGCTTTTACCTATCTGCTTGGGCAACGAGTAAAGGACACTTTGTGCGGCACAAAAGTCCTCTGGAGAAGCGACTGGGAGCGGATTAAGCCAATGCTCGGTACCTGGGGAACCGAAGACCGCTGGGGAGACTATGAACTGTTATTTGGCGCCGCAAAGTTGAACCTCAAAATCCTGGACTTGCCGGTCCACTACCAGGAACGCATTTACGGTTCCACGAAAATGACCAAAGTCTTTCGCAACGGGCTTGTCATGCTGAAAATGTGCTGGCATGGCTTTCTGAAATTAAAACTCGGCTACTAATTCGGAGTCTCAAATTTTCGGGCTGGCGACCAACGCATGGGAGTTTCAAATTCGCGGTCATCTGAAACTTTTCTAATGCAAGAACGCATTGCCAAAGAAATTCAACACGGCCGCTTCCTGGCCGAACGTGGAGCGGGCGAGATTTGGAACTGGGAGAGTCCGGCCGGCAAGGTGCGATGGGCGCGTCGTGTAAAGATGCTCAGCAGGCATCTCGGGCCAGGAATGAGCGTGCTTGAGTTGGGGTGCGGTACCGGCTATTTCACTCGGGAACTGGCGCGCTCAGGAGCAGATATTGTTGCCATTGACGTCTCACCTGAGCTTCTGGAAATCGCGAAGGCGAATTGTTCTACGCCAAATGTTCGTTATGACGTCCAGAACGCCTATGAGCTCAGCTATCCTGATCGCGTATTTGATTCCGTTGTGGGCAGCTCAGTTTTACATCACCTCGAAATCGAAGAGGCACTACGCGAGATTTACCGGGTACTGAAACCCGGCGGCATGATTTACTTTACAGAGCCAAACATGCTGAACCCTCAGATCGCGATACAAAAGAATGTGCCATGGATTAAACGAAAACTGGGTGACTCGCCAGATGAGACCGCGTTCTTTCGGTGGCCGCTCCAGCGCTTGCTCGAGCAGAAAGGCTATCGTGACGTTCGAATCGAGCCTTTTGATTTCCTTCACCCGAAGACACCAGTTCCTCTGGTTAATCGATTGAACGCGCTCGGCCGGTTTCTCGAGAACGTGCCGGTTCTCTCAGAGTTTGCCGGCTCGCTGTATATCCGGGCAATTAAATGAGCAACGCAACCACGGTTTTGGAGAGCGAACAGGCGAAAGACCGTGCCGCAACATTGTGTAACCGCGCGCGCCTAGGCGCTAATAAAAATCTTCTTTTCTGGTACCGCGAACTCTACCGTGATCAATTCAAGGACTTTGCCGACCCGGCGACGCTCTCGATACTAGAGATAGGGAGCGGCACGTCGCCTCTGAAGCAATTTCTTTCAAACGTGGTCACAAGCGACGTACTTGACTTGGACTACCTCGACCTTGTGTTTGACTGCCACGAAATCGACAAGTTAGGCGCAATTAAGGATAAAAACCTTGATGTTATTACACTTACTAATGTATTACATCACTTGAAAAACCCAATTGCGTTTCTTAACCGCGCGGCCAGCAAGTTGAAAGCAGGCGGCAAGATGATTGCGACCGAGCCTTTTTTCTCACTGCTTTCAACTCCCATCTTTAAGCATCTGCATCACGAAACAGTCGATTTCCGGATTTCCGAGCCGGCGTTGAGCGACGTCCACGGGCCGCTGGCATCGGCCAACATCGCGTTGCCTTGGCTGATTTTTTTTCGAAAACCCGAATGGTTGCAACGCTTGGGCGATAATTACGATGTCGGGAATCTCTCGATTCGATATTTCACCGCACTGTCGTATATGATTACCGGCGGAATATCGCATAGGCTGCCAGTTCCAACCTTGCTTTATCGAATGTTATTCCCCCTGGACCTCGGTCTTAGTCGCTGCTTTCCCAAGTTCTGTGCAGCTTTCTGTACTGTAACGCTGACGCGACGCTGATGCCTCTGATCTCGCTCCTTCGCGGATTTGGGAATAGAGTTTACGACCGAGCGTTTCCCATCTACCGCTCGTGTTATCGCGCTTTTAAAGCGTATGCTGATCGTGCAGAGCGGCAGCTCCTGAATAGAATTCTGTCTGCGGGGGATGTCGTCGTAGACGCCGGTGCGAATATCGGTATCTATTCACAGTTTCTCGCCCGTTGTGTTGGTGCGACTGGCATTGTTCATTCATTCGAGCCTTCGCCGGAAAATTTCAAGCGCCTGGAATCTGCTGTACGTAGGTATACAAACGTGCGCGTCTCTAATGCTGCGGTCGGAGAACGCAGCGGCCGGTCCAAGCTTTACGTTTCGGATAAACTAAACGTTGATCACCGGACGTATCCGATAGAAGGCGATTCGCGCCCTGCGGTACCGATCGATATCATAGCCCTCGACGATTACTTCAAACCCGGCGAACGTGTTGACCTGATCAAAATGGATATCCAAGGCTATGAACTTCACGCCTTGCGCGGGGCCAGTCGTGTTCTGGCTGACAACCCCGACCTTAAATTGCTCTTTGAATTATGGCCCTACGGATTGAAGCAGGCCGGCAGCAAGTGGGTTGAGCTTTTGGACACTCTGCAAAGTAAAAACATGTTGGTTTCAGAGATAACAAATCGCGGGCTCGTACCTTTCCGCGACGACTCAGTTCGCGAGACTTCAGAGTGGTACGTGAATCTGTTCGCCTCCACGAACTAACAGCGCCTTCATTGGCGCGTACTGTCGCGTTCAAGATTCCGATGGCAAGCCGACCTCTCCTTCACTGTTACCTGGTAACATCAAGACCAGTCCGCCAGCTTCCAAAACTTGATGCCAGCTTGGATCGATCGATTGAAGTGTGGCCAATACCCTATGACTCTCGGATTCGGGAACGGCGATGGCGTTCGCCCGACGGGTTTCGATCACTTGGCGAAATTTTGGTTCTAACAGTTCGAGCCGTGTGGGGTTTCCGGAAGTGTCGCCCTCGATAAAACTCTGCGCTTGGCGGCGAAGAATCCCTTCCTCGAGATTCCCGGCATTGGCGAAATAATGTGTGACGAGCCGAGGAGCTACGACCTTCATTTCGGGCAAGAGAAGCGGTAACTCACAGCTCGCAGTCCAGTTTGGTGCAAGCAGTTTGGCATGGGCAATGTATCGGCCGGCAGCTTTGGCAAAAGCAATGTTTGCCGGGAGCAGTTGGCACTCCGTCGCCGATTTCCAACCGATGCCGAGCTTTGGATCTCTCGGGAGGATTGCAAGTCCACGATAGCTGCAAGCGAAGCTCACAACCACGGATAAAACTGCCAGAGCAGTTGTTAGTCGTTCTCTCAACAGAATACCCGGGCGCGCCAGCAGAGGACCTGCAGCCGCCACCAAGGTGCATAGCAACGGCAGTTGCAGAAGGTAAACAAGTCGGAAATAACAGTACGCGAGAATATTTTTCATCCACCACGGCGCGAGCAATGGGTTCAAACAAAGCAGCCACACAGCACATAAATAGAAGAAAATGAAAAGGCCGGCACGCCCTCTAATGATCAACAGCGGCACAGCAATCATGAGGACGACGTCGCGAAGATAGTCAATCGGTCCGCCGATGACATAGTTCACAGCCTCGCGCCAAGGCATGGACATTGGTCCATACATACGGGTGTCCATGGGTTTTGGAATGATGTTAAGCGCCAGCATGGCCAATATTGCGATTGGGTAGACAAACGGAATCCCCAATAACAGACCACGGCGCAGTTGCTTGAGTAAATCCGCTCGCGTCCCGCCCTCCAATAGCTGAAGTGCCACGAACGCAACCCATGAGCAACCGATCACAGCGGGGACCAAGTAGAGCGCAGGATTGCTCAGACCAACGCCGGCGATTCCTAACAACGTGAGCCACGCCACATCGCTCCTGTTGCCTCTGTCGAGAAACCGGTAACTGAGCGACAGACCTATCGGGAGGAACAAAATCCAAACGATCGGTTTACCCTGCCACAGGTAGCCTGAAACGGTTGCAAACCCGAGCATGCCGGCAGTGTTGATCGAGGCCAGCGACTGGCCGGCGACAAAACGAAATCCCGCTCCGAGGAGCGCTCCGAAAGGCGATTCGTCAGCCATAAGTAGAAAACATATGCCAAGGAAAGTCCCGATCGCTGCGGTCCAGCGGCCGAGTCCAAATATTCTGGCGCACCAATAAAAAACGAATGGAACCGCAAATGCTGCCAACGCGTGACCAACTACTTGATAAAAGTACAGAGGATTGATTCCAAAATAGTGACCCAAAAATCCCATGAGCATCTCGTAGCTAGTCACCAGATGAACTGGCGAGAACGCAGCGGCGTCCATATCGACACTCGTCTGACGGAGGTAAATGGGCTGATTAAGGTCCAACAGTTGAGTGAGAACCCTGTGGACGTAAACGACGTCATCTTGATTTGGCCTGCGTACGAACAGAACCGTGGTGGCGTAAGCCGCACCCAAAACCAGCAGGAGGATGTGTGCCAGGTGAAAGCGATATGCTTTACCAGGAATTGCGTTCGTTTTTTTCCACAGGCGTCCGAACAAAAAGAAACCGGCAATAGCAAAAGCTATGAAGCACCACGTGATCGTTTTCGCCGGCCATCGGAGGACAAGAACCAGCTGATAAGCCAACGTCCAGAATGCGACTGCGGCTATCGGCAGTAGCAGAACATCGCCCGCACGGGATTCGGCGGACCTTTCGGAAATCTGCGTGACCTTCATTGTGAAATTCTTTGGGAATCGAACTGCTTGCAGCGCCTTTGGAGGCCTAGCGTGGTCGAGCGCTGTCTAATCAGCCAGCGAGCAGCCTCACGTTGGTGTTCTAGCCCGAAAAAGCAAAATCGTCGGGAAAGGGTAGGTCATATCTTGCGGAAAGCGCACCAGCCTGAACTCGCGTCCAAACATCTTTACAGGAACCCTGTAGCTTTTTTCGTAAATAAACTTTCCCTGCGCCTCAACCTGGCTGACAATTGCGTTCATTTGCGCCGGCTCAATTTGAGTTGGCAACCCTACCAGAAAGAAGTCAGCGTCCTGGTCTGGGTTCTGTAATTGGACAGTCACCTTCTCACTGGTTAGTGGCTTGGCTGCCGGCATCGCAGTGTAAAAATAAGGTCCGAACTGCAAGATCCCAATGGTCGCCCGCGCGTCACCAATCAACTTTTGGAGATCGCCCCGAAGGACCTCACGAGCATCCTTTTTCTGCATGGCACGGCCGTATGCCACGTCAAAAGCCAGTGATGGCCCAAGGACGAGAAGGAGCGCGCAGGTTAAAAGGATGGCGACTGCCCGGTTATTTTTCATTTTCAGCTGTAAATCGGCACAGGCTACGCCGACCAGAACGCAAAATCCAGGAAACAACACCATGGTGATGCGGGCAAAATATGGTCCAAGGTAGCCTTTTCCCATGAAGTACAGATACAAGAGGGAGAAAATCAGTATTGGAATGGACACACTGTAAAGGCTGCGTTTGAAAACAAGATACAAGATTGCGCAGTAAGGGACGAGCCAAAGCAAGGGATACATCGCGAACGGAATCACGTATGTGATATACCTCCACATAACAGCTAGATTAAGTAACTGAACTCCTCTGAACTCGTGTAGCGAGGCGTATTTTAACGTCTCGCCCGTGATCGCTTTTGTAACGCTCAAACGGTCCAAAAACAACATTGGGTGCCCTAGGAACAATCCAACTAGGAATCCCAGAGTGATCAGCCACAATGAACCGGTAACGAAAACTCTGGCGCGCTCCCAGATTCCACTCCTGAAGTTTGGTAAGTTAGCGCGGCCATTCAACAACAAGTAGGAACATGGAATCACTACGATAATCCCAACAGGGTAACGAGTCGCTGCTGCCAAACCACAAATAACGCCTACCGCGAGAAGCATCTGCCATCGCTGAAATTGCCGAAGCTTCAGAGAAAGCCAGATAACCAGGGCGCACAATAAATTGCTCAAGATGTGAGTTCTCATAAAATGTGCGTAGATCACCTGCATTGGAAGAACAGAATAGCAAAGTGCGCCAACAAAAGACGCATAGAAATTCCGACTCGCTTCTCTAATGGCAAGAAATACAATAACAATGGTAAAGAGATCGAATAGGACGGATATCCATCGACAAATATACAGCAGATTGGACTGCTCGTTTGCGGTCATTGAGTCGGGAGGAGCCGCACTTTTCTTACCAGATATCTTAAGTATCGCTTGTGGCACAGCCCAAAGGTAATAATTGAAGGTGCCTTCAAAGTACGCGCCCGGTGCCTTAATACGGCCTGCTAATAAATCCAGCTGCAGGACGCCCCTAAGACTGACAAACTCATCCGGCTGAAAGTTCAGATCATGGCCATACCCACTGCTGAGACCCCAGCTCAATCCGGTTATCCGAAGGTAGGCTGCTAACAATAGCAGTCCTGAGAATAGGGCGGGGCGAAGAGCTTTCTGCACAACTCAACTTCCGGGCGCGACACTTCGCGAAAGGGCTGTGGGCTGCATTAGTCCGGTGGCAATGGTTGGTTCGACGCAACGGGAGCAAGCTTTAGAAGTGCCGCCTTGCTGCGCAATTGGTCAAGAAGGTGCCAGTCGTACCCAGGAACAACAGGTAGGCGCGAATGTTTAATGGTCGCTTCATCACTCGAAACAAATAGCGCATAAACAGGAAACGACTGCTCCAAGCCATGCTGGACGAAGGCCAAAGCCTGCGGTCGATCGTACCTCCAGGTATAGCTCCACTTATAATGGTGGTCTCCATCGATTGGTGCGGCGACGAAGGAACGTGGCAAAAGGGCATTTAAGTAAACAGGATCAATATCGGAGAGGACGATTCCAGATTGGCGTCGCAACCGTCTGGCGAAATCCCTTTGAGCGACAAACTGGGTCGATCGGCCAGCTGAAGCAGTGAAGTGAAGAGCGTCCCACGCTTGGGACCGATCGATCCCAGGTGTGTTGTATCTCGAACGCGAAGGATATCCGAGACAGGCGCCAGCAAACAAGATAAAAACCGGCAGCGCGATCACAGTCCGTTTTCCAGCAAAAAGATTCTTCGCGGCCCACGTGACGGGCAGAACGGCCACCGCGACCAAAAGGATAAGAAGCGGCAGGTAGAACCGTACATCCCCTCCAAACAAATAACATAACGCTGCTGCAAAAGAGCTCAATCCGGCTACCAAAGCGCAACAAAGGAACCAACTTAGCCGGATGAAAAGTAGACCGGCACAAATCAAAATGACGAAGGCTGGCACAAAAGACGTGCCGGTGCCGAAAATATTGGCAGCCTCATATCCGAGTGGTTGTAAAGTGGCTTCTCTCCAAAGTATGAGAGCGTTTCTCGGAATATAGCGAAGACAAAAAAGAAGGTGGTGTCGGCTAAAATATGAGGCCCACAGATCGTAACCTGTTTTGAGGGGCGAATGGAACTGGATCGTGTTCAATATGAGCATAGGGCTAGCCGCTAGAACGAAAACGACCGGAAGTGCAACGCAATGAAGGAACCAGCGCCAGCGCATCCCCTTCACCGGGAAGATAACCATGGTCAGCAACAACGGTGCAAAGAAAAGCGACTGGAGTCGGACGTTCAATGAAAGACCAAGAAGAACTGCGGACAAATAGATTTTCCAGCGACGTTCCTCTTTAAATCCCAAGTAGGCGAACATAAACGATAGTACAATCAGCACGGAGGCGCTTATTTCACTCAGTGACGAACGACTAAAAGTGAAGAACCCTGGCAATGTCGCGAGTAAAAGCACTGCGAACCCGCCGGTCAACGGCATCGCCAGGTATGTGTAAAAAGTAAATACGGCTAAAAGCAGGAGCAGCCCCATCGTTTGGCTCGTGCGAAACGGCGCCAGCACCGTGTCTGCGTCAGGCAGGATTTGCAACCAAGGAAGCATCAAGACTGGATAGCCAAACGGATATCTCGACGGCAGTTTCTCATATCCAATCTGAATCGAAGGCCAGCCATCCCTGCGCAACGATTTTGCCTGTGCAAAGTATTCGGTCGCATCCGGATGGGGAGCAAGGTCAAGCAGCATTGTTTTATGGTAATCGACTCTGAGGACCGCGAAGTAGTAGAACGTCAACGCGCAGAGAAACAAGAAAGTGCCAGTTACGAAAGGAACGGTGGCAAAGTTTGCTTTGACATCTTTCATGAGATTTCTAACAAGAGATCAAATCCCGATCGTCGGGCATTTGCGGGCGCGAGGCGGTGGCGCGTTGCAGCACCTACTATTGGAAGTTGTTGGGTGGCTCCGGCACATCTAAAGCGAGCCCTGCTCGTAAAAAGGCACAATCCCTCTACGCCGGCATAATCGGCATCATCTTTTTCATATCTCGTTGCACCGGGTCCAGAGCGCGATTTCGCACGTTGTTCGCTGGTCGAGTGTGACCGACCCTACTCGAGATAATTCTGCGCGAACAACTCCATGATATGCTGCGCTCCGGCGCCCTTGACGTGTCTCAGATCGGGCTCCCACACGGCAGCGCGATCGGAGTTCTGCACAATTTCGTAGCTTGGAAAGTAATCCACATTGGCATGCGCACCGGCCCACTCGTGGGCGACGGCTCTCAATAGCGACTTGGCCCAGGTGTTGGCCACGACAATATCCATGGTTGAAAACGTATTCATCAAAGGAACCGGAGAGACTGTGACTACAATGTGAAAATCAGAATGTCCATACCGTGACAATAATGCGTACATGGCTTCCAGATTGCTCAAGTTTTCATCGAAACCGGTTAGATGAAATTCATATCGATCTGGTTGAGTTCTAAACAAAGA
This sequence comes from uncultured Verrucomicrobiae bacterium, assembly GCA_963725505.1. Classification (GTDB taxonomy): domain Bacteria; phylum Verrucomicrobiota; class Verrucomicrobiia; order Chthoniobacterales; family UBA10450; genus Udaeobacter. The sequence continues at coordinate 316,218 of CAVRYN010000005.1, read as the reverse complement.
TGGAATGGGAGTGCAATTGACAAACACATCTGCCTTAACATCGCGCCACACCTCTGCAAGCCCAAGTGTAAGAATCACCGCGCGGCAGTCTTTTATGCGTTTCGTGACGGTCTGTATGAGAGCACGACGCTCCAAAGTTTCATCGAGACCGACGAACTCTAACGTGGGAGTGGTGTGTGGGTCGTACCAAGTTGTGTCTGTCAATTGAACAATAGACGCTTGCGGGAATTCTGCGTCCGGATCGAGTGCCCAGCGCAATTCGTTCAGCATTGAATAGGTGTTGTACTTATTGGTAAATCCGAGTCCAGATCCTTCCTTATTAGCGGGCTGAAGTTTGGCAAATTCAGGCGCCGCGCTTTCAACGGCTATCTTGTGCCCTTCTAGCGAACTTTCTAGACCGCGCGCAAAACACGAGCCGATGGCATAGAATTTATCGTCTCGGCGAAGTTTGAACTTGGGATCGAGTTGAGGAGTGAACCAGGTCTGACGCAATCGCTGGAACGCATACTCGCCCGTCTGATCATTCGGGTCGACCCCGTCCTTATACCAAGTTCTGGCCGGGTTTCTCGTATAATTATTTATCGCCTCGGCGGCATTCGCTACGTATGGCGATTTCGTCAACGCCGGACCACTACTCGTTGGATTGGCAACGCTCGTTTCGTTAAGGAGGATTCCAGACATGCTTTAGAAAATTCTCACTAATTTACCGCTGCGCGAGCAGATAAATTGCAACGAGGGCGAGCAGAAAGTACGGAACCAGCACGGCTGCGCCGGCGTAATCTTTGGTCATCCGCTGGCCAAAGAATAGCGCAATGATCGCAACCGCGGAAGTCACCGCGCCGTAGAATGCCAGGGTTGAATCGCGCAAAACGATAAGCGCGAGGCAGCCAACGCCGCTCAAGACTCCCGCTGCAAGTTCGAGAATGGTGATTGCAGTTACCAAAGCGGGCACAACGCCCGCTAACGGACTTTTCGCGAAATGTCCCTTTAGCCATTCGAGGTTTCCGCGGCGATCGACAACTTTATCAACTCCCGATTGAAGAAAAAGTATCGCGAGAAAAGCAGCGGTAAAGATCTGCATGAGATAAGTTGCTTGGGCGAATGTGTGCAAAGCTGACATGGCGAAGAGAGCTTAGCTGGAACAATCCAGCTTTGTCGATGTTTCCGTGGTACGAACATCGCGCTGCGATGTCCGGGACGTGCAGCACGCCGTCCTGCCAGCGCAAAAAAAGGACGGGATGGCCGCGTCCGACGGTCACATCGACCGTGAATTGCATTCTAGTCGCCTTGCGCGACTGCATCGGCGAAAGCGACATCGCCGGCTTTTAAATCCAAATCGGCTTCGGCCGCCGTCCCAAAAACGCGCGCGCGGCTTTCATCGAATTCTTTTTCCCAGCGCGCAACGACCACCGTAGCGAGACAATTGCCAATGACATTCACGCACGTGCGACCCATGTCCATCAATTCATCCACACCGAAAATAATCGCCACACCGATCGGTCCCAGACCTGACGGCACAAACGAATTCAACGCCCCAAGCAAAATGACAAGCGATGCGCGCGGGACGCCGGCCACACCCTTGGAAGTCAGCATCAATGTCAACATCATTGTGATCTGCTGGCCTAACGACATGTGCCAACCTATCGTCGTCTCCGCCGCTTGCGCTACGAACACCGAGGCCATTGCCAGATATAACGTCGATCCTGTGAGGTTGAACGAATAGCCGGTCGGCATCACGAAGCCGACGATGTGCGGCGGCACGCCGAAACGCTCCATCGATTCCATCGCTTTCGGCAACGCCGATTCGCTGCTCGTAGTCGCGAATGCGAGCGCCGCAGGCTCGCGCACCGCCCTGATAAATTGCTGCAATGGAATTCGCGCGATCCAAATCACCAGTCCAAAGATCAACAAAATGAAAATCACCAGAGCCAGATAAAGCGAGCCGATCAATTTGCCGAGATTCATTAGCACGCCCGGCCCTTGCGTGCCGATCGTATGCGCCATCGCTGCGCCGACGCCAATCGGTGCAAACATCATGACGTAGTTTGTAAACTTGAACATGATTTGCGCGAGGCTCTCCATCGCCCGGATGATTGGTTTTCCTCTTTCTCCAACCGCTGAAACCGCGAGTGCGAAAAGCACGCTGAATGCGACGATCTGCAAAACATCGCCGCGCACCATCGCTTCGATGACGCTGGAGGGAAAAACGTGCACGATCGTTTCGACGAAAGTTTTCGGGTGACTTTGACCGAGCGTATTGAGGACCTCCGTGTTCGTGGCGGCCAAAGTGACGCCCGCGCCGGGCTTCGTGAAATTGACTACAGCCAACCCAATGAACAGCGCTGCCGTGGTGACGATCTCGAAATAGACCAGCGCTTTGATTCCCATGCGCCCCACTTTCCGAAGCGCGCCTGCGCCAGCGATACCGACTACAATGGTCGAGAACACGAGCGGCGCGATGATGGATTTGATCAGGTTAATGAAGATGTCGCGCAGAAAATAAACTGCATTCCCCCAATCGGGTCGGAGCCAGCCGATCACACCACCGACAACCAGCCCTATCATGATCTGTGTCGTTAAAGACAGCCGATACCACGGCCGGCGCATCCGATCGGCAGCTCTCGCAGTCATCGCTTCCGTCATTAACACAGGGAGTGACGGCTTCCCAGCCGTCAATTGACATCGACGGCTGCCAAAGCCGTCGCTCCTTGATCAGCTAGTCAGTCGACCAAACGCCTATTGATCTCGCCGTAGGCATCGATTCTGCGATCTCGCAAGAATGGCCAGTGTGTCCGATGCTCGTTGACGCGGCTCCAATCGATATCGGCCATCACAATCTCCTCCTGATCAACCGAAGCTTTGGCGGTGATTTCGCCATCTGGCCCGCAAACGAAACTTTGTCCCCAGAACTCAATTCCATCACCGCCCGCCGGTGCTTCGTGGCCAACGCGATTTGCAACCGCGATATAGCAACCGTTCGCGATCGCGTGACTGCGTTGAATGGTTTCCCAAGCGGAATGTTGGGCAGCTCCGAACTCCTTCTTCTCGCTCGGATGCCAGCCAATTGCCGTCGGATAAAAAATGATTTCGGCACCGCGCAAGGCCGTTAACCGCGCCGCTTCGGGATACCATTGGTCCCAGCAAACGCAGACCCCGATTTTGCCGTGCTGGGTGTTCCACGATTGGAACCCAAGGTCGCCGGGAGTGAAGTAAAATTTCTCGTGATACAGCGGATCGTCTGGAATGTGCATCTTGCGGTATTTGCCTAGCAACTTTCCATCCGCGTCGATGACCGCCGCGGTGTTGTGATAAACGCCCGCGCTGCGCCTCTCGAAAAGTGAAGCGATGATCACTGTGCCGGTTTCGCGCGCAAGCTCTCCTAGTGTCGCTGTTGATGTTCCCGGCACTTCCTCAGCCAGATCAAAATTTTTGTGGTCTTCTGTCTGACAAAAATATTGCGACCGAAAAAGCTCCGGCAGGCAAACAATCCGCGCACCTTTTTTCGCTGCTTCGCGAATGAATTCAATCGCTCGCGAGAAATTCTTCCCCGGCTCGGAACCGCAGCGCATCTGAATGAGCGCAATCTTCGTTGTCTCTGCCATTCAGAAATAAACCACGAAGGACACGAAGGTCACGAAAAGGAAGAGTTTGAATGCTTCGCGTTCTTCGTGCTCTTCGTGGTGACTATTTGACCGATCCTCCCGGCACGATGTCGATCTTGTTGATCACGATGCGTTTCGCCGGCTCGCTCATTTCGCCCATGCTGTTTTTTGTCACGGGCGTGTCCCCGATTTTTTCCAGCACATCGTCGCCTTTAATCAGTTTGCCGAACGTCGTGTATTGGTGATCGAGCCGATGCACCGGTCCGAGACAGATGAAAAATTGCGAGCCCGCCGAATCCGGATCAGGTTCGCGCGCCATCGATATCACGCCGCGCTCATGCGGATGATCGTTAAACTCGGCTTTGATCTTGTAACCCGGACCACCTTGTCCGTAGCTGTTCTCTTTTGCCGGATCTTTCGAATTCGGGTCGCCGCCTTGGATCATGAAACCTTTGACGATCCGGTGGAAAATGGTCCCGTTATAGAAACCCTGGCGCGCCAGCTTCTTGAAATTCTCAATCGTCTTTGGCGCCGCGTCAGTCCAGAACTGCACCACCATGTCGCCTTCGGTGGTCTTGATCACTGCAACTTCGTTTGATGAACTCATGGACGTTCTCTCCTCCTTCTTGTCCTCCGCGGCAAGCGCGGCGACGCCTAACAATATCGTCACCAAGATTGGAAACTTCATTCTCTTCTGTAGCGGCGGTCTTCGATCCTCGCAAATCCACAGACTGCAATCGGCGGTCAAAGACCGCCGCTACAGTGATATTCCTGCAAACTGCGCACCTGAACTTTTCGTTTTTGTAGCGACCGGATCCCGTTGGCGCTCGCTAGCGCAGCGCGAACGGTCGTCATGATTGGGATTTTCGCCGCTAGCGCGGCATTGCGAATGACCACTTCGTGTTCGCGCGGAATTTTCCCGCTGGGCGTATTGATGATGAAATTGATGTCGCCGTTCTTGATGCGGTCGAGAACGTTCGGGCGTCCCTCGTGAATCTTGAAAACCTTCGTCACTTTGATTTTTGCTTTCGCCAGCGCTTCCGCGGTTCCGCTTGTGGAAATGATTTCAAAACCGAGCTTCACGAACTCGCGCGCAACCGGGATGACCGCTTCCTTATCGGCGTCCTTGACGCTGACAAAGACTTTTCCAGTTTTCGGCAGCGGCGGCGGGGCGGCCATCTGCGATTTCGCATAGGCAAGGCCGAGATCGATATCAATGCCCATCACTTCGCCGGTCGATTTCATTTCCGGACCAAGTGAGATATCCAAGCCTTCATAGCGCAGAAATGGGAACACGGCTTCCTTTACGGAAAAATGTTTCGGCACGATTTCCCGGGTAAATCCGAGTTCGCACAATGATTTTCCGGTCATGACTTTGGCAGCAAGTTTCGCCAGTGGAGCGCCGATTGCCTTGCTGACGAAGGGAACCGTGCGCGACGCGCGCGGGTTCACTTCCAAAACGTAAACGTTATCGCCTTTCACCGCGAACTGCACGTTCATCAGCCCCCGCACGTTCAGTTCACGCGCCATCGATTTTGTTGCTGCGGAAATCTCATCGAGGACTTTTTGCGACAATGAGAATGTCGGAATCACGCAGGCACTGTCGCCACTGTGAATGCCCGCTTCCTCGATGTGCTCCATGATGGCCCCGATTACGGTCGTTTCGCCGTCTGAGATGCAATCGACATCGACTTCGATTGCATCTTCGAGAAAGCGATCAATGAGCACTGGACGACCGGGCGTCACTTCGATGGCGCTCGCCATATAGCGCCGAAGATCTCCCTCGTTATAGACAAGTTCCATGGCGCGCCCACCCAGAACGAACGAGGGTCGCACCAAAACTGGGTAACCAACTTTCTTCGCGATCTCGATAGCCGCTTCGGTACTCGTCGCCGATCCGTTCGGAGTTTGCCGCAGACCGAGCTTGTCCAGCATGGTGGCGAATAACTGCCGGTCTTCTGCGGTCTCAATGCTTTCGGGCTGCGTCCCAAGAATGGGCACGCCTGCTGCCTTCAATCCGCTGGCCAGATTTAGCGGTGTTTGTCCACCAAACTGGACGAACACGCCTTCTGGTTTCTCTTGATCGTAAATGTTGAGCACGTCCTCTAAGGTGAGCGGCTCAAAATAGAGTTTGTCGCTGGTGTCGTAATCGGTGGAGACCGTCTCCGGATTCGAGTTAACCATGATGGTTTCGAACCCGAGCTCGCGCAGCGCGAACGCGGCATGCACACAACAGTAGTCGAACTCAATGCCCTGCCCGATCCGATTCGGTCCGCCACCCAGAATCATGATTTTGCGCTTAGTGCTCTCGCGCCGCTCGTTCTCGTCGCCGTAGGTCGAGTAGTAATACGGCGTATAAGCTTCAAACTCTGCCGCACATGTGTCGACGAGGCGGTACGTCGGTGCGACATTTTGAGCTTTTCTCTCCGATCGAATTGTTTCTTCCGAAGCGCCTCGCGCAACCGCCAACTGTCGGTCCGAGAAACCGAGCTTCTTCGCGCGCGAGAATATTTTCGTCTTCAAACATCCCGTCTCAGTAACGAGGTCAGCGATGTTCCTCAAAAACCACTTGTCGATCTTCGTTAGGTCAAAGACCTCATCGACTGATACGCCTTTTTGAAATGCCTGCGCGATGTAAAAGATTCGTTCAGCATTGGGAATCGCCAGCTTCAAGCGCAGAGTCTCAAGATCGACATCTTTGTCCCCGCCATCGCCGCACAAACCGAAGCGCTTGATCTCCAGACTGCGCAAAGCTTTTTGCAATGCTTCCTTGAACGTACGCCCGATGGCCATCGCTTCACCGACGCTCTTCATTCGCGTCGTGAGCGTGGCGTCCGCCTGCGGAAATTTTTCGAACGTAAAGCGGGGCACTTTGACCACGCAGTAATCGATCGTTGGCTCGAAGCACGCCGGCGTTTCGCGCGTGATATCGTTTTTGATTTCGTCCAGCGCATAGCCGACGGCCAGTTTTGCCGCGATTTTCGCAATCGGAAAACCGGTCGCCTTCGATGCGAGCGCGCTGGAACGCGAGACGCGCGGGTTCATTTCGATCACGACCATTCGGCCCGTGTCAGGATGAACAGCAAACTGAATGTTGGATCCGCCGGTCTCGACGCCGATCTCGCGAATGACGGCGAACGCGGCGTCGCGCATCATTTGGTATTCCTTGTCGGTGAGCGTTTGCACTGGCGCGACTGTGATGGAATCACCCGTGTGCACGCCCATGGGATCGAAGTTTTCGATGGAACAAACGACCACGCAGTTGTCCATCCGGTCGCGCATCACTTCCATCTCGAATTCCTTCCAGCCCACCAGCGATTCTTCGATCAACACCTCGTGAACCGGCGAAAGGTCAAGGCCGCGCGCAGCGATCACATCGAGCTCCTCGCGATTGTAAGCGATCCCACCGCCGGTCCCGCCCAGAGTGAACGCCGGACGAATGATGAGCGGAAACGTTCCGATTTCAGCGACGATCCGATCGAGATCAGTCAGGGAACGCGCCACGCCGGAACACGGCACCTCGAGCCCGATGCGCAGCATCGCTTCCTTGAACAACTGCCGATCTTCGCCTTTTGCGATGGCCTGCGCGTTTGCGCCGATCAATTTCACGCCGTGCCGCGCCAGTGCGCCGTTGCGATTCAACTCCATCGCGGCATTCAGCGCCGTCTGTCCACCCAGAGTTGGCAAAATCGCATCCGGTTTTTCGCGTTCCATGATGGCCTCGATCACTTCGGGAGTGATCGGTTCGACATAAGTGCGATCCGCAAACTCCGGATCGGTCATGATGGTAGCCGGGTTGGAGTTCACCAACACGACTTCATAACCTTCTTCGCGCAGCGCTTTGCACGCTTGCACTCCGGAATAATCAAATTCGCAGCCTTGCCCGATCACGATTGGACCGGAGCCAATGAGAAGGATTTTGTTGAGCTCGTTATTTCGCGGCATCTGCGCCAGCGGGGATGGTAAACGAAATCACGCAAAGTTCACGTGGGAACTCTAACAATGTCATCCCGAGCGAAGCGAGGAACCTCGCACAGGCCCTGAAATTCACGCATCGAAACTCGTGTGACCAAGCTTCGAATGTGAGGTTCCTCGCCGTCTTCGCGGCTCGGAATGACAAAATGAAGTTACGCCACCTGCGCCATGCGCTGCCGATCCAGCCAGACTTTGCAAATGCTTTTGATGCGCGTGAGGACGTAATAAATGGTCTGACTGCGGAGACGCACCAGTTCCGTGCCGACGATGCGGGTGACGAAATCACTCGGGAGATCGAGAATCTCCTGTGGCGTTGAGCCTTCGAGCCCTTTACAAAGAATCGCGGTCATCGAGCGGGTAAGCGTTTGCACCTCCGGGCCGAGCGTCATGCGGATGTGCGCCTTTCCGGTTTCATCCACCTGCAGATAAACCCCGACCGTGTCCGTGCATTCCTCGTCTTTGCGCACATCGACCAGATCGAACTTCTCGCTTTCGCGAGGCTCCTGTTTCTTCGCGCTGTCCGCGTAGGAAACGAGTGTCTCGCGCCGTTCATCTTCCGGCAGCGATTCAAAGAGATTGATGATCTTGTTTAGTTTCGTCGGGTACATTGAGGAACAGAATTTACCGCGGATTCTATTCCTGTCATTCCGAGCGAAGTCGAGGAATCCCGTGGCGCAACCTGGAGGTAACTTTACGGGATGTCTCGACTTCGCTCGACATGACGGATGCATGCTTCGGCTTTGCTCAGCAAGTTGTTTATGGCTAATTGCATCATGAAAACTCCGATTAAAGTCGCTGTCACGGGCGCCGCCGGGCAGATCGGCTACGCGCTTCTGTTTCGTATTGCTTCCGGGCAAATGTTCGGACCCGATCAGCCGCTCAGGCTCCATTTGATTGAGATTCCAGCTATCCTGGGTGCGCTCGAATGGAGTGGTCATGGAATTGGACGATTGCGCCTTCCCCTTGTTGGAATCCGTCGTACCAACCGCAGATCTGAATGAAGGCTTTCGCGACATCAACTGGGCTTTGTTGGTCGGAAGCATTCCGCGCAAAGCCGGCATGGAGCGGAAGGAGTTACTCGGGGTCAACGGCAAAATTTTTGTCGGGCAAGGTCAGGCGATTCAAAAAAACGCCGCGTCCGATGTGCGCGTGCTCGTGGTCGGAAATCCATGCAACACAAATTGTTTAATTGCGATGAACAACGCGAAAGAAATTCCGCGTGACCGCTGGTTCGCCATGACGCGATTGGACGAAAACCGCGCCCGCGCACAGCTCGCGCATAAGGCCGGGATAGGGATTAGCTCGGTCACCAACATGACCATCTGGGGAAATCATTCCTCAACTCAGTATCCGGATTTCTACAATGCGAGGATCGACGGTCGTCCCGCAAACGAAGTGATTGGGGACGAGAAATGGCTGAAAGAAGATTTCATTGCGACCGTGCAACAGCGCGGCGCCGCCGTCATCAAGGCCCGAGGACTTTCTTCAGCTGGCTCGGCTGCGAACGCGATTGTCGATACCGTCAATTCGCTCACCACCGACACGCCCGGCGACGACTGGCACAGCGTGGCCGTATGTTCGGACGGGAGTTATGATGTCGAGAAAGGATTGATCTCCTCATTCCCCGTCCGTGTTCGCGGTGGAAAATTGGAAATCATGCAACGCCTTCCGATCAACGATTTCAGCCGTGCGAAAATCGACGCGTCGGTAGCCGAGTTAAAAGAAGAAAAATCGCTCGTGAGCGAATTGATTTCGTAGAACCCGCATTATCTTCGGCCGACGACGGTGAAAAGGGTGTACGGCCTGCCGCGGTGATGCTGTTGGTGGCGCAAAATTTCTGAAGTGCTGAATCCCATTACGGATAGAAATTGAGTAAAAAATTGAGTGCTGAAATTCCACCAGGTATGCCAGAGGAAATTCTGCGGAGTAGGTGCGAGACGGCAGACAGGCGCTCCTTCCAAATCCAAATGGAACATATCAGTGATGATGAGCGCCCTGGCCATCTTTCCGCATTGTTCAACGATTCGGAGTGGATCACGACAGTGTAACAGCACCGAGCCCATCACTCCGATGTCGAATTGCCCGAGGGCGGCAGGCAAATTGTAAACGTCTCCGTAATATATTTTCGCCTTGGAACGATGAGCAGCGTGACTGAACCAGTAGGAGTTCTTTAGCCGTTGCATTACGATTCGGCGCGGGCCGAACACTTCTTCCAATCTTTCAGCCGGATACGGAACAAAATCCCAGCCGTGCTCTGTTGTTACTTCGACTGAGACCACTTCGGCGCCGCGTTTTTCCAGCTCGAAAGTTAGAAAACCGCTGGCGGGACCAATTTCCAAAACGCGTTGACCATCAAAATCGACTTTGCCGAGATACTCATCGACTCCACCACGTAGATCCCAATCCTGTCCCTCTATGACTCCATAACCGGGGAGTTCCATAGTGTGGTAAAAGTAACAATCGGCCACGTCCTCCACCTTGAGTGGGACGGCAAAAATGTTCTCGTCGCTCACGGATGATTTATCGGCTGATGCTTGTGGCTGAGCGCTCTTTCGAGTGCTGCATTCCAAGAGAGAGGTTGGTTCTTAAACCAACTCGAATCGAACCTGGGCGCGGCGAAAAGCGCCCACGTCTGCCGGGGATGTTTCCAGTCCAGAATTTCAAATCGCAAATTCACCTCTGCAGCTGCGCGTTCCAAAGTAGCTGGCCGGTAATTCACACACTCAGGGTAGATCCAGCCGGTCCGCGGCGAGTCTTCCTGGCCGATCAAGAACGTAACAATCAACGCTCCTTCCTGAGCCAGTGAACGCGAAACCGCGGACAACCAACCCCTGATCAGATCCAGTCCGCAATGACTGAAGATCGATTGAGCCAGCGCGAAATCGAATAAGACTTTCGCCTGGACAACTGCCTCGGGTGCGTCGGTAAAGAAAAACGTTGGCCGTTTAGTTTGAACGACTGTTTCGCCGAGTTCCTGCTTGATTCCCTCTGCGACAAGCCATTCGGCAGGCTCGATACCGAAGTATTTTCCCCGATTCAGGTATGGAATCAGGAGTCGTCCGATCCGAAGCGAACCGCAGCCGATATCAAGCAATGAATGATGCTGGCGCAGGCCAAGCGTGGTGAGAAGATTGAACGTCATCGCTGCGATCAAATCGTAATCTTCCGGAGGACCGACGTACGCACGATAATGTGGATCGCCCGGCTTCAGGCCTACACCAAGATCTTCCCGATCGTCCGAAGGCGCTTGCATGTCACTCCACTCGTTTCAGGGTGGCGCGGTCGAAACCCTTCAGCGCGTCTTCTGGTTTTTCGGGGAATCCAAACACGCCGCGCGACCGGTCGAATTGACAGATGCGTGTCGGTGTTCGTTCACGGAAAGGAAATGCGCGAAGTTGATCGCTTTCGAGCGCGTCCATTGCACCCGGAACCCGACACGCTTTCACAGCGACAGCATTAAGGTCATCTCTGATTCCGGAAGATGAACTAACGCAGTTCGACAACTCATTGGGATCGCGTTTGAGATTGAAGAGTTGTTCCCGGCCGCCGTTGGCCATGAAAATATATTTCCATTCATCGGTCACGACCATGACTTTGAAATCTTGCGAACCAGGAACTTCAACCATACCGATTAGATATTCGCGCTGCGCACATTGGCCTCGCAGCATTTTGAGAACATCCATTCCCTGCCGCAGTTCGCATGCGCCCGCAGCCTCCGTCGCAATTCCGAAGAGGTCCGCCAGGCTGATCAATTCAGTGCGAACGGTTCCGGCCGGCAGCGTTGCAGGCCAGCTAAGAAGCAAGGGGAAACGGCAAGCCGCCTCGAAGAAGTTCTGTTTCTGCCAGCCATGATGATCACCTAAAAGATCGCCGTGGTCCGAAAAAAAGCAGATCAGAACATTCGTCAGAATTTGGCCGCGCTTCGATCGCATCGAGGATCCGGCCAAGACAATGATCCAGATAAGTAATCTCGCCGTAGTATCGGGCCTTGACGATTTTCGCCAGCGCCGGATTGATGGCATCGGCCCAGACAGCCTGTCGCATGTAAGGGATCTCTTCATCCAAGTGATCTTCCTCGATGCTTCCGAGGACCAGCTCTGGCATTCGATCAGGGTTGTACATCCGATTGAAAGGAATCGGTGGAGCTAGCGGCGGATGCGGGCCCATGAACGAGACGAATCCAAAAAACGGGCGCGAATCATCTGACTTTACAATTTCTTCAACAGCGCGATCGGCTACCCACCACTCCGCGCCCAACTCCGCTGGAAGCGGACTGCGCTGTGGAAGGTAATACATTTCGCTGCGTTCCCCCATTGGTTGCTCGAGGAAATCGAATTCCGGATGCTCGCGAGCGAGCCATGAACCGTAGTCATCACCTTCGCGCGCAGGCGGATGGTACGTCTCTTCACTGCGCCAGAGCGTTTCGTAACCTACGTCTTCATCCCATGGATAAGTGTGGAATTTTCCGATTCCAAACGTGCGGTACCCGAGGTGCGACATCACGCGAGCGAGATAGGGTCCGCAACGCGCTTCCATTTCTTTGGCCTGGCCGGCCACAGGATCTGCCTTTGCATTGCTGAAGACGCGCGTCGTCGCCGCGTCGCAACCAGTCCGAATCGTATAGCGTGCGGCGACGCAAACTGGGCATGCAGCGTATGCATTTGAAAAGGCAATTCCTCTTCGCACCAGGCGATCGAGGTTCGGCGTGTAAATATGGGAGTTACCGAGCGCAGCGATGGTATCGAATCGCTGCTGGTCGGTCATGATGAACAATATGTCCGGCCGGGTTGATGACATTTTATTGAAGGTCCCGCGCGAGCGTGTGAATTGCTAACCGTTTGTGATCTCGTTACCGGTCAGGCGCCGGAATGCTTCGAGATATTTGGCGGAAGTTCTTTCGATAACATCCTTCGGCAGGCGTGGTGCGGGCGGGGTCTTGTCCCAGTCGAGCGTCTCCAGATAGTCGCGCACGAATTGTTTGTCGAAACTCGGTGGGCTCTGTCCGACGGCGTATTGGTCCTTAGGCCAAAAGCGTGAAGAGTCCGGCGTGAGACATTCGTCGATCAAAAGCAAATCTCCATCGACAGTGCCAAATTCAAATTTCGTATCCGCGACGATTATTCCTCGCTGCGCGGCGTGATCGCGTCCGCGCGAATAAATTTCGAGGCTTAGCGCTTTCACGCGGTCTGCGAGTTCCTCACCGAGAACCTGGGCGCATCGTTTCATGTCGATGTTCTCATCATGACCTTCTTCTGCTTTTGTCGCCGGCGTGAAAATTGGCTCCGGCAACTGCGACGCCTGCTTTAGCCCGGGTGGAAGTTGAATTCCACAGATGCTCTGCGAGTCCTGGTATTCTTTCCAACCAGAACCAGCGAGATAGCCGCGCACCACACATTCCACTGGCAACGGCTTCGTTTTCTTTACAATCATCGAACGTCCGGCCAGTTGTTCGCGGAACGGCTCCAATTCCTTTGGGAACTGCTCGACATCCGCCGTGACAAAGTGATTCTTGATGTCGTCGAAGCGGTTGAACCAGAACGCGGAAATTTGGTTCAGCACCGCGCCCTTGTACGGAATCGGGTCGGACAGGATCACGTCAAAAGCCGAGATGCGATCCGTGGCCACAAAGAGCAGCGTCTCGCCGAGATCGAAGACTTCGCGCACCTTTCCGCTGCGCAGTTTTTGGATTCCGGGTAGTTCGATTGAGGATTGCGTAGCGATTTGCATGGGCAAACGCTCAACGCTCAACGTTCAACTTTCAACGTCCAATTCAGAATCGCATTTGTTGAGCGCCTGCTCGCGAACACTTTCGGAGTTGGACGTTGAGCGTTGGACGTTGGACGTTGAGTTGCTTCTATGCCAGGAATCGTTGTCAAACCGCGGGCGCGAATATTGCACGGACACGATTGGGTGTTTTCGAGTGAAGTCCTGAAGATTTTTGGAAATCCCGCGGACGGCGATGTCATATCGTTGAAGGACGGCAACGACCGTTTGATTGGCAGCGCCATTTATAATTCGAAATCACAAATCGTCGCCCGCCGTTTTTCACGGCGGCGGCAGGATCTGGATCTTGATTTCTTCCGGCGCCGCATCGCGCAAGCTTCCGAGTATCGCGACCGACGAAATGTCGATCCAAAACTGCGTCGCGTTGTGTGGAGCGAAAGCGACGGTCTTCCCGGCGTGATCATCGACCGCTACGGCGATCATTTCGTTCTGCAAACGCTCACGCTGGCGATGGACATGCGAAAGGATTCGATTGTGAAGGCGATTGAAGACGTTTTTTGTAGGGCAAGCGCTTCGCTTGCCGGAGCTGAACGACTGGCAGGCGGGGCGCCTGCGCTACAAGCATTCACCATTATCGAACGGAACGATGCGCCGGTCCGCAAAGCGGAGGGATTGGAATTGAATAAAGGCGTCTTGCGTGGAACTGCTTCCGCAAATCGCGATCGAAATCGAAGGCATGAAGCTCGAACTCGATCTTTTACATGGTCAAAAGACCGGTTTCTATCTCGACCAACGACATAATTATGGAATCATCGCGGGATACGCCCGCAACCGCCGTGTGCTGGATTGTTTCACAAACCAGGGAGCGTTTGCGCTGGCGTGCGCGCGCGCCGGCGCAGCGGACGTGACCGGTGTTGAAGAAAGTGCCGAGAATGTCGCCGCCGCGAAGCGAAATGCCGACTGCAATGAACTGAAAGTCCGATGCATCGAGCAAGATGTCTTTCAATTCCTGCGCGCCGCTGAAAAAGCGGGGACGCAGTACGATCTGATTGTTCTCGATCCACCGTCGTTCACAAGGACCAAGAGCGGACTGCGCGACGCCATGCGCGGTTATCGGGAATTACACATGCGCGCGTTCAAGCTGTTATCGAAAGATGGGTTGCTGGCGACTTTTTCATGTTCGCATCACGTGAGCGACGCGGCATTCTCCGAAACGATCACGGATGCGCTTGTGGATGCCCGGCGTTCCGCACGACGACTGCGCCGGTTGGAGCAGGCACCTGATCATCCAGTTCTGCCTACGATTCCTGAAACAGAATATTTCAGGGGTTTTGTTCTGGAGATGATGCCGGGGCGTTGAGACTGAAATGTCATCCTGAACGAAGCGAAGGATCTCACGAAAGCAGCTGAGTTCACTTGTTACGAGGATCGCCGCTGCGGCAACAACGTGATGGGCGCTTGCGTGATGCGCGCCGAATTGTGAGGTCCCTCGCCGTCTGCGCGGCTCGGGATGACAGCGCAGAAATCTCTGGAATTCTCAAACGAGCCACTTAATATCCGCTACGGCGAGCCCGGACGGCGTCGCGATTTGTCATGCCAGAAAAAGATCGACCGTTTGAACAAATGCTCGAGTTGAACGACGACGAAGCACTCTCTGCCGAGCATCTGGACTCGCAAGTGCAAAAGGCACAGGACCAACTCCTGCAGCTCAAGCGCCAGCAGGAACAGATCGAAAAGCAAAAACGCGAGCTGGAAGAATTAAGCCGTCGCCAGGAGGAATTGGAACATGGCCGGGCGGAGATGACCGATAAACTGACGCGCGCTCTGGTTGTGCTGGAGCGTGAAGCGTACAGTGCGCAAAATCGGCTGGAGCAAGTCCGCGCGGCGCGAGAAAGTTTCGCGCAACATTTGGAGTTGATTGAAGCGATCGATCCCAGAAGCTGGAATCCGGCGGACTTGCACAAGGAACTGAGCCGGGCGTTGAGCACGGTGGACGACGCCCGCACCGAGTACAGTGACCAACGCAGCCGGTTGCAAGCAGCCGAGGCGGCCACTGGCGAGGCATCGTTGCCGGACGCCACGGCTGATGGGTATCAAAGCAGCGATGGCCGCTCATTTTTTCACTGGTTGCAGATCGGGCTCGCATTCACTCTGCCCCTGATTCTTTTCGGCGCGGTCGCCCTTCTCCTTTTCTTTTGGATGGCGAGCAAGTGATGGCGATGTTTCGGCGTCCGCGCAAATCGAGCCCGCCGCTTCGCCGCAAGCAACAAGAGATAGCACGGCAGGAGGCTGAGTTACATGACAAGCTCGACCGGCTCGAGCGCATGGTTACAAAAGGACGACCGATCCCACAGAACAGATCTCCGGCGCAAGCGGCGGAAGAAGGAATAAGAGGCAACAAGACCGCAAAACAATTTCAGGTCTCGCTCGCGCTAGACGGCGGACACTCCATCGAGGCAAGCCGACGTGCCGGGCGACCTCGTTCGTTGCGCAAAGAACGGCGAGAAGGCCGGGTCATTTTTCTTCTTCTTTTGACCGCGCTCGCGGCCGCGGTCATGTGGCTCATCAGCCATCTGCATTCTTGAATTCGTAACCATGGCTAAAACTTCGGACCTCGATGTCGCATACGTTGCCAGGTTGGCACGCATAAATCTGACTGAAACCGAGGTGAAAGTTTTTCAGAAACAGTTGGATGATGTGCTGCACTACGTCGAAAAACTTCGTCAGGCGGACATAACAGATGTGGAACCGGCTGCGCATGCCCTCCCAATTTTTAACGTCTTCCGCGAGGACGCGCCGCGTGACTGGTTCACAGCGGAACAAGCGCTGAGCAACGCGCCTCGAAAGGCGAACGGCCTTTTTATCGTCCCGAAAGTGGTGGAATGACGGAGCAAGATCTGCCGGCGCTGACCATCGCCGATCTGCAAGCACTCTTGCGTCGCCGCGAAGTCTCCCCGCGCGAAGTAATCGAGGCTTTGCGAGCGCGGATTGAAGCGGTTGACGGAGAAATAGGCGCTTATCTCTCGCTCGACGCAGAAGCCGCCGCCAGGGAGGCGGACAAAGCGGATGTCGATCTCCCGCTGGGCGGCGTGCCGCTTGCAATCAAAGACATCATCAACGTGATGGGTCAGCCGTGCACCTGTGCGTCGAAGATCTTGCAGGGTTATCGCGCAACTTATGACGCCACTGTGATTCGGAAATTGCGTGCAGCAGGTGCGATTCCATTTGGCAAAACCAACCTGGACGAGTTTGCCATGGGCTCGTCCACCGAAAATTCAGCGATGAAATTGACGCGCAATCCGTGGGACTTGTCGCGCGTGCCGGGTGGATCCAGCGGCGGTTCGGCAGCAGCAGTTGCCGCGGATGCAGCGTTCGGTGCGCTCGGCACAGATACTGGTGGCTCGATTCGGCAACCGGCAGCGCTTTCGGGTATCGTCGGTTTGAAACCGACTTATGGACGAGTTTCGCGATTTGGTCTGGTCGCGTTTGCATCGTCGCTCGATCAAGTCGGGCCGTTAACGAAAACCGTCCGCGACGCCGCCATGATTATGAACGCGATCGCGGGTCATGATCCGCAAGACACGACGGCTCTTAACGAGCCGGTGCCCGACTATGCCGCAAGACTCGGAAACGATTTGCGCGGCGTCCGGCTGGGTTTGCCGAAGGAATATCTGATCGAAGGCATTGATGCGCAGGTGAAAGCTGCAATCAATGCCGCGGTGAAACAGATGAATTCGTTAGGCGCTGAAATTGTTGAGGTCTCATTGCCTACTACTGAATATGCAACCGCGGTCTATTACATTGTGGCCACGGCGGAAGCCTCGGCTAACCTCGCTCGCTTCGATGGGGTTCGTTATGGATATCGAGCGGAAAATCCCAAAGACATGCTCGATCTTTATGGCCGCACTCGCGAGGAAGGTTTTGGGCCGGAAGTGAAACGGCGCATTATTCTCGGCACCTACGTTTTGAGTTCCGGCTATTACGACGCCTATTATTTGCGTGCGCAAAAAGTGCGCGAGCTGATCCGCCGGGATTTCGCAAAGGCCTTTGGAGAAGTCGATGCATTGATTTCGCCGACGTCGCCAATGCCTGCATTCAAGTTAGGCGAACGCGCTGCTGATCCCTTGCAAATGTATCTTGCCGACATTTTCACCATTGCGGCTAACCTGGCCGGGATTTGCGGAATCAGCGTGCCGTGTGGTTTCGCTGAAACCGATGGGCAGCGCCTGCCGATCGGATTGCAGTTGTCAGGCAAAGCGCTCGACGAAGCGCGCATTTTGCAGATCGCGCACGCGTACGAGCAGAGCACCGACTGGCACAAGGCGCGTCCGTCGATCGCTGCTCCAGCGGGCAAAGCATGAAGGTTTCAATCGCAGACCGGAATTTCCGCCAGTCGGACGGACTTGTGTACTCGCGAGCTTTTACTGAAACACATTTTTTGCCACGCTGCTGCTGTTTATCAGACTTGCGATTGACCTTTTACACTTTAAACAGACCGGTCAGACGACTAGCGGCATCGCTTGCTTAGATTTCACTCGCCAAGCTGCACGAGAACAAGATCACCACCGCTTCGAATGTAGAGCGGTAACGCTCAAAGTCTTGTTCCGGAGCTACCATCGTTTAGCAACACGACTGTGGAACCGCGACGCGCTGCCACACCATCAAGTGTTTGGTGTGCTGCCATTCGTATACTCGCGTCGCAATCATCCGAGGCTTTGCCTCAAATACGCTTTATCGGAGCCAGTCCACGCCGTTCGGGATGCGAGTTCCAACCGTCTTCTGGCAAACCACCGGGCAGGTTAGATGGTAGGTGGCCGAGACGTCGAACTTCTGACTGATCAATCCAGCGAGTGAACGCGTAGCTAAAGCGCAGATGTGCTTCGACTGGCTGTGCTTCCGCCGGTGGGTGGAACAAGGGTAGCACTTATCAGGCGACCACCAACGACTCCGCCTCGTCGGCAGTCGAGTCTAATGCTCTCGGCGAACAAAATAATGGCGTCGCTGTCATCGCTGCCAACAGCGCAAGTTCGGCTCGATTTCTGCGGCAACCATCCATTTACTATCCCGACAGATCTTCTGCTGATGCTCGCTTATTACTTTGACATACGAATACCAAATACTTTTGCGGGAGTGTAATGGTAGCCGATATTTGTCGCATCTTCAGTCGATCATTCGGGCTCCACCGCTGGAGTGCGATTGTACTCCGGCCGAAAGCCGCATACGATTCGACGATGTCCGCAACGTTCTCGCGCAAGATCGCCAATCTCTTTTCCAATTCGCCAGGCTTTTCGTGAAACTATGAACAAAGTTCGATGCAGTCTCCTTGATTACTGGTCAGAAAATTCCACGCTGCCCGAGATTGCCCCAAGTCAGCTTTCGGTAGTTCGCCGGCGCTCGAGAAGGCACAACCGCCATGCAACTCCTCGTGATTCCAAGCTTCTGTGCCAGTGGCGTGCCCGAATACCCATTCATTCTGAATGTCCTAGCGAGGCGGCCTGTATTTGCAACATTGGCGCGGCGATGCGACTAGCGGGCAAATTGTCCAGTAAATCAGAAATCGGCAGCTATCTTCGCGGCGCAGCGTTGGCGGCGCTATTGCTTATGCCAGCAGCCTGCAATCGCCGTGGAAATGCGGTTTCAGGAACCATCGAAGTGGACGAAGCGCACGTGGGCCCGCGCTTCAGCGGGCGTGTGGAGAAAATTTTCGCACGGGAAGGCGATCGTTTGCACGAAGGGCAAGTAATCGTGCAACTTGATGCGTCAGAGCTGCGGGCGCGTCGCGATCTTGCCGTCGCTCAGATCGATACCGCAATTCACGACGCAGATGCGCAGGAAGCGCAGTTGCAGTTCCTGCACGACGATGCCCGACGTCAGCAGGAGTTGCTGCAGCGCCGAGTCGTTTCGCCTACTGACGCGGAGCGCGCGGACAGCGCGGCGAAAACGCAGGAGAAAAATCTGGCAGCGGCGAAGATGCGTGTCGCGCAGGCGCGCGCGCAACTGGCCGATATCGATGCGCAGTTAGCAGAAATGCAGGTGGTCGCCCCGGCGGATTCGGTGATGGAAGTACTGAGCGTAAAGCCGGGCGACATTTTGATGCCGCCATTCAATCAGGAAGTGGCCACGCTTCTGCTGACCGGACATCTCTGGGTGCGCGTTTATGTTCCGGAATCGTGGCTGGGTTTGATTAAACTCGGCGAGCACGTCCGCGTCCGTGTCGATTCGTTTCCGGGCAAAGATTTCGATGGCGTTGTCGAGCAAATTAATCGTCAGGCCGAGTTTACCCCGCGCAACGTGCAAACCGTCGCGGACCGTATCAAACAGGTGTTTGGCGTGAAGGTCCGTTTGCCCAGCGACGACGATCGTTTGCGCGCCGGAATGGCGGCGGACATCTATTTTCCAAATGTGAAGTGAACAACCACGAATAGACACGAATGGACACGAATGAGGAGAAACTACTGTTCAAGGACGAAGTCTTTCAAATTATCGGTTGCGCGATCGAGGTCCTTAACACACTGGGCCACGGAATCGTTGAGAAGCCCTACGAAAATGCACTGGCCATGGAGTTTGCGCTGCGACAAATTCCATTCAAACAGCAGCCGGCATTCGACGTTCTCTACAAAGGCCAGCGAGTCGGCGCTTTTGTCCCAGACCTTGTCGTCTTCAACTCTATCGTCGTGGACACCAAGGTGATCGATCGGATCACCGATCACGAACGTGGGTTGATGCTAAATTATCTGCGCATTACGAACTTGCGTGTCGGAGTAATTCTTAATTTCAAACACCGGAAACTGGAGTGGGAACGAATCGTCTTATGAATTGGTGTCCATTCGTGTCCATTCGTGGTTGCTGATTCCATGGCTGAGCCGATGATCGAAGTTGAAAGGCTGACGAAGCGCTTCGGCACAATCACGGCTGTCGATCACGTTTCGTTTTCGGTCGGAAAGGGATCGATCTTCGGCTTTCTCGGTCCGAACGGCTCCGGGAAAACCACCGTGATCCGGATGCTATGCGGGATTCTGGAGCCGAGCGACGGCTCGGGGCGAATCGGCGGCCACGACATCGTGCGAGATGTCGAACCGATCAAAGAAATGATCGGCTACATGTCGCAGAAATTTTCGCTCTATGATGAGTTGACGGTGAATGAGAACCTGATCTTTGCCGGGAAGCTTTATGGCCTGAGCGGCCGCGAATTGAACCAGCGGCGCGACGAAATGATCGGCACGACGCATCTCGAGCCGTACATCGACAGGCGCGCCGGTCAGCTATCCGGTGGCTGGCGTCAACGCCTTGCCATGGCTTGCTCGCTCATGCACAGGCCGACTGTGCTGTTCCTCGACGAGCCCACTGCCGGCATCGATCCAGTCGCGCGGCGCGAACTCTGGGATTTGCTGTTCGAGTTCGCTGGTAAAGGCATGACGCTTTTTGTGACGACCCATTACATGGACGAAGCGGAGCGCTGCGATCATGTGGGCTACATTTATATGTCGAAATTGATCGTGTGCGGTGAGCCGGACGAGTTAAAAAAAATGCCGGAGGTAAATCCACCCGGTACGCGTCGGCTCGATGTGACTTGCGATCACGTCACCACTGCGCTGCACGCCATGCACGAGATGCGCGGAGTGCGCAGTGCCACGGTCTTCGGTCAATCGATGCATCTGCTGGTCGATGAAAGCGTCAAGCGCGCGCAGATCGACGAACAACTGCGCAAAGTCGGCGTCGGTCATGCCGAGATTCACGAAATGGGTCCTTCGCTCGAAGACGTGTTTGTCGAGCTCTCGGCCAAGCACGCCGCTGAACGACAAAAGGCCGCGTGATCCGAATGAATGTCATCCTGAGCGAAGCGAAGGACCTCACGATTGGAATGCGCGTTTACTGCGACCAGTTGAAGATCAACGAAGCAAAGATGATCCACGGTGGTTTGAAAACATTGCACGCTGATGAGAGGTCCCTCGCTACGCTCGGGATGACAGAGTAGCGGAGCGAAGCACCTCACAAATCGATGAAGGCATTCTACGTTTATATGATGACCAATCGCAGCCGCGTCGTTCTCTATACGGGGATAACAAACAGTTTGATGCGCCGGGTCTGGCAACATCAGAACGGGGAAATAGAAGGTTTTACGAAGGCTTACAGAGTTAACCGACTGGTCTATTACGAGCGCTTTAATGATCCACGCGACGCGATCGCGCGGGAAAAAGAGATCAAAGGCTGGCGACGCGAGAAGAAGAATGCATTGGTCGAGACGATGAATCCAAAGTGGGCGGATTTATCCCCAATGCTTTTTCAGCACACGCGTGTCATCCCGAACGAAGTGAGGGACCCCACATAAGGTGCGCGCAGTACCGCAAATCTCCTTTGTGTGATCAAATACCCGATGAGAGGTCCCTCGCTTCGCTCGGGATGACCGCGGAGAAAACATGAAACACAAACCGTTTCGAGGGCTTAGCGCAATTTTGTTCAAGGAGTTCATCGTCGTCTGGCGCGATCCGCTGACGCTCTTCTTCTTTTTTTTCCCGCCACTGATCGAGATGATTGCATTCGGCTACGCGCTCGATAACGACGTGAAACACATGGCGATGCTCGTTCTCAACGAAGATCGCACCGTCGAGAGCCGTCAGTTGATCGATCGTTTTGTGAATACAGAGTCGTTTCGCGTAGTGGGCGAAGTGCAAAGTTTGGAGCAGCTCAAGAGCGAAATGCGCAAAGGCCGCGCCTACGCCGCGCTCGATATCCCGCCGAACTTCACTCGCGAACTGCTGGCAGGCCACTCCGCGCAGGTGGAATTGCTTGTTGATGGGTCGAATTCCACGACGGCATTACAGGCTCTTCAGACTGGGCTCGGCGTGGCGTTGACGCAATCGCTGGAATCGCTTTTGCGTGAAACCGGCCGGCAGGGAATGCCGGTCGATATTCGCCCCCAAATGCTTTACAACCCGGCCATGCGCGCCCCGAACTTTTTTGTGCCGGGCGTGATTGGCGTTGTTTTGCAGATTGGGACAACAGTTGCTGCCGCCATGGCTCTGGTGCGCGAACGGGAGCGCGGCACGCTCGAACAATTACTGGTAAGCCCATTGAGCCGCGCGGGTCTCATGCTCGGCAAGCTAATTCCATATTTGTGCATCGGCATGGCAATGGCGCTGGTTTTGTTCACCATCATGCGGTTTGTGTTTTTCGTTCCCATCGTGGGCAATGTCTTCGCGATGATGTTTTCCACTTTAGTTTATGTGTTTGCGCTGTTGAGTCTGGGTTTGCTTGTCGGGACCATGGCCGAAAATCAGATGCAGGCCCTCCAAATGTCGATGGTGTTCCTGTTACCAAGCGTTTTCTTTTCCGGATTCATTTTCCCAAGGGAAACCATGCCCTGGATTTTTTACGCGCTCGGCGCGCTCTTCCCCACGACGTATTTCATCGCGCTCATGCGCGCGATCATTTTGCGCGGCGCAACGTTCCTCGAATACTGGCAGAACCTTGTTGTCCTGATGGTGATGTCGATCTTGCTGTTCAGTTTCTGCGCGTTGCGATTTCGGAGAAAAATTGCGTAAGCGCACAGGTGCGTTCCCGCTGGTGTTGCGGTCACTTCTTTTCAGCGCTTTGCGCATTGCTATCGCGGTCGCCGCGGTTTTGGCGTTACTCTGGTGGTTTGGAGTGAGAATGCCGGGCAAGAATATTTTGAAGGCTGCGCCGCTATCGACCGATGAAGTTGCGTTGCGCGAAGAACTTCGTGCCAGTGTGCAAAAGTTGGCTGGAGAAATCGGCGAACGCAACATGTGGCATTACCCGCAGCTCAATGCCGCTGCTGATTTTATCGAAAATTCCTTTTCACGCGCTGGTCTCCGAACGCGTCGCGACAGTTACGACATGCAGGGGCAGGCCTGCCACAATATCGAAGCTGAAATTCCCGGCGCTCGTCCCGAGATTCTTCTGATCGGCGCGCATTACGATTCGGTATTTGGCTCGCCGGGCGCCAACGACAACGGGAGCGGTGTCGCTGCAACCCTCGCGTTGGCGCAGCGCTTTGCCGGCATAAAGCCAGAACACACATTGCGCTTTGTCGCGTTTGTGAACGAGGAGCCGCCCTATTTTCTGTCGGATGAAATGGGCAGCTTTATTTACGCCGGCAGATGCAAAGCGCGCGGCGACAAAATCTCAGGCATGATCAGCCTCGAAACGATCGGTTATTTTTCCGACGCGCCGCATTCGCAAACCTATCCATCTCCGGGACTAGGCATCTTCTATCCAAAAGTTGGCAACTTCATCGGGTTTGTGAGCAACGTTCATTCGCGCGCGCTACTTCGTCGCGTCGTGGCGCTCTTCCGTAAGCATGCAAAGATTCCGTCCGAAGGCGCGGCGCTTCCGGCCTTCATTCCCGGCGTTAGTTGGTCCGACCAATGGTCATTCTGGCGGTACGGCTACCCAGGAATAATGGTCACCGATACCGCGCCGTTTCGTTATCCACATTACCATTCATCGAGCGACACACCCGACAAGCTCGATTACGATCGCTTTACTCTCGTGGTCAGCGGCATGGAGAAAGTGATCGAAGATCTGGATGAACTGTAGCCGGGGCCGCCGAGCTTGGTCCGGGAATGAAATCGCAGTCTCAGGTCTAACAACAGTCGGACGAAGAGCGACTAATCGAGCGCGCTTGATAGCAAGTCCAGCCAGGCTCGTGACTCAAACCCATCTCTTGCGGATGAGCCAGGTTTTAATCACTTGGGTTAGCCCGACATAGCAGATCAACGTCAACAGCAGAAGTGGCCAATACAGGGGCGGCAGCGGAACAAACCCGAGTGATGTCGCCAGAGGCGAATAGGGAAGATACGTGGCAATCGCCATAACGACGACCGTAGTTAGAGTGAGTTGCCAACTGGCCCGCGACTGAATGAAAGGAATGAGATTCGTACGAATGACATGGATGATGAGCGTCTGCGTCATGAGTGATTCGACAAACCAGCCCGTGTGAAATAAGGCAGCTGCATAACTCTGCTCAACGCCAGGTGCATTTGCGAATCGCGCCGCAATTCCAGCAGGAGGCACCAGATCGAGCTGGTTGCATTTAAAAATGAACCACATCATCGCGAAGGTCGTGTAATCGAAGATGGAACTGATCGGACCGATGCAGACGATGAATTTCGTGATCTCGCCGATATGCCAGGGCCGCGGCTTTACTATTTGTTGCAGACCGACGTTGTCGGTCGGGATTGGCACCTGCGAGAAGTCGTAGAGCAGATTGTTCGTCAGAACTTGAATGGGAGCCATCGGCACGAAAGGAAGCCAGGCGCTGGCGCCGATCACGCTGAACATGTTTCCGAAATTGGAGCTGGCGCCCATCCGAATGTATTTGAGGATGTTCACGAAGACTTTGCGGCCTTCCAGAACCCCCTCCTCCAGAACCATCAAACTTTTCTCCAGCAGAATTACGTCCGCCGATTCCTTGGCGATATCGACAGCGTTGTCCACCGAGACGCCCACATCGGCAGCGTGCAAGGCCGGTGCGTCGTTGATGCCGTCACCCATGAATCCGACGGTGTGGCCTTTTTCCTGAAGCGCCTTTACGATTCGCTGCTTGTGCGACGGCGAGAGTCGCGCAAAAACGTTTACCTCGTCCACTGACTCGGATAACTCGGGATCGGACATCTTTTCGACGGCACTGCCGAGCAGGATTTTTTCGGCATTAAGACCGACTTCGGTGCAGATCTTACGTGTGACAAGATCGTTGTCGCCGGTGAGCACTTTCACTGTGACGCCGTGCTGGTTCAGCCCGGAAATGGCTTTGGCTGCCGTCTCCTTGGGCGGGTCGAGGAATGCCAGATAGCCGGTCAGCACCAGGCCGTCTTCATCGGCTTTCGAGTAGGCCGCGCGTTTCTCTACCTTTTTGTTGGCGACCGCCAGCACGCGGAAGCCGTCGCTGTTCAATTCATTCAGTTCTTCGAGGAGATCGCCGACCAGGATCGGCTCCATCTGGAAGATTTCACCCTCGTACTCGAAATGAGCACACTTTTTGAATACCGCTTCTGGCGCGCCTTTGGTCAGGAGTTCACGTTCTCCATCAGGCCGATCAAACACGACCGACATCATCCGTCGTGAAAAATCGAACGGGATCTCGTCGACTTTTGAATATTTATCGAGCGAGAGTTCCTGATGCAATTCCGTGTATTTCAGAACGGCGCGATCGAGGACATTTTTCAGGCCGCTTTGAAAATGGCTGATCACATATGCATCGCGCAGGACCTCTTCGCTTTCTTCCTTATGAATGTTGCAGTGCAGCTCCAGAATGACGTGATCCATTGTCAGCGTGCCGGTCTTGTCGGTGCAAAACACGTCCATTGCGCCAAAGTTCTGAATCGCGTTCAGGCGCTTGACGATGACCTTCTTGCGTGACATCGCCATCGCGCCTTTGGACAAGCAGACCGACACAATCATCGGCAACATTTCCGGCGTGAGTCCCACGGCGACCGCCATCGAAAAGAAAAATGCTTCGCGCCAATCATGTTTCGTTAGGCCGTTGATGACGAACACCAACGGCACCATCACGAGCATGAAACGAATCATCAGCCACGTGAATTTCTTGATGCCACGGTCGAAGCTCGTTTCCTGTTGTTGCCCGGCGAGGCTGCGTGCGATGTGACCAAAGTAGGTGTTCGCACCGGTCGCAATCACGACTGCCTTGGCCGTGCCGCTCTCGACGCTTGTCCCGAGAAAACAGACGTTGTGGCGCTCCAGCAAGACTACGCCTTGGCGCGTGTCTGGCACCTCGATCTTTTCGACAGGAAGAGATTCACCCGTCAAAGTGGCTTGAACGATGAACAGATCTTTGGCGGAAAGCAGTCGCACGTCGGCGGGAATCATGTCGCCAGCCGACAACTGGACGATGTCACCGGGGACAAGCTGGCTGATCGGTATTTCCCTGGCCTCTCCGTTGCGGACGACCGTCGCCGTGACGCTGATCATTGCTTTCAATTTCGCCGCGGCGGTGTCCGCGCGAGTCTCCTGAACAAAGCGCAAGCCCAATCCAAGAATAACCATCAATAGCATGACGCTGCCTGCTCGCAGATCGCCCGTCGTATACGAAACGGTGGCGAGCACCGTAAGCAGAATCACCAACGGATTGCGGCCGGCCGTAAACAACCTGTGAATCCAGGTATGCTCTTTCTCGGCGGCAACTTGGTTTGGACCGAATTGATCAAGCCTTTTTTCGGCTTCCTCTTCACTCAGACCGGCTTCTGATGTGCCGAGCCGCTGAAAAAGAGCTTCGAGACTAATCGTTGCCAGTTCGTCAACCTGCTGGAAGCCCGCGCCTTGGGTCGCTTGTTTGTTGTTCATACGATCACAAAAAATTGCGCTTGATTGCAAATTAGTGCGTGATCGATCTTGTACTATTTAATAGTATAGAATACTGCGATAGCGCTACACACCTAACGGATCACAGCAGCGTGCCGCGAAGAATGAACAGCGCGACGTTGAAATAAATTACCAGTCCGGTCACATCGACCAGCGTGGCGACGAATGGCGCCGACGATGCCGCCGGATCGAGTCCACAGCGACGCAGCAAGAAGGGAAGCATCGCGCCACTCAGCGTTCCCCACAGCACCACTCCGACAAGCGCAGCCCCGACAGTAAGCGCAACCAGCCAGTGATATTTTCCGTAATCAAAAATGTGCAAGTATTGCCACAGCGTGATTCGGAAAAAACCGATGGTTCCAAGAATCAGGCCGAGTGAAAATCCTGACAGCAACTCCTTGCGGACGACGCGGAACCAATCGCGCAGACGCAATTCGCCGAGAGCCATCGCACGGATGACCAGCGTCGTCGCCTGCGATCCGGAATTGCCGCCACTGGAGATGATCAAGGGCAAAAACATCGCAAGAATGGCTGCCTTCTCGATCTCGCTGTTATAACCCTGCATGGCGGTTGCGGTCAGCATTTCGCCGAGAAACAGGATGACCAGCCAGGTTGCACGTTTCTTTACCATCCGCAGAAACGGAATGGTTGTGTACGGCTCGTCCAACGCTTCCATGCCGCCGAGTTTCTGGATGTCTTCGGTCGCTTCTTCTTCAGCGACGTCGAGCATGTCGTCGCTTGTCACGATCCCGACGAGTACGTGATTCGAGTCGATTACCGGCAGCGCAACACGGTCGTATTTGCGGAACACGTTGAGTGCGTCCTGCTGGGAATCGGTCACGTTTAACGCCACGAAGTTTTTTGCCATCATGTCGTGGACGGATGACGCAAGAGGTCTGAGCAAGAACTCGCGCATCCGAATGTCGTCAATCAATTTGCCGCGGTCATCCACCACATAAATGACGTTAAGCGTCTCTCTGTCCTGCCCGTGTTCCCGGATGTAATCCAACACTTGTTGCACCGTCCAATTCTCTTTCACCGCGATGAAATCAGGGGTCATCAAACGGCCCACGCTGTCTTCCGGATAGCCCAGCAGTGATTGCGCGATTCGCCGTTCCTCGGGCGTGAGCAGGCGGATCAGTTGCCGCGCCGCGGCGCTTGGTAATTCCTCGAGCAGCGCCGTGCGATCGTCCGGCGCCATTTCGTTCAGGATCGCGGCAACCTGCTCGTGGGCCATCGCACGCAGTAATTTGTGCTGTTCCTCGATGCCGATGTATTCGAACACGTCCGCCGCCAGGTCGTGCGGCAGCACGCGAAAGATGATGACCTGTTCGTCTTCCGGCAGATCGAGGATTACCTCGGCCACATCGGCTGGCGGCCATTCGCGGAAAACTTCGCGCAGCGCCGTGAAGTTACGGGCGTCGATCAGGCTCTTGATTTCGGGTTCTAAAATTTTGCCGACCATAACTGTTGTTCGCCGCGCGGCTGACGCCGAGTTTTAACACTCACATTGAACAGACGCAATCATAGGGTCATCGCGCTGCGATGACCGGACGTCATAGCGCGGCGTCCCACCTCTCCGCTTGGAATTTCCCAGAAATTGGCCAATATGAACTCCATGCCGGCAGTTGCTACAGCCTCAATGATTCGGCGCGAGATTGGCGACGATCACATTTGTCTGCTTACCTTCGATCGCCCCGAGTTGGGCGCGAACATTTTCGATGCCGCCACGCTCGATGAACTGAATGAAAATCTTGATTTCATTGAGCATGACGCCTCATTGCGTGGCTTGATTATCGCGTCGGCAAAAAAATCGATCTTCGTCGCGGGCGCAGATTTAAAGACGCTGTTGCAACAGGCGCAGTCGGGCGATATGCGCGAATTCATTGCAAAAGGGCAGCGAATCTTTGGCCGACTTGCCAATCTAAAGATCCCGACAGTTGCCGCTATCCACGGCGCATCCGCGGGCGGCGGTTACGAAGTCGCCCTAGCGTGCGATTATCGCATCGCCAGTGATGATCCGGCCACGAGGATTGGGCTTCCCGAAACTACACTCGGACTAATTCCCGCATGGGGCGGTTGCACGCGCCTCCCCCGCTTGATCGGTGCCGAAAAGGCTGCTGACGTGATTTTGAAAGGGAAACTTTATTCTGCTCAGGAAGCTTTGAAGCTCGGTTTGGTCGATGAAATTGCGCCGCGCGATCAGCTCATCCATCGCGCAAAGGAACGATTGCGCGTGGGAAAACGCAAAATGGAGGGCGGATCTCCTGGGACGCCAGCCTCGCTGGCCCCTCCACGGCAACACGGAAATCCGGCGCCAGAACGCGCTTGCCAAATCATCAATAAGACTCTTTCGATTTCGCCTGATGAATCGTTGCGGATGGAGCTGGACGCGATTGTGGAGCTTGGCAAAACGGAATCGACGCAGAACCTGATTCGCAATTTCTTTTTGGCGGAGAAATACAAGAAAGGATCTTCGAGAACGCCGGCCGAAAGAGTGATACACGCGGCTGTGATCGGCGCGGGCGTGATGGGCTCAGGCATCGCGCAATGGCTCAGTTCTCACGGCGTCACGGTAATTCTGCGCGACATCGCGCGAGAACAGATCGACCGCGGTTTGGCGAACATTGAAAAGATCTACGCCGACGCGGTCAAGCGCGGCTTGATGACGGAGGAAAAAGCAAAAGAAGGTCGCGCCCGGATTTGTGGCTCGACCGCTCCCATGGAGTTGCGCGATGTGCGATTCATGATCGAAGCCGCCTCGGAAAAACTAAGCGTCAAGAAAGAGGTTTTCCGCGAGCTGGCGATGGAAGCCGGGCCGAAGACCATTATCGCCACCAACACCTCGGCGCTTCCGGTCAACGAACTCGCCGACGTTACGGTCTCGCCCGAGCACGTGATCGGATTGCATTTTTTTAATCCGGTCAGCCGGATGAAACTGGTGGAAGTTGTCATTGCGAAGGAGACTTTGGATGAGACACGCGAGCGAAGCGTAGCCTTTGTGCGACAAATCGGAAAACTCCCGGTGATTGTGCGCGACAGGCCGGGTTTTCTGGTCAACCGCGTTTTGTTCCCTTATCTGCTCGATGCCGCCGAGCTTTTCGAAGCCGGCCTCGACGCGGAGAAGATCGACAATGCGCTTGTGAAATGGGGAATGCCGATGGGACCGCTGCGGTTGATCGACGAAATCGGCGTCGATATCACGATCGATATCGGAAATACTCTTGAGAGAGCCTATGGCCGACGCGATCACGTTTCGACCGTTCTGCTTTGGCTGCGCGATGGTCAGATGCTTGGCCGCAAAACGGGCTCAGGTTTCTACAAATACGAAGGCAAAATGCAGACGCCGAACGAATCGCTGGCGCAGTGGCGGCGCGCTCACGTTGTAGCCGGGGGCGGTGACCCCGGCAAAGACGAAGGTAGCGCAACAACCCAGCCGGCGTCACCGCCGCCGGCTACAGCTGATGATCTGGCGCACCGACTTGTCTTCCTGATGGTGAATGAGGCCGCGCGGTGCGTGGAGGAGAGAGTCGTCGATTCCCCGGAGGACGCGGACTACGGAATGATTCTGGGGACCGGCTTCGCGCCATTCCGTGGTGGGCCGCTGCGTTTCGCCGAGCATTTTGGATTGAAGAACGTCGTCGATGAACTCGAAAGGCTGGCGCAAAGCGAAGAGAAATTTTCGCCATGTGACGTTTTGAAGAAGCATGCCCGCGACGGGACAAAATTTTATGCAGACTGAAATCGCCGCTCGAACTTCCATTCTTGTCATGTCGAGCGAAGTCGAGACATCTCTGACTTTGCCTAGGAGGATATCGAGAGATTCCTCGACTTCGCTCGGAATGACAGATGGATGATATGAAATCGCCGCTCGAAGCGCCGGAGAAATCCCGCAGTCGCGGGACTGAGGAAACCAGCGCGAGGCCGCAAACGCCGGCGCCGGTAATTGACACATCAAAGATGGCGAAAGGCCAGCGCGAAGCGCTCGAGCTGGCCGAAGCTGCGCGCGATCCGCTCGAGGACCGCGGCAGTTTCGCCAGCAACCTGTTTGTCGGCCGCTACGATTTCTCGCGGATCCATCCTTATCCGGCGCAAACCGCCGAGGACCGCGCGGCGGGCCAGGAATTTCTAGCCAGTCTGCAAAAATATCTGCGCGAAAACATCGATGCCGACGAAATCGATCGGACGGGCGAAATACCGCAAAAGAACATCGATGATCTTTTCGCGATGGGTGCGTTCGGGGTGAAAATCCCGAAGCAGTACGGCGGCCTCGGTTTATCCCAGGTCAATTACGGACGCGCGGCGATGTTGCTCGGAAGCTGGGATGCAAATGTCACCGCGCTCGTCTCCGCGCATCAATCGATCGGCGTGCCGCAACCGTTGCTCCTTTTCGGAACTGAGGAACAAAAGGAAAGGTATCTGCCGCGCGTCGCACGCCACGAGATTTCCGCCTTCGCACTCACGGAATGGAATGCCGGCTCGGATCCGGCAAACATGAGTCTCCGCGCCGAGCCGACCGAAGACGGCTCAGTGTTCATTCTCAACGGCGAAAAACTCTGGTGCACAAATTTGATTAAAGCCGGTGTGCTGGTGGTCATGGCGCGGACCGCGCCGAAAATCGTCAACGGCCGCGAGCGCAAACAAATCACTGCATTCATTGTCGATGTCGATTCGCCCGGACTCGAGATCACGTATCGCTGTCATTTCATGGGTTTACGCGCGCTTTACAACGGCATCGTGAAATTCACTAACGTCCGCGTGCCGCGCGAAAACATGATTTCGAAAGAGGGTGCGGGATTGAAAGTTGCCCTAACGACCCTAAACACTGGCCGCCTGACGATTCCGGCTGCGTGCGTCGGTTTGTCGAAACGGCTGCTCAGTATCTGCCGCAAGTGGGCGTCGGAGCGGATTCAGTGGGGCGTGCCGATTGGCCAGCACGCGGCGATTGCAGGAAAAATCGCGGAGATGGCGGGCAACGTCTTCGCCATGGAAGCGATGACGTTTCTCACCTCAGCGCTGGTCGATCGCAAGGCGGGCGACCTGCGCATCGAAACTGCCATGTGCAAGATGTGGGCGACTGAAACCACCTGGAAGATCGCGGATGACGCGATGCAGGTCCGCGGCGGTCGCGGTTATGAAACTGCGCAATCGCTCGCCGGTCGAGGCGAGGAGCCGATCCCGGTCGAGCGTTTCCTGCGTGATTGCCGCATTAATCTCATCTTCGAAGGATCGAGCGAAATCATGCGGCTCTTCATCGCGCGTGAAGCGCTCGATCCGCATTTGAAAGTGGGCGGCGCGATTTTTAACACCCAACTGCCGATGTCCGATCGCGCGAAAGCTGTCTTCAGTTCCGGAAAATTTTATGCGGGGTGGTATCCGCGCCAGTGGTTGCCGAACGGCGCCGGTAAGATCGACAATTTGCACGAGACACTGCGCGGCCACGTCAACTACGCAGCGCGCACCAGCAAACGGCTCGCGCGCGGTTTGTTTCACGCTATGGCGCGCTTCGGTCCGAAACTGGACCGGGAACAACTGCTTCTTTCGCGTTTTGTCGGGATCGCGACGGAATTATTCGCGATCAGCGCGACGTGTTCTTACGCACAGTGGTTGCTCAGCCAGGGCAAACCAGCTGATGAGATTCTCGCGGTCGCAGATTATTTCTGCTGCTCCGCACGCATGAGAATTGATAATCACTTCGCCAGCACATCCCGCAATGCGGATAAGCGCGGCTACGCTCTCGTGCAGGATCTGCTAGCAGGAAAACACGAATTGCTGCGTCAGGGGATTGTGTAGAGGTAGCGGCGGTTTACGCGCACCGCCACGGCGACTGAGGTCAATCGCCCCTACCTTGGTTGACCAACCATCTCCCGACAGCTAACCTCACGGATGAGTATTCCGCCCGTGCTCGCGGAAGCGGTTTCACCTAGAAACCGGACCGCAAAGAGCGAAAGACAAAAACGAATCGCACCATCGAACGTGCTCGAAACGATCGAGCAACACGTCCTGCTCGATGGCTTCAAAATCGTCGTCGATCTGGAGAAAAGCCACGGCTCGTATTTATACAACGCAGTCGGCAATCGCCGATTAATCGATCTCTACGGGTTTTTCGGCTCGATGCCGGTCGGGTTCAATCATCCGCACTTCGACCAACCCGAAGTTCAGCGCGATCTGTTGCGCGCGGCCAAAGTGAAGGTCGCGAATTCCGATGTGTACTCGGAGGGCTATGCTGAATTTGTAGCGACGTTCGAGCGCGTTGTCGGATTGCCGCCGCTTCAGCGATATCTTTTCATCGAAGGCGGCGCGCTTGCGGTCGAGAATTGCTTGAAGGCGGCCATGGACTGGAAGGTGCGCAAAAACGCCGCGGCGGGCCGGGGCGGTGACCGCGGCACCGCGATCTTACATTTCCGTCACGCCTTTCACGGACGCAGCGGTTATACCATGAGCCTTACCAACACCGATCCGCGCAAGACAGATTTGTTCGCGAAGTTCGATTGGCCGCGCGTTTCATGTCCTTTCCTCGACTTTTCGTTGCCGGAATCGGAGCGCGAAGCGGATGTGATCAAGCGCGAACAGAAAGCCGAGCGTGAGATCCGCGAGTTCATTCAACAGCGCAACATCGACATCTGCGCGATCATCATAGAACCGATCCAGGGCGAGGGCGGCGACAATCATTTTCGCGGCGAATGGCTGCACACCTTGCGAACGATTTGCGACCAAAACGAGATGCTTCTTATTTTCGATGAAGTGCAATGCGGCGTAGGCGCAACCGGTCGCAATTGGTGCTGCGAACATTTTGGTGTCGTGCCAGACCTGCTTGCCTTTGGGAAGAAAGCGCAGGTCTGCGGAGTGATGGCGGGTCCGCGTATCGATGAAGTCAAAGACAACGCCTTTCGTTTACCTAGTCGTTTGAATTCCACCTGGGGTGGAAATTTCACCGACATGGTGCGCTCGACGCATTATCTGCGCATCATCGAAGAGGAACACCTGGTCGAGAACGCTGCAAAAGTAGGCGCGTATTTCCTCGACCAACTGCGCGATCTCCAAACGGAAGAGCCGCTGATTTCCGCCGCCCGCGGCCGGGGAGTATTTCTCGCTTTCGATCTACCCGACGCGAAAACGCGCGAAGAATTTTGGCACGGCTTCTTCGATCTGGGCGTTCTCACGTTGCGCTCTGGCGAGAATTCAATCCGTTTCCGCCCCGCGCTCGATATCACCGCCGACGTGATCGATGAGGCGATAGAGCTGATGCGACAATTCTGCCGGAGTCGAAGCAGATGAGCTGGTTGAAGCGTGCAATCCTGTCATGTTGCGAGGCGAAGCGAAACATGAGCTGATGATTTCTTTTGCCCTGAGTAGAGAACCGATCAGAGATTCTTCGCTCCGCTCAGAATGACAACGACCGTTGTTTAGGATGAAAACAGTTCTGGAAAAGCTTGATCTCAGCGATGTAAACCCCGGCGTGTTCGACGGCGAATGGCGCGGCGGCGGCGCGAAGATCGACAAAATTTCACCGATCGATGGGCGGCGACTCGCCAGCGTGCGCACCGCTTCCGATGATGATTACAACAAGGCGATCGCGCGCGCGCACGAAGCGTTTCTAAAATGGCGTGTCACACCCGGACCGGTGCGCGGCGAGACTGTTCGGCGCTTGGGCAATGCTCTGCGCGAATTGAAACATGAGCTTGGTCAACTCGTGACGCTGGAGACCGGAAAAATCGTCGCGGAAGGCGAAGGCGAAGTGCAGGAAATGATCGATATTTGCGACTTCGCCGTAGGCCAGTCCCGTATGCTCTACGGCCTGACGATCCAATCGGAACGGCCAAGCCATCGCCTGATGGAACAATGGCATCCGCTCGGCGTCGTTGCAGTAATCAGCGCATTTAATTTTCCGGTCGCAGTCTGGTCGTGGAACGCTGCGCTTGCTGCTGTCTGCGGCGATGCAACCGTTTGGAAACCCTCTGAAAAAACGCCGCTCACCGCAATTGCGGTCACGAAAATTTGCCAGCGCGTTTGCCGCGAAACGGGGGCTGACCCGGGGATTTTTACGGTGCTGGTGGGCGATCGTAAAACAGTTGGCCAGAAATTGGCCGATGATACGCGGATTTCTTTGGTCTCAGCTACCGGCTCGGTCAACATGGGTCTCAATGTCGCAAAAGCTGTTCACGGCCGGCTGGGCCGCTCCATCATGGAACTTGGTGGCAACAACGCCTTGATCGTCGCACCCAGCGCCGACATCGAAATGGCCACGCAATCGATCTTCTTCGGCGCTGTTGGCACCGCCGGGCAACGTTGCACATCCACTAGGCGCGTGATCATGCACGAATCGGTTGCATCCAAGGTTCGAGACAAACTTTTGAGCGCATACAAGTCCTTGCCGATCGGAAACCCTCTTGATCGAAAAACCGTGATGGGTCCGCTGATCGACAAGAACGCTGTGGACGCTGTCCAGGAGTCAATTGGCAAATTGAAAGATCAGGGCGGCGAAATTCTCTACGGCGGTGAGCGGCTCACCGTTCCCGGCGATTGTTACATGAAACCATGCCTGGCAACTGCAAAGCCGGATTTTGAGATCGTGAAGCACGAAACCTTTGGTCCGTTGCTTTACCTGATGACGTATCGCGAGTTCGACGAAGCAATCGCGATCCAAAACGGTGTGCCGCAAGGATTGACCTCATCAATTTTCACCAATGACGTGCGCGAGGCGGAAAAATTCGTTAGCGCCGTGGGGAGCGATTGCGGAATTGCGAACGTGAACACCGGTACCAGCGGGGCAGAGATCGGCGGCGCGTTTGGCGGCGAGAAAAACACCGGTGGCGGACGGGAGAGCGGCAGCGATTGCTGGAAGTATTACATGCGCCGCCAAACCAACACGATCAATTTCTCCAGTGAGCTGCCCTTGGCTCAGGGAATCCAATTCGGCGGCTCCGGGTAGCGCACGCGTCTCGCGTGTGGGCGATGGCGTCGCGCCATCGCGGACTTTAATTGTGTTTAGCGTACGCAGGAAAAGGGTTATTTCGGCGCGACGCCGAAACCAGCACGCGAGACGCGTGCGCTACCCAGACAAATCCGATTTAGGCGTGCGCGATTGTAAGCTCCAGAAGTTGATCAAGCTTCTCGGCAGTGTCGAGGTTCATGATGACCTTCTGCAACTTTTCGCACTGATCCTTGCCGAGCACGTCGCCACCGAGCGCGGTGAATTTTACCGCGATTTCATCCTCGGTCATGGGATCGCGCGGATCGCCTTTCGGGACATCGACGCGCGTTGAATATTCTTTTCCATCATTCGTTGTGATTGTTACGCGACTCGGCTGAAATTTTGGAAAGAGCGCTTCGAATTCGTCGTTCGCGACCACTTTCACTTTGTCCATGATCGGAATCAGCGACTGATCAAGCACCCGTTCTTCCCGGAACTGCAGCGGCGTCACCATGCCATCGACCAGACCGACAGCCATGCAATACGGCAGTGAATGATCGGCGGTTTCCTTCGACGTCGGCCGATATTTGTGCGGATCGCCAAGGATGTCTGCGGCGCGCGCGATCACTTCCACTTTGATTTCCTTCACGTCGTCGGCCTTGATGTTGTTTTCCTTGACCGTCTTCATCATCGCAGTCAGCGGCGAGTGGCTGAGCGCTTCGATAGGGAAACTCTTCATTCCGCAATCGAGAATTCGATAGTGCGACTTCGGCGAGGTTGGCAGGTCTTTGACTAATCCTTCGCCGTCGAAGCTCGCCGGTTGTCCTTTGTATTGCACATGGCCGAACACGGCGAACAAACCTTCCTTGCCGTCGATGATGTGCTCGGGCCCGGAAAATCCTTCGCGGGCGAGCAGCGCGCTCTCAGCGCCCATCCGGCCCGCCCATGGATCGACTGTGTTTTTCATGTTCGTCAGCTTGCCTGCCGTCACCGCGCCGGGACAAAATGTTCGCGACGCGCTGATGCCGATGGCGGACATCATTTGCTCCGGCGTGAGATTCAGCACGCGACCCGCCGCGACGGGCGCAGCGAAACGCGCTCAAGCGTGGCGTGATGCCAGCCGTACTCGCGCACGCCCGGACGCCCGATCTCGCACAGACGCATTTCGATTTCGTAGGCGATGATCGTGGCGAGAATCAGATCTTTACCGCTCAATCCTTCGCTTTCGCAGAGCGCGAGCGGCGCAGCGATGAGATCGCTCGGATGACACGGATCCGCTTTCCAATAAATGTCGTTGTAATCCATCGCGCGAATCATGTGGCCGTTGAGAAATGACGCGTCGACCGGGTTAGTCTTGAAGCCGGACACGAACGCGGTCGCTTTGCCATTCCCGCCGCCCTCGCCACCGGACGAGTCCTGGTCGCCCGATTTCGCACAGCCGCATTTCAATTTCGTACGCGATGACAGTGCCGAGAATCAGATCCTTTCCAACCAGTCCCTCGCTTTCACAGAGCGCCAAAGGCGCAGCGATGAGATCGCTTGGATGACACGGATCGGCTTTCCAATAAATGTCGTTGTAATCCATCGCGCGGATCATGTGCCCATTGAGAAACGCAGCGTCGACGGGGTTCGTTTTGAAGCCGGAAACAAATGCGGTCGCGGTGCCAGTGCCCCCGCCCTCGCCACGGGACGAGTCCGCCGTGGCGGACATCGCACGGTAATGCTTGAGCAAAATCTTTGCGTCCTCCTGCTGACCTCCGCCGAGCGCGCAGCCGATGGAGTCAAACCAGAATAGTTTCGCGGCCTGAATCGCCTCTGCCGAAAGATGTTCGTATTTCAGCGCGCAGGCCCACTCCGCAATGATGTGTGACAGCAAACGTTTCGACTCAGTCTTTTGATTTGCCATTTGATTGTCCGTATAATTTTCGCCCACGAAACACACGAATCGAACGAAAACAAATCAAAGCTCTTTTGACATATCCGGTTCGGAGTTTCGAGCAGTCAGGAAATCGGCAAGTTCGAAACGCTGTTCGTCCCAAGGCTGAACAGACCCTGTCTCGGCTCGCCCCAACAAATAACCGATAACCAGGAAACGCCCAAAGAAGTCTTGACGATCGTTCCCCGGCCAGACTTCGATTGACCCGTGAAAACAAAACAATTCATTCTGGTCGTTTGTGTTGCTTTACTTCCGGTAACGGTGGGGTTTGCTGCAGGCCCCGATGAGAAAGCGGTCCGTGACGCCGATGAGCAGTGGTCAAGAGTCGCTGCGGCCAAAGATCTCGATAAGACGGTGTCGTTTTACGCCGATGACGCGGTTGTGCTTCCGCCAAATCAGGCTGCGGTGACCACAAAGGATGGCATTCGACATTTGTGGAAAGGGTTTTTCGACAGCCTGACGGAAATCAATTGGAAAACCAGTCGCGTGGAAATGGCGAAGTCCGGCGACATGGGGTATTTGATCGGCACCTACGAGATGACGATGAAAGACGCCAGCAAAGATAAGGGCAAGTACTGCGAGGTTTGGAAAAAACAAGCCGACGGCAAATGGAAAGTGAGCACCGACATGTTCAGCTCGGATCTGCCAGCGCCGGGCGCGTCTCCGTCTCCGCCCGCAGGCTCTACACAAAGGAAATAGAACGATTCACATTAGTTCACGAACACTGCGACAACAAAGGAATGAAGATCGCCGTGAGGGAAAGGGCGTTCTTGAATCGGGATAGCTTTTTCGAGTCGCAGGTTTTGAGATCAGTAATCTCATTTGGTCCGGGTATTCCTCAGATTGTAAATTTCTGGCCGTTCAAATCGAACGTCTCGAGTCGAAATAGGCTCGTTACGTCGCGAGTTTTGAGATAGAAAGACGAACTTCATGTCCCCCGAGTCTTCCTCAGACGTGAAATTCGAGATTGGACATGTCCTGTTCATCGACATCGTCGGTTACTCGAAGTTGCTCATCACCGATCAGAGCGAGCTACTCCAGAAGCTAAAAGAGATCGTGTGGGGAACCGAGCAGTTCCGGCTGGCTCAAGCCGAAGGCAAATTACTGCGGTTACCGACCGGAGATGGTGGGGCTCTGGTGTTTCGCAACAATTCGGAAGCGCCGGTGCTCTGTGCGATGGAGATCAGCAAAGAGCTAAAGCGTCATCCCGAACTTCCGGTGCGGATGGGCATTCACAGCGGCCCGGTTAACGAAATCACGGACCTAAATGCGCAAGCCAACATCGCTGGTGCGGGTATTAACATTGCTCAGCGAGTCATGGATTGTGGCGATGCCGGTCACATCCTGCTATCACGGCATGTCGGGGAAGATTTGGAGCAATATCCGCGGTGGCGCTCGCTTCTGCACGATCTTGGTGAGTGCGAAGTCAAGCACGGCGTCCGCATTGGTGTGGTAAATCTGTCTGGCGATGGAGTGGGCAACGCCGCAACGCCGAAGAAGTTTGAGACAATTAAGAAACACCGCGCTCATGTGCGCTGGGCGGCG
The DNA here is from genome assembly GCA_963725505.1 of uncultured Verrucomicrobiae bacterium. Lineage (GTDB taxonomy): Bacteria > Verrucomicrobiota > Verrucomicrobiia > Chthoniobacterales > UBA10450 > Udaeobacter. The sequence goes on along the minus strand of CAVRYN010000005.1, from coordinate 277,181 downwards.
GTTGCAGTCGCGCTGCTCGTGCTGGGGGCAATTGTCGGAGGTCAATTTGTCTTTTTGCGCCGCCCGATTCGGTCGGTGTCAGGCATCGTCGAGAAAAGCATCGCAGTCTTGCCATTTGAGAATTTGAGCAGCGACAAAGAAAACGCTTTTTTCACTGATGGCGTGCAGGATGAGATCCTCACCGACCTGGCAAAGATTGCGGATCTGAAGGTTATCAGCCGCACTTCGGTGATGCAGTATAAGAGCGGAGTCGCGCGCAATCTGCGCAAGATTGGTGAAGAATTAGGTGTCGCGCATGTGGTGGAGGGCAGCGTGCAACGTGCCGCCAACAAGATTCGGGTGAACGCGCAGTTGATCGACGCTCGGAACGACGCGCATCTGTGGGCGCAAACCTACGATCGCGATCTGGCCGATGTGTTTGCCATCCAAAGCGAGATCGCCAAGGCGATCGCCGATCAGTTGCAGGCGAAGCTCTCGCCTAACGAGAAGAAAGCCATCGAACAGCCGCCCACGACTGATCTGGCCGCTTTCGACCTTTACAGCCGGGCGAAGTCACTTCTCCTCACGGCAGCTTCCAGCGCGACGGCTGAGCCAGACCTGCGGAAGGCAATTGAACTACTGGACGAGGCGGTGAAGCGCGATCCCTCATTTTTCGACGCTTACTGCCAGCTCGCCAACGCGCACGAAATCATTTATGCAGTATTGGGGTCTGATCACACTCCCACGCGGCTGGCCCTGGCTGAAGCTGCGGTGCAAGCCGCGACCCGGTTGCGGCCGGATGCTGCCGAAACGCATTTGGCTCGCGCACAATATCTCTACTACGGGCTGCGCGACTACGCCGGCGCCCTGGCCGAATTGGAGATCGCGCGGCGAGCGTTACCCAATGATCCGCGTATCTTCGAACTCACCGGCTACATTCTGCGGCGGCGCGGCCAGCAGGAGGAAGGTCTGCAAAACCTGGAGCGCGCGGTGGAGCTGGACCCGCGTAACTTTTTTACTCTGCGACAGATCGCGCCCAGTTACCGATACCTGCAGCGCTATACCGAGGCGATCGCTGCGCTGGATCGCGCCTCAGCGATCGTGCCCGACAACGTCGAAATGCGGGCGGATCGTGGACTGTATTATCTCTGCTGGAAAGGAGACACCCGGCCGCTCCACCAGACAATTGATGCAATCCTCACGCAAGGGGCGGGCGCCATCGCCAGTGCCGCGGACGTCTGGTTCCTTTGCGCTCTGGCCGAACGCGATCCGGCTGCGGCCGAACGAGCACTCGTCGCGCTGGGCGACAATCCATCCTGGGGCGAATCCACGATTCTTCTGAGCCGCAGCTTTGGTGAAGGGTTGCTGGCGCGCATGACCAAAGATGAGGCGAGAGCGCGCACTGCGTTTGAAGCGGCTCGCGCCCAGCAGGAAAAGATCGTGTGGGCGCAGCCGGACTACGGCCCCACACTCTGCGTCCTCGGCTTAATCGACGCTGCTCTTGGGCGGAGAGACCTGGCGTTGGAGGAAGGCCGTCGAGCGATCGCGCTCATGCCGGTGGAAAAAGATGTCATCAACGGCAGCCTCGTCCTTCAATATTTCGCGATCACAGCAGCTTGGGCCGGCGACAAAGAGCTCGCCTTGCAGCAACTGGAAGCTGGGCTGCGTGCTCCCGCCGCATCGCAGATGCTGAGCTACGGTGCCTTAAAACTGTTCCCGGTGTGGGACCCGCTCCGCGGCGATCCGCGCTTCGAAAAAATCGTAGAGTCGCTGGCACCGAAAGACCATTGAACCACGGATGACACGGATAAAACGGATGAGGAAATGATCCACGAGGAGTTGAGTGCAAGAGTCTTTGTTATCCGTGCTATCCGGTTAATCCGTGGTTCTTTTGAGACTTTGAAAATCGTTCAATCACTCGCACCGAAAGACAATTAAACCACGGATCACACGGATAAAACGGATGAAGAGATGATTTACGAGGAGTTGAGTGGCAAAATCATCGGGGCCGCAATGGATGTGCTCAACGAGTTAAGACTCGGCCTGGATGATCCCGCGCTGCGGGACTAGGAACGCGCAATGATCATCGAATTGAAACGGCGTGGCCACAGTCTTTCGATCCAAAGAGCATTTCCTGTTTTCTATCGCGGCGAATTAATTGGCAACCTCATTCCTGATCTGATTGTTGATGATGCTGTGATCGTCGATCCCAAAGTGGCGGCCTGTTTCACCGACACGCCCGTAGCTCAAATGCTCGGGTATCTAAATATCACAGGGTTGGATCTGGCCCTTCTGCTTAATTTTAAGAATGCGCGATTGGAATGGAAACGCATATTGCGTCCGCGAGAGCCTGGCGAACACGACAATCCTGATCTTCATGCCTGAGCCTTATCCGTGCTATCCGTTTAATCCGTGGTTCTTTTGGCACTTTAAAGAAATCGTCGCGTCGCTCGCGCCGAAATGATCATGGCCGCCGACGCCACAAAGGAGATTCAGTTCGAGATCGGCCATGTGCTGTCGATAGCTGAGCGTACGCAAGATCAGATTTGCTGAGCCATGAGGTAGAACCAGCCATGTCATTCTCCAATGTCTACGACGATGCACAGCGGGCCGAAGCATACGCGACTCTCGAGTTTCCCGGAACATACTATCTGGCATATCGCGATCTGCCGGCGATAATCGACAAACACGTTGCCGGAAGCGAAGTCCTTGACTTCGGATGCGGGGCTGGGCGTTCGACGCGGTTTCTAAAAAAGCTCGGGTTCAATGCGACCGGGCTCGACATCTCAGCACGAATGATCCAACTGGCGACCTCCGCGGATCCTGACGGAAGCTATATCCTAGCCGATGACGGCGACTTTAGTGCCTTCGGTCGAACTCGCTTTGATCTGATTCTTTCTGCCTTTGCTTTTGACAACATTCCCGATGTCCTCAAGCGATGCGAACTACTGCGTCGCCTCTCACAATTACTGAACGACGACGGGCGCATCATCTTGCTCGGCTCAACCCCGGCCATCTACATCCATGAATGGGCATCCTTCACCACTAAAGACTTTCCAGAAAATCGTCGCGCCAAGGGCGGCTCGCCGGTGCGGATCGTGATGAAGGACGTGCCGGATGCGCGTCCCGTCGTTGACGTCGTTTGGTTCCACGAGGACTATTTGAAACTTTTCGCTGCCGCTGAACTCGACCTTATCGCTCGTTACACACCGCTCGGGCGAAAGAATGAGCCATACCATTGGTTGGCCGAGACATCGATTGCTCCGTGGATCATTTACGTCCTGGCGAGAAAGTAACCATTCCTATCGCTCTCGACCTAAAACATGGATCCACGCAACTTCTTCGCCGAGCTGAAGCGGCGCAATGTTTACAAGGTCGCGGGCGGATGAGAACGAATTTCTCGGACCGGAATCGACTCGTTAAAGGCCCAGTTTCCAGATAAGAATAAATCTTTTATGCCGTCCGAGCATTTTTCAGACGTGAAGTTCGAGATCGGACACGTCTTGTTCATCGACATCGTCGGTTACTCGAAGTTGCTCATCAACGAACAAAGCGAGCAGATTCAAACGTTAAGGAAAATCGTCCGCAGCGCCGAACAGTTTCGTCTGGCCGAAGCAGAAGGGAAGTTGGTGCGGTTACCGACCGGCGACGGCGCCGCACTAGTTTTTCGCACGAATGTGGAAGCGCCAGCTTTGTGCGCGCTGGAAATTAGCAAGGAACTAAAAAATCACTCCGACCTTCACGTGCGCATGGGAATTCACAGCGGGCCTGTTAATGAAGTTGTCGATCTAAACGAGCAAGCAAACATCGCGGGTGCGGGCATCAACATCGCGCAGCGAGTGATGGATTGCGGCGATGCCGGACATATCCTTGTTTCAAAACGTGTCGCCGATGACTTGGAGCACTACTCACAATGGCGCTCGCTTCTGCACGAACTCGGCGAATGCGAAGTAAAACACGGATTGCGCATCTCACTCCTGAATCTTTACGGTGACGAAGCTGGCAATCCGGAACTGCCGGAGAAATTTCGACAGGCAAAAGCGAAGGGACAAACAGCACCGGGGGCTGCGCCAGCCAAATCCGTCGCGGTGCTGCCGTTCGTCAACATGAGCGCGGACAAACACGACGAGTATTTGAGCGACGGGATGACCGAGGAACTAATTAACGCGCTGGCCAGGGTACCAGGGCTGCGCGTGCCGGGACGGACATCTTGTTTCGCTTTCAAGGGCAAAACCGAAGACGGATATTTTCCGGAAAGTCGGTGATCAGCTGCATGTCGATACAGTGTTGGAAGGAAGCGTTCGCAAAGCCGGGGAGAAGCTGCGCGTCACCGCTCAACTCATCAACGTAAGTGACGGTTATCATCTCTGGTCGGAAGATTACGACGGCGACGTAAGAGATATTTTTACCTTTCAGAGCGACGTGGCCCAGCGCGTTGTCGAGGCCCTGCAAATCAAGTTAGGTGTCGAAGCAGCTCGCGCTTTGGCGAAGAAGCCGACCGAGAACCCGGAGGCTCATCGCCTCTATCTGCTGGGACGCTATGAATTTGGCAAATACAGCGAAGCCGGCTGGACCAGCTCGATCCGCTATTACGAGCAGGCGCTGAAGCTCGATCCCGACTATGCGTTGGCCTATTGCGGCCTTGCCGACACCTACGCCTATATGGGAGGAGTCGTGATGCCGAGCAAAGAAGCGGTGGTTAAAGAGAAGGAGTTCGCGCAAAAAGCGCTTGGAGCTCGACCCGGAACTGCCGGAAGCGCACCTTTCCCTTGCTTGCGCACTTGGCGGTGCTTTCGATTGGCGGAATGCCCAGATTGAATTCGACCGCGCCATCGAACTAAATCCTAATCTGGCATGGGCATATGAAATATATGCATGGTTTCTGGGCGGGCTTGGTCGATTAGACGAGGCGATTGCGAAAGACAAGAAAGCGATCGAACTCGATCCGCTGAATTCGTTCTTTCAAGCTGCTCTGGCGTACTTCCTGTATCACGCACGTCGATATGACGATGCAATGGTCCAAATCAAAAAGACGCTCGAACTGGATCCCGCTGCAACGCTCGCTCATCATTTGTTAGGCTGCTGCCTCCTGTGGAAAGGCGACACGGCAGGCGCAATCGCAGAATTTCAAAAATCTAAAACGGTGGTTACCGGTGCATGGTATCAAGGACTCCTCGGTTACGCTTATGCCATTTCTGGAAATCGACCGAAAGCTGAGCAGATCTTGCGTGAACTCGAAGAGATGGCAGAACGGCAATACGTCAATTCGACAGCGTTCGCTGACATTCATCTAGGACTTGGCGAAAAGGAGAAAGCTTTGGATTGGCTGGACAAATCTTATCAGGATCAGGAGAGCGCCTGTTGGTATCTAAAGGTTGATCCGATTTACGATAGATGTGCGCAACGAGCCGCGTTTCCAGGCGATACTGAAAAAGGTCGGTTTAGACTGAGCACAAGTCTTCGCTCGAGTCATGAAGAATCGACTAGATGGTTGCCGCTGAAGCCCGGAAATTTCGCAATCGCATCATGGCGGACGAGCAGAAAACGAAGCAGCGCCTGGAGATTGCGCATGTGCTCTTCATGGACATCGTCGACTATTCCAAGCTACTGACCGACGAACAATCAGAAGCATTTCACGAGTTAAATCAGATTGTCCGCAACACCGAGGCGGCGCGCGAGGCCGAGGCCGCAGGACAGCTTACCATTTTGCCGACCGGCGATGGCATGGCGCTGGTTTTCACCGGGTCAGTGGAAGAGCCGGTCGAATGCGCCTTGGAGATCAGCCACGCTTTGCGCGCGCAGCCAAGTCTGCCGGTGAGAATGGGAATCCACAGCGGCCCGGTCCATCACGTGAAGGATGCAAACGAGCGCGAAAACATTGCCGGCGTAGGCATCAACATCGCGCAGCGGGTGATGGATTGCGGGGATGCCGGCCACATTCTCGTTAGCAAACGCGTAGCTGACGATCTCGCGCAACAGCGTCGTTGGCAGCCGTATCTGCACGAACTGGGCGACGTGGAAGTGAAACACGGAGTTGTTGTCTCGTTAGTTAATCTTTATGCCGAGACAATTGGCAATCCCACGCCGCCGACGCGAATCGGGAAAGTGCGCGGGAGCGTTCGGGCCCTGCTCGAAAGGCGCGCGCAAAGGACTCTCTCCGCTTGCGCGCGCGATCTTCATTATCGTCGGGATTGCTCATCGCACTCATCTTCGTGCTTGCCATTGTGTCAGTGATTTTCGCCCCCGCGATCATGCGCACGCTCGACAAACGTGGGTTAGCGACACTGCCTCAACCGAGCGCCACTGCGTCCCCTTCGTTGGCCGATACCATCAAGAGCGCAGTTGCCAAGAAAATCACCGATGAGTTGCAGCGCGAACTTTCTGGTAAGAAGGACGCATCGGTCGAAGCGCCTCCTACCGGTTCGGCGATCCCCGAAAAAAGTATCGCTGTTCTTCCGTTCGAAAATCTGAGTCGCGATCCGGATAACACTTACTTTTGTGAAGGCGTGCAGGATGAAATCCTCACGCGGTTGGCGAAAGTCGCCGATCTCAAAGTGATTTCGCGCACATCGACGCAACATTTCAAAAGCACGCCGGATAATCTTCCTCAGATCGCAAAGCAACTGGGCGTAGCGCACATCTTGGAAGGGAGCGTGCAGAAGTCGAACGACCAGGTGCGCGTGAATGTGCAGTTGATCAATGCTCAGAACGACGCGCATCTTTGGGCCGACACCTTCGATCGCAAATTGACCGATATCTTCACTGTCGAAAGTGACATCGCCAAGACGATCGCGGAGACACTGCAAGCGAAACTTACCGGGTCGGAGAAAAGCGCGATGTCGAAGAAGCCAACGGAGAATTCCGAAGCGTATGAGCTTTACCTCAAAGGCCGCTTCTTCTGGAACAAACGCACCGGTAACGATCTCAAGACGGCAGCTAACTACTTCCAACGAGCGATCGATGCTGACCCGAGCTACGCGAACGCCTACGCGGGTCTCGCGCAGTCTTATGTTTTGATACCGCTTTTTGGTGCCGGCATGCCCAGGGATTTTTTTCCCAAAGCCAGCGCCGCGGCAAGACGTGCGATCGAACTGGATGAAACATCTGCCGAAGGCCACGCCGCACTCGGGAACCTGTATTGTATGAACGACTTCAATCCGCCCGCGTCGGAAAAGGAATTTCAGCGCGCGATCGCGTTGGATCCCAACTATGCCACGGCGCATCACTGGTTCAGTAATAGCCTGCTCGTCACCATGGGTCGGTTTGATGAAGCGATCAAAGAAGGTAAACGCGCGGTCGAGCTGGATCCGCTTTCGCTCATTATCAATGCGGACCTCGGAAGCACTTTGATGCTGAGTCGTCGCTATGATGACGCAATCGCGCAATTACGGGCTACCCTCGCGCTCGACCCAAATTTTGCCTATGCGCACTGGAATTTAGGCGAAGCGCTTTATCTCAAAGGCGATTCGACCGGCGCCATCGCTGAGTACGAAAAAGCCGCATCGCTCGATAACGATCCGGAGATTCAAGCCCTGCTTGCCCGGGCGTACGCCGAAACGGGAAAGAAGGAGCAGGCTCGGGAGATTTTGCGAAAGTTAAGCGAGACCGCGCAGCACGAATTCGTTCGTGGCTACCTTTTCGCTTTGATTTACATCGGCCTCGGCGACAAGACGACGGCTATTCAATATTTGGAACGCTGCTCCCAGGAGCGTGAGAACATCGATCTTAATTGGATCAAGGTTGATCCGCTGCTCGACCCGCTCCGCGGCGATCCGCAGTTTGAAGCGTTGGTGGACAAGATTTTTGTCAAGCAGTGAAGATCGACCATGGAACCGGCGGGAGCCGAGAGACATCGACGGGCGGGTCGGGATCACGACCCGGGCGGAGTGCCGTTGGCGAGCGGGGACGTGAGCCAATCCATTTCTTTTCCGAGTTGAAGCGGCGCTACGTTTACAAGAATAGATTCGGATGAGCGCGTTTGAACATGTCACAGCGCTTCTGTCGTTCGTTTATGCCTTGGCGCTCACGCATCTGCTCGCGCGCATCGCCGAACTGATCGTGGCGCGCGACCGTGTGAAATTTTCCGGATTGCTCGCGCTCGGAATGACCAACGCCATTCTTTTGGTCTTCGGTAATTGGTTGTCCCTTTGGGATTTTCGTTCGATCAAGGTCTGGGACCTTGCTTCCATCACGCTCGGGTTTCTGCTCGCGGTTTCGATGTTCTTGATTTGCGCATGGGTGGGGCCCAAGACTCCGGATCACGGCGAAATCGACTTGGAAGATTTTTTCTGGCGCCAGCGGCGTTATATCTATGGCGCTCTCCTCGCTACTTTTATTCTGTCATTGCTCGCCAATCTCGATTTTCTGAAGACACCTAATGTCGGACTATTCGTTAAGCAAAATCTGACCGTTCTGCCGATGTTGGTCCCGTCTGTGCTCGGGCTGGTCTCGCGCAAGCGCTGGATTCAGTGGGTGGCCGGTTTCTGCCTCTTGGCCATGGTGATTGGCTACACGATCGCGTTCTACAGTACGCTGAGCTAGAAAGAGCGTCGCCAAACATGAGTAATCGTAACTTCTTCGCCGAACTCAAGCGGCGCAATGTTTACAAAGTCGCGATTGCCTACATCGTCGCCGGCTGGGCTCTCTCGCAGGGAATCGCCCAGGTTTTTCCGGTCTTCGACATTCCAAACTGGGCGATCCGTTTGATTGTCCTGCTTATCATTCTCGGTCTACCGGTCGCGTGCGTTCTGGCATGGATGTTTGAGATCACACCGCAGGGAATTAAACGCACCGAAACCGCAGATGCGATGCCAGGAACGGCTCGACGAAAAAAACATGTTTGGATTTATGTGATCGTTATCGGCGCCGCGATCTCAATCGGATTATTTTTTCTCGGTCGCTATAGTGTAGGAGATAAAACGGCGGCAGGCGACGGAATTTCAAATAAATCGATTGCTGTTCTTCCGTTCGACAACCTCAGTCGCGATCCCGACAACGCTTATTTCGCCGAAGGCGTTCAGGATGAAATTCTGACACGGCTCGCGAAAGTCGCTGATCTCAAGGTGATTTCGCGCACGTCGACGCAGCACTTTAAAAGCACGCCGGAAAATCTTCCCGAGATCGCCAAACAACTCGGCGTGACCAACATTCTCGAAGGCAGCGTCCAAAAAGCGGCCGATCAGGTTCGCGTGAATGTGCAGCTTATCAACGCAATGACGGACGCGCATGTGTGGGCTGACACTTACGATCGCAAACTCACTGACATTTTTGCGGTCGAGAGTGAGATCGCAAAAGCGATTGCTGAAGCATTGGAGGCCAAGTTGACCGGTGCGGAGAAAAGCTCGATTGCGAAAGCGCCGACCGCGAATCCGGAAGCGTACGAACTTTATCTGAAGGGCCGGTTCTTTTGGAATAAGCGGACTGGCACCGATCTACGCAAAGCGATCGACTATTTTAATCAAGCGATCGCCAAAGATCCGAATTATGCGCTGGCCTATGTCGGCTTGGCCGACTCCTACTTACTTCTTTCTTCATACGCCGCTGTTTCTCCGGCTGAATCACTTCCGCCGGCAAGATCAGCTCTGAAGAAAGCGCTCGACCTCGACGATTCGTTAGCCGAAGCCCACGCTTCTTTTGGGTTGCTTACGACCCTCGAACTCGATCTCCATCGCGCGCTGGACGAGCTGAAGCGTGCGGCGGAGTTGAAGCCAAACTATGCGACCGCGCATCACTGGCTTGCCTTGGCGCACATGACACTCGCCCAATTTGATCCAGCCATCTCGGAAGCAAAACGCGCGATCGAGCTCGATCCACTTTCGTTGGTCATTAATGCCGACACAGGTTGGATTTATTTTACTGCGCGCCGTTACGACGAAGCTGAAGCGCAGGCCCGCAAGACGCTCGAGATAGACCCCGGTTTCTTCCTGGCTCATTACTATCTTGGCGAGATACTTCAATTTAAAGGAGACGTTGCCCGAGCCATTCCTGAATTTCAAAAAGCGTTTGACTTAAATCACGACCATTACTCGCGCGCCATGCTCGGCCAAGCCTATGCGCGCAATGGGCAAAAAGACGAAGCGCAAAAGATTCTCGTGTGGCTAAACGAGGAAGCGAAATCGAAATACGTCGCGCCATATGCGATCGCACTCGTTTATCTTGGTCTAGGCGACAAAGAACGCGCGCTCGACGAGCTGGAGCGCGCTTTTCAGCGTGGCGATACGAATTATCTTTTCGTGATCAAGGTCGATCCGCAGCTTGATGAACTGCGCGGCCAGCCGCGATTTGATGCGTTAGTCCAAAAAATCACCGGCCAAAATCGATAATGAACTTCTTTTCCGAGCTGAAGCGGCGCAATGTTTACAAGGTTGCGATTGCGTACGGCGTCGTCGCATGGCTGCTGATGCAAATCGCCAGCCAGATTTTTCCATTCTTCGAAATCCCCAATTGGGCAGTGCGCCTGGTGGTTCTCCTGCTCATCATCGGCTTTCCGATCGCACTTGTAATCGCATGGGCATTTGAAGCGACGCCCGAAGGGATCAAACGCACAGAAGCTGCCGACGCTGCGGGACAACGGTCCCGCGGCGCCGCTTGGATTTATGTTGTCCTTATCGGTGCGGCGGTCTCTGTCTGTTTGTTCTTTCTCGGCCGCTACACTGCTGGGCGTGCAACGCCTCGACCCGCCTCCGCCGAGCTACGGCGCGGCGAGCAGAGCGAGGCGGCTGCAGCGATTCCCGGGAAGTCCATCGCGGTGCTGCCATTGCTTAATGAGAGCGGCGATCCGAAGGACGAATATTTTTCGGATGGACTCTCGGAAGAACTGATCGCAGCTCTGGCTCAAATCAGCGGGCTCAAAGTCATTGGTCGCAGCTCTTCCTTCCGGTTCAAGGAAAGAAAAGAGGAACCCAAAACGATCGGTGAGAAGCTTGGAGTGACTACGCTTCTGGAAGGCACGGTCCGCAAGCAGGGGGACAAGGTGCGTATCGTTGCTGAACTGGTGAACGCTGCGGACGGAATCGAGCTGTGGACGCGAACCTTCGATCGCGAACTAAAGGATATTTTCGCAGTTCAGCAGGAAATCGCGGCGGCGGTGGCAGCATCCTTGAAGATGACGTTGCTCGGATCCGACAAGCGACCGACTGCAAATTCCCAAACAAAAAGCACCGAGGCGCACAACGCCTATCTGCTCGGTCATTACTATTTCCAGCGCCGAAATCTCGACGATTACCGCAGAGCTGTCGCTCATTTCGATGAAGCGATCCGCCTCGACCCAAACTATGCGCTGCCCTACGCGGAGCGGTCTGAGGCGTGGACTTTGATCGGCGATCTCGCCGGCCAGGGTAAGACCACGTGGCCGAAGGCACGGAGCGATGCGGAGAAAGCGGTCGCGATCGCACCCGAGCTGGCCGAAGCGCACGCCGCGCTCGGTTGGGTTCGCTATTTTACCGAGTGGAAGTTTATCGAAGGCTTAAGTGAACTGAAGCGCGCCCGGGAACTTTCGCCGGCCAATCCGACCGCGAATGATTTGCTCGCGCGAGTCATCGTTTATCTGGGTAACCTAGATGAGGCTGAGAAGCTAGCTCGACAGGCGGTGGAACTCGATCCGCTGGCCTACCAATCGCAGAATAATCTTGCCCGCATCCTTTGGTTTGAAGGCAAACTGGATGAAGCAGACGCAGTGGCGCGGAAAGCCGCGGAATTGCAGCCTACCGCTGCTTCGAGCCATCGCTGGCAGGTCATGGTCGCTGTTCAGCGCGGCGACGGCGAGACGGCATTGCGTGAAGCGCAATTGGAACCGGACGAAGGCTATCGCCGCTTCCTAATCGCGCTCGCCCATTACGTCCGCGGAGATCGTGTCGAGGCCGACGCGGCTTTGGCAGATCTGATCGCGACCGGTCGAGGTCAACTGGATTATCAAATCGCTGACGTTTACGCGCTGCGCGGCGAGACAGATAAAGCTTTTGAGTGGTTGCAGATTTCGTACGACAGTCACGATACCGGCACGCTCGCCATTCGAGTCGATCCCTTATTGCGCGAGCTCCGCAATGATCCACGTTACAAAAACCTGGTCACAAGAATGGCTTTCCCGGCAACGCTATGAGCGAGAAAACGTCGTTCTTCGCCGAGTTCAAGCGGCGCCACGTTGATAAAGTGGCGCTCGTTTATGCGGTCGTGTCGTGGCTGCTGATTGCGGTTGCATCGATTCTCTTGCGGATCTTTGAGGCGCCTGGGTGGATGATGAAAGCGCTTGTGGCGTTGTTGGCGCTTGGTTTTGCATTCGCGGTGTTCGTTTCGTGGAATTTTGAGATGACACCCGAGGGGATGAAGCGAACGCAGGATCTGTCGCCCGGCGATGTCATCCCATATTGGAGCCGCCGTAAGTTCGCGACATTTATCATCAGCGCCGCAGTCATTGCCTTTGTTTTGTCTGCGTATCAGTTGTTGCGACTCACGCCAGCGTTTCAGCAGGTGTCCGGAGGAAAACGCACCGACAAAATTTTCATTCAGGGCAACCCAGCCGGCATGCAAACCGTGGAACGCCAGACTGACGGCGCGATGCGCGCTGAATATTCCTATAACGATCGCGGCCGCGGCGATCACATAACGGCTACCTGGAAACTCGACGGTGCCGGTGTGCCGATTGAATACGACGGCCACGGCAATGATTACATGAAAGCGCCAATCGAAGAACATTTCGAAATAAAGGATGCCCGGGCGAGTTGGAAGAATCGCAGCGAACAAGGCGAGCAGTCCGTCGCCGGCGAAGCTTTCTACCTGCCGATGAATGCACCGCCGGAATTTTCCGGTGTGCTCGCGCGCGCCTTGTTGAAAGCGCCGAACCACAAACTGCCGCTGTTGCCTGCAGGCGAGGCAACGATCGAACAAGCAGCAACGGTAACTGTTGGCAACAGCGAACTAACCGAATACCGCATCACTGGCCTCGGATTTTCTCCGCAAGCGATTTGGTTAGATCATAATGGCACAGCCGCATCCGTGTCGTCTTGGTTTTCGGTCGTGCCGGATGGAGTCGAGAGTTCAATCCCGCAATTGCGCGACGCGCAACAAAAAACCGATGCTGCGCGGTGGGAGCGCCTCGCACGCACACTTGCGCACATCCCGGGTGGCGAGCTGGTCATTCGTAACGCGCGTTTGTTCGATCCGCGCGATCTTCGCGTCACGCCGGCAACGAGCGTGCTCATTAGCGGCGAGCGAATTGTGCGTGTCGGACCGGACGCCGATCTTAAACCATCCGCGAACGCGGAGATTATCGATGCGCATGATCAGTTCCTCATGCCGGGGTTGTGGGACAATCACCAGCATTTCAGTGACAACGATGGCGCGCTCGATCTCGCCAATGGCGTGACCAGCGCGCGCGACATGGCGAATGACACCGATGCCTTCCTCCAACGGGTCGCGCGTTTCGATGATGGCAGCGAGCTGGGGCCGCGCGTTCTGAAAGCAGGGATTATCGACGGCACCGGAGAGTTTGCGGGCCCCACCAAAATGCGCGTCGACACCGCCGAGCAGGCGATTCAGGACGTCGATTGGTATGCCGATCACGGCTACGTGCAAATTAAGATTTATTCCTCGGTTAAACCTGAGCTGGTTCCGATCATCGCCGATCGCGCCCACGCGCGGGGACTGCGCGTGAGCGGGCACGTGCCTGCCTTTATGTCAGCACGCCAATTCATCGAAGGCGGCGCTGATGAAATTCAGCACCTCAATTTTATCGTGCTCAATTTTCTGTTTCCGGAAGTAAAGGAAACGCGTAATCGAGACCGATTCATCAAAGTCGCCGAACGTGCCCGTGATTTTTCGCCGGAAAAACCTGAGGTGCGCGACTTCATCGATTTTCTCCAACAACGTCACACCGTGCTGGATCCCACGATAAACGTCTTCGAAGCACTTTTTTGCGGTGACCCCAGCGTGATCACGCCTGGCCTGGAAGAAATCGTGCCTCGCTTTCCGCCGCAGGTGCGGCGCGCCATGCGGAGCGGCGCGCTCGAAGTTCCGCCAGATAAACAGGCGGCTTATCACGACGCTTTCCCGGCGATGTTGCGCTTGCTCAAGGCAATTCATGACGCGGGCGTCACAATTATCCCGGGAACCGATGCACTCCCCGGATACACGCTCCACCACGAGCTGGAGCTTTATGCGCGCGCCGGGATCGCTCCGGCTGAAGTTCTGCGCATGGCGACATGGACGCCCGCTTTAGTGATGGGTGTGAACAAAGACTACGGCGTCATTGCCCCGGGAAAGCTGGCTGACATGATTCTCGTGGATGGCGACCCGACGAAAAACATCCAGGACATCAACAAGATCACGACAGTAATCAAAGGCGGAAAAGTTTATGACCCGGCGGCGATTGAAAAAGCCCTCGGTATCGCGCCGCGCGAAACTCCGCGATAGCCCGGCGGCGAGGCCATGCGAAAATTTATCGCCTGAGTGCGTTCGCTGGCTTGAGTTCGACACTCTTGTTTCGCCACTGTCCTTGGTAAGGGCGCGTCACTCGATGCGTGAGGGGTTCGAGCTCCGCGCACAGCATCATCCGCGTGGATCAACCCGCACCCTTCCCCCTCGCCCTATCGATAGGCGGCGATCGGCCGCACCGCATTCGAATCGAGTCAGGCCGGAAGTCTGACCCAACCGATTCGTTAGGCCGGAAGAGAATTGGCGCAGCGGCTATCTAATCCATGCCAACACTTCGGCCCGCAGCCGCAGTATTTGTCAAAAATCTAAACAAAGCCGGATGTTCAAAAACCGTGACATTGGCTAACGCCATAACCGCTGCCGCTATATCCGCAACTTCTGCCGCCCGGCTTTCCGGACCACCTTTCCAAAGTTTTTTGAGGTCCTGGACTATTTCTTTTTCAACGTCCTTGCGCGTCGCATTCGCAGCCTCCGTACTTAAGTAACTTAAGGATTGAATCAAACTCTGCCCGATCGAGCCAGATACCGTGACATTTTGGGCACCAGTCAATGACGATCGACGATTTCCCGAAGACGACCGAAAGCAATTTGCCGTGCGACTTCGGGCAAGCGCGCTTGCTCGGAACCGCTGCGGTTTTTTCGACGTTGTCTATCTCATCGTTCAGCCAATGCAGCCTTCCTTCCAGGGCTTTGTTCTTCAGCTTTCGCAATTCATCTTTGACCAGCCACATTCCGTGGCATTGCGGGCAACCTTCGAAGTCCAACGACAATATCGAGTAACGGTCTAGCGTTGTGCCATCAACCGGACACTTGTCATTGCTTCGCCCCACGTGTTTTGCGCCTTTGATCGGTTTCACTTCGACTTTGTAATCTGTCTCACTGCTATCTCTTTTCAGCCGTTTACACCAGTACGGAATGTGCACGTTGTTTACAAAATCGGAAAATCCTTGAGCGCTCACCGGCATGCTGCTGCCTGCGTTCCTGATTCATGTGTCGAATAGCATTGACGACAACGCAAAATGCCGGCTCGATGGCACTATGAATATTAAGATTGTCCTAGCCGGTTACGTTGCTCTGCTTTCATTCACGTTTGTCTGTTCAGTTTTGCCCGCGGATACGAAGAGCGCCATCGAGCAAGCGCTTCGCGATCTCGACGCCCAATGGTCGGCAGCCGCCGGAACCAAAGACCTCGAGAAGACTGTCGCCTTCTATTCGGAGGACGCCATCGTGTTGCCGACGAACGCTCCGGCCGCAACAACAAAAGAAGCGATCCGGAACACCTGGAAAGATCTGCTCGCCAGTCCTGGCCTCGCCATTAGTTGGAAGACGACCAAAGTGGAAGTGGCCAAGTCTGGCGACATCGCCTACACGACCGGAACGTACGAACTGACCATGAACGACGCGAGCGGCAAGCCGGTTCCCGACCATGGCAAGTACGTGGAGGTTTGGAAAAAGCAGCCCGATGAGAAATGGAAGGTCGTGGCCGATATTTGGAATTCGGACCTTCCATTGCCATCGCCTGAGAAAAAATAAAACGAGACGATCATTGACTCGGAAAAGGAGGACACATGCCCATCACTGTCTTCAACAGTTTCACCGACGGTCTCGATGCGAATCGAAGGAGCCGCGAACATTTCATTACGAACACCAATCTGGAGGATGACCGTCTCTGGGTCCCATATGCGGATGGTGTCTGGTTCCAGCCCTGCTGCTTCAACGTCACATCTGGTGGGTTCGCGGTCGTTCTGAAAGGTCTTCCCGGCTCGATGGTCGGAACTCACTATCACGTGGGTACCGTTCATGGATACACGATGCGCGGTCACTGGCGATACTTGGAGCATGACTGGATTGCAAAGCCCGGAACTTACATCTACGAACCCGCCGGTGAGGCTCACACACTGGTGATCACGGAAGACTCGCCCGAACCGATGATAACCCTTTTCGTAGTCGAGGGCGGCCTTATCTATCTCGACAAGGCACGAGATGGGAGCTTCGCAGCGTACGAAGACGGATTCACCCTTCTCGAATTGACTCGGAAGTACTATCGCGAAGCTGGGCTGGATGTCCGCCAGTTGGACCTGTTAGTTCGCTAGATCCATCGGCGCGCACGGAGTGACGCGCCCTACCGGCTGGGGTGCCTGGGCCAAGTATGCCCCGCGCGCTATCAGCACACAAAAATTGTGCGCTCCAAAAAACCAAAAAAAGAACTTGCATGTGAGCTGGTGTTCTAGTTAACTAGAACACCATATGAGACGCAAGTCGTCAACCGGAGCGGGCGGCAGATTTCGGCCGAAGGGATCTCTGAAATAGCGAATGAATCGTGAATGGAATGATCATCAGCCGATTTATCGCCAACTTCGCGATCGCGTTGTGCACATGATTCTCGACGGCGCGCTCAAAGAAGGCGACCCGCTTCCATCGGTGCGGAATGTCGCAGCCGAGTACCGCGTGAATCCACTCACTGTGCTGAAGGCCTACCAGGAACTGGTGGATGAGGAACTCGTCGAGAAGCGGCGCGGCCTGGGCATGTTCGTCAAAACCGGCGCGCACAGTTTGCTGGTGAAAGGCGAGCGACAAAAATTTCTGAATGAACATTGGCCGAGAGTTCACGCGACAATTCGACGACTCGGCCTCAGCCCGGAAGAACTCTTAAAAATCGCCGGGCGATCCAAAAAGAAGGAGCACTGACAGCCATGGCTTGCATTGAAGCACGTGGTCTTCGCAAAACGTTCGGCACAACCGTTGCGCTGGACGGCATCGATTTGCGTGTCGAAGAAGGCCGCATCCTGGGAATTATCGGCCCGAACGGAGCAGGCAAGACCACTGCGCTCAACGCGATTCTGGGTCTCACTTCGTACCAGGGCGAACTGAAAGTGCTCGGACGCGACCCTTGGTCCTCGCGTGATGAGCTCATGCGCGATGTCTCTTTCATCGCCGATGTTGCTGTGCTGCCGCGTTGGATTCGCGTTTCGCAGTTGCTCGACTATGTCGCCGGCGTGCATCCGCGATTCGATCGCGCGAAAGCGGAAGGTTTCTTGGCGAAGACGACGATCAAGCGCACGAAAAGAGTTAGGGAATTGTCGAAGGGCATGGTGGCGCAGTTGCATCTCGCGCTCGTGATGGCGATCGATGCGCGCTTGCTCGTGCTCGACGAGCCGACGCTGGGCCTGGACATTTTGTTTCGCAAGCAGTTTTACGATTCACTGCTAAACGATTATTTCGACCGCAGCCGGACCATCGTGGTGACCACGCATCAGGTGGAAGAGGTCCAGGACGTGCTCACAGATCTCATGTTCATCGACCGCGGTCAGATCGTTCTCGAATGCAGCATGGAAGAGTTCGAATCGCGCTATGTCGAAGTGATGGTGCATCCCGATCATGTGACCGGAGCGCGTGAACTGAAGCCAATGCAAGAGCGGCAAGTGTTCGGTCGCAGTATCATGCTGTTTGATCGCGTCGATCGCAGCCAGCTCGCCGCTATCGGTGACGTGCGCACCCCAAGCATCGCCGACTTGTTTGTCGCGGTCATGAGCCCGGCTTCGCACAAGACTTCGGCGCGGCAGGCTGATCAAGTAGGAGCAGTTAGATGAATACTCCATCCAGACATTGTGCCAGAATCTGCCGGGGTCAGCGACCCCGGCTACAGTGCTAAGACGCGGCCGTTCTACTGGTCGGTGAAACGGGAATTATGGGAGAACCGTTCGATCTATATCGCGCCGCTGATCGTCGCGGTAGTCGTGCTATTTGGTTTCCTCGTCAGCACGATTGGTCTGCCGGAACGCCGTCGCGCCGTGTTGTTGCTTGACCCGGCAACGGCACACGCTGCGATCGAGATGCCGTACAACGTCGCAGCGATCATGTTGATTTTCACTGCGCTTGTTGTGGGCGTATTCTATTGCCTCGACGCGTTGCACGGCGAGCGCCGCGACCGGAGCATCCTGTTCTGGAAATCGCTGCCGGTATCCGATCCCACCACACTGCTCTCGAAGGCGACAATTCCCTTGATCGTTCTGCCGCTGGTTACGTTTGCGATCATCGTCGCAACGCAAGTTGTCATGCTGCTTTGGACCAGCGTGCTCCTCATAACTCACGGCATGAGTCCCACCTCGACTTGGACGAATTTCCAATTATTTCAGCAATCTCTGATCCTGCTGTACGGATTGGGCGCGATTGCGCTCTGGCATGCGCCGATCTACGGCTGGGCGCTGTTGGTCTCGGGCTGGGCGCGGCGCGCAACGTTTCTTTGTGCAGTTGTCCCATTTCTGGCGATCGGGTTTTTCGAGAAGATCACGTTCGGCACGTCGCATTTTGCCTCGATGCTGAAAAATCGGCTGCTCGGTTTCGCGCCGCACGCTTTCGCATTCCGGATGCATCGCAGCGTTGCAATTGACTCACTGGTCCAGCTCACGCCTGGAAAATACCTGAGTACACCAAGTCTTTGGCTCGGACTGGTATTCGCCGTGATCTGCATTGCGGCAGCCATCCGGCTGCGCCGCTATCGCGGACCGATTTGATTCACCTCTTCAGTTCAATCACGAAATCCCAAAGCTCATGAAAATAATCAGAACTGTTAGTGCTTGTTTGTTACTGCTTGCTGGTTCGCTCTTTGCCTCGTCATTGCAGGAACAAAACAAGGCGATCGCGAGACGGGCATTCGAAGAAATCCTCAGCCATGGCCGGTTCGAACTTGCAGAGCAACTTTATGCCAAGGACTTCGTCAACCACGGCATCCATCGCGATGCCACCTTGGAAGAAGATCAGGCGGCGCTGAAAGGTTGGCACCAGGCATTTTCCGACATCACCATCATGCCTGAGAAGTTGATCGCCGAAGGCGACTTGGTCACGATCTACTGGATTGCTCGCGGCACGAATACTGGAACGGGTAACGGACTGCCGGCGACAGGGAAGAGAGCGGAACTAGCTGGCATCACCATCTGGCGGATCGTTGACGGCAAAATCAAAGAAGAGTGGTCTGCGTTTGATCAGCTTTCAATGATGCAACAACTCGGGCTGCTTCCGGCAAACAAGTAAGTAACAATAAAACAACAGGAGAAAATCGATGCACCCCACCGTTAAGTCCGCACGCATCGCTGGCGCCTATACCTGTCGCTCGTCCTCGTGGCGCCGTTCAGCATGCTCTATGTTCCGGGCAAACTCATCGTTCATGGCAACGCCGTGGCCACCGCTGACAACATCCTGGCGCACGAGACGATGTTTCGCTTGTCGATCTTCGGCGATCTTATCGGCCACGTGATCTTCATCTGTCTGGGCATCGCTTTGTATCGTCTGCTAAGCAGCGTAAACAAGACCTGGGCCTTGCTGATGGTGGCATTCGTTTTGGTTTCCGCCGCAGTCGGATTTCTCAATACCCTGAACAACATCGCCGCGGTTATTCTTTTTCGCGGCGGCGAGTTTCTCTCCGTGCTCGACAAATCGCAACGGGATGCGCTCGCGATGCTGTTCCTGCGTTTGCACAGTCAGGGAGAATTCATCAATGAGATTTTCTGGGGCGTTTGGCTCTTTCCTTTCGGCTTGCTTGTCTTTCGCTCCGGATTCCTGCCGCGCTTTATCGGAATCTGGTTAATCATCGCCTGCTTCGCGTATGTAGCGCTCAGTGCTATCGCGTTGTTTTTTTCAACTTACTACGGCGCCGCCTTTGGTTGGTTGCAACCAGCCTTCTTTGCGGAACTGGCAATCATGCTTTGGCTTCTGATTAGAGGCGCAAATGTTCGAGCATTGCCGGCCCAAACGGCCTGACTCGTTAGGCCTATGACAATCAAACAGATGTTTAGATGGCAGGCCAGCTCCACTGCGATTGCGGACCTGTCTGATTCATCTATCCGCTTACTTAAATCACTCCCACAAGGAAAAGAAGTGTGAGCACAGTTGTAATGACAAAACGGATTGCAGAAGCGTCGCCGCGTTTCAAGGCCAGGATGGCTGGCGTCTCCTATTTGCTCGGAAGCCTGACGTCAGTTTTTGGTCAAATGGTCGTTCTCGGCATGCTCGTTGTGCCCGCCAGCGCAACCGCGACGGCAGCCAACATCCTCTCGCACGAGTCTCTATTTCGCCTGGGGTTCGTGTCTTCCCTGATGACTGTGCCGTTCCATCTCATTTGGGCGGTTCTCTTCTATGGTCTCTTTAAGCCGGTCAATAGGAGCGTCTCGTTACTCGCCGGGTTCGTCATGCTCATGGCATGCGCGATGTGGGCCCTTAGCAGTCTCTTTCACCTCGCCCCCTTGCTCGTCCTGCAAGGCAAGAGCTCCTTGAGCGCATTTGCGCCTGAACAGTTGCAGGCTCTGGCGCTCATGCTTCTCAAATTGAATGCGCAGGCCTACGACATCGGCCTGGTGTTCTTCGGATTCTGGTGTGTCCTGATCGGCTACCTCATTTTCAGGTCAACCTTCCTGCCTCGAATTATTGGCGTGCTGGAGGTGCTTGCCGGCCTGGGTTACCTGACCCTTCTGTGGCGACCGCTCGCACACTATCTGTATCCGTACAACCTCGCGCTCGCCGGCCCCGGGGAAATATCACTAATGCTATGGCTCCTCGTGAGTCGGCGTGAACGAACAACGATGGAACGAGCAAGCCTCGTTAGGCCTATGAAATTCAAACGTATCCTTAAATGGAGCCTGCTTGTGATCTTTGTCGTGCTCGTTGGCTGGGTGTTCATCGCCTACTGGACGTCCACCAATGACTGCGATCGCTACACGGCTGCTCCGAATAATCCTATGAAAGCTATTGTTTATTGTGAATACGGTCCGCCCGAAGTTTTGCAGCTCAAAGAAATCGAAAAGCCGACTCCGGCAGACAATGAGGTCCTCGTCAAAGTGCGCGCGGCGGGGACGAATCCTCTGGATGGAACGCATACCGGACGCGCTCGCATTGTTACCGGATTGCGCAAACCGAAACTCACGCGAGCCGGTACTGACTTCGCTGGCACTGTTGAAGCGGTCGGCAAAAACGTAACCGCGTTCAAACCCGGTGACGAAGTGTTTGGCGCGAAAACCGGCGCGTTTGCAGAATACGTCTGCGTTCGTGACGATCGGGCGATTGTGCTCAAGCCGGCGAACGTCACATTCGAAGAAGCGGGCTCCGTGCCGGTTGCGGCGACTACGGCGCTTACAAGGGCTGCGCGATAAAGGAAAACTTCAAGCAGGGCAAAAAGTTTTGGTCAACGGCGCGTCGGGCGGTGTCGGCACGTTTGCGGTGCAAATTGCGAAAGCATATGGCGCTGAGGTGACCGGCGTCTGCAGCGGACGCAATGTCGATCTTGTTCGGTCGATCGGCGCCGATCACGTGATCGACTACACGAAAGAAGATTTCACCAAGACGAATCAGCGCTACGATCTAATCTACGATCTGGTCTGTAATCATTCATTCTCCGAACGGCGCCAGATTTTGAAGCCGAATGGAATCTGCGTCATGGCCGGCGTCGGCGGATCTGGCTGGCACGATGGCATCCTGGGACGTATGGCCGGCGAGCTTTATGCGTACGGCCGGTCGCGATTCACCAGTCAAAAATTTGTGACCTATCTCGCTATGTTGAACAAAAAAGACATGACCGAGCTGGCTGAGCTGATGCAATCTGGAAAAGTGAAACCGGTCATTGACCGGACTTACAAATTAAACGACCTCGCGGCCGCGGAACGATATCTTCAGGAAGGACACGCTCGCGGTAAAGTCGTTGTAACTGTGGAATAAGCGGCAAAACAACATGACAACTGACGAGATCGATCCGCCAAAGGACGGATTCGCCGTGGCGAACAATTCACAACGCACCGCGGCCAAAGTCGCGGGTGTCGCGGGTTTACTTACGTTCGCCCTCGTCGTTTTTGGTAACTACGTATTGCTCGAGCCGCTCATCGTTCCGCGGAATGCCGTGGACACGGCGCGCAATATTCTCGCGCACCAAACGCAGTTTCGTCTCGCGCTTACCTGTTTCATCACTTATGACATCGGCGCGATCGTTCTCGCAACTGCGCTCTACGTCATACTCGCGCCAGTAAATCGCGGCCTCGCGCTGGCCGGTGCGCTTTTTCGAATCGTCTTCGCGATTGTCTGGCTCATTGCGCCTGTCAACAGCCTGGGGGCGCTTCGACTCCTCGGCGACGCGCCGTATCTCAAAATTTTC
Organism: uncultured Verrucomicrobiae bacterium; assembly: GCA_963725505.1. Classification (GTDB taxonomy): domain Bacteria; phylum Verrucomicrobiota; class Verrucomicrobiia; order Chthoniobacterales; family UBA10450; genus Udaeobacter. The sequence continues at coordinate 254,641 of CAVRYN010000005.1, read as the reverse complement.
GAACCGGAACGCCTTCAGGCGCTCGCGCGAGTGCAGATCGCCGCAAGTTTCGATAATTATTATGTTGGCCTACCGTTCTTTGGCTTGGCTGCGACCGTCTGCGCCTGGCTCTGGCTGAAGTCCAATTACATCCCGCGCGGATTGTCGATCTTCGGGGTGATCGGTTCGGCTTGGTGCGTCTTCTGCGCTGTTGTCTATTTAATTTTTCCCGACTTCAACAAGATCGTGAACGACTACATCTTCGATTCGCCGATGGCTCTGTTCGAATTGATCGTAAGCATTTGGCTTCTGGTAAAAGGATTGAAACCAGCGGCGCCTGATGAATCCCAGACTGGCAAAGCCTGACCTTTTCGATCAGGATCGACATCCAAACCGAATCTAACAACACCCGATATGAAACGAATATTCAAGTGGTTGTTCCGCATAGTTCTCGTCCTGTTGGTCGTAGCTTTTCTGTTCCTATTTGTCGCGTATTGGCGATCAACCAACGATTGCGATCGCAAGAACGCAGCCGCGCCGAGCAATCCGATGAAGGCGATCGTCTATTGCGACTATGGTTTGCGCAATGTTCGGCTCGATCAAATTGAAAAGCCTGTCCCAAAAGACGATGAGGTGCTTGTCCGAGTTCGCGCGGCTTCGGTAAATCCGTATGACTGGCATTTCGTCGAAGGCACGCCATACGTCATGCGCGCAATGGGCGTGGGCCTGCGCAAACCAAAAGACACGCGACTCGGCGTCGATTTCGCTGGAACGATCGAAGCTGTGGGCAAGAACGTGACTCAGTACAAACCAGGCGACGAAGTGTTCGGTGGAAGAGGCGGCGCGTTTGCCGAGTACGTGTGTCGTCGCGCCACGGGGGCAATCGCGCTTAAACCGGCGAACGTAACATTCGAACAAGCCGCTGCTCTAAATATTGCCGGAATTACCGCGTTACAGGGAATCCGGGACAAAGGAAAAGTTCAGGCCGGCCAAAAAGTGTTGGTGAACGGCGCTTCCGGCGGAGTCGGAACGTTTGCGGTGCAAATCGCGAAATCGTTCGGTGCAAACGTGACCGGCGTTTGCAGCACGAGAAACGTCGATCTTGTGAAATCGCTCGGCGCCGATCAGGTAATCGACTACACAAAGGAAGATTTCACGAAGGGCAATGAACGTTACGATGTAATCCTCGACAACGTCGGGACCGGTCACTCCTTATCTGAATACCGCAAGGTGCTGGCGCCGGAGGGAAAATATGTCCAGATCGGCGGCGGCGGCGTTGGCGAGCAGGGATTTCTGGGCGCTTTGGGTCGCGCGCTGTGGGCGCCTATTGTGTCGAAGTTTGGGAAACAAGAAATGGGCATGATGATGGCCGACCCTTCTACCAAAGATCTGACGCTGCTTGGTGAATTGACGCATGAGGGAAAACTCAAACCTGTCATCGATCGAACTTACAAACTCGAGGAAGTCGCGCAGGCGCTCGCTTATCTCGAGCAAGGCCACGCCCGAGGCAAAGTGATAATCACTGTGAGTGACGAGTGACGAGTTCTGATGATGCGAGCGGTGCAGCTCACTGAGATCGGAAAAGCTCTGAAAGATGCAGATGTTCCGGTTCCGCAGATCGGTCCGTCCGAGGTTTTGATTCGAGTTGCGGCTGCGGGGATCTGTCACTCGGATGCGCATTATCGCGCTGGCATTTCCAACATTGATCGTTTACCGCTGACTCTGGGGCACGAAGTCGCGGGTCGCGTGGAGGAAGTCGGCAGCGGTGTGACGCACGTCTCAGCGGGCGACCGCGTTTGCGTCCATTATTTGATCCACTGCGGAAGCTGCGAGTTTTGCGTGCGCGGCTTGGAACAGTTCTGCCGGAGCGGGCAGATGCTTGGTAAACATCGGCATGGCGGCTATGCCGAATTCATCAAGGTTCCCGGCGCGAATGCGTTTCGCGCTTCCCGACGAGATTCCATTCGAAGTCGGCGCAATCATGATGTGTTCGTCGGCAACTGCGCTACACGCTCTGAACAAGGCGCGCTTAAAGGCCGGCGAGTCGATTGCGATTTTCGGTTTCGGCGGACTCGGATTTTCGGCGTTGCAATTGGCACGCGCTTTCGATTGCGGAGATGTCTATGTGGTTGAAATCAATCCTTCGAAACTCGCGTCAGCCGTAAGCATGGGAGCTATCGCGATCGACGCCAGGACAGCAGATCCGGTCGAGCAAATCAAAGAGGCAACCGCTGGAACGGGAGTCGATGTCGCACTCGAATTGATCGGCTCTGCAAAAACGATGCGCCAGGCCGTACTTTGCCTGGGTCCTCTCGGACGCGCTGCTCTTGTCGGATTAACCGCGGAATCGATGTCGATTCATCCGTACACTGAGTTGATCAACAAAGAAGTGGAGATCATCGGCGTCTCCGACCATCTCGCGACTGAACTTCCAGCACTCATCGAATACGCGCGCAGCGGAAAACTTCAATTTCCGCCAGAGACATTGCGCGTTGTCGATCTCGACGGAGCCCAAATCAACGCGGCGCTAGACGCACTTCAGGATTCCATTGATCACGTTAGAACGGTAATTGTTCCGAGAGTATGAATTGGGAAATGCTTGCAGCGATCGGGCAGCTAGCGGCGGTTTTTGTCGGAATTCCGTCTTTGATTTATCTCGCCACTCAGATCCGCGAGCAGACCAAAGAGCGCCGACAATCTGCCGTCCACGCACTCACCGAGCAATGGGGAGCGCTCACCGAATCGCTGCACAACAATCCGGAGACGGCGGCGATTTTTCTTCGCGGGACACAGTCCTTCAAGGATTTGGATTCAGTGTCCAAGCTCAGGTTTAGCGCGTTCTTCAATCGTCTTCTGAATATCTTTGAGGGAATGTATTTCTCGCATACCCAGGGCATACTGGCCGAATCGTCGTGGCGAGCGATCGAGCGCACGATGACCGATTTGATTGCTTACCCGGGTGTCCAACAATGGTGGGAAACGCGGAAACATTGGCACACCGAAGAGTTTGACCGCGTCGTTACCGCAATTATTGCAAGAGGCAACAAGCCGAAAGCATTCTCAACTTACGATCTAAGCAAGGTCTCGCTTCCGGGAGAACATGCATGAATGATCTCGCTGCATTAGAAAAGTTTGCGAAACGTTACGCGAACGCTTGGTGCAGCCAAAATCCTGAAAGTGTTGCGGCATTTTTCGCCGAGCGCGGCTCAATTAGCATTAACAACGGGCCGCCCGCGGTTGGCCGCGTGGCGATTGCCAGGGAAGCGCAAGCGTTCATGACAACATTTCCGGAGATGGTCGTGACCTTTGACAAGCTGGAGCCTCAACCAAACGGCACCGAGTTCCATTGGACGCTGACGGGAACCAACTCCGGACCGAGTGGCACCGGAAAACGTGTGCGCATCAGCGGATATGAACTCTGGCAACTCGATGATGACGGACTCATCCGGAACTCAAAAGGCCACTTCGACAACGCGGAATACGAACGCCAGCTAAAGCACGGAGTCGATGGCTAAATTCCCGTTAGGCGATAATTTTTTTCTAGCCACTGATTCACACAGATGCTGCAACGGATGCGAAGCAACGGCCAGGCTTTCAAACACAGATAAGAAAGAGACACATTCTAAGTACCGAAATCCGTGAAAATCCGTGTTCATCTGTGGCTAATATAACAAGATCGATAAGGAAGGGCTCATTGCGGAATCGAAAAGAATCAAAATGAAGGTAAATAAGATTATCTGCTTCGCCGTTGGCGCAATGTTGGCTGCTACGGCAGCGTGTGCCGACGAAACCATCCATCGTCAGCAATATCCTTGGACCCGAGGGTCCGTTGTACGTTGACGGCAACCTTTACTACGTTGGCTGGGTCTCCAACACGCTGTCGAAATGGGATGGCAAAACGACCACCGTGTTGAATCACACCCCGGGCTGCGGCCATAACGGGTTGGCGCTCACGAAACAGAAGACGTTCCTGCTCGCGTGCACCGAGGAGCATGGCGCCATCCTTGAACTCGACATGACCGGCAAGCAGTTGCGCCGTTGGGATGCCGACAAAAACGGCAAGCCATTCGACGGCGGCATCAATGATATTGTGGTGACCGCCAACGGCGGCGCTTATGCCACGGTCTTTGGCCCGTACAAGGACCTGCCAACCTCCGTGGTGGGGAAAATTCTCTATCTTGCGCCTGGCAGTGAGCAATGGGTCGAGGTAGCGGACGATCTCAATTACGCCAACGGAATCGGCGTCTCTCCCGATCAAAAGACCCTCTACGTCAGCGAAACCGTCGGAAACTGCATGTTGAAATTCACGATCAACGACGACGGCTCGTTGAGCGACAGATCGAATTTTGCGCTGCTAAACCTTCTCGCAAAAGACAAGAACAAGTCGTGGTGGCTCGGACCCGATAGCATGAAGATCGACAGCAAGGGCAACATTTATGTTGCCCAATGGTTCGGCGGCAAGATTTTGAAGATATCTCCTGACGGCAAGCTTCTGCACGTATTTGAGATCGCCGCGGGTGATGGCACGACAAACGTCGCCTTCGGCGAAGGCGAGAAAGAATTGTACGTGACTGTGGTGAAGGATCCAAAGGACCCGCAGGCAAAGGGCAGCATCGTAAAGATCGCAAATGTGAAGTAACGGATTCTTTTTCGGCGAAGAATTCCGTCGAAAACAGGCGGGTTCTCCGGCGGCGCAAATTCTGCTTGTCAGATGTATCAGAAATGATACAGTCATATATGTGCCTCGACTCTTGCCCGCAGTTTTCTTTCGAACCGAAACGGGGCGAGAGCCGGTGCGCGAATGGTTACAGGATTTGCCGAAAGCAGAACGAAAAATTATCGGGATTGATATCATGACAGTGCAATTTCGCTGGCCACTCGGCATGCCGCTCGTCCGCAACATCGGCGCCGGCATCCACGAGATTCGGAGCACGTTGCCCACCCGAATTGCGCGAACATTATTTTCCGTGCAAGACGGCGAAATCATTCTGCTGCACGGCTTCATCAAGAAAACCAGAAAAACTCCAAACGAGGACAGAGCTCTGGCTCTGCAACGCAAAAATGCCTACATCAAAAGCAGCAAGAAATAAGAACAAGCATCGCGGAAGCAGTTTCGAAAGCTTCCTGAAAAAGCAAGGGTTGCACGAGGAGGTGCACGCAGCCGCGCTCAAGCGCGCGGTCGCGCTAAAGGTGCATGACTTGATGAAACAAAAACGCGTGAACAAGAGCGCAATGGCGGCACGCATGCGAACGTCGCGCGCTGCGATTCACCGGCTGCTCGATCCAGAAAACACATCGGTTACGCTCGCAACATTAAATCGCGCCGCGCGATCCCTCGGACGCAAAGTGAAGATCGAATTGGTTGCCGCGTAGCAGGTTCTCATCGTAAGCCGGTTACGATGGCGTGGCCCATGGATCTCGGGCATTGTCGGAATGAACGCTGGACCTGATAGCATGAAGATCGACAGCAAGGGTAACATTTATGTTGCCCAATGGTTCGGTGGCAAGATTTTGAAAATATCGCCTGACGGCAAGCTTCTACACGTATTTGAGATCGCCGCGGGTGATGGCACAACAAACGTTGCGTTCAGCGAAGGCGAGAAAGACCTTTACGTGACTGTGGTGAAGGATCCAAAGGACCCGCAGGCAAAGGGCAGTATCGTAAAGATCGTAAATGTGAAGTAACAGATTCGAATCAACGGTTACTCTGCAACGAGTGGGTTAAAACGCCTGATCTACTCAGCAGGCGGCTCGACAATCAGAACTTCATATGTTCCTGGAGTTGTCGGTAGCTCTGCACCGTAACGGCGTACCAAGTCGTCCAATTGTGCATCGCAGTGAGCGATGAATTGTCGACAAAGCGCTCTAACATTTTGTTTTTCTTCCGAAGTCACGTCCGCCGTTAGGACCGTGTGAAGATTGAAACCGGTCTTGTCGCGAACGATCATCGCGTGGACTGGAACATTGTTTGGGACACGATGGACAACTTCGGTTCCAGAGGCGCTTCGACTGATCGAAGAGCTCATTCCGCCAAAGAACCAGTGATTGTCAGGTTTGCCCACGAATCACGCGAATCACGCGAAAAAGATGTCAGAGATCAGAAGTCAGACGTCAGAAATTTCGCGTCAATTCGCGCCTGCGGCGCCGGAGCAGAGCGAAGGGGGGTATTTCGCGGGCCGATTCTTCGTTCTTGATTCCCAAGAAAAGCTTGTTTCGGCGTGACGCCGGAACCAACACGCGAGACGCGTGCGCTACCCGGCGTAGTCGGCGATGGCTTTGGCTACGTCGAGTGTGGATGCGTTGCCGCCCATATCGTAGGTGCGCACTTTGCCTTCCGCAATCACACGCGCAATCGCGGCTTCGAGACGCGTGGCCATTTCGGTTTCCTTGAGCCAGTCGAGCATCAACTTGGTCGTCAAGAGCATCGCGATCGGATTAACTTTGTATTGGCCGGCATATTTCGGCGCCGAACCGTGCGTCGGTTCGAACACGGCGTAGTTGTCGCCGATGTTGGCGCTGGGCGCGAACCCGAGTCCGCCGACAAGTCCGGCGCACAAATCGCTGACGATGTCGCCGAACATGTTTTCGGCGACGAGCACTGAGTAATCCTGCGGATTCTTGAACATCCACATGCAGATGGCATCGATGTTCGCGTCGTCCGCCCTAATGTCGGGATAGTTTTTGGCGACGTCGCGGAAGCAACGCATCATCAAGCCGCCGGTTTCGCGCAGCACATTTGGTTTCTCGATCAGCGTGACGCGTTTGCGTCCGGTTTTCTTGGCGAACTCGAACGCTTGTTTGCAAATGTTCGTGCAACCTTGCTTGCTCATGATCCGAGTCGAGAGCGCGATGTTCTCGAGTCCTGCCTTGTCTTTCCACTTCTTCATCTTCGGATTGGCGCACAGCGCGGTGTAAACCGATTCCGGCAACGGGAAAAACTCAACGCCGCCGTACATGCCTTCGGTATTTTCTCGAAACACGACCTGGTCGATCGGAACATCTTCGCCGCTCGGGTTGGTGATCTTGTTCCCGCGATAATTCAGCGGATTCCCCGGATAACTTTTGCACGGCCGCATGTTGGTGTGGAGATTGAACAACTGCCGCAACCCCACGATCGGCGAGAAGTAGCTCAGCCCTTTGTCCTTCAGTTCCGGCGCTAATTCTTCCTTCGCTTCCGATTGTGGTTTGCTCGTGATCGCGCCGAAGAGGCCGCAGGTTGTTTCCTTGAGCGCTTTGACGGTGCGGTCGGGAAGTGCGTTACCTTCCTTGCACCAAAATTCCCAGCCGATATCGCAAGGGCACGTACTCGGCATCGAACTTCAATCCGATCGAGCACGATCCGCGCCGCCTCCATCACATCGTTGCCGACTCCGTCGCCCGGCATCCACGCAATTCGATATTTCGCCATAAGATATCGATCTTATCGGCGGGCGTTTCGACCGCAAGTGGACCGCGCGAGATCAAGAGAATTCACCACAGAGATCACGAAGTTCACAGAGACCAGGCCAATTGATTGTCTTCTTCGTGTCCTCTGTGTGCTCTGTGGTAAAAAATACGGACTCAGCTCTTCTGCGCGCGCAATCGGGATGCCACCAGGTTTTCTGCGCCGCCGGCAACGATCAACTCCTGTGCAGCGGGGCTTAACGGCGGAAAAGCGAATGATTTTCCATCGAGTGTGAGGACCGATGTCGCGTAATCGATCGTAATTTCCGGACCAACTGTGGTCGGCGCACGGTTTTTCAAACTCTCCCGCAGGTACGTGACCAGATCAGGACATTCGAAGACGACGAAACCGTTATTAAATGCGTTGCGCTTGTAGGTTTCGGAAAAACTGCCGGCGATGACGCACGGAATCCCTTTAAACTTCAACGCCGTTGCCGCTTGTTCGCGACTCGAGCCGCTTCCGAAATTTAGTCCGCCGACTACCACGTCGCCTTTTTGATAGAGCGTGTTGAAGTTCGGATCGTAATTTTCGAACGTGACGGCCGCCATTTCATCTGGCGTCATGTCGTCGCGGTAAGTGTGTTTGCTGCCATAAATTCCGTCGGTGTTCAGATTGTCCTTATCGATGAACAGCACACGGCCGCGTACCTTTGGCGGAAAACCTTCCATAATTTCAACGGAACCGGCCGGCTTTGCTTTTTTCTCCGCGCGTCTAACCGCGATTCCTGCAGACCGTTCGGAGAATGTTTGGGGCGCGCAAATGAATCCGGCCAGCGCGCTCGCCGCGACAACCGCAGGGGAACCCAAATAAACCAGCGCATCGCGATCGCCCATGCGTCCTTTGAAATTGCGATTGGTCGCGCTGATCGCGGTCTCGCCTTTTTGCACCAGGCCGCGACCCAGTCCTATGCACGCCCCGCAACCGGGCGGGAGTGGGATTGCGCCTGCGCCTAACAAAGTTTGCCAATCGCCATTCGATTCTGAGCGGGCTTGCACTTCAGCGCTCGCGGGTGCGAGATAAAATTCGACGCCTTCAGCGACGTGTCCGGCCTTGGCGCGCACGACCTCGGCGGCATCGTGCAAATCCTCGAAGCGCGCGTTCACGCACGACAACAAATACGCTTTCTGAATCGGCACGCGTTTGCGTTCCATTTCCGGAAGCGACACCATTGTCTTCACTTCGTTGGGTCCGGACACGTGCGGAACCACGGTCGCGAGATCAAGTTCAAGTTCGATGGCGTACTCAGCGTCGGCGTCAGCGCTGAGTTCGCTGCGATTTTTCCACCACACGTCGATGTCGGCGTTGCTGTAGCCGGATCGACTCTTCGAGCCACGCGTTCCCGGGCGTTTGGGACTCGTGAACTCGGGGACGCGCGAGCGCAAATAATCCACCGTCACCTCATCGAACGGAAACACGCCCGCGAGCGCGCCCCACTCGGTGGTCATGTTGGCAATGGTCATACGCGCAGACATCGCAAGATTCGCCAAGCCATTGCCGACGAATTCAACGGCGTGGTTGAGCACCTCGTCTTTGTTGAACAGGCCGCACAACGCGATGATTACGTCCTTGCCGACGACACCCGGCGAAAGTTTTCCCTTGAGCACGACCCTCGCCACGGGCGGAACCTGCCACCACGTCACACCAGTCGCCCAAATGCTCGCAGCGTCCGTTCGCACCACTGGCGTGCCCAGCGCGGCGACCGCGCCGTATAAATTCGAATGCGAATCGCTCGCCACCACCAACGCTCCGGGAACGACGTAGCCTTGCTCCACCATCACTTGATGGGAAATGCCAGTGCCCGCTGGGTAGAAATCGATGCCGTGATCGCGCGCGAACGCTTCGATCTTGGCGTACTTCTCCAGATTCTTCGGCGTCGTGTTTTGAATGTCGTGATCGATCGCGAACACCGGTTGCGCCGGATCCGCAATCGCGGTCGCGCCGATCTGCTTAAACTTCGGAATCACCGCGCCGGTGTTGTCATGCGTCATCACATGTCGTGGACGAATCGAGACGAAATCGCCGCTGCGCACCACGGTGCCTGGAGCGAGCCCGTCCGCGTGACGTGCCGCAATCTTTTCAACAAGCGTGAGACCCATGTCAGACTCTCAGCAATCAACTCTCAACTATCAACTACTTGAGCGTTACTTCTTCGCAGCGCGCTTACCGAGGACTTTGGCGATATCGAAGTCCACGAAATCAGCGTGATGAAAAATGATCGATTCAATCGAGCGCTCGACCTTGTCGCCCTCATGACTGTGCGTGGCGATGATGTGCAGGACTTCGCCGGGAATCCCGTGCTTGTATGCGAGCGCGACGCCGCTGAACGGATGGCGTACTTGCTGTCCGAATTTTCCCTGGATCACTTTGCCCGATGTCATCCTTGTCGTACTCGAGCGGTTTGCCGACGTCCGCCAGGAGCGCGCCGGCGATGAGATAATCGCGCTGAACAGGAATGCCACAGCGGAACGATTTTTCCAGCACATCCGCGATGGCGATGCATTGCCGCGCGCAGGAATTGAGATGCTCGACAAACGTCATGTCGATATCGCCAGCGAGCAGCGTGAACTTCACTGCGCGCAACTCATCGAAAGTCCACCCCTTTCCGCCGCAGCCCGTGGTGATCGCTTCACTCCACACCGCTGCCACCTTTTCGCGCAACGACTTGTCCTTGATCCTCTTCAAGCTGGGAAAAAGTTGCGCGATTTGCGTGACGCCATAGTTCATCATCAACCACTAATAGACACAAATGGACACGAATAAAGGAAGGGCTGCTAAATTGTCTGACCAATTCGTGTCCATTCGTGGTTAAAGTTCGCGAGGTTGAATTGTAATTTGTTTGATGCAGAGTTCGCAGGGTCGTCGCGACCTGGATTCCTCATGCCAACTTACGAGTATTCTTGCCAGAAGTGCGGCCAGAACTTTGAAGCGTTCCAGTCCATGCGCGACGAACCGTTCCGCGAATGTCCGAAAGACCTTTGCCGGCTGCCAAAATGGGGACACGGGAAAGTGAAACGCCTGCTGGGTACCGGCGCAGGTCTGATCTTCAAGGGATCGGGGTTCTACACCACCGATTATCGAAGCGATTCGTACAAAGAGGCGGCCAAGAAGGAGTCTCCAGCGAAGCCAGCGGACGGCGGTGAAAAATCCGCCGCGCCAAAAGAGACCACCAAGAGTCCGTCGCATGGCGAGACGAAGGTGACGGAGAAAAAGCCGGCAAAAGACTCCGGCTGATGATGCTGTAGCCGGCATCGTTGATGCCGGTCTCTGAAATGTGCATGTCCCGGCCGGGATCAGCGATCCCGGCTACAGCGGCGCTGCAAAAAGCACAGATCACACAAAGTGTGCTGCCCTTACTTTTGGCAATCGCTCCAAGAAATTAACGACGGCGTTACTCTTCCACGTTGCGATTATGTTGCCATAATTCTTGACAAACCCGCGGCACACTGTGGTAGAAATGAGCGCGGGAATATTGGTGTCGGGCGCATGAAATCTTCGATTCGGATTTTTTCACTTCTGGTTGCTGTTTTGTGGAGTGGGGTTCGGCCGGCAAGCGCGCAGGTGAACGTGACCCAGGAGCATAACAATGTTTCCCGCGACGGCGTTTACATCGACGCGGGCTTCACGCCTTCCGCAGCCGCGAACCTGACGCGCGACCTGAACTTCAACGGCACCATTTCCGGTAACGTTTACGCTCAGCCGCTTTACATCGAGGGCGGCCCCAACGGGCCGATGGTCATTGCCGTCACAGAATCGAATAACGTTTATGCGCTTGATGCCACAACGGGCCTCCCGATCTGGTCGCGCACCGATATTGGTGCGCCCGTCCCAAGCACTCCGTGCGGAGGTTTTAGTCCCACTGGCACCACTGGCACGCCGGTTGTCGATCTAACTTCCCGGCGACTTTTTTTCGACGCGTTGATCAACGGCACACCTATAAAACATTTCATTTATTCGTTGAACGTGGACACCGGCGTCACAACGCCGGGTTGGCCGGTGGACGTGAATGCCACCGCAAGTTATAACGGCATCAACTTTGTTTCCCTGGCGCAGGAAGAACGCGGTGGCCTCGCTCTTGTGAACGGGATCGTGTACGTGTCTTACTCGGGATACTTGGGCGACTGCGGCACTTATCATGGCTGGGTTGTGGGCGTCGATATCAATAACCCCTCCAACGTGCATGGCTGGGCGACTACAGCCATTGGCGGCGGCATCTGGGGACACGGCGGCGTTGCCAGCGACGGGACCAACATGTTCGTGGTCACGGGGAACACATTTAACACGGGCGGCAACTGGATGGGCGGCGAAGCCATCATTCGCTTGCAAGCCGGGCCAACCTGGACTGGTATGCCTACCGACTACTGGGCGCCTACGAACTGGTTCTCCCTCGATCAAGGCGACACCGACTTGGGCGGCGTCAGCGCCACGGTGGTTGACGTGCCTGGGGCTACGCCTTCGCAGCTTGTGCTCGCCCTGGGGAAAGATAGCAATGCTTATCTGCTTAACCGGAATAACCTCGGTGGGATCGCTGCGCCGGTGGCCCAGGCGAATGTTTCCGGTACTAACAGAGGGACATCGGCTGTCACGTATCACACCAGCCAGGGAACATATTTTGCTTTTCATAATGAGTCGAACACGATCAGGGCGTATAAAGTTACGGCTACGAATCCGCCAACGATAACGTTCGCCTGGAGCATGAGCCAGACGGGCCGAGGCTCGCCTTGGGTCACAACCACCGATGGGACTAATAACATGATTGTCTGGGTGGCTGGTGTCTCAGGTGACCAGCGTTTGCATGGCTACGACGGCGACACCGGCACTGTCATTTATGCCGGCGGCGGCGCGAACGAATTGATGAGCGGTACCCGGCAGTGGAACACCGGGATGGTTGCTCGCGGCCGGATTTACTTCGGCACCGACAACAGAGTGTATGCCTTTAGGCTCCCGGCCGGAACGCCTACGCCTACAGCTACAGCTACATTCACACCTACTCCTACAGCGACAGCTACCGCAACGTTTACGCCAACTGCCACTGCGACAGCGACTGCAACATCAACGGCAACTGCGACAGCAACAGCTACCGCTACTCGCACCCCCACTCCAACGCCAACTCTCACTCCCACTTCGACCCCAACTCCAACACTTACTGCAACTGTTAGTCCCACGCCTACTGCAACTACCACCCCGCCCTCAACAGCCACGCCTACAACCACACCGAGGGCAACGCCCACTCCGAGATCCGGCGTAACCCCGAGGGGGCGTCCTACCCCGCCGCCGCGCCCATAGGCGATGATTCGGGTGGATCGGTGATGAGTGAGCAGTTATCCGTTATCGGTGACTGATTAGCTCGCGAAACGACCGGCGAGCTCCGCGGGAATCTGGGGAGCGCACGTGCCACGCGTGCTGGTGAAGCCTGCCCTGAGCGAAGCCGAAGGGGCGTCGCGCCGAAACGAACTTCGCGAACACTTCGCAACTCGCTCATCGATTGAGCGCGCAAGGGAAGTTTGCGATCGCGAGGACGCGCTCGCCAGCACGCGAGACGCGTGCGCTACCCAAAACGCTCCGCCGCCTTTGGATTCACGCGGTACGTCCACTCACGCGCGTAGTCGCTTGATGAATTTATCTCGCCTAACACCGCGTCAACACGCCCGCGATTTGGCGAAAACTCGCAGACCGGGTCGGTGTTCGCCGCGTTTCCGGTCAACAACGCGGCCTGGCAACGGCAACCGCCGAAATCGATTTCTCTTTGCGGACAACTCCTGCACGGCTCCGGCATCCATTCCGTTCCGCGAAACCGGTTGAAGCTTTCCGATTCGCGCCAGATCCAATCGAGCGCGCGCGCCCGGACATTTTCGAATGTGAGATCGGGAATTGCGGACGAAGCAGTCGGGCACGGGAGCACGTCGCCGATTGGATTGACTGTGAGATAACGCTGGCCCCAGCCGTTAAGACACGGTTTGGGCCGGGTTTCGTAATAATCTGGCAGCACATAGAAGATGTCGATCTTGCCGGCGAGCCGCGCCTTTGCTGCGGTCGCGACTTCTCGTGCGCGAACGACCTGTTCGCGGGTTGGAAGCAACGTTGCGCGATTTAGGAAAGCCCAGCCGTAAAACTGCACATTGGCCAGCTCGACTCTTTCGGCTTCGAGAGTTTCCGCCAGCTGAATCATTTGGGGCAGGCGATCGATATTGCGCCGGTGAATGACGAAATTGAGACTGAGCGGAATGCCGGCAGCGCGAATTTTTGCAGCGGCGTCCAGCTTGTGCTGATGCGCACGCGCTCGCGCGATCTCATCGGACAAGTTGGACTCGTCGGACTGGAAACTTAACTGAACGGAATCGAGGCCTGCATCGCGCAACGCACGTACGCGTTCGTCATCCAAGCCAACGCCGCTGGTGATCAGGTTCGTGTAAAGATTTGCCTCGCGCGCGGCGCGCACCAGATCGGCCAGATCGCGCCGGGCAAGAGGTTCGCCTCCGGAAAAACCGATTTGCAATACGCCCAGTGCGGCCGCTTCGCGAATGACACGTCTCCATTCGCCGGTGGTCAACTCATGATTGTTTCGCGCCTGCATCGGGTTGGAGCAGTACGGGCAATGCAGCGGACATCGATAAGTAATTTCCGCCAGCAATGCGTATGGGCGCGGCTCGGTCATCTGAGCTCGATCAGCCTGTGTTGTTGCAAATCGGCCAGGGTTTCGCGCACATCGGTAGCAAGCGCGGCCAGGTCAGCATCGTACTCTTCTGCCAATGCCTGCACGATTTCGCTCACTGTTCGTCCATCGCAGCGAGTAAGAATTTCGTGCGCGGTTTCGTTTAATTCGACAACGCCCTCGGGAAAAAGCAAAACGCTTTTACCAGTGGCCGAGTCGCTCTGTAACCGGACTCCTTTCGCAAGACGCGGCTGTGCGGCATCAGCAATTTCTGGCATAGGCATGATGAATTGCATCGAGGATTGACCAGAGCACGTCGCATTTAAACTGAAGCGCGCGTACGGCCTCGCGCTGGAGCTCGGGCGTGTTGCAATGCTCCAATGTTATCCCGAGCGCTTCGTCGGAATCCCGCTGCGCCTGGGTGGTGCGCCGACGAAAGTAATCAAGGCCACGCGGGTCGATCCAGGGATAAAACTTTTCGAATGCCGCAAGGCGGGCCGCCATCAAATCGGGTGCGAAAAGCTCGGTAAGCGAAGATGCAACGGCGATCGGCCACGGCTGAGTGCGAGCGAAATTCACGTACGCGTCCACAGCGAAACGCACTCCGGGTTGCAGATGCCGATCTTGGAGGATCTCGTCGCGCGGTAATCCGCACGCCTCGCCCAGGCGCAGCCATGCTTGGATGCCGCCTTCGTTTTCCGCATTCCCGTCGTGATCGAGAATGCGATGAATCCAGACGCGGCGCACTTCGCGCATGGGGCAGTTGGAGAGAATAGCGGCGTCTTTGAGCGGAATGTTTCGCTGATAATAGAAACGATTAGCCGCCCAACCGCGCAATGCTTCCGGCGAGAGTCGGCCTTCGTTCATGGCGACGTGGAACGGATGTTTGTCGTGATACGCGCGCGCACCGATCGCGCGCAGATTTTCCACGAAAGTTTCGCGGTCCCAAAGCCCAGTCGTCATAAGGTAATTTCCAATCCGTCGCGCGCGATCTCGATTCCGCCCTGCTCGACTTGTGTGCGTTCTCGAGTGCCAGGCATCAGGACCGGGTTCGTGTTGTTGATGTGTGTGTAAATCTTCCGGCGCGCCGGAGATCGGCGCAACAAATCAAGACTGCCGTCGCTGATGGGCAAATGATTCATCTGACGCGCAGTGCGGCTACCTGGTCGAACAACGCACAGTTCGCCATCAGTCCAGAATGTGCCGTCGAACAGAACAACGTCGGATGCGTGAACTGCATTCCGCAATTCCTCGCTTAATTCGCCGACACTCGGCGCGAACAGTGCGGTTGCTCCGGAGGTATCGTCCCGAAATTGAAACGCGACGCTCCCGGGCAATTCAATCGCTCGAAAGGCGAGGCCGCCACTGAACGATTGAAAGTCAGCGTTTATCTCTCGCCATTCGATCCCGCAGAATCGGGCGAGCACGTTGTCAGCCCACGCGAGCGCGCTTCGCGTTTCATCCGCTGCATAAACGACCAGCGGCGTTTCCTGTTGCCGCAAGAGCAATAGACCCAACCCGTGATCGATGTCGGCATTTGTTAAAAAAACGCCTGCGATTGGAGTGTTGCGCGGCGAGTCGCGATGCGGCTGCAATTGCGGCATGTTTTCGATCTGCCGCGTTAAATCAGGCGAAGCGTTGATCAAGAACCAGCCCCGAAAGCTTTCGGGGTCGCCGCTGATGACGATGCTGGACTGCGTTTGGGGCGCAATTTTTCCGCTGCGCGCAGCGACGCAGTTGGTGCACGTGCAATTCCATTGTGGCAAGCCGCCGCCCGCTGCGCTGCCGAGAATATGGATGCGAATCAACCCGAGTTTTCGAAGGCGTTAATCCCGTTCGATCAAACTGCACCCGCGTAACAGGTGCACTCGAAAAAGATCGGCACGGTCTTCAGCATCGGTTTGATCCACCTTTTTTTGGTCCGTCTCATGAGTCCCACCTGTTTCATAGGTCAGATGAGTCGCATGGGTCAAATTATTTTTTGATGAAACTGATGTCGCCACTTCGTTCGATGCGGGCAACTCGAATCTTGAAAAGGTCGTCGGTGTGCGCGCTAAGACGCATGTCCTCCTCCAGATCATGCGTGGAGACGTGGTTGCGTCGCATCACCGGAAAATCGTATTCGCCGTCGCGCACAATGGTGTCAGGCTTGCCTTTGACCAAAATTCCAAACCCGTGGGAATAGAATGCCAGATATGCGAAAAGGCGGTGGAGAACTACTAAAACCACGCCTCCGCCGAGGGTGGCGAAGAAAGCCGCCGAACCATTGATGGCGCGTGAAAGCACAGCGGCAAGAATGACGAGCAGGACGGCGTCGAACGGAGTCTTGCGCGAGAGGGAGCGTTTGTGTCCAAGCCGCATTGCGACCAGTGTAACAAGAAAGACGATGATCCCCCGCAGCGAAATTTGAATAAATGTCAAATCCTTCGGTTCCACGCCCAGGCCGAGGAAAGCTTCAAAAGAGTTCCAGAGTGCATTCATAGGTAAGATTGTATCGCCGTGAAAAGCTTTGTCGCGCGCATATCGGTTTTCCACGACGCGCTTGCACGAGAAACCGTCGCATGGCATAAGACGACCGCTCGCAGAGTTTGACCAGCCCGGCGCACGAAATTTATGCCAACAGCTCCACCACCTTCTCGTGATGTCGCACTGGAAACGCGCGTCTTTTGGGAACGCTTCAAAAAACAAATCACTGCGGCCCTTATCATCGTGCTGCTCGCGGTGATCGCATTTACTGGTTATCGGTTCTATTCCGATCGACGCGCTGCTGCTGCTTCCGCCTTGTTAGCGAGCGCGAGAAGCGCGCAAGAGTATCAACAGGTGATAGACCGTTACCCGAGCACGCCCGCCGCGGCTGACGCTTATCTTTTGCTCGCTGAAGCTCAGCGGAACGAAAAGAAATTCGCGGAGGCGAACAAAACGTTGGAGACGTTTATTGCGAAGTACCCGCAGCACGAGTTTGTGAGCACGGCGAAAATGGCGATGGCGGCCAATCTGGAGTCGATGGGAAAAGCGGATGAGGCGTTGGTGATGTATCAGCAGATCGCATCGACTTACCCTAACGGTTTCAATGCACCGATGGCTTTGCTGTCACAGGTGTACATCTTGAAGGCGAAAAATCAAAACGACGATGCGCGCCGGATCTGTGAAACTATCCTTACGCAATACCGAACCAGCTTCTGGGCCGGCGAGGCGATGCAGCAATTGCGCATACTGAAGCCGGTCAGCTCATCGACACCTGCCCCTACAGGGGGACCAACCGTTCCGCCGATGCTGGCAGTTCCTCCAGCCGCGCCGGCGCCGCAAGCTCCGCCACCGCCAAAAAAACCATAGCGAACAGTCAGCGCTGAGTCACAGGCGTTGCCTCGGGAGGAATTCCACCGGCTAAGGGGCAGTTTGTCCTCTTGGTAATCCAATTTTGCTGGAGAAAACAGACGCCTGTGCTTGACTAAAAGGTTCGGGATTTGAGGTCAGAATGCCTGCGCAGGTTATCAAAATTAGTGGTGCTCGTCAGCACAATCTCAAGAACCTTCATGTGGAGATTCCGCGGGAGAAGTTGGTGGTCATCACGGGGTTGAGCGGCTCGGGGAAATCCTCGCTGGCCTTCGACACTCTTTATGCCGAGGGGCAACGCCGATATGTCGAAAGCCTCTCCGCCTATGCGCGGCAATTCCTCGATCAGATGGAAAAGCCAAATGTCGATTTTATCCAGGGGCTTTCGCCTGCGATCGCCATCGAACAGCGCAGCGCGGGCGCCAACCCAAGATCCACAATCGCGACCACCACTGAAATCTACGATTACCTCCGGGTCCTCTTTTCCGCTGTTGGCCAGCCGCACGATCCGCTGACTGGACAGCCGCTGAGTCGCAAAACGCCTCAGCAAATTGTCGATCAGATTCTGGCATACGAGCCGGGCTCCAAAATTATTGTGCTAGCGCCACTGATCGAGAATCAACCGGGCGAATTCCGGGATGTCATCGAAAAGATCAAACGGGAAGGATTCGTTCGCGCGCGGATTGACGGTCAAATTACCGAGCTGGATCGCCGCGAGCCGATCCGGCTCAGCAAGAAGAGCCGGCATACTATCGAGGCGGTAGTCGATCGATTGGTCATGCGCGATGGGATTCGTGTGCGCCTGACAGATTCAATCGAGACCGCGCTCAAATGGGGCGGAAACAAATTGTCAATCTTGCGATCGACAGGGAGAACGTCGAACGCCGAACCTTCAACTTCCAACATCGAATCCGAAGAGTGGGAAGAAGTGCGTTACTCCACTGATTACGGAAACGCGGAGACCGGATTCACGTTGGCTGAGCTGACTCCCAAACATTTTTCTTTCAACAGTCATCTTGGGGCATGTCCAGCTTGCCATGGGCTTGGCACGCAGTTGGTCTGCGATCCAGATCTCATGATTCCCGATCCTGGCAGAACGCTGGCCGAAGGAGCAATCACGCCGTGGCGACGCGGGACAAAGCGGATGCAGGCCTACTATCGGCATTTGCAAAAAGCGCTGGTGAAACATTTTCACGTCGATGAAGACGTTCCTTTTCGCGATTTGCCAGCGCAATTTAAACACGCGCTTTACTTCGGCACCAACGGGACGCCGATCGAAATAGGTTTCAGCGACGACGGCGAACAGAAGGTCGCGAAACCATTCGAGGGTCTTGTGCCGCAAATGCAGCGGCTTTACGAGCAAACCCAGAGCGAATTTACGCGTAATCGCATTCGCTCGTTCATGACGCGCGAACCGTGCAAGGTGTGTAATGGAGCAAGGCTCAAACCGGAAGTTCTTGCCGTTACCATAAAGGATCGACACGGACGCGAACTGAACATTCACCAGTTCAGTGAGCTGACGATCGAAGCGGCCGCCCGCGTTATTGGTGCGCTGGAGCTGACTGCGCAACAACAAACCATTGTGACCGATGTGGTGCGCGAAATTCAATCGCGCCTGCAATTCCTTGTTGAAGTCGGGCTCGGTTATCTCACCCTCAATCGGCAAAGCGGAACGCTTTCCGGTGGCGAGGCACAGCGAATCCGATTGGCGACCCAGATCGGCTCCGGCCTTGCCGGAGTTCTTTACATTTTGGACGAACCAAGCATCGGGTTGCATCAGCGCGACAATGCGCGATTGCTGGGGACACTGTGGCGTCTTCGTGACTTGGGCAATTCGGTCATTGTAGTTGAACATGACGAAGAAACCATCCGGGCTGCCGATCACATTATCGATCTTGGCCCGGGCGCAGGCCCGCGCGGAGGCGAAATCGTGGCGCAAGGGAAACTTAACGACATCCTGCGCGCGAAGAATTCGTTAACCGGCGATTATCTTTCCGGACGCGCGCGCATCGCGATTCCAAAGCAGCGCGTTCAGCCGCGATCCGATGGCTGGCTTACAGTGGTCGGTGCAACTGAAAACAACCTCAAGAAAATCGACGTATCCTTTCCTCTTGGCTGTCTCACCTGTGTGACCGGCGTCTCCGGCAGCGGCAAATCCACTCTGGTGGATGATATTCTGCGGCGCGCGTTGTTCCGGCGTTTCTACAACGCGAAAGAGAAACCGGGCACTCATCGGGCACTTCGTGGAGTGGAACAGATCGACAAGGCGATTGTGATTGACCAGAGTGCGATTGGCCGAACGCCGCGGTCAAATCCCGTCACTTACACCGGCGCCTTTACGCCCATACGCGAGCTGTTCGCGCAATTGCCCGCGGCGCGCGTGCGTGGGTATGACGCAGGCCGTTTCAGTTTCAATGTCAAAGGCGGCCGCTGCGAAAACTGCGAAGGCGGCGGGTTGATCAAAATCGAGATGCACTTTTTGCCGGACGTGTATGTCGAATGCGAAGTGTGCCATGGCAAGCGTTACAACCGTGAGACGCTCGAGATCACTTACAAAGGCAAGAATATTGCCGACGTGCTCGATCTGACCGTGGATGAGGCAGCGCGCTTTTTCCGCAATGTGCCCAGCATTTCAGAAAAGCTAAACTCACTGCTGGATGTTGGTCTTGGCTATCTGCGACTTGGCCAGGCCGGAACAACTCTTTCCGGCGGAGAAGCGCAGCGGGTGAAACTCGCCACCGAGCTTGCGAAAAAAGCAACCGGGCGCACCCTTTACATTCTCGATGAACCGACGACCGGATTGCATTTCGCCGATATTGAGAAACTGCTGCAAGTGTTAATGAAGCTGCGCAATGCAGGTAACACGGTGATTGTGATTGAACATAATCTTGAGATGATCAAGTGCGCCGACTGGATCGTTGATTTGGGCCCTGAAGGTGGCGAAGGTGGCGGCGATCTCGTCGGAGCCGGTACGCCGGAGGAAATTGCCGATGTCCCGCAAAGTCATACTGGCAAATACCTGCGGCGGATTCTGGAGAAAACATGACGCTCATAAGACACATAGGTCTCATAGGTCTCATGAGCCTACTCGGGCCACTCGCACGTGCGGACATTTCCGCTGAGATTGCCGAAGCGAGCGCGCCACTTTCAGAAGCCGTGCCGGAGGCCGCAGTTGTGCGGTTGCAGGCGTTGCTAAACAGGAATCTGCCTGATGCCGAATGGCGCGCGGTCGCCGAGAAACTTGCCGAAGCTCAGGTGGCTGCAAGGGCGCCGGAAGATACCCTCGTCTTGTTGGCAGACGGTCGAGTACGCGAACTCCCGTGGGCAAAGTTCTGGCGCGCCCAAGCCTTTGCCGGGCTGAAGCGATGGGCAGATGCGCTGCCGTTGTATGAGGAA
This sequence comes from uncultured Verrucomicrobiae bacterium, assembly GCA_963725505.1. GTDB lineage: Bacteria > Verrucomicrobiota > Verrucomicrobiia > Chthoniobacterales > UBA10450 > Udaeobacter. Next base: position 233,840 of record CAVRYN010000005.1, on the reverse strand, counting down.
CTGGCTACGCACGAAGGTTCACCGTTTCGCGGAGCAGCCACTTTTGGGGCAGCGGAGATGCTGCGCGCCTTAGGAAAGCGGGAAGAAGCTTTGAGAAAGCTTAACCTTCTCCTCCACGACAAAGAATGGGCTATCCGAGCGCAGTTACGAGCGGCAGAGCTATCCATTGAAATGGCCGACGCCGCTAATGCGCAGCGTCTCTTGGAAGAAATGAAGCCAAGATCGGTTGCCGAGCGGAGAGAACGGCGGCTGTTACGCGGACGCCTGGAGCTGATTTTGCAGCGCCCGGAGAGAGCAATCGGCATGTTTCAAGCGCTTCTGAAAAGGCCGGAGGGAGCAGCTCATGCCACGCTAATCGCGGCGCTCTTCGGCATCGCCGAAGCACACCTGCAACTAAAAACACCGGAAGCTGGAGATGATGTCATCGAGCAATTTATCGATCTTCACCCGGCAGACCCGGATCTGCCTCTTCTCTTCGCAAAATTAGATGAGTTGTACCGCGCGGAGCACAAACCGTCGCGCAACGAGCTGGAGAAATGGGTGCGCAGACCGGAAGAGCCGCGGCGAACATTTGCGCGATGGTATCTTGCTCGTTTAGAAATTCGCGCCGGGCGGAGGGACAGAGCCCGGCAATTATTTTCCGACCTGCGACGCACCGGCATCAAATCGCCGGCGATCGCACCTGCTTTCCTTGAGTTCGCACAATTTGAAGTGGAAGACCGGTATTTCGATGAGGCGATTGCGATCTTGGATGACGCGCGTCTGCTGCATCCCGAACCGGCTTTGCCGGCTCGAATCGATTTTCTGTCTGCGCAAGCGCATTACCTGGAAAAGCGGTTTGATACCGCGACACCGGCTTTTGAACAAATCGCGCATTCCAATTCGCCTTGGGCGAGAGTTGCGCTCTTTAATGCCTCCAGTGGCTGGTTGCACCTTGGCAACCACGCCCGTTTCCTGGTTGATTACACCGAGCTGGAGCAGCAGGGAGGCGACAATGAGGCTCGCACCAACTTACGATTGGAGGAAGGTCTGATGCAGGCGGCGAAAGGCGACAAAAAAGCGGAGGCTTCGTTGCAGCAGTTCATTCGTGATTTTCCAAAAAATCCGCGCGTGTCGGAAGCATGGGTTGTCCTGGCTGAGCTGGCCTTTCACTCGTCGCCGCCGCGCGTGGATGAAGCGCGCAAAGATCTCGCTCACGCAACCGAGTCGGCGCCGACCGCCGCGGCCGTGGAGCGCGCCGATTATCTCAGCATCTGGGTAGAAGAATCAGCGGGTGGAAACGAGACGAAAGTCATTGAGCTTGCAAAGCGATTTCTGGAGCAACACGGCCTCTCACCGTTCGCTCCGGAAGTTCGAATGAAATTAGCGGAGCTTTATTACCGGCGACAGGATTTCGCAAACGCGCAGACGCAGTTTGAAACTATAGCGCAACAGCATCCGGATGACTCTCTCGCGGAAAAAGCACTTTTTTTTGCGGCAGAATCAGCCATGTCGAGCATGGGCGAGCATTCACTGGACCGAGCGATTGTTCTGTTCGATCAGGTCGTGCAGAAAAACGGCGCGCTGCGGTGGTCCGCGCGCAATGAAGAAGCCCTTATCGAGCGCAAGCTTGGCAAGACCAAAGATGCTCTCACGTTGTACGATGAAGTGCTGAAAAGCGACGCTCCGCAGTCTGAAAAACGGGAAGCGCTTTGCGCCAAGGGCGACATTTTTTTTGAGACGGGAGGGAGCGAAAATCTCCAGCGGGCCATCGAAATTTATGACCAACTCGCGTTGGACAAGAACGGGGCGAGCCAGTGGCGCAACCAGGCGCTATTCAAAAAGGCCCTCTGCCTGGAAAAGAAAGACGACCGCGGCGGCGCGCTTGAGACGTTTTACAAAATCCTGGAGGACGAAACGCGCCCATCCGGACAACGTGAACTCTTCTGGTACTACAAGGCCGGATTTAATGCCGCGCGGCTGCTCGAAGAAGACTCGAAATGGGAGTCCGCGGCTGCGATTTACGAGCGCCTGGCCGCGGCAGGTGGCAACCGAAGCGAAGAAGCCAAGGCCCGGCTGAATCATCTGCGCCTGGAACACTTTCTTTGGGCGGATTGATGCTGGCGCTGCCCGCCGACTCGCCCGCCGTGGCCTCGGCGGAGGCGGGAGCCTCCTGTCGCGCCGGAGCTTTGGGAAGGCGGATAGCCGAAGGTGTTGTTTCTTTGTCCTGAAGGTCCTCCGAATTCGCTTGCGCAAAGTTCGATGCGGGCTCACAATCAGAGCATGAAAACATATGTAGGCATCGTGCTCGCGTTCGCATTTTGTGCATCGGCATTTGCCGGAGACCCGGGCAAGAACGTAGTTGCACGACCAATGCAGTATCCGACGGTCGTGAAAGTCTGCTACATCAAAACCATCGCTTCTGGCATTCCGTTGCGATGCCAAAAGTTGGAAGGGGCTTTCCCGACTACCACCAACCCGCTGCTAGTCATCGGGCGCGAACAGTACCAATAAGAATTTCGCCAAAATCGTAGTTTGGCGAGCGATAACCCTGCCCGACACGGCAGCGGCAACTGCTTTTTGTTTTTATTTCCAGCTCATTAGCCCGCGCAGTCGCGCGCCAACTTTTTCAATCGGGTGCGCTTCAGCCTTGTCCAGCAGCTGCACGCGACGACGTGCGCCGGTTTCCATTTCCCGAATGAACTCACGTGCAAATTTTCCAGAGCGAATGTCGCGCAGCGCAGATCTCATGTGCTTTTGCACTGTTTGATCGATAATCTTGGGACCGACGGTGAGCTCGCCCCATTTCGCGGTATCCGAAATCAGTCTGCGCATTCCGGTGAGTCCTGCCTCGTGGATTAGATCGACAATAAACTTGAGCTCGTGCAGACATTCGAAGTACGCGAGCTCAGCCGGATAGCCGGCGCGGGTTAGCGTGTCAAAGCCGGCACGAATGAGCGCGCTCGTGCCGCCGCAGAGCACGGCCTGCTCGCCAAACAGGTCGGTCTCAGTCTCCTCGCGAAAAGTCGTTTCGAGAACGCCGGCACGCGTGCAGCCAATTCCTTTCGCCCACGCCAGGGCCGTTTGCTTCGCGTGTCTGCTGCGATCCTGATGAACTGCAATCAACGCAGGCACGCCGCGACCGTGCACGAATTCTCGACGCACCATCGGCCCGAGTCCTTTTGGCGCGACCATGACCACGTCGATGTCTTTGGGCGGAACAATCGTCCGGTAATGAATCGCGAAGCCATGCGCAAAGAGCAGAGTCTGATTTGGACGCAAATTCGGAGCGATATGTTCCCGATAAATCGCTGGCATCTGCGTATCTGAAAGCGCCAGAAAAATAATGTCGCCGCGTCGAACAGCCTCGGACGTGTCGCGCACTCGAAGCCCGCTTCGCCTTGCGCGCGCGCGCGACTTGCTGCCGGGATAAAGCCCGACGATTACGTCCATCCCGCTGTCTCGAAGATTGAGAGCGTGCGCACGGCCCTGCGCGCCGAAGCCGATCACTGCGCACGTTTTTCCCTTCAGCCAGCGAAGATTGGCATCTTTGTCGGTATAAATGCGTGCGGCCAAATTTAGCTGGGTGGCTTGGCTAAGCTGGATTTTGCTGCTGCGAGCAGCGCTTTGTCGTCGTTGTCCGTCAGTGCGCCAAGGAAACCGCGAATCCGGCGAAATGATTGCCGCAAAAACAGATCGGCAGCTGAGTGATCGGGCGGTGCCGCATCGCCATTTCGACGAGCAAACTGAATTTCGCTGTCCAGGCGGCTGAGAACACAGGTCGAGGCGAAACAGATCCATCGCCGCATTCGCGATGCGTTCCTGAACAAGCTGCATGTCGAGAATCGGCTCGCGATACGTGATCAACGCGCGGTTGACGGCAACATTAAAACGCCAGATCAATCGGCCGAGTTGTCGCGCATGCGCGCGAAGCTCGTCGCTTTGCACTGGCACATCGGGAACGCGAATCGTCGCACCGAGGCGGTTCTTTCCGGCGGCCCACGCTTTGGTCATCCGATCGCGCGACGGTTTCATCATGGTGTCGTAAATTTCCTTGAACTCCATGCCAGGTCCGCGCATGCCGACCAGCGCAATGAACGAAGTGAGCACTTCATTTGCGCCTTCCCCGATCTGGTTAATGCGCGCGTCGCGCATCATTCGCTCCAGCGGAAGATCGGCCATGTAGGCCGCGCCGCCGTGGATCTGAAACACGTCATTGATGCACTCCCAGAGCCGCTCGGTCGTGAACACCTTCAGCATCGCGGTCTCGATCATGTAATCCTCCAAACCGCGATCGATCAGCGACCCCGTGACCGTGGTCATCGCTTCCATCGCGTACGCGTCGGCCGCGATGCGCGCGATTTTCTTTTTGACCAGTTCGAAATTGCCCAGCGTTTTGTTGAATTGTTTGCGCGTGTTCGCGTGCTGAACGGCGAGTTCCAAACAGGTTTTCGCTGCGCCCGTGCAGCACGCGCCGAATGTGGTCCGCCCAAAATCCAGCACCGTCAGCGCGACCTTCAGCCCTTTGCCCATCGTGCCCAGAATATTTTCCCTGGGAACTTTGACGTCGTGCAACGCAAATCGCCCCGTAGCGGTCCCGCGGATTCCCATCTTCGGCATGCGCGCTTCGAGGATTTCGAATCCCGGCATGTCAGGCGTGACGAGAAATGCCGTGATGGCGGTCTTGTCTGAACCCGGCACAGGCGTTCGCGCCATCACGGTGAGCTCATGCGCGATCGCGGCGTTGGTGATGTAACGTTTTTCGCCGTTCAAAATAAAGTGCGACCCATCCTCGCTGGGACGCGCCTGCATCTGCACATTTGCCGCGTCCGATCCGGCTTCCTTTTCAGTGAGCGCGAATGAACCTAGCTGCTCGCCGTTCACGAGTTTTGGTAGCCATTGCTGCTTTTGCTCGTGCGTGCCAAACAAAAGCAACGCGCGAATCCCGATCGAGTGATGCGCGTTGACGAAAACCGATGTCGATGCGCAACGGCGGCCGATTTCTTCCAGCACCTTGCAGTTGGCCATTTGCGAAAAGCCCCGTCCGCCATATTCCTTCGGTGCAGTCATGCCGAGCACGCCGACGCGTCCCAAGCCGTCGATCACGCTGCGCGGAATATCTGCCTGTCGATCGATCTCCGCCGCATCGAGATGTTCATCGAGAAATTGGCGAAGCTCGGTGAGCGTTTCGTCCAGCTCGATTTGTTGCGCAGCAGGGATGCGCGGATACGGCATCACCCAATCGGCCACGAAATGCCCTTGGAAAAGTCCCTTCGCAAACCCCAGCGCCTGCGGCCCCGCGAAAAGCAGTTCCTCAGCCTGCTGAATCTCTTTCTGTCTCTGCGCGTCGAGTTTGTCCATTCAGATTTTAGCCGAACACAGCGGGCGCGCGCACTGTAGCCATGCGCGCGCGCGTGTCCAATCAAGCGCAGTTCAGTCCGATTATCCAGCCGAATGGCTTGCGCTGATTTCGCATCAAGTTGGCAGCGAGCCGCCTCAGCTACAGCCCTGGCTGGTGCCGCATTCGATGCAGACGCCGCATGCGCCGGCGCGAATCACTTTGTCACTGCCGCACACTGAACAGGTGATTCCCATGAAGATGCTGCCGAGCGCGACCATGACGCGATCATCATGGCCATTGCCATTCCCGCTATGTCCTGCAGTACCAGGATTGGTCGGCGGGTTATTTGTGATCACATCGATTACTTGTTTGTCGCCGGTGCGCGCTAAATCAGTGACTGGCCGGTTCAACGCCTTCTTCTCGATCTCGACGATTTCTTTGAGCGGTAAGTCGGGCTGCGCGCGGTTCGGCGCAGTCGCTTCCTTGTAGCCTTTGATGAACTGGCAGGCGAGCCAACGGAAAACGTAATCGGTGATGCTCGTCGCGTGACGAATGTCGGGATTTTTTGTAAACCCGCTCGGCTCGAATCGCTGATACGCGAATTTTTTCACGAGACTCTCCAGCGGCACCCCGTACTGGAGCGCAATCGAAGTGAGCGTGCCGACGGTGTCCATCAATCCGCCGATGGTGCTGCCTTCCTTTGACATAGTAATGAAAAGCTCACCCGGTTGGCCGTCTTCATACAACCCGACGGTGATATAACCCTCGTGACCGGCGATCTCGAACCGGTGAGTCATCGACGAGCGCGTGTCCGGCATGCGATGCCGAACCGGTTGATTGAGCTGGCTGCGCAGCGTGGCTAGTTCTTGTTCCAGTTCGAGAATGCGCTTTTGCAGCACCTCAATGTCGGCTAGGCCGGCGTCAACGCCGCCGGCTACAGTTGCTCCCATGTCTTTTGTCTTGCGCGTGTTCAAAGGCGCAGAGCGTTTCGAGCCCTCGCGATAAATCGCGATCGATTTTAATCCAAGCCTCCAACCCTCGACGTAGGTATTCATGATATCGTTCACGGTGGCTGCTTCCGGCATGTTCACGGTCTTCGAGATGGCGCCGCTTAGGAATGGCTGCGCCGCAGCCATCATTTTCAGATGCGCCAGGTAATGCAGCGAGCGCTGGCCTTTGAATGGCTTGAATGCGCAATCGAAAATCGGCAAGTGTTCCGGTTTCAGGCCGGATGAGATCTTGGATCCGTCCGTGTCGATGACGTCCTCAATCGTGTCGGCCGCGTCGATATGCGCTATGATGCGTTCGATTTCCTCGGCATTGTAACCAAGTTTCTCCAGCGCGAGTTTGACGGTCTGGTTGACAATTTTGAGCATGCCGCCGCCCGCGAGCAGCTTGTATTTTACCAGCGCGATGTCCGGTTCGATTCCGGTCGTATCGCAATCCATCAGGAAACTGATCGTGCCCGTCGGGGCGAGCACGGTGACTTGCGCATTGCGATAACCGTGGCGCTTGCCGAGTTCCGCCGCGCTGTCCCAAACTTTTCGAGCTTCCTCTTTCAAATGCGCGAACTCTTTCGCATCCGAAATTTCGCGCACTGCACAGCGATGCAGCTCGATCACCTCCAACATTGAGGCCACGTTGTCCTTTGCGGCTGGCTTCGGGACGCCGCTGGCGTGCGCGTCGTGATAGCCAGGGAACGGTCCCAGCGCTTGCGCCATGCGCGCGCTTTGCTCGTAAGTTTCGCCGGTCATGATGGCAGTGATCGCGCCACAGAGAGCGCGTCCTTCCACGCTGTCGTAGCCGTGACCGTAACTCATAATCAGTGAGCCGAGGTTCGCGTAGCCGAGCCCGAGCGTGCGGAAAATGTGCGAGTTCTCGGCGATTTCTTTGATCGGGTAACTTGCGTTATCGACAATGATTTCCTGCGCGGTGATGAAAATGCGCACCGCGGCTTTGAATCGCTCCACATCAAAATCGCCGTCCGCGGTCTTGAACTTCATCAAATTCAGCGAGGCGAGATTGCAGGCAGTGTTGTCGAGGAAGAGATACTCGCTGCATGGGTTCGTGGAATTTTGCCGGTCTGTGCCTTTGCACGTATGCCATTTGTGGATCGTGGTATCGAATTGCATTCCAGGATCGCCGCAGACCCATGTGCCTTCGGCGATTTTGTGCAGCAACGTGCGCGCGTCTTTTTTCTCGCATGGCTGGCCGTCCGTCACGCGACGCGTCCACCATTCACACCCCTCCTGCGCCGCTTCCATGAATTCGTCGCTCACCCGCACGCTCACGTTTTCGTTTTGATACATCACCGAGCCGTACGCGTCGCCGTTGTAACTGCCGTCATAGCCCTGCTCGATGAGCGCCCACGCTTTTTTCTCTTCTTTCTGCTTGGCGTCGATGAACTCCTCGATGTCCGGGTGCCAATCCTTGAGCGTGTTCATCTTGGCCGCGCGCCTTGTTTTCCCGCCGCTCTTCACGACGTTTGCAACCTGGTCGTAAACTTTTAGGAACGAGAGCGGCCCGCTCGGTTTGCCGCCACCGCTCAATTTTTCTCGTGTCGATCTTAGCGAAGAAAGATCGGTTCCGGTGCCGCTGCCATATTTGAAAAGCATCGCCTCGCTCGTGGCCAGGCGCATGATGTCTTCCATCGTGTCGTCCACGCTTTGGATAAAACACGCGCTGCCCTGCGGATATTCGTATTGCGAAGGCGCTCGCTCCGCTTTGCCCGTCTCGCGGTTGTAAAAATAGTTGCCCGCGCCAGCGCCCTTTCCCACGCCGTATTGATGATACAAACCAACATTAAACCAGACCGGCGAGTTAAATGCGCCGTGCTGGTTCACGCAAAGCCAGGTCAGTTCATCGTAGAAAATTTCTGCGGCCTCGGCGTCCGCAAAATAACCATCCGCCATGCCCCAATCGGCGATCGTGCGCGTGACGCGATGAATCAACTGCCGCACCGAAGTTTCTCTTCCGCCTTTGTATGGATCGGTGCCGTTAGCGATGTCACCGTAAAAATATTTCGACACGGCAATTTTGGTCGCGAGCGCGCTCCAGCTTTTCGGGACCTCGATGTCTTCCTGCTTAAAAATGACTTTGCCACTATCGTCATTGATTTCGGCAGTGCGCCGTTCCCATTCGATTTGATCGAACGGCGCAATGGCAGCATCGCTGAACACACGCTTGAAGTGCAGGCCGTCACTTTTCCTCTTTCCCGTCCTGTTTTTTCGACGTGTGTCCGATCGAGACGGTGGATTAAGTGAAGCGGGCGGAATTCCGGGTTTTAGTTGAATCATGGCGGTGAGGAGGGGTTAAAGTTCGAATAAGATGCGAATACTGGTGAACAGCGGCGCCAACAACCTGTGAATACTAGTCAACAACAAGTAATAGCGTGGCTGTCCGGTTGGACACACAATATGCAGCCCCTGGCAAAGGCATGGCAAGCTAAAATTTGTAACATTTTTTCGTCTGACGAGATCATGGTTCAGGTTTCAAGTTTCCGACTGTTTAAATCACTGCACTACACTGAATCCTGAACCCCTGAAACCTCCGGCGCGCATCTTGCAAAGGCCAAATCGCATCTCATAATTAAGCGGCTCTTTGCGCAGTATCGACTGTTGCAAAAAGGAAGGGTGGCTGAGTCCGGTTTAAGGCACTCGACTCGAAATCGAGCGTGGGGAAACCCACCGTGGGTTCGAATCCCACCCCTTCCGCCATCCTGCTTCGCGCGCTGCTTTGCAGGAATGGCAGCTGCGATTGGTGCGATTAAAGACATGCCCAGTCACATCGGTGGTGGTGAAATCGAAAAAGTGATGCATAGTTTTCCCCGCGAGGTGCAGTCGTTATTTCCCGCGTTCGCTGCGGCAACAACTTGAAGCGGCGCGGGTCGCCGCATGGAACGCGCTTTTGCAAACCGAACCGAAGCAGGCCGGCTGCTTGTGGAAAAGCTCGTCAAGTATGCCGGTCGCGATGACGTAATCGTGCTAGGGCTGCCGCGAGGCGGTGTGCCAGTGGCGTTCGAAGTCGCGCAGCGGCTTGGCGCGCCGTTCGACGTTTTCATCGTGCGCAAGCTCGGTGTCCCCGGTTTCGAAGAACTAGCTGCCGGTGCGATCGCCTCGGGCGGAGTGCGCGTTTTAAACGAAGATGTCATGCGCTCAATACCACACGCAGACGAGGCCATCGACGCGGTCACGGCCAGAGAAATAGCCGAATTGGAACGGCGCGAGCAGATTTATCGCCAAGGCCGTCCGCCACCCGAGCTGCGCGATCGAATTGTTATTCTGGTGGACGACGGATTGGCCACCGGTGCAACAATGCGCGCCGCGATTAAGGCGCTGCGACAGAGCGGCGCCGCGAAAATTGTCGTAGCAGTGCCAGTAGGTCCGCAAGACACTTGCCGCGAACTCGAAGAAGAAGCCGATGAAACAATTTGCCTGAGCACACCTGAATTCTTTCAGGCCGTCGGCCAATATTATGAAGATTTCTCGCAGACCAGCGACGAAGACGTGCGCGAGTTACTGAGCCAGGCCGCGCAAGAGATGTCCTGAAGGACACCGAATGGAGTTCACATCCTCAATAGTTTCGGATCGGGAGCAAGATGAAGAGTGAGACATGAGTGAAGTGGAGATACAAGCGGGGCGCGCCGTCCTCTCCGGAAATTTGATTATTCCCCAGAAGGCGGTCGCGCTGGTGCTGTTTGCGCACGGGAGCGGCAGCAGCCGGCACAGTCCACGCAATCTATTTGTCGCGCGCACGCTGAACGATGCCGGACTGGCAACGTTACTCTTCGATTTGCTCACGCAGGAAGAGGAAGCGATGGACATGCGCACTCGTGAGCACCGATTCAATATCGGCTTGCTGGCCGAACGCCTCGTTCACGCCACAAGATGGGCAAAACAACAAAAGCAAACATGCGATCTGCGCGTGGGCTATTTCGGCTCGAGCACCGGCGGAGGTGCGGCTCTCGTCGCAGCGGCAGAGCTTCCACAAGATGTCGGCGCCGTGGTTTCACGCGGTGGACGTCCCGATCTGGCCGGCGACGCGTTGCCAAAAGTTCAGGCGCCGACGTTGCTCATTGTTGGTGGAAATGACGACATCGTAATTGAGCTAAATGAGATGGCGCGCGATCAGATGCGCTGCGAAGTAAAACTGGAGATATTGCCTGGCGCGACGCATCTTTTTGAGGAACCTGGCGCGCTGGAGAAAGTAGCCAACCTGGCAAGCGATTGGTTCGTCAAGCATATCGGCACGAAATCAGCGCACTGACTGTCATTCCGAGCGGAGTCGAGGAATCTCGCAATCGAAGCAGTCGTCACACTACAATAACTTGTGTGATGCAACATCCAGCGAGAGGTCCTTCGCTTCGCTCAGGATGACCCGCGTTTTTATTTTCGATTCCGGCAGCCCCGAAAACATTCGGGGCTACAATTACGCCGGCAACACGGTCGAGAGCGTCACTTCACTATCGACGGTTTGTTGAACGACATTTTCTACAGTGGCGCCGACTTTTGATCCATCGCGATCGAGTATCCACACCTGTTGGCCTTGTTCGAATGGGCCGCGGGACATCACTTTGAGCAAAATGCCTTCCTCGGCCGCCGGATTATCGAGCACGTCGATGCAAATTGCTTCGGTCGTTCCGAAATCCGCCATTAAAGTCAGGTTATCATCAATTTTTGGCTTTTGCATTGACGCCAACTGCGAGGTTGGTTGTTAAAAATAATCGGCGCTCCTTGTTCTGCCAAGCGTGTCCGCGCTTCACAAGGGAATCATCCATCTACACTGTCTCAACGAGTTCGCGCGGCTGCGCAACGTGCGCCTTGGGCTTGTCGCGCTTGAGCACCCGATACAGGAACCAGACAATGAAACAGTTCGCCAGCAAAATGAGCGCGCCCACCAGACCTGGGCGATGCCAAATATGACGAACCTCGATTGGAATCAGGCCTGCCGTCGCGAAAATCATCAGTAGCTCAGCCCAGCGTTGCTGCATGTAAACGCCGATTCCTTCGGTGAAAAGAACCGCGGAATAAAACAGCGCCAGAAGACCTGTGGCGCGCAGCGCGCCGTCCGCGAGGACCGCTTGCAGTTTGTTGAGCAAATAAACGACAGTTCTGCTGTGCTCCAGCAGGATTTCGTCCGCGGTCCAATTCGACAGAGCATCCATCCAGCGAGTCCGCGCATTCACAAAAAGCAGTGAAATGCCAAGCAGAAGCAACAGGGCGCCTTTACCGATCTTGAAAAGCGCAATCAACTTGAGGTAGCGAACACGACGCGCGCCCTGCAAAATGGCAGGCTCGTGCGCTGGTTTACTCATTCTTCAACTGTTCGTCTAGACTAGGTCATTGCGCAATGATTGGACTTTCCCGACAGCAAATTTCCAGCTTGTTGCCATCGGGGTCCTCGAAGAAAAACGCATAGTAGCCCGGACTGTAGTCGACACAGATTTCAGGCCCTTCAAGCGCCTTGCCGCCCGCTTGGCGCACCAGCTTCGCCAGCCGATCCACTTCATCACGCGTATCTGCCCAAAACGCGACGCGCGTACCGTTTGGCTGATGGTTCTTATCCTCTGTGAAACCGAAAAATTCCGACGGCTTGTCACCACCGGCAGAATAAAACGTGTGGAAATCGCCGCTAACCTGATCGCTCGACAATGTAGCGGGCGCCGGCTCAGCTCTTTCGCGAACAAATCCAAGCTGCGGCAGAAATTTTCGGTAGAACTTTCTTGCCACCTCCATGTTTTTTACCCGCAGGTCGATGTGATCAAAAAGACGCGTCTTCATTTTTTGATTCTCAATTGGTTCCGGTCGCAATTCAATCGTTTGCGGTGGAGGATCTCTTTGCAGAGCAATTGAAGGCGCTCCGTGCGGCGGCGTTGGATCGCCATCTTCGGGAAATCAGCAGCTCGCAAGGCCCGGAGATAGAAATTGGCGGCCGACGGCTGGTTAACTTTTCCTCCAACGATTACCTGGGTCTTGCAAATGATTCTCGATTACGCAAAGCGGCAATCGCAGCCATCAACGAATTTGGTCTCGGCGCGGGCGCTGCGCAGCCGCGTAATCTTGTAGCCACCGGCCTGTGGCCGGTCCGGTGCGGGGAGATTGGACGGCCCACAGGGCCGTGGCTACAGAAGCCGTGCCAAAATCGGTTTGAGCTTTTCTACCGTGGCTTTTGGCCAGAGCTTGCGCTCCGTGACCAGCGCGGTGTCCAACGCGAAATGTTCCGGCCAGTTCGGCTCCGCTGGAATTCGCGGGATCACGTCAACAATCACTCTCCTCGCCGTCTCGGCGTTCACTATCAAATGGCTGAGGACGGTCTGCGCCGAGACTGGTTCTTCTTCCACCTTCCAGCAATCGTAATCGGTAATCATGGCCATCGTCGCAAACGCGATCTCCGCTTCGCGCGCCAGTTTCGCTTCCGGAAGATTCGTCATCGCGATGACGTCAAAGCCGTTGCGCCTATTGAATTCCGATTCCGCGCGCGTGGAAAACGCCGGGCCATCCATGTTCACGTAAGTGCCGCCGTTGTGCACCGTCACTCCCAAGGACCTGGCTGATTCGGCCAGAAGATTACGCAGGTTCGCGCTGATCGGCTCGGCGAACGCGATGTGCGCCGCAATGCCTTCTCCAAAGAATGTATGGGCGGTGCGATTGCTCGTGCGATCGTAAAACTGTGATGGCAAGACTACATCTCGCGGCGCGTATTTCTCCTGCAAACTGCCCACCGCTGCCACCGAGATGATCCAGCGGACGTTGAGTAAACGGAGCGCGTAGATATTCGCGCGATGATTGATTTCGTGCGGCAGAATCCGATGACCGCGTCCGTGTCGTGGCAGGAAATAAACCTGGCGCCCGCTCAGCGTTCCGCCAACGAGCGTGTCGGATGGCGACCCAAACGGCGTATTGATCTGATGTTCGGTGACGTCTTGGACTTCCTCCATTTGATACAGGCCGCTGCCGCCAATGACGCCGATTGCTGGAATTTGTTCCTTCATACGCGCTGCGATTTAATCGCAAGAATCGACCTGATGGAAAGTGCATAATCTCTGCATAGCGAAGGCGGCTGGGACGTGTATTATTTTCGCTCGCCCATGCCGAAGTTTTTCATCAAGACCTACGGTTGCCAGATGAACGAGCGCGATTCCGAACAAGTCGCGCACTCGCTCGTCGCACGAGGCTACGAACGCGTCGCGCACGAGGTGGAAGCGGACGTCGTGCTCCTTAACACGTGCAGCGTGCGCGATAAGGCCGACCAAAAGGCGCTGGGTAAAATGGGAATGCTCGGTCACTTGGCAAAAGAGCGGCCGCACGTGGTGTTCGGTTTTCTCGGCTGCATGGCTCAGGCGCGCGGCGCGGAACTACTGAAAGACTTGCCGCATGTCGATCTTGTGGTTGGCACGCAAAAGTTTCACCGCGTTGCAGATTACGTGGAGGAGTTGGTGGCGAAGAAAAAGAACCAGACTTCAGAAAACGCCCAACGCTCAACTCCGATAAATCGCGAGCAGGCGCCCAACTCCGATAAATCGCGAGCAAGCGTCCAACGGTCAATGAAGAGGCAGATGGATGATCTGCGTTTCTCGACTCCGAAAGAATTCGCGAGCCCCGATCATTTCGGGGTTGTTGATGTCGCGCAGGAAGCTGGGTCGCAATCGACGATTCGCGATCAGCAACTCGCGCCAAGGCAGGCGACGGCGTTTGTCTCAATCATGCAGGGATGCAACATGCACTGCACATTCTGCATCGTGCCCCAGACGCGTGGGTCGGAACGCAACCGCTCCATCGACGAAATCGTGAACGAAGTGCGCGATCTCGTCTCGCGCGGCGTCAAAGAGATCACGCTACTCGGACAAATCGTGAATCTTTACGGTCGCCACGAGTTCCCTAAGATCGACAACAAATCTCCGTTCGTGCAGTTGATTGAAGCCGTACATGCAGCCGATGGACTCGAACGATTACGTTTTACGTCGCCTCACCCGATTGGTTTTCGCGACGACTTAATTGATGCGATCTCGCGCTTGCCGAAGCTGGCTGAGCACGTTCATCTGCCGTTGCAATCTGGCTCCAACAAAATTCTCAAAGCGATGCATCGCGCCTATACCGCGGAAAAATATGTCGATCTTGTCCAACGCATCCGGCGAGCACGCTATGGAATCGCGATCACAACCGACATTATAGTGGGATTCCCCGGGGAGACAGAAGACGATTACCAACAGACGCGCGATCTGGTCGAGCAAATCCAATTCGATAACGCATTTGTCTTTCGCTATTCGCCGCGGCGCGGTACTCCGGCCGCAAATATGCCCGATCAAATCGACGAGCGCACTAAGGAGGGGCGCAACCAGGATCTGCTCCGAATCGTGAACGAATCGAACCGCCGCAAGCTCGAACACCTGGTCGGACGCGATGTGGAGGTTCTTTGCGAAGGACCGAGCAAAACAAATCCGGCGCGCTTAATGGGCCGAACGCGCACCAACAAAATCGTGGTGTTTCCGCCTTCGCCAGGGCTACGGCGGACAGGTGAAGGCGGCGAGGAACTCGTAGGAGAACTTGTGGATGTGCGAGTCGAGCAAGCGAACGGATTCAGCTTGTACGGTACGCCGGTCAGAGTAGAACGAGCCTCCCTCCCTTCGACTGCAAGTCCGCCACGGCGGATTCGTCCTATGGCGAACCGGAGGGCAAGCGCTAATCTGGCAACTTTTTAAGTTGCGCCGGCTCAATCGCAAGTTGAAAACTTGCGCCACCTTATCCAAACTCACACGCCATCAGCGAAGTTCAACGCATGATTTACCATCTCTCTCTGCACACCGCCGGAATCATTGCGGGCGCATTTCTCGTTTTAGTTGGTTTGCTCGGATTGCTAAAACCGGACTTGGCTAGTGTCGTACAACGCTTCCCGCGCTCCCGCGTCGCGGGCGTTATCGTGCTTACCATTTGTCTCGTGTGGACGTTCTGGCTGCTCGCCACGATCCAGATGGGCGAATTCTCCGCCTTCCGGCGCCCGCTCCTCATTGCGTTGCCAATCGGTTACGGGCTCACCCTCGGTTTCGTAGATGAATTTCTCGCGGTACGCGCTCTTGGAATTCTTTGCTTGTTGGCCGCGGAGCCGTTGCTCGATGCGGCCTTTCTGCGTTACGAAACGAGCCGGTTGCTGATAACGGTGTTCGCCTATGCGCTGATTGTTGCCGGTCTGTTTTGGGTAGCGATCCCGTATGTCCTTCGCGATCAAATTAACTGGAGCACACGCAGCGTTTTTCGCTGGCGCTGTTTGCATGCTATCGCGTTGATTTACGGCGGTGTAGTCCTGGCGTTCGCGTTTGCGAAATATTAAACGGCGCTTCGCTGTAGCCACCGGCCTGTGGCCGGTCAAGGCAGACGGGTTTTGATTTTACGATGGCACGGCCCACAGGGCCGTGGCTACAGAAGAAGTATGAACCGGATTTTGGTGATTCGCGGCGGCGCAATCGGCGATTTCATGCTCACGCTGCCGGCGCTCAAGGCGCTGCGGGATGCCTGGCCGCGTGCGCATATCGAGATTCTTGGTTACAAGCACATTGCGGTTCTTGCGGAGAACCGGTTCTATGCGCAGGCGGTGCGCTCGATCGAGTATGGGTCTCTCTCCAGCTTCTTCGCGAGGAACTCGGAACTGCCAGCAGAGTTGGCAAATTATTTCGCGAGTTTCGATTTGATCGTCAGCTACCTGTATGATCCAGATCGAATCTTTGAAAACAACCTGCGCCGTTGCGGCGTCGAAAATCTGCTTTGCGGGCCGCCCAAGATCGTCGAAAACGCCGGTCACGCCGCCCGCCAGCTTGCGCGGCCGATCGAAGAGATGGGCATCAGAGTTGTCGATCTTAGTGAAAAAGTTTTCCCCTCAATAGAAGATCGACAGTTTGCCAGCGATTTTCTCCGGTCTTTGCAGCAACCGATCGTGGCGATTCATCCAGGAAGTGGCAGTAAGGAAAAGAACTGGCCTTTGGAAAATTGGATCGCGCTGTTTTCAGGAACCGGCGGTTTCCCGGGCGCCGAAGGCAAACATGGGCGCCACGGAAAGTTTCCTTCCCTTATCGTCATCTCCGGGGAAGCGGACAAATCACAGACCGAGCAATTGGAACGCGAGTGGAAAGATCGAGATGTTCGTTTCGCAAAGAATTTACCGCTGCCTCACCTGGCGGCGGTGCTTGAGCGCTCGATCTTCATTGGACACGACAGCGGCATCTCGCACCTCGCCGCAGCCGCGGGCGCAAATTGCGTCCTGCTCTTTGGTCCGACCGATCCCAACGTGTGGGCGCCTCGGAACAAGAATGTGCAAGTTCTTAGCGCGCCAAACGGGAGACTCGGCGATCTGAAAATCGAAGAAGTCGAGACAGCTATCGCTGGGACCTTGTCTAGCTAGTGACGCGAAGGATTCAGAGCCAAAGATTCTTTTCTGGCTGTAGTGTGCGCTGTCCTCAGCGCATCAGTCCCTAGCGCGGCAAGGCTGTTTCCGCTGAGGACAGCGGACTCTACAGCATCCGGTTTTAATCTTCGTAGCCGTTTGGAAATTTTTGATGCCATTTCCAAGCGCTCTCGATAATGGCGTCGAGTGACTGAAATTGTGGCCGCCAGCCAAGCTCGTTTTTGATTCGTTCTGACGAAGCGATAAGCCGCGCGGGGTCGCCGGGTCTGCGTGGCTTTTCAATCGTGTCGATCTTTCGCCCGCTGACTTTGCGGCAGGCCGCGATCACCTCCCGAACACTGGAGCCGCCTCCTGTGCCGAGGTTGTAGAATCCGCTGGCAGTTGCGCCAAGCGCCAGAATGTGCGCGCGCGCAAGATCGACAATATGGATGTAGTCGCGAATACATGTTCCGTCAGGCGTGTCATAATCAGTGCCGTAAATTTCAAGATTCGGTCTTTGGCCCAGCGCGACCTTCAGCACGGCGGGAATCAAATGTGTCTCCGGCCGATGATCTTCGCCGAACTTCTCTGTGGCACCCGAGGCGTTGAAGTAGCGCAGACAAACAAACTTCACGCCATAAATCTCATCGTACCAGCGCAGAAGTTTTTCGAAAGTCAGTTTCGACTCGCCGTAGGGACTGATCGGGCGCGGTGAAGCGGTTTCGTCGATTGGCAGGCGATCCGGCGGACCGAAGATGGCGCACGTCGA
The DNA here is from genome assembly GCA_963725505.1 of uncultured Verrucomicrobiae bacterium. Classification (GTDB taxonomy): domain Bacteria; phylum Verrucomicrobiota; class Verrucomicrobiia; order Chthoniobacterales; family UBA10450; genus Udaeobacter. Next base: position 216,381 of record CAVRYN010000005.1, on the reverse strand, counting down.
AGAAAACACCATTTGCCGGACGCCGGCTGCGATCATGGCGTCGAGCAGGTTCAATCCGTTGGAAATGTTGTTCCGAAAATATTTGGACGGATTGCGCATTGATTCGCCAACCAGTGCGTTTGCGGCGAAATGCATTACCGCGTCGGAGCGACAACTGGACAGAGCGCTCTCGATTTGGTCACGATGCGCCAGGTCGCCCTCAATAAATCTTGCCCGCGGATCGACTGCGCGGCGATGGCCTTCGCTCAGATTGTCAAAGATCGCGACTTCGTGGCCTTCATTCAGCAGCTGTTCCGTGCAAACACTGCCGATGTAACCCGCGCCGCCAGTGACGAAAATTTTCATGGGCGGGAAAAATGCACCGTCATTCGCTTTGAATCAAAAGCGAATGCCACGGACACCTCGACGAGACGCCCGGCGCGCGCGGTAATCGCGCCCTCTACCAACATCAAAGTGAAGGGCGATTGCGAGAAGATTGCGCGACGGTTTTGCCCTTTTTTTTCTCAAGAGCTGCAACCATCTGCCGCACGCAACGATGTTTGCAACGCGGCGCGAGGACTTTCAAACTTTGTTCCTCCGAGCCCCATTCCAAAATGTCAATGTCCACGTGGCGGACGCCCCACTGTTTCATCTCAAGCCGGCTCGGCTTGTAGAGGTCGATGGTGTCGGTGCCGATCAACGCATTCCCATAATCGTCGATTACATATTCTTCATTTGTATCGGCAATTCGGAATCGGGTTCCTACAGGAAAGTGCGACCAATCAGACGCGGCACTCATCACATGCTGGGCCGAAAGCCGGCAGCCGAGCGCGTTGTTGTATCCGCTTCCTCCCTCGCGGTGCGTATAAGCGGTAGTGCGCACATTTGGTATGCGACGCGTCGCGCTGGTGACAGTCGGTTTCGATTGCGTGGCACAGCCCGCGATTAAGCAAGCTACAGCTCCTGCAAGCGCAAGGTTAAGGCATCTAGGCATCTGCAGTATCGCCCCAAATAGCAGCCCCAGCAGCCAGGGGCAAGCAATAAATTACAGAATTTCCCTAGGGGTGAAGAGTGCTTGCGTTGCCTTTGGAGTGTTGATCTTGCCGCCGGCATCAACGATACCGGCTACAGCGCTACTTCGCGGCAGGCTGCGAAAGTTCAGTTGTGCAATGAGGACAACGCGTCGCTTTGATGGGAATGGTCATCGCGCACGCCGGACAATCTTTTGAAACCGGCTGAGCGTTCGGCGCCGGACGCTTCATCTTGTTAGCTGCTTTTACGACAAGGAAGATGCAGAACGCGACAATGGCGAAGTTAATAACAAGCGTGATAAAGTTGCCGTAGTTCCATGTGATCGCCCCCGCCTTTGCTGCGTCAGCCGGAGTCGCAAACGTTGCGCCGGTTGGCGCAGCTTTGAGCACGAGGAATTGGTTGGAAAAATCAAGCCCGCCGGTGAGTAATCCAATAGGCGGCATGATGACGTCTTTGACCAATGAACCGATTACCGAGCCGAAAGCCGCGCCGATAATCACGCCGACAGCGAGATCAATCGCGTTACCTTTGACAGCAAATTCTTTGAATTCTTTCCACATCGACTCGGGTTAGCAGGGCACGACTATGTTGACAAGCTTATTGGGTACGACCACGACTTTGCTAATGGTTTTGCCGCTAATGAGTTGTTGAATCTTAGGATTCACGATAGCAGCGGCTTTCACTTCTTCTTCGGTCGCCACGATCGACATCTTGATTCGGGCGCGCAGCTTTCCGTTTATTTGAATTACGATTTCCACCTCGTCCTCAGCGAGTAGCCGCTCGTCGTAATCTGGCCAGGCCTGCTCGGTGATATCGCCGGTGAGATGGCCAGACTTTGCATTTAGTTTTTCCCATAGCTCGGAGGCGATGTGCGGTGCAAATGGATTCAGCAAAACCAGGAAAGTGCGCATTGCCGACAAGGGAATCGCGTCAACGTTGGTGAATGCGTTCACGAAAATCATCATTTGTGAAATTGCAGTGTTAAACGAGAACGATTCGATGTCTTGAGTGACTTTCTTGATCGTGGCATGCAACACCTTCTGCTGCGCCTTGTCCGATTCGACGTTCCTGACCTTCCCGGATAATTCCCACGCGCCTGCCTGGTTCTCAGTCATCAGTAGGCGCCAGACGCGCGCAAGAAAGCGCGCAACGCCTTCGACGCCGCGCATGCTCCAGGGTTTCATTTGCTCAAGCGGCCCCATGAACATCTCGTAGCAGCGAAAGGCGTCGGCGCCGTACTGATCGATCACGTCATCCGGATTAACGATGTTTCCGCGCGATTTCGACATTTTCTGATTATCCTCGCCGAGGATAATTCCCTGATTTACCAGACGCTGGAATGGCTCCGGCTTCGAGACATAGCCAAGATCGAACAACACTTTGTGCCAGAAACGCGCGTACAGCAGATGCAGCACCGCGTGCTCAGTGCCGCCCACGTACAGATCTACGCCACCCGGCTTGTCGCCGCTCATCCAGTAGCGTTCGGCTTCTTCACCAACGAACCGCTGACTGTTGTGCGGATCGCAAAATCGCAGGTAATACCAGCACGAGCCTGCCCACTGCGGCATGGTGTTTGTCTCACGAACGGCCTTGTCAGAATAACGAATCCAATCTTTTGCTTTCGCGAGCGGTGGTTCGCCGGTGCCAGTCGGTTTGTAATCATCAAGGGACGGCGGAACAATCGGCAATTCATTTTCACCTAGCGAGCGATGTTTCCCATCTTCCCAAATAATTGGGAACGGTTCGCCCCAATAGCGCTGGCGCGAGAACAACCAGTCGCGCAGTTTGTAGTTGATCGCACGCTTGCCCAATCCGCGTTCCTCCAGCCATACAGTAATTTTTTTCTTGGCGTCTGCACTCGTTAGGCCGTTGATGATTGGCGAATTGACCGCGATGCCTTCGCCTGTGAATCCAATTGCCGGTTCGTCTCCTGTTGGCTGAACAACAATGACAATCGATAGATCGAATTTTTCGGCGAATTCCAGGTCGCGCTCGTCATGCGCGGGCACGCCACCGATTGCCCCGGTCCCGTAACCAACCAGCACGTAATCAGCGATCCAGATTGGAATCTTTTCTTTGTTCGCTGGATTAACTGCGTACGCGCCGGTGAACACGCCCGTTTTTTCTTTCGACAAATCGGCACGTTCGAGCTCGCTTTTGCGTGCCGTTCGTTCACGATACTCGCGTACCATCGGCCATTGCTCTTCGGTGACAATGAGATCCACGAGCGAGTGTTCCGGCGCGAGCACGAGGAACGTACCGCCATAAAGCGTGTCCGGTCGCGTGGTAAAAACGCGAATTTCTTGGTCGCTTTTATCGATCTTGAAATCGATCTCTGCGCCTTCGCTTCTGCCGATCCAGTTTCGCTGGAGTAATTTGATTCCTTCCGGCCAATCGAGTTCGTCCAGTTCATCGAGCAATCGCTCTGCATAGGCCGTGATGCGCAACATCCATTGTCGCATCGGCCTTCGAACAACCGGGAACCCGCCAACTTCACTTTTGCCATCGATAACTTCTTCATTGGCTAAGACTGTGCCTAACTCCGGGCACCAGTTCACCGGGACATCAGCCACATAGGCGAGTCGAACGGCGTCCGGATCAGTCCCACGATAGGTTGAAATCGGCTCGGACCGCCTTGTCTCCGGATTAAACCAGGAATTGTAAATCTGGAGAAAAATCCACTGCGTCCACTTGTAATAGCCCGGATCGGTGGTGTTGATCTCCCGTTGCCAATCGTAGGAAAAACCGATTCGCTTTAGTTGTCCCTTGAATTTCGCTACGTTCTCGCGCGTAGTGACGGCGGGATGCTGGCCGCTTTTGATCGCGTATTGCTCCGCGGGCAGACCGAATGCGTCCCAACCCATCGGATGCAACACGCTGAAGCCACGCATCCGTTTGTAGCGGGCTACGATGTCCGTGGCGGTGTAGCCTTCCGGATGTCCAACGTGCAGCCCGGCCCCGCTCGGGTAAGGAAACATATCGAGCACGTAGAATTTTGGCTTCGCAGGATCGAAACCTTTCTCGCCGGGATTGGACGCGTGAAACAGCTGCCGCCCGTCCCAAATGGCCTGCCATTTTGGTTCGATCTGGTCGAACGGATACGGTTTGCGACGCTCGCTCATTTACTTAACCACGAATGAACACGAATAAACACAAATTCACAGAGCCAGTCTCTTTGCTAAACAACTTTCCGTTATTCGTGGGCATTCGTGTTGATTAGTGGTTAATCCTGAATCCTGTCAAACGCGCATGCAATTGATTGTCGCAACGCGCAATGCGCACAAGACGCGCGAGATTCAGCGGATTCTCGGGCCGGCCTTCACGGTCAGCGATTTGTCCGCGCATCCCGCAATCCCCGACATACACGAGACCGGGAAATCATATGAAGAAAATGCGATACTGAAGGCAGTCAGCGCCTCCAAACATTTGTCGGCGCTTGCTGTTGCCGATGATTCCGGTCTGGAAGTCGATATACTTGGCGGCGCGCCCGGAATTTTTTCCGCGCGTTACGCAGGCGAAAATGCAACTGATAAACAAAACATCGACAAGTTGCTGGGTGAACTTGCTCGAACCGGGACCGGAGAAACTAAGAGATCGGCGTGCTTTCGCTGCGTGATTGCGCTCGCCCGGCAGGGGGAACTGCTCGGGACGTTCGAAGGGATTGTCGAGGGAACAATCGTCGAGCGAGTGCGCGGCTCATACGGATTTGGCTACGATCCGATTTTTGTTCCGCATGGATTTGAGGAGACTTTTGCCGAGCTGCCCGCGGAAGTGAAAAATACGATCAGCCACCGGGCGAAAGCGCTTCGCGGGCTTACTACCAAACTTGCAGCTCTTAAAACGGGCGATTAAGGCCCGGGCGGAGGCGGCGCTCCCTGTGGCGGTGGCGCGCCGGGCGGCGGTGGAGCCCCTGGAGGCGGAGCCGAGCCACCCACTCCAGAAGCTGCTCTGATCTGGTATCCGACTTTTGTAATTCCAACCTGCCGAATTTTATCGAGCACTCCGATGACGTCGCCGTACACGGCCTTGGGCGCGGCGCTAAGAGAGAGTTTGACGTCGGAATTCCCCCGGTGGAGTGCAAAAAGCCGCGGAAGCACCTGGTCGTCTGGGACGTACTCGTTATTGAAAAACACCGCGTTTCCCTCCAGCACTTTTACGGAAACGAAATCTATTTGGCCGGTTGGCGGAGGCCCGACCGCAGCCGGTAAGTTGACCCGGATTCCTTTCATGTGCGTCTGGCTCAGGCTCACCATCATGAAGCTGGCAAGCAGAAAGAACATGATATCGATCAATGGAATAATTTCGATGCGCGCTCTTTTATGAGGAACTGGTGAAGAGATTCTCATATTGGTGAAATTTAGTACGACGCGCCGGTTAAGGTGAAGGTGATGGGAATCCTGACCTTGGAAACTGACCCCGGCCTAAATCTCCACCGCCGGAAGGTGCTAATGGCGGCGTCATCCAGTATGGAACTCCCAGTACTTTGCGCGACAGAAGCGTCAGTTACGTTGCCGGATGCTGCGTCAACGTTCGCGACGATCACTCCGCTGCCCGTGATCTTATGCGCACGCGCCTCATAAGGATAAGGCGGGCGCGGCGAGTTGATGGCAAGCGCTTTTGCCCGGGACATCGACATCTCGGCAGCCTTAATCGGCACGAATTTTTGCTGGGTCGGCGGCGGCCGCGGTGGCGGTGTTCTTTCCTCGACGAACTCTGGCTTAATGTCAGGTGGAGGAGGAGGCTCCGGCAACGGAATGTCTTCCGGTGGTGGCGTGGACTCCGGTGGCGCCAACGTCGCCTCGATGACCTGCGGCGGTTGAGGAGGAAGCTCCACTGCAGCGGCCTCGTGCCTTTGCGACAATGCGACCGCTGTAGCGTGGATCGCTAATGCAGCGCCCAAGGCGGTCCAGAAATACCACCGGGGCGGCGGCCGGTAAATCAATGGTCTTACTTCTTCTTTTGCCATAACCAGTTACTGGGATCCCGGGACTCCCTTCAGCGATTCGCTCTTAATTTCGAACGAGACTTTATAGTAGCCGGACGCGCGAATTATTTCGAGCGCATGGGCAACGTTAAGATGGGCCGAGTCCCGATCGCCTCGAAGAAACACCTTCGCGTCAGGGGCTGACCCGTGCACCCTTCGGAGACGATTCAGCAGTTCCTCGTCACCGACTTCGTCCTTGTCGAAGAAGTAATGACCATCTTTATCGACCGATACACTGAGGTACTCGCGTTTAGTCTGCGTCTCACCCGAAACGCCCGATGGCAAGTTCACCTTTACCCCCTTCATGTGCACCTGGCTCAAGCTCACCATCATGAAACTGGCGAGCAAAAAGAACATGATGTCGATCAACGGGATGATCTCGATCCGCGCTTTCTTGTGTGGAATGGGTGAGCTTACGTACATTGGAAGCCTTTAGATCGACGAGCCTTTCCCAGCGACCGGGGCTTGCCCCGCGAACTTGATTTCCTGCGCCGCGGTTTGTGCTCCTAACATTACTTCCAGATTGGTGGCTGCCGTCTGTAATTCGAACTCCAAGTTAGCCACTCGGGAAGTGAAAAAGTTAAACGGAATCAGAGCGAAGATGGCAATACCGAGACCGCAGGCTGTGGCGATAAGCGCTTCCGCGATACCACCGGTGACGGCTTGCACTGCCAACTCTTCGTTGCCGAGGAAGCTGAATGAACGGATCAGACCGGTAATGGTGCCCAACAGACCGAGCAACGGCGCCAAAGTTACGAGTGTGTCCATGACGACGAGGAATCGACCGGCGCGTTTGATCTCGATGCCGGCAGCGACCTGCAATGCGCCCTGCAGCGAAGCGTGTTGGTGATTGAGGCCATTCCACATCATGCGCAAAACTGGGTCCCGCGAACCTCTGGAAAGCCTGGAAGCCTCGGCCGTATCGCCGTGTTCAATCGCGGTGAACACCTTCTCGATGCGTTTCGGATCACGTCGGAACCAGCGGCCAACCCACCAAAAAATTCGCTCGATCACCACGGTGAGCCCGACGATCGATACAATCAAAATCGGCCACATGATTGGACCGCCCTTGTGGAACTTGTCGATCAACCAATTGCTCCCAAGCAGGCCGCCGCTCGCGTTGGCCTCAGGAGCCGGCGGCGGGCTTTCTGCTGCGGGGCTTAACGCAGCGGTAACCGCTGCCGCTGGCGCGGCGGGAGATTCGCCAGGCGGCACACTTCCCGTTTGAGCCGGCGCGCCCGGACTCATCGCAGCCGGCGCGCCCGGACTCATCGCAGCCGGTGCGCCGGAACTTGTCGCGGCTGCTGCACCCGCCGCAGCGGGAGCGCCTGCGGCCGGAGACGTTTGTGGCGCAGCGGGAGATTGCGCAAGCGAAGTGAGCGCAAGGGACAGTAACAATAGACAAACAATGAGTGAGGTTTTCATAGTTGAAGCAGTAATTGATGAATGGCTCGATTTAGATACGAGTTTCCGATTATTGGAAATGCGGGAGCTGCGAGTCGAGAAAAATTTTTCACTTTTTTGTGCCCCCTTCACCCTTTGCGCATCGCACCTTTTACTTCGTAATATCCCTTCTCGCGAGATGTAAGGCAAGTCTTTCAACTGGTCGTTGCACGGTTTGGTTCCCCCTCGCGAGACACCGCGTCAGGCGCGATCGCAACGCTGTTCAGCAGCGGCGGCCAATTGTCGATTGCTGCTTCCAATTGATCTCCGGCATGAATGGGGCCGACGCCAGCCGGCGTCCCGCTCAAAATCACATCGCCCGGCAAAAGTGTGAGCGACTGACTCGCGAATGAAACAAGCTGCGCAATCGAATAGATCATTCCGTTCGTGCGCGTGCTTTGGCGCAACTCGCCATTCTGCCGCAGCTCCAGCGAAACATCGCTCACGTCCACATCGGTATGAACGTACGGCCCAATCGGCGTGTAAGTATCGAACGATTTACAACGGCCAAATTGCTTTTCCTGTTTTTGCAAATCGCGATCGGTAATATCGAGACCGATTGTGTAACCGAAGACGTGATCGAGCGCCTCCTCCATGCTGACGTTTTTCGTTGGAGTGCCCAGCACCACCGCGAGCTCTGCTTCGAAATCCGTTCGATGCTCGGGGAACGCAATTTCGATCGCACCATTATGCGGCAGAAGCGAGCTCGGCGCCTTAAACCAGATTAACGGCGCGCCCACTGCGGTTCGTTTCATCTCCGCGATGTGATCGGAGTAATTCAGCCCGACCGCGATTAATTTCGATGGCGCAACTGGAATACCGATTTGCAAATTTGCGAGCGGCAGCACTTCGCCGGTGGGCTGAATTTGAATCCAGTAAGGCTGCGCCAGCCGATGCACTTCATCGCCGCGCAATTCCCCGTAGAAGAATTCATCGCCCGACCTGAATCCGCCAAAGGTTCTCATCATGTCATCCCGAACGAAGTGAGGGACCGCACAATCGAAGCTTAGAATACACAAGCTGGCGAGCGTGATCCACGAGAGCTTTGTGAGATTCCTCGCTTCGCTCGGAATGACCGCGAGAACTATTTCGGCACCACTGCCACGAAATCGCGCACCGGTTTTTGCTCGCGAATGGAAAACGCGCTGCCATTTTCGCCCGCAAACCAAAATGCGCTCGAAGATCCGCCATCGAGATTCAGCGCGCGCTGTATTTTCAAATTATCGGCCAAGCGCGTTGTAGCAAGAATTGCTGCCAATTCGGCAAGCGAGATTTCGGAGCAAACTCCGAGCAACGCGCGATCATTTGTTATAGTTGCTGCAAAAGTCCGGCGTGCCGCGGTTGAATCGTCCAGACCACGGACCAGCTCGTAATGATCGACAAGAAACGGTCCACATTGAACCGCAGCGCTTATCTTTTCTCGTCTCGAAAATTCGCGAACTCGCAGGATCTGAACACCGCGCGCCGACGCACTGAGAACGCCGGTGATCAGTCGAGCGCGTTGCAATGGGGCAATCATTCTGCCACTGCTTATCAATAAGCCGATGGGCGCGAAGTCCGGGCTGAAATAACCGCCGTTTACTCCCGCGGCGCATTTCTCGCGTGGCATGGTGTCAGACAAAGTTTCGCCGGTTGGATTGTCAATCACGCGCAGGGTGCAGGACTTGGCAGAAAAAATTGCAAGATCGATGGCGGCGTTCTCATTCGCGCTGGCATTTTCTAAAACGACGTGTCGATGTGCGATGCCGTCGCGTCCGGGTTCCGAGTCGCTCGAGCGGATCGTCCAATCCGCGTGCGCTGTTGCGGCAACGGCGAAAAGAAGCAGCGCGGCGCTACGCTTTGCCACTGTATTTAGTCAGCAAAGCTTGAAAACCCGGATCGTTTCGCAACGAATCCCAAATCGGGTTTATCCTCAGCATCTGCACAGTGACGCCGCTTGGCCTACTCAACAGTCCATCCAGAATTTCAATCGCACGATCGTTCTCGCCAACGATAGTCTGAACCTGGGCCACACCTTCAGCAATCTCCGGCCCCTCAAAGGCGTCCTTGCTTTCAGGCTGCAATTCGCTTGCGCGTTGCGCTTCTGCGAGTGCGGCATCTTTTTCGCCAAGGTGCGCGAGCGCCTTTGCTAGCTGCATGCGTAGCTTTGCCGCGTTGGGATTCTGTTTGAGTGCGTCCTCAGCCGCGCTTCTCGCCCGGAGGAAAGCCGCGCGTGCGCCGGGCTGGTCTTGCAGTGCCTTCCGCGTAAAGCCAATGTAATAATATTTGCTCCACAGGCCCCCCGGGTAACCTGCGAGCTGATCGTCCGATAGTCGCTCGGCTGCCTCCAGTCCATCCTGGTATTTGCGTTCCAAGAGAAAGACCTCCGCCCGCCCGCTGGCGACAGTGACTTTCTGCGCATTCGTCATTTGAACCGATTTCACGGCCACAAATCCTCTCTCTGCGACGCTGAAATCGCCTTTGTCGGCGATGGCCAGCTTGGACTTGACCTCCCAAAGTTCTATAGCTGTCGGATTCAACGCGAGCGCGCGATCGATGGTCTGGTTGGCCTTGTCGTAGTTTCGTAGCATTGCGTAGTTGAACGTGAGATTTTGCAGCGGCCAAACGTCCTTCGGATTTAAACTGACCGCCTTCTCCATATTCGCCGTGGACTCGGCCCATTTTCCCTGCCGGCGCTGTATTGAGCCGATGTACAGATAGATTTCCGATTCGTTAGGCAATCCGCGCTGCGCGATCTCGAACTCTTTCAGCGCCGCATCGTAATCGTTATCGCCGTAATAGTACGAGACGCCACGCGCCAGATGCGCTTCCGGGAGGTCTGGCTGCAATTGCAGAGCACGCTCGGCCAAAGCGCGCGCTTTTTCGCGACGCGCCGGCGTGGGATCGAATGTGTGAACAATCCAGCTTTCCAATTGCGAGTAGCGCGCGACCGCAAGGGCGAACTTTGGATCCAGGTCGAGAGCACGCTCGAAAAGCTGCTCGCCCTGTTTCAGTTTTTCGAAATCCTCAAAAGTGCAGGAAAGATCGTGTGCCTGCACGAAAGCCAGATAAGCCTCGCCGTTTTCAGTTGGCTTGTGTTCGAATTGTGCTTTTTCGCTCGGCGACAATTTTGCCTGCAACTCGGTTGCAATTTTTCGTGCCAGGTCGGTTTGAATCGCAAAGACATCAGTGAGCTCGCGGTCGTAATCTTCCGCCCAGAGGTGCTCGTCGTTCTCGGTGTTGATCAATTGCACGGCCACGCGCACGCGATTGCCGACGCGGCGAACGCTGCCCTCCAGAAGGGTTGCGACGCCCAGTGCCTTTCCGATTTCACGAACGTTGGATCCTTTTCCTCGATATGGCATCACCGAGGTCCGGGAAATCACTTTGAGATCGCTTATCTTGGATAGATTGGTGAGCACGTCGTCCTGAATGCCATCGGCGAAATAGGCGTTCTCTTTGTCGTCGCTCAAATTCTCAAAAGGAAGTACAGCGATCGATTTGTCGATCTTGCGCGCGAACGCGCGAGGCAAAAGAAACGATCCCGCCAGGAGCAAAGCCGCCAGGCCTGACCCGGCGACTAAAAAAGCGTTGCGGCGGTGCCTCCGCACCTCGGTTCGCGCTCGCTTCAAACGCGGGGGATTGGGATTACCGAGGTCTTTCGTGTAGAGGTTGACGATGGAGATCATTTCCCCGTGCTTCACCTCGCATTGGCCGACATCGTGCAGGTACGCCTGCCATTCCAAATAGTGCTGAAGATCTTCTGCGACATGCTTTGAAAGGAGGATGTGCCCGGCGTCTCCACAATCCATCACCCGCTGCGCAATGTTGATCCCGGCTCCGGCGATATTCGCGCGCTCATTTACATCCGCGACCTCGTTCACAGGCCCGCTGTGAACGCCCATTCGAACCCGAAGTTTCGGATGGGCCTTAAGCGCCTGACTAATCTCCAAAGCACAGCGCACCGGTTGTTCGGGGCTGTCGCGAAAGACCAACGCCATCCCGTCACCGGTGGGTAAGCGCACTAATCGATCGTCCGCTTCCGCGGAACGGAACTCTCCCGCCTCACGGACCGCATCATTGAGCACACCAAGCAGTTCGCTCTGCTCGCTAATCAACAGCTTGGAGTAGCCTACGACGTCGATGAACAAGACGTGTCCGATTTCGAGCCGAACTGCGGCTTTGGATTCAGCAGGCATAGGGCGCAGGCGAACATAAGTTCGCTAACAATAAGACAACGGCAAGATCGATGTGTTCGCTAAAAAATTCTGTAACCGCCTTGCTGGCGAGATTATCCGCAGCTAAGCGGCACGAGAAAAGTATTGCCATTGTTACCCGGGCAACGGATTCATGGTCGTCGCAGCGAGTTTCGTCGGAGCAGGTAATGACACGGGGCTAAGGCCGCAACAATTACTTTGTTCCCGTCGCGAAAACGGTTTGGAAGTGCGGGCTTTGCTTTTCCCGGGAAACGACGCTGATCTCAATGTCTCGGAAACCGCCTTTTTCCAGGAACTGATGCAACTGCACTTCGCTGAATCCGAGCCAGTGATCTGCATACAATTCCCGCGCGCGTTCGAACCGGTGACTCAAAAGATCGAGAATCACCATTCGACCGCCGCGTTTCAAAATCCGACGGGTTGCGGCGACGGCTCGCTCGGGATGAATGGCGTGATGCAAGGCCTGACTGAGAATCGCAAGATCGACACTATTTTTTGCGATGGGTGGATCTTCAATATCCCCAAGCCGGTACTCGAGATTCTTGAATCCATGCTTCTTCGCAAGCTGGGCGCCGAACTCGACCATTTTTGGCGAATTATCGATCGCGATCACCTTGCGCGCCTTCTTCGCCAGCAACTGCGAGAGTGTCCCCTCGCCTGCTCCAAGGTCAGCCACGGTCAGCGGCGGGAGAAGAGTAATGAGCGTATGTGCCAGCGCCTTCCACGAGCGGCCCGGCACATAACTTCGCCCAAACTTACCGGCGAGCTCGTCGAAGTACTTCCGCGCTTTGTCCTGTCGCTTGTGCAGAACAAGCTTGAGACTGGTCCGATCGCGCGACGTTTCCGGCAATTCGCGCGCGAGCAGCCGCGTTATCTCTGCCACGCGCTCTCGCTGTGAATTGCGTCCCTGATGGTTTGCGCCGTAATAGACATTTTTCCCGACCCTCCGATCGGAGACCACGCCGGCGCGTTTCAATTGCGCCAGGTGACTGGAGATCCGCGATTGGCCCATGCCCAGAATTTGCTGGAGCTCTGCTACCGAAAGCTCTTCCTGCTCGAGCAAGAGCAACAGACGCAGCCGGGTCGGGTCTGCCAGCAACCGCAACAAATTAATGGTTGACGCCATGATGCGAGCCAACGATATATCGACGCATCATGATTGGTCAATATGTCGCTTGCGCGACGGGTTAAAATCGTTAAAAGAGTTACATTGTTACAACAGCCATCCTGATCGCACATTCCGCCGACCCGATTTAACGTTGTAACTTTTGTAACCAATCACTTCGCCAAAGCCATGTCTCGTCGTTACATTTTTTCTTCCGAGTCCGTCACCGAAGGCCATCCCGATAAAGTTTGCGACACCATCAGCGATTACGTTCTCGACGCTTGTCTTGAGCAAGATCCGTTGAGCCGCGTGGCTTGCGAAACGCTCGCCAAAGGCAACCTCGTCGTCATCGCCGGGGAGATAACCAGCAATGCGAAGTTTGACTTTGAGGAGCACGTGCGCACCGCCATCCGCGATATCGGATATGTCAACGGCGATTGCATTTTTCACGCCGATACCTGCCGGGTTATTTGTGAAATGAGCGAGCAATCCCGCGATATCAAACAGGGAGTCGATCAGGCTGCGGCTGAAGGAAAGGGTACTGCGGAGCAAGGCGCTGGCGATCAAGGGTTGATGTTTGGTTTTGCCTGCAATGAAACGCCGGAACTAATGCCTGCGCCGATCTCGTTCGCCCACAAACTCGGACGCGAGCTGACGCGCCTACGAAAGTCTGGCGAAGTCCCGTGGCTTCGTCCCGACGCCAAAACGCAAGTCTCAATCGAATACGATGGCCATAAACCGGTGCGAGCCACAACAGTGGTCGTTTCTTCGCAACACAGTGAAGACGTAAAGCAGAAAGAAGTCCGCGAGACGTTGATCGAACTTCTCATTAAGAAAGTCATTCCCGACGAATGGCTGGATGCGAAGACAACGTATCTAGTCAATCCAACGGGCCGGTTCGTAATCGGTGGCCCTGAAGGCGATGCAGGCATAACCGGTCGCAAGATCATCTGTGACACCTATGGTGGAATGGGACGGCACGGCGGCGGCGCGTTTTCCGGAAAGGATCCCACGAAGGTAGATCGTAGCGCGGCTTACATGGGCCGCTGGGTAGCCAAGAACGTGGTCGCATCCGGCTTGGCAGACCGATGCGAAGTCCAGTTCGCGTACGCCATCGGTCACCCCGAACCGGTGAGCGTCAGTGTCGATACTTTCTGCACCGGAAAGGTCGATGAGGAAAAATTGGAGCGCGCGATCTGGGAAGTTTTCAATTTCAAACCGGCTGAGATCATCAAGCAGCTGAATCTGCTTCGGCCGATTTATCGCAAGACAACCAACTACGGCCATTTCGGGCGCGTAGATGATCTTGATGCCCTCACATGGGAAAGGGCCGACAAGGCCGAAGCGTTGAAACAAGCTGTCAGGTAGAAAACCGAATACTTTTATGAGTACGACAATTACTGAATCGAAGACAAAGCAGGACTACAAAGTCGCGGATATCTCGTTGGCCGATTTCGGACAAAAAGAAATTTCCATTGCCGAAAGGGAAATGCCGGGGCTGATGGCGATCCGGGAAAAGTACGCGCCGCAGAAACCGCTCGCGGGTGTGCGCATCACTGGATCATTGCACATGACTGTTCAGACCGCGGTTCTGATTGAGACACTTGTCGATCTTGGCGCCAGTGTGCGCTGGGCCAGCTGCAACATCTTCTCCACGCAAGATCATGCCGCCGCGGCTATCGCGAAGAGAGGCATCTCTGTGTTCGCATGGAAAGGCGAATCGCTTGAGGATTACTGGTGGTGCACTTATCGCGCGATTTCGCACCCGGATGGCAAAGGTCCACAACTGGTGGTCGACGACGGCGGCGACGCTACGCTGCTCATTCACAAAGGTTATGAATTGGAGGAAGGCAGCGATTGGGCAAAGACGCAAATCGGCGAACAGGGAAGAACAGGTCATCAAAGATTTGCTGCTCGAAATTCATCGTGAGAATCCGTATCGCTGGCACGAGGTCGTGAAGGATTGGCGCGGCGTTTCGGAAGAGACCACAACCGGCGTGCATCGCCTTTACAAAATGCATCAGGAAAATCGGCTGCTCGTTCCCGCGATCAACGTCAACGATTCGGTCACCAAATCGAAGTTCGACAACCTTTACGGCTGTCGCCATTCGCTGGTTGATGGACTGAATCGCGCGCTCGATGTGATGCTTTCCGGAAAGATCGCCGTCATTTGCGGTTACGGCGACGTCGGCAAAGGTTGTGCCCAATCGTTGCGCGGCCAGGGCGCGCGTGTCGTCATCGCCGAGATTGATCCGATCAACGCGCTCCAGGCAGCGATGGAAGGCTACGAAGTTACGACTGTCGAGGATACGCTGGCCCGCGGCGACATTTACATCACCGCCAGCGGCAACGTCGACGTCATCACGCTCGAACACATGCAACGAATGAAGGACCAAGCGATCGTCGCGAACATCGGCCATTTCGACAATGAGATTCAGATCGATGCGCTGAACGCGGCCAAAGGCGTTAAGAAAACCAACATCAAACCGCAGGTGGACAAGTACACGTTCCCCGATGGTCACGAGATTTTCCTGCTCGCCGAAGGCCGCCTTGTAAATCTCGGCTGCGCCACCGGTCATCCGAGCTTCGTCATGTCCAATTCATTTTCCAATCAGGTTCTTGCGCAGTTGGATCTCTGGAAAAATCGAGAAAATTACAAAGTCGGCGTTTACGTATTGCCGAAGAAACTCGATGAAGAAGTCGCGCGCCTGCACCTGGAAAAAATCGGCGTGAAACTCACGAAGCTCTCGCAAAAACAAGCCGACTACCTTGGCGTCCCCATCGACGGGCCATTTAAATCAGAGCATTATCGCTACTGATTCGGCGTAGAGAGCGATTCTGTGACGTGCAGACGAGTTACTCTTAACTCGCCGATTTCGAGACGTTTGATTTTCGCGCGCCCAATTACCAGTCGGCCAATCGCAACCAGTCCAAGCGTCACCGCGCCAATAGCGATCGCGCCAGCAGCTATTGCGCCGATTGATTGCGCGCCGATCGCCAGTGCGCGGATTGCAACCGGGCCGAACTTTCCGCTCGTTTCTTCAATTGCGTTTGATTTCATTTCGTTAACTCCGCGCTCGTGGCTTCAACGTAGCTACAGTTCGATTGTCCGCCACGCCGCCATTTTCCCGAAATATGAACGCGCAGGTTCTTATTCGCCGCGTCGGTGAGGATTTTCGTCTCCCACATCGGTGCCGCCAGCCAGACCGTTGATCCTGCACCGTGAAAATCGAACATGATTTGCGGCGTGCACGGCTCGCCGGCATACAGCGTAACACGCCCGACTTGATCGAAACGCGAACCGACCGCCGCCGCCTTGACCTGCACCGCCGGTTTCTTTACCTGGGCGCAACCTGCTATTCCGGCCAGAGCGGCCCCTGCGATAAACGAATGTAATAAGAACTTTTTCATACCGAAGAGATCCGAACTACCGCGAACCGATTCAGAAAATCCATCTATTCACTGCTCCTCGGCGTGAACGCGATGCAAGAGGCGATGAACAAAGGGCACCAGCAGCACCGATACGATGCCGATGAACGCCAGCCCCGAAAAGAGAGCGTAACACGACGCGAAAATTTTCGCCGAGTCGGTCTTCAACGGATCGACCGGACCCATTCCGCCGAGAATCATCGACGCGTTCAAAAGCGAATCGATCCAGCTCAAATGAGCGATAAAATGATAGCCGAGAACGCCGATTCCAAGTCCAAAAGCCAAAACCCCAAACCCTGCCAACCAGTGTCGCGCAACGCGCTTGAGAAATTTGGCCGTGCTGAGAAGAGGCTGCTTTCGGTGCTCGTACATATGCGGCCAATTAGATTAGCGTTTAGCGTCAGACATCGGCGAGACGATTTTGCTTTGCAAGATAGACTGAGAAATATCCGGCCTGTCATCCTGAGCGAAGCGAAGGATCTCTCGTTGGCTGCTGCGTCACACAAGGTGGTCGGCGTGATCGCCACTGCGATTGTGAGGTTCCTCGCTTCACTCGGAATGACAATGCACGGCGATTTTTCGCGCGAGATAGGCTGAGAAATAACCGGCATAACACTTCTGCAAATCCGGCCGCTGCCAGTCCTTTCCGGTGAGAATTTTTCGACAATTGGGCGCGCCGCATTTGCATTCGACGAAATAATCGTCGTCATCGGTCATCGCCCAATCGTGCGTGAGCTCTTCGTCGGCGCGGACGTTGCGCATGGCCACGAACGTGATTTCGCCGCGCACGCCAACATTCGCATGGCATGAGTGATTTGAATACAACATCGACAACTCCCGCTCTTCGTCCGTCACAGGCGCGATGAACAAATCGTCGTCGATCTGAATTTCCACCGGGCCTAGGCGAGGTGTGATTTGTTCGCGCAGAGTTTTTCGATCAACAATGTGCCCGCCTTTCACCGCAACGATTTCGTCTTTTGCAATGTCAGCCGTGGCAAACAGCCCGCGCCCATGGATCTTACTCTCGCGCACTTCCGTTTTCGGCGAACGATAAGAAAGACGGCATCATAATTTGGCGACAGATTAGTTGTAGAGGCGTTCGCCGTGGCGAACACCTTCATTTGCTCTGGCGGTTGACACAACCGCCGCTACAACGTTGCGTTCATGCTCCATCTGCAATGAAATCGCGCCCGGCTGCCGTCATTTTCATTCTTGTCACAGTGACCCTCGACATCCTGGCGATGGGTTTGATCATCCCCGTTTTGCCAAAACTGATTCTGGATTTTCTCGGTGGCGAGATGACTGATGCGGCGAAATGGACCGCCCGGTTCGCGGTGGTCTTCGCGCTGATGCAGTTCTTCTTTTCGCCCTTGCTCGGAGTTTTGTCTGATCGTTTTGGAAGACGCCCAATCATCCTGCTCTCAAATCTCGGTCTCGGATTAGATTACATCGTCATGGCGATGGCGCCCACGTTGAACTGGCTTTTCCTCGGCCGAATTATTTCCGGAATCACGACTTCAAGCATTCCGACCGCGATGGCTTACATCGCCGACGTTACGCCGAAACAGAAGCGAGCTGGAGCGTTCGGCCTGATCGGCGTGGCATTCGGCATCGGATTCACGTTCGGACCGGCAATTGGTGGATTGGCGGGCGATGTCAATCCGCGTCTCGCGTTTTGGATTGCAGCCGTTCTTAGCCTGGCGAATTGGCTCTGGGGTTACTTCTTCGTTCCGGAATCGCTGTCGCGCGAACAGCGAAAAGCCTTTGAACTGCGCCGCGCGAATCCAGTCGGTTCGCTGACACTATTGCGTTCTCATCACGAACTTTGGCGGCTGACCACGATCCAATTTCTGGCCTACCTCGCGCACAATGTGTTTAGCGTCTGGGCGCTTTACGCGATCTATCGCTACAGCTGGAGCCAGGGAATGATCGGCCTGTCGCTCATGATTGTCGGAATCGTCACCGCCGCGATTTCCGGCGGCCTAACCGGCGTAATGGTGAAACGTTTCGGCGAAAGACGGACGCTTTACATCGGCCAGTTTTTTGGATCGAGCGGAATGCTTGTCGCTGGTCTGGCCAAAACGGGCGCTTGGTTGCTTGCTTCGATCCCGATTATTTCGCTTTGGAACATTTCCATGCCAGCCGCGCAGAGCATGATGACTCATCGCGTCAGCGAGCGCGAGCAAGGCGAATTGCAAGGCGCGCTCCAGAGCATGCGTTCGATCACGTTCATTATCGGCCCATGGCTGTTCCTTCGAATTTTTGGTTGGTTCATCGATACGAAAAATCCTATCCACCTTCCAGGCGCGCCGTATTATCTCGCAGCCGCTCTTCTTTTTAGCGCGATGCTGATGTCGACACGCATCAAGCAACCCCCCCTCCAATCAAAAACGGCCATGCCGCCGAGCGTGCCGTTGGGACCGCCAGAGGTCACCGCGACTGGCGCTGCGCCGATCGCCGAAGCGAAAGAAAATATTTGAGCATTCCCGAGGCGTCAGCGATTGAGTGAGTGTGAGACCAGGTGCCCGTTACCTGATCGTTGCGATTGCGATCTGTTCCTGGATTGCGATCTCGAACCATTGCGCATTCGTTACGCTCGCAACAAAAACCGATTCCGCCCAAGCCACGTGTCCGTTTCATTCCACGCAAAAACAGCAATCCGCGCAGGTGCAGTGCTGCAAGATCCTGCGGGCCATTGTTCTTGCGAAAACGAAAACTTGGGCGCGCAACGATGCCAAATTTTCCGCTGTCGATCTTCGCGTTGAAGAGTTCGCGCTCATTGCGCTCTTACCCTGCGCGCAGGCATCATCGTCTCTCGATACAGGTCCGCCCGACGCGCACTCATTTGCTGAGCTGATCTTGCAGCGGAGCCTTTTTGCTCACGCCCCGCCGTTTCGCGCGTAGAACGCGAACATCTGCGTTCTGTTTGTAGGGCAACCGCTCCGGTTGCCGTTCTATCCATCTGGCAGGCGAGGCGCCTGCCCTACAACCAGAAAATGCGAAAAGAAATGGTAATTCTAATCGCGAGCGCGATGACGTTCATCGCGATTGCGAAGGTAGGGGCGATTGACCCCAACCGCCTGCACAAGGAGCACGATTACGAGCATACGCACGATGGCAGACAGAAATACACGTGCTCGATGCATCCGGAAGTCGTCACGGATCATCCGGGCAACTGTCCGAAATGCGGAATGCAACTCGTACCGCGGACCGCAAAAACTCGTGCGGCTCACGCGACGGATGGGACGCATGCGACTCATCGGTCGCATATGTCTCACCCGTCACATGAAATAACCATGCATTCCTCCGTGAACCTCGCCGACCCAATGAATCGCGAGGGCTCAGGCACAAGCTGGCTCCCGGATTCGAGCCCGATTTATGGCCGCATGTTCATGTTCGATGAGAACATGCTCATGCTGCATGGCGCAATCTTCCCGCGTTACACCAACGTGAGCACGCGGCGCGGCGATGACCGCATCGATGCGCCGAACTGGATCATGGGGATGTATTCGCATCCGCTCGGCGACACCGCACAGTTCGGCGCGCGTTTGATGATGAGTCTCGATCCGCTCACCGAAGGCGGCCGCGGTTATCCGCTGCTGTTTCAAAGCGGCGAATCGTGGCACGATCAACCGTTGCACGATCGGCAACATCCGCACGATCTCTTCGACGAACTCTCGCTAAGTCTGTCGCAAAAGTTCGATCACGATCTGAGCACGTATTTCTATTTTGGTTACCCGGGCGAACCGGCGCTCGGTCCGCCCACATTCATGCATCGCCCATCGGCGATGGATGATCCCGACGCGCCCCTCAGTCATCACTGGCAGGATTCGACCCACGTCACTTTTGGTGTCGCCACGTTGGGCGCGCAATGGTCCCGCTTCGGCGGGATGAAAATCGAGGGCAGCATTTTCACCGGCCGCGAGCCGGACGAAAATCGTTACGATTTCGATCGGCCGCGTTTCGATTCATTCAGCGGACGGATTTCCTGGAACCCGACGCAAAATCTGGCGCTGCAAGTTTCGTACGGTTACATCAAAAGCCCGGAAGCGCTCGAGCCCGACCTTAAACGGCATCGCACAACCGCCTCCGTCATTTACAACCTGCCGCTTGGACACGATAGCAATTGGTCGAACACATTCGTCTGGGGCCAGAACCACGATACCGCCGAAGGCAAAACACAATCGTTCCTGATCGAATCAGATTACCAGCGCGGACGCGACACCGTTTATCTGCGCTGGGAACGCGTGGAAAAATCCGGGCACGAGCTCGTTCTTAATCCTCCGGATGAATCGCGCATCTTTCCGGTGAGCGGCTATACGCTCGGTTACGTCCGCGACTTATCGCACGGCAACGGTCTGGACGTCGGACTCGGCACGCAATTCACCATCAACGATCGACCTGATCGCCTCGATCGCTATTACGGCGACGATCTCGGTTATGCGTTTCAGTTTTTCCTGCGCATCCGCCCGTCGCTACACGCTCATGGCGGACAGAACACGGCGAGCACGTTGCCGGAATGGAAAAATAGCGCAACCGATCGCAAATCAGCCCAACGCGCCGCGCAGATCGCGCTCTTGTCATCGCGCACGAGATGCGTGAAAATTGACGCTCCGTGGCTCTGCGACTGCCAAAACAGAATTATCAGGACATCGAACGCATCGTTGAGTTCGATTTTGTGCGCGCGACCGAAGCGGCCGCGCTCAATTCGTTGCGCTGGCTCGGGCGCGGCGACAAGGAAGCGGCCGACCTAGCCGCCTCCGACGCCATACGCGGCATGTTCGATCTAATGAACATCTGCGGTGAGGTCGTGATCGGCGAAGGCATCAAGGACGAGGCGCCGGGCATTTTCAAAGGCGAACAGCTCGGCACTTGGGTTCCCGGTTCGCCGCAGTTCGATATTGCCATCGATCCGATCGACGGGACGACCAACATTTCCAAGGGCGCGCCAAACTCCATCAGTTGCATCGCCGCGGCGAGTCCAGAGGTAGGCGTGAAAGTGGCGCTGCGTGATGTGCCTTCGTTTTACATGTCGAAGCTGGCTTATGGGCCGCGGGTAATCGACTACATGAAGAAGCGCGGCGATTCGCTCCACCTTGAGATGCCAATCGCCGAGATGCTGGCGATCGTGGCGCGCGCGGTGGACAAGCGCGTCCAGGATGTGGCGGTGATGATGCTCGACAGGCCGCGGCACAAGGAAATCGTGGAACAAATTCGCGCGGCTGGCGCGTCACTGCGCATGATCGGTGATGGCGACATCGCTGCGGCCATCGCACCGTCGTTGCCCGACTCGGACGTGGATCTTTACATGGGCATCGGCGGTTCGCCGGAAGCGGTGCTCGCGGCGGCGGGAATCAAATGTCTCGGTGGCGACATGCAATGCAAAATGTGGCCGCGCGATGAGAAGGAACGAAAGAAATTGATCGCCGACGGTTACGAAAAAGATCTCGAGTGCGTCTATTCGGCAGACGATCTGGCCAACGGCCAGAACATCCTTTTTTGCGCGACCGGAATCAGCGACAGCGCGCTCCTGCCAGGTGTGCGGGCGCGCGGCGGCGTCACGGCGATCACCCATTCAATCCTGATGCGGGCCAAGAGCAAGACGGTTCGTTTCATTCGAGCGCGACACAATTTGCAGACAAAAACGATCCGACTCCGCTCCGATAATCGCGAACATATCCTTTAATTACCAAGGAGGGACGGCTTGGACAGCCGTCGTACCTTTCGCCTTATCTTGGCCGTATGCCGAATTTCGCCAGTGCGGCGGTTGTCTTTTCCATCGGCAGACCGACGACGTTTGTGAATGAGCCTTCGATTTTCGCGATGATTTCCGCTCCGCTCCCTTGTGCGGCGTAGGCGCCGGCCTTGTCGAGCGGATCCACTTTCGCAAGGTATTTCTTGATCATTGCGCCGTTCAGACGGTGAAAACGGACGCGTGAGAGATCGTGAAAAACCGCCGATCTTCCTGACGTCCGGTGGTAAATTAAAACTCCCGAACAAACTTCGTGGCTTCGCCCGCTCAAGCGTCGAAGCATCTTCGCGGCCTCATCCACATTCGCCGGCTTGCCGATGATTTCATTCTCCAGCGCGACTAGCGTGTCGGCTGCGAGCACGACGGCGTCGGGACGCGTTCGTGCGACGGACATCCCTTTGCGAATGGCATTCCAGAGCGTGAGTTCGCGTAACGTAACAGCGACATCAAATTTTTCCGCGACGCGTGGCGGCGCGATTTCGTATTCAAATCCAGCGTCGGATAGCAAGGCAGCCCGCCTTGGTGAGCCGGATGCCAGCACAAGGGAAGGCATGGCTACGAACTCTAGAAGCAGCCGTGCCAACTGCAACCATCGCCCCGAAAAACTTGCGCTACGGATTGGGCGACACAGATGGAGCTGCGTTTTTGTTAAAGATATCTGGCAGCTTCGTTTCTTTAAAATCAGGAGGCACAGTAAATTGGCCATCCGGAACCGAGTCGAGGCTTACACCGCTGATCGTGCTGGTAATTTCCGTAGCATGGCCCGAGGCGTCGGCGCCATGCCCGCCTGCCGCGTTTTCCATGGCGACGATCATTCGCATTCGGATCGGTAACCCAGGGAAATCGCGAAAGTCCGGCATTTTCGTATTCGCCGCGTCCCAAAACTCAGATTTAATCGACTGGAGTTGCGTCAGGACTGCCGCGCCGTTCGGGTAGTTCGGCGCGATCCAGTAAGTCGCCTTAAAATCCGGTCCATCGTAGGTGTATTGCTGGGTATCGTAACCATTGATTGTTTCCCTCTGCCCCGTGGGTGTAAGTCTGGGCTTTTCCGAGCCTGCTTGCTTGCTGTTGAACTTGTTTAACATATCCGCAATCACTCTCATTTTGTCCGGTGAAATGCGGACGACAGTCTTTTGGTCGTTCAACAGATTGATCAACTCGCCAGTTCGTCCATCGAAGATTACAGTGATTTGCGAAGAAGCATCAATGCGCGCTCTGTCGCCTTTGACCTTGATGGTCATATTCGTAGCGGCAGCGATCGCGTTGGGGGTAGTCTGCAGTTTTTGACCCTGGCTCGCGGGTTGCACTGTCGTGGAATAGACGATGGTGAGATCGGCTCGGATTGGAAAAATGACGCAAACGCTCAGAGCGAGCGAATAGAATGCGATTTTCATACCTGCACATACTTCGCGGCCGTTGGTCAGTATGGCCGTTTGCAGCCGCGGGATTACGCCTGCTTCTGCGTCTTCAGCAGCTTGATCGCGTCGCGTAACTCGGCAGCGCGCTCGTAGAGTTCCTTTGCAATCGCAGTTTCCATCTCGCGCTGCATGATCTCCAATTTCGAAAGCGGACGCTTTGCCTTCACTTCTTCGAGCCATTCGTCGAGAAACGCGATCTCCGAGCTTTTCGACACCAACTCCGGAAAATTGGACTGCTGCAGAAAGTCCACAATCGCCTCGCGACCGCGCTCAATCTCGGCTATGGCTTCGGCAAATTTTCCCTGGCCGAGAAGAATGGATGCCTTGGCGCGCGTATTCATCATGAGCACGTAAGGCCGGAACTGCTGCAGGCTCCAGGAAAACTCCTCGCGATCGGTGTGCTCGGCGACGAAAGTAAAAAGGTCGAGATTGCGTTGCGTATCGCGCACCACGCCTTCGAAATCGTTGATCTGAAACAGACTCAGGTAACGATGATAATACTGGATGCCTTCCTGTTGAAGTTCCGCGCATTGCTCAGGCGTAAGCTCGTAAGTCTCGCCTTTCCCCTCGGCACGGACCGCCCGCTTTTGATAATATTCTAGAAGAGATTCGCAATTGTGCGGACGCCTGCCATCCGGCCGCCCGGTCAATTCCATTTGTAACACGCCGAGATCGACTCGCAGTTGCAATTTCTCGCGGCCATCGAGGCCGGCGATCTTGCGCACTTTGATGCTGCCGCTCTCGTGCGGCCAATCTTTCAGGATACTGTTTAAGTCCAGGCTCATGACAAAAGAAACATCCAGCATTTAACCTTCGCTTGTCAATAATGTCGCGGCTGTTCGTGTAGAGGCACCACCCGAAAGCGTTCGGGACTGCGACTATCGGGTTTGGCAGGCGGCACGCCTGCCGCTACAATTATCCCGTCGTGGAAGACTCAATCGACTCGTTTATCCGTTTCCTCGCAGTCGAGCGCGGTCTTTCTGAAAATTACCAGCTCTCCACGCAAAGGTCGCTGAGCGAATTCGCACAATGGTGCGCCACCAATAAAAAAATCAATAATCCGCGCGCTGTGACTCTGCCGATGATCAGCGAATATCTTGCTGATCGCAAACGCACGGGCCTTTCCGCCTCTTCGATCAAGCTGATCGTGGTGGCATTGAAAATTTTTTTTCGCTTCTTGACAGGCAAACAAACAATTGAACGCGATCCGGCCGAGGCATTGGCGCTCCCGCGTATCGAGCGTTATCTCCCGGAAACGCTCAATGAATTGCAAGTGGAGCAATTTCTCGAAAAGATCGACACGAAAGCTGTTCACGGCTTGCGCGATCGCGCAATGATCGAATTGCTTTATGCAAGCGGCCTGCGCATTTCCGAGCTGACAAATGCGCGCCTGGAGAATTTCAATTTCGAAGAGCGCGTTGTGCGTGTGACTGGAAAAGGAAACAAGACCCGCCTGGTGCCCGTGGGTCGAAAAGCGTGCGAAGCGCTGGCAGCCTATCTCTCCGCGGAGCGGCCGAAACTTGTGAAACGGCGTAGCGGCAGCGAGATTTTTCTCTCCGAGCGCGGCACCAAATTAACCACAGCGCGTATCTGGCAGATCGTAAAAAAGCACGCGCGCCGCGCAGGGCTGGAGAAAAATGTTTATCCACACCTTCTCCGGCACAGTTTCGCGACGCATCTGCTCGGGAACGGCGCCGATCTGCGAATCATCCAGGAAATGTTGGGCCACGCCGATATTTCCACCACCCAAGTCTATACGCATGTCGATCAACAGCGGCTTAAAGCTGTGCATCGGCAATTTCATCCGCGGGCGTAATAGGCGACCTGATGCTGGATTCTGGATTCTAGATACTCGATCAGTTTGCCATTGAACCCGTATCCAGCATCGAGTATCCAGCATCCACGCTTGTGACGGGGCCCTGTTTATGAGGCGAATTCTATTGCTAATCATCGCGCTCGCCGTTGCCGCGTTCGCCGGTTGGTACTACTGGAAGGTTTCCCTACAAATTTCGAGTGTCCCAGTCAGCGCGCTTCTGCCTCAACGAACCATTTTTCTGGCACATCTGCCGGACTTTAATCGAACCCGCGATGACTGGCATCACTGCGATATTTATCAGCTGTACCGCGAACCGGCGGTGCAGGATTTTTTGCGTCCCGGACTTGCGGGACTGAGCAGCCTTCCAAAAACAAACGCGGCTTCGCAAACGCTGCAGGAGATCGAGCAACTCGATCCCAAGCACGCCTTTTTTGCTTTGACCGCTCTGGATAACAACAATCCAAGGTTCGTGGGCGGCTTCCGTTTTCGTGGCAGCCAGGAAGAGGCGGAGCGAATCATCAACAGGTGGCGTTCGGCATTTTTGCAACAAACTCCAGGTGCGAAACGCGAGAACCAGCAATATCAGGGCCACGAAATCGAGCTGGTCACAGCGGCTCCGTTTACTCTCGCAACGACTTATGATCGTCCCTGGTTTTTTGCGACGACGGACCTGGCGGAATTAAAGGCACTGCTCGATCGCGCAGATCACCGCGCCAAAAATCCAGAGGACACACTCGACGAAGACGCAGCATATCGCGCAGCCATCGCCCACCGCCCATCCAATTATGCGGCATTCTTTTATTTGCAGCCAAAGATGTTTTCCGAACGGCTTGCAGCGTTGCGTGCTGCTGTTCGATCAAGGCCGGCTCCCGGCGAGTCCACGATGCTTGAGAAAATGCGCTGCATCGCCGGTTCGACACGGTTCGAGAACGGGAAAATACACGACGTACTTTTTCTTGGGATGCCAAAGCTGGAGCACAAGATCACCCTCACCCGCTCTTCCATGTCACTCGGCACGAAAGACACCTTTTTTTATCTGTCGATGCTTCTCAATCTGGGCGAGAGAATCGACACATTAAACCAAGCGGCTGCCTTTGCTGGCGCCAAAATTTTTCAGGCGCTTGCCGATAGCGGAGTGGCCGCAGATGATTGGAAAGCTGCATTTGGCCTCGAACTGGAATCGCTCGCAGACTGGCCCTCGAGCGCGCACTGGCCGTCTTTGCTTCTGACGTTGCCAGTGATGGACGCGGCGAAGGCCGGAAAGATCGTGGAGACCCTCATAGGAGCCGATGAAAACGCGACTTGGACGCAGACAGAGAAGGACGGCATCCGCTATTTCTCGAAACAGTCGGCCGCGAGTCTCGTCGCGATCACTCCAACGATCGCCTTATCCGATCGGATTCTTATCGCTGGCTTTAACCCAGTCTCAGCAGAAGAGGCAATGAAACGCAGCGGCACCGGCTCGTCTGAGCTTTCAAGTTCCGAAACTTACAAAGCTGCCTCGCACTTGCTGCCCGCGCCGACGAATTTTTTTGCCTACGTCGATATGGCACTGTTGTATTCCCGACTCGACGCTTCGCTGCGTCCAATGTTGTTAATGGCTGCGGCCTTCATGCCAGCAGTGGCTGGTTCCGTCGATCCTACCAAGCTCCCATCGCCCGAGATCGTTACGAAGCACTTGAGCCCTATCGTCTCCTCGCAAAGGTATGATCGCGACGGTTATGTGGCCGAGTCAGTTGGACCAATCACGCTGGATCAATCGGCAATCGGGCTTGCTATTCTTAGCAGCCTTGGCGCGGGAGCACGACAAAAAGCCGGTGCTGCCGTGACCGGCTTGGGCGCCTCTCTGGCGGCCACGCCGCAGGCGACTCCCAGCCCGTCGCCGACGCCATAAAGTAGCGCATGCGTCCAGCCCGCTGCGGAGTGCCAGGAGGCTCGCGTTACTTTCGGCCGCGCCATTTCGGCACTGTTCGTTGCTGTCAGGAGAAAGGGTGAAGAAAACTACTGCAGTCCGTGAAAAACATGCTATCTTGGCCGCCCTATGGCTATTCTAAAGAAAAATGCATTCTCCCGTCGTGTTCCTGACCTGGTAACTGAGGAGCTGGTTGCTGTCCTCTCAAGGCGTTCTTCGTTTGAGTTCAAGCAGTTGTTCGACATCGTGCACGAGAATCTTCGGGCCCGAAACGCTGCAAGCGGCGGCGAGGAAATGCTGCGGCTGCGAGCTTACGAGAAATTACAAAATCTTGTGGCGCGCGGCGCGGTCAAAAAGAATGGCAAGAAGTACAAGGGCTTGCCGGCGGCTTTGGCCAATGCGATTGCCCAGCAGAATGGTCATCTAGCCGGCGTAAGGTAGGCCGACGTTTCACACAAATTGGCTTCAGGCCAGATTCCCGGATGCTGCGCGAATATTTGCCGGTTCTTCTGCAAATCCTCGTCGCGATGCTGTTTGCCGTTTCCGCTCTGCTCGTGAGCGTATTGGTAGGCAAGAGCGGAAAACGCACCCGAGCCAAAGATTTACCCTACGAATGCGGGATGATCCCGCAGGGGGAACGGTTGCCGCGCTTCAGCGTGAAGTTCTACCTTGTGGCGATGCTTTTTATCCTGTTCGACCTCGAGATCGTGTTCATGTATCCGTGGGCGGTTGTTTATCGGGATGCGATCAAACAGAGCAGCGTTATTTTTTGGAGCATGCTCAGTTTCATCACAATCCTGATGGTGGGCTACGCTTATGCGCTCAAGAAGGGCGCACTCGACTTCAGAAAGTAATCAGTTTCCTCTGAGTTCTCCCGTAGCTCCCCGGCTTCTGGCGCTCACGTTGCTGTTGAGCGGGCTTCTTTGGATGTTCGTCACGACAGGCGGACGCCAGATTTTCGTTAAGGAAGTGCTCGGCGGCGCGTACGACTCGCAGGCGGAACATTTTCTCCGCGGCGACGTGGACGTCGATGTAGAGGCGATCGGGCATGAAGCAATGATCGTCAACGGTAAGGTGCGCATGTACTTCGGCCCGTTTCCGGCGCTCCTCCGTATTCCGCTAAATTTCCTTTACCCAGGTGGACACGGGAAATGGTCGCGGATTTCAGGATTTTGCGCGGGCGTCATCGCGCTGTTTGCTTTCGCCGGTCTGGTGCGCATGGCGTTGCAATCATCCCCGCTTTCATCGCGCGCCCGCAATTGGCTCGGCAACGCGTGCCTAATCGGGTTCGCGTTCGGCTCACCGTTGCTTTTGCTGCTCGGGAATCTGTCTATCTACGATGAAGCTATCATCTGGGGGTTGGCCTTATCGCTGGGCGCGAATTTTTTCGCTTTCCGCTCGCGACAGGCCGAGGGTGGCGCGCTAACGCGCGCACTGCTTGGATTCTCGCTGTGTGCCGGCGGCGCTCTGCTCTCACGAGTGACGTTCGGCGCGCCGTTCATCTTGATCGCGCCGTTACTTGCTGTGGGACTAGCTCGTGGGAATCGAGCGACTAATCTTACCGCGCTTGTTCTCCCGCTTGGCGTCGCGCTCACTTTCTACGTTTGGCTAAGCTACGCAAGGTTCGGCAGCCCCACCGGAGTAAACTTCGATTATTACATCAACCCGGTTCATGCTGAGTTCGCTCATAAATTTGGCGTGTTCAGCCCGCACCGGATCCCCACCAGCTTCATTGACTACTTCAGCCTGCGCTTCCCGCCTTTTCAGCGAGAGCCGCCTTTCCTAGCGGCAGATCGCCATTCGTACGATTATCCGTCTCTTTATTCCAACGACTTCAGCGAAGTCTATCTTCCTCTTCCGTGGTGTTCTGCCTGGCTTGTTTTCGGTGCGATCATGGGAATCATATGTTTGGTTCGCCGCGGCCGTGCCGACGCATTCGAGTGGGGCGCGGCTGTGGCTCTGTTTGGCCAATTTCTTTGCATCCTATCGTATTTTTTGCTTGCCCAGCGTTACGCCGCTGATCTCTATCCTTTCCTAATCTTCTGTTTCATTATCTTTCTTTGTTCGGGCAGCATGGCCTTATTCCGGTCACGCCATGTGATTATCGGACTCATCGGCCTCTCGATCGTCGTGAACTCGCTTGCGACGGTTTCCTGGTTAATCGGTCCTGACCAAAACGTCCCGTCGGAAACCAGAGCTGCTTGGGAAAAACTGTTGGGGCGACATTCAAGTGAAAGTGAGAATCGCCACGATGGCTCACGAAATGAGTGATACTAACCGTCAATTTTGGATCGCAGCCGGGCTGTCGCTGTTCGCGGCGCTCGCCTTTTATTTCTCGACCAATGCGACGCTCCACGATCTGGATTATACAAGCGAGATTGCTTCGGCCTTGCTGCATGGCGACCTCGGACTTCGGGAAAAGCCGCCCGACTGGCTCAACGAAATGATCCCGCACGGAGAAAGATATTATTCAGCATTTCCACTGGGTGCAGTGCTTAGCATGCTTCCGATTGCTCTCCTGCAGAAAGCAGGCTTGATCCACGACTTTCCGGGACATGTCCTTGCGGCGCTCATTGCTGGCTTGTGCGTTTATTTCTTTTTTCAGCTCGCGAAGGCGTTCGGAGCCGATTACACCAGCAACAAAAGCAAGTCATTAATTCGTCAGATTTTGCTGGCCCTGTTTCCAATTTTTGGAACCTGGACGTGGTGCAATCTCGGATTCGGCGGCGCTTGGCAAATCGCTCTCGGTCTCGCTTTGCTCGGAGAAACCGCAGCCCTATATTTTTGCCTGGTCCGGCCGTCTCCTTTCGTAGCGGGAGCATTTTTCGCTCTGGCTTTTGGTAATCGAACCGAGCTACTGATTACGTTGCCTCTCTATCTTTATCTCCTCTGGCGTCAGCCAAGTGGAAACGCATTCAGCTGGTCCCGCATTCGCGGAATCAAAAGGGAGTTTCGGGAAAACAGATCACTGCTCATCCGCTTTCTCAGTGTGCCGGTAACGCTCGCGCTTCTGACCGCCGCTTATAACTTTGCGCGGTTTCATTCCATTTTCGATTTTGGCTACATTCACATCCCTGAAGTGCGCGACGAACCTTGGTACGAACATGGACTGTTCTCGATCCAAGCAATTCCGTGGAATATCTACACGATGCTATTTCAAGGCTTCGAGAGTATTTCCTCCTATCCTTACCTCCAACCAAACGGCTTCGGCTGCTCAATCTTTCTTGCCAGCCCTTTCCTTTGCCTCCTTTTTCGACAGGGCGGCAGATACAAGGTGGTCGCATGGGTGGCGATCGTCCTCTTAACGCTGGTCCTCTGGTGTCATGGCAACCCCGGAAGCTGGCAGTTTTCGTATCGCTACGCGATGATCCTCCTTCCCTGGATGTTTCTCCTGCTGACAGGCAACGGCCCCGCGAAAATAACCGTCAGCGAGATTTTCCTTTTTGCCGTCTCAGTTGCGATCAATGCTACTGGCCATGTGGCAATTCCTTTGGACTGACCAAATCCAGCCGTAGCGGCATTCGCTGTTTGCAAGGAATTCATGAGCGGAATCACATGGCGGCGCGATTGGAGAACTGGCAAAACGCAAAATTTCGCGTCGCGAATATTTCTGCGGTTGCATCCTGATTCTCGGCAGCGCGTCCTTCTACCTGCAGTCGAAAAAGCTCTGGGCCATGTTTGACGGAAGAAATCGCCCGTTTAGGGTTTGCGCCTATGCTGGCCGTTAAATCACTGAGGATTTGGTATGTTTGCTCTGATTTATTTCGGATTGGCTATTTGTGTTGGCGATTTTCTTTGCCGGCGATTTTACCAGTTCGAATCCGTCGCACATCGGTGTCGCAGCAGCCATACTCTCAGGGCTACTAATCAGCACCTGGTTTACGTATCTGGCCGGACTGCTCTTCACTCGCGCCCGGCAGCCGCTCCTATGGGCTAATCTCTTGTTCGGCATCGCAGCGATCGCCGTGCTGTCGTGGAGCAGGTGGAAACACAAAGTCATAAGGCGCGCTAACGGCGAGAGTCACAACACTTTTGTCGCCGGCACGTACCTGCCACGGCCTAAGGGTTCAAGCATAGCTGACTGGTTACTAATCGCCGGATACGTAGTTCTCGTATCCTGGATGATGTTTGCTTCCTTTAATTCCAGCGATGGCAGCCTGCGGATCTCTAACGCTGAGTACAGCGATTTCGGGCCGAACACTGCGATCATGCAGAGCTTCGCCGTGGGGCATAACTTCCCCACGGAGTATCCTCACTTCTCAGGGGACCGCATCCGTTACCACTTCCTCTTCTATTTTCAGGCGGGAAATCTTGAATTTCTCGGGCTCAATCCGGTGTGGAGTCTTAACCTGCTGAGCATAGCCACGTTGGTGGCAATGCTCGTATTGGCGATGACGCTGGGCGAGGTGGTTTTCAATTCCCGAGCAGTAGGGCGCCTGGGCTCGCTTCTTTTTTTCTTTTTTGGCTCGCTCTCGTTACGTTCCCTTCCTTCACAAACAAGGTTCGGTCCGCGCTGCGATTCAAGCCATCAGGCAACAGCGCGATTTTCTCCCAAGCATCTTTCCCTATCGCGGGGAAACGTGGGGTACTTGGTCTCAAGTCACATATCTCAACCAGCGGCATTTTGCCAGCGCGATCGGGATACTGCTGCTCGTGCTGATTTTTCTGGTCATCCGCTACCGCATGCGACCGAAGCGAGCTAAAGCGCCGCCTTCGATTGATTTGGTTGCAGCGCAGCCAAATCCGTCTCCCGAGATCGCAGCGCATACGCGCTCCGATGATGCCACTGGGACCGAAAACGCTTTAGAACCGAGAGTCGACGTCACTTCGGCTTCGGTCATAACAGAACCAAAAGAAGAAGCTGTCGTTCCGGCGGATACGCGCTCCGATGATGTCGCTCTATCCGAAAGCCCTTCAGAACCCGAACCGGCGATGCCTTCGGTATCAGTGGCAACAGAACCAAAGGAAGAAGTTGTCGTTCCGGTGGAGCGCTTTCGCGATACCTTGCCAGGCTTCATTTTTTCGGGCGTCCTGCTTGGTCTGTTGCCGATGTGGAACAGTGCCGTCTTTATCGGCGCAGCCGCCGTGTTGGCAGTATGGTTCATCCTGTTCCCGCTGCGGCTGCAGATGCTGTCGCTCGCAGTGACCACAGGCCTGATCGCACTGCCGCAGATGCTGTATCTGACTGGTGGAAGTGGACGGATACCCATGCCGCGCCTCATTCACTGGGGTTATATGGTTGAGCAGCCGACAGCTATGAATGTGGCCAAGTATCTCGGCTTCACCTTTGGTTTCAAGTGGTTGTTAATCGCGCTGGCGCTGATTTTTGCTAGCTGGTTCCAAAGGCGCCTTTTCCTGGCAGCTTTGAGTCTCCTCGCAGTTGCGTTTTGTTTTCAGTTCACGATTGAGGTGCTCGCCAACCAGAAATTTCTGCACACTTGGGTAATCATCGCGGACCTGTTCGTCGCCTTTGGTCTCTGGCGGTTGTGGCGTTTCTCGCTGGGCGGGACTACCGTGCCTGGCAAATTCGTTGCGGCAGTTCTTTTTCTGCTGGTCGTTCCGGGTGGCATCATCGATTTTTTTCCGATTCATAACACTGGTTGGAGCGAAGTACAGTATCGGAACGATCCGTTGATCGACTGGCTTAAGAAGAACACGACACCGCGAGACATCTTCCTGACAGATCGATTCGTTACTCATCCGATACTTATGGCTGGACGCCGGGTTTTTTATGGCTGGCCTTACTTTGCTTGGTCAGCTGGTTACGACGCCAGTAAGCGCGACCGGGTTTACACAGAGCTGTTCCAGAGCAAGGACCCTTGGAAAGTATGGCATCTCTTGAAAGACAATGGCATCACGTACGTGGCATACGATAACGCTGTTCGGCAGGCGCAGTTCATCAGGCACCCAAATGACCAGCTCTATGCCACTTATTTTCCGAAGGTTTACGACGCGCCCAATTACAACGGGATGGTCATTTACAAGGTGCCCGATACAGCACCTCCTAAGCTCGGTTCCATTCCTGAGAGCGTCAGCAACCTGTTTGAAGGCGGCAAGGGAACAGGCAAAGGAGAATTTGATTCCCCGTCTGGAATCGCCGTCGATAGCAACGGAAACGTTCTGGTCGCCGACACTGGTAACGGACGTATCGAGAAGTTTTCCCCGACTGGCACTTTCATCAGCACCATAGGAACGAAAGGAGCCGGCAATGGAGATCTCGGAGCACCAAACGGGATGGCCGTTGATCGCAACGGCAATCTGTACGTCGCGGACGCTGGCAATCACCGTGTGCAAAAACTGGCCTCTAACGGCGCACTCATTACGGAATGGAAAGGCCCGGAACCGGGCTTTTATGGACCGCGCCGGATCGCTATTGGCCCCGATGACTCCATCTACGTGGTCGATCAGGGCCATACGCGAATTGTTAAGTTCAACCCCGATGGACGGGTGCTGACGATGTGGGGCAGTAAAGGGAATGGCGACGGACAGTTCGACGATCCTGCGTCGGTCGCGGTTGATCCTGCTACCAATAAAGTTTACGTCGCCGATCCACGTAACAGTCGGATACAGGTCTTTGACTCGGATGGGAAGTTTCTAACCAAATGGCTAATCCCTGAATGGGGCGGAAAGCCATATGGCTTCGAAGACTTGGCAATAGATTCAAAGGCGGGTCGATTGTACGCCTCAAGCACCAATATAAATGCAGTGTTCATTTTTGACTTGAATGGCAATAGGATTGGGAGTCTCAGGCCAAAGCCACCGGATCAACTCGAAGGTCCTTCAGCTCTAGCTTTGGCAGATCGGAAGCTCTATGTACTAAACATGGGTGGTAATCGCGTGAGCGTCATCGACCTGTAGCCAGATTAGAACTCATCTCACAAATGGCGCTGTCATGTTGAGCCCTTCGACTTTGCTCAGGACAGGCTTTCGCGAAATATTCCTGATCTGGTTCCGGTGGGTGATCGTTCCAAAATTGATCCGAGAGTTTTCTCCCGCGACTGCGGGATCAGAATGACATTAAGGCTATGAAGTTAGCTCTGGGAAGATCGCCGCTTCTTACGCCGAGGAATATTCTACTCGGCTTGTCGATTGTTAGTCTGGCGATTTGCGCTTGCGCTGGTACGGCGCACTACCGGACAGCCGCTTGGGGAGATCCGTGGCAACCTATCGGCTGGCTGCTCAGCATGCTCTTTTTGCTGGCCGCATTTTTGCCCGGTCGCGAAGGTCTCGCAACGGGTTTCAAGTTTTTGATAAAACCGAAAACAGCGTTCTTCGTATTCTGGATCCTGTTCTTCATAGTTTCGCACCTGTGGAATTTCTACACGGCGCCTTGGAACGGAGACGCTTTGTTC
The DNA here is from genome assembly GCA_963725505.1 of uncultured Verrucomicrobiae bacterium. GTDB lineage: Bacteria > Verrucomicrobiota > Verrucomicrobiia > Chthoniobacterales > UBA10450 > Udaeobacter. The sequence continues at coordinate 181,963 of CAVRYN010000005.1, read as the reverse complement.
GACGAGTCCGGCTGGGATCTCTGGTTCTTGAAGAGCTATGTTATCGGTCATCCATATCAGGCGGCCTGGTTTCACCCCCCTGTCCTCTCCCGCGAAACGCTCTTTCATTACTACATCTGGGCGTTCCTTCGCCTGTTCGGCTTTAACATCTTATCCTATGAAGCAGCGCTTTTTTGCATTTGGCTGACGACGTTCGTCTTCAGTCTTCTTTTAGTCGATTTGTTGTTCGACTCTTACATTATCACCTCTGTCACCGGGCTGATTTTTAACTTTTTTCCCTTCGCGTTCATTTACACCTTTGCCGGGTATCGCTATCCGATGGCAGTGGCTTTGGCTGTTGTCTCTCTGTACTTTCTGTATGTAGGATTTAGGAATGAGGCGCTGTTTTGCCTTTCCATAGGCGGAATCGCCGCAGGCTTATGTTTGGCCAGCTCCATCTCCGGCAAGCAATACCTGATGGCGCTTGTGATTGCCGCACCTCTGTACGCGGTGTTTTATTGGAAGAGCTTAACGCGAAGTGTAACATGGCGTTCGCTGGCCGTGGTTGTGTATGGCTTTCTAACAGGTGCCGCCACAATCCTTCTTTATATCGTGTTCAAGCGAAATGACTATACGCTGTACGAGGCAGCCATGGTTCGTGATTTCTGGCACGCGGTGCAGTCAGCCCCGTTTCCGAATGGCATGAGGGAGTTTACCAAGCAGCTTTACGACTGCTTTTTTGTCATTCCCGGCCCACGATTCTTTATTCCCGATACTTTGCCAATTCCGCTGCCGTATTATTGGCTCTTAGCGCCCGGCTTTCTGCTAGCTCTTTGGTACAAGCGATTTGAAATCGTCCTGCTGGCCATAATTCCAGTTGCAGGCGCTTTTGTCGCCAGGGCCATTGAGAACCGATTGCTTCTGCCAATCCCATTCTGGATAATCCTGATGAGCTTCACGTTTGCCGGAATATTGAAGCTGCGGCGCTGGCCAAGCATTCAAATTGTACTTGGCGCTATAGCAGTGTTGATACTACTAGACGGCCTGGTCCCGTCCATTCGCTATATTTACAGCAAAACCAAAAATCCATTCGGCATTCGCCACTACGCGCAAGAGGAGGTAGCTGTCTCGCGTTTCTTAAAACATGTTGTTGCTGGCGAAGAACACCCCGCTCCTCCTCACCTGGAACGCGACGATTTCAATCGGATTAGAAGCCTCCCCAATCCTCCTTACGACTGCTTCATCTGCGAGGGGGACGCGTATTCAATCATTCACCTGTTTTTGCATGACTACGATGACGGGAAAATCCTATCCTTTTGTGGCGGTTACCCGTTCGCCATAGTCCTGAGCGAGCAACAGGTTCGGGACTCGAATAAAGGGGCCATTGCCAGTTATGTTCCCAGCAATAAAGATCTGAAGCTGATCTGGGAACGCCATCCAAAGACCGAGAGAGTAATCAGTATGTTCAAGTCGCTTCGCGATCTCGGGACGGAGGACTCCATTTCGTATTCCTTTGCCGGCAGAATAAGGACGTTTTATGTATTGAATATTCCTAACAAGAATATTCGCAAGTTCCAAGCTAGGGTGAGCGAATTGTTTGCTACTCCTGTTCAAGTCACACCCGGGGCAGTGCCTGAACGTGTGGCTGACATGTTTAAAGGCGGCAAAGGCGTCGGAAACGGAAAATTTGATTCACCGACTGGAATTGCGGTTGATGGCAGCGGAAACATTTTGGTCGCCGATACCGGCACCGGACGGATCCAAAAATTCTCATCAAACGGCGCGTTTCTCGCCGGTATGGGAAGCAAAGGGACTGGCCACGGCCAATTCCAAAACCCCAATGGAATAGCCGTTGATCGCGCGGGCAATATTTACGTCGCAGACGCATCCAATAGTTCCGTTCAGAAACTGAGTCCCGACGGAACATTCCTGGCCGCATGGAAAAGCCCCGAACCCGGATTTTATGGTGCACGCCGCGTAGCGATTGGCCCGGACGGCTCAGTGTATGTCGTCGATCAGGGGCACAACCGAATCGTCAAGTTTAGTCAGAACGGAGACGTGCTGGCGAGTTGGGGCAGCGCCGGAACTAACAACGGGCAGTTCAACGATCCAACGTCGGTCACGGTAGATTCCAGCACCAACACAGTCTACGTCGCCGACCCCCGCAATAAACGGATACAGGTATTCGATTCGAATGGGAAGTTTCTGACCAAGTGGGCAGTTCCCGAATGGGGAGAGCCGGTGGGCTTCGAAGATTTGGCCATCGATTCGCAGGCTGGCCGGTTATACGCATCCAGCGCACACCTGAACAGCGTTCTTATTTTTGATTTGAACGGAACAAGGCTTGGCAGTTTGATGCCAAAGCCACCGGATAAACTCGACGGGCCATCAGCCCTGGCGTTGGCAAATCGGAAGCTTTATGTGCTGAACATGACTGGCAATCGTGTAAGCGTGATTGACCTCTAGGTAGCTGGCAACCCGTTGCGTCGGATACTGATCATCGTGTAGGATCCATAGGTAGGCTCATGAACTTGTCCGAGGAGAAAGCTCGATTTCTTGCATCGAGAATTCTGCTGCTCGGCTTATCGTTCGTTAGTCTGGTGCTTTGCGCCTTGGGGGCCACAGCTCACTATCTGAAATGGGCTTCGGGAAATCCGTGGCAACTCGTCGGCTGGCTGCTCAGCATGCTCTTTTTGCTCCTCGCATTTTTGCCAGGGCCAAGTGAGCTCAGGGCCAATTTCAAATCTGTAATCAAGCCGAAAACAGTGTTCTTTGTGTTCTGGATCCTGTTCTTCGTAGTCGCGCACCTCTGGAATCTCCGAACGGCGCCTTGGAACGGAGACGGCGTTTTCGATGACGCCGCCCGGGATCCCTTGTATCTAAAAACCTACGTGACCAGTCGGCCTTTCCAAGCCGCGTGGTTTACATCTGATTCGTGGGCGTATGAAACCCTTTTTCATTACTATCTGTGGCCGTGGCTGCATCTATTTGGTTATAACATTCTGACCAATGAAGCAGCAAGCTTGGCTCTTTGGTGCACGACGTTTCTCTTCACGCTTCTGTTAACTGATCTATTTTTTAAATCTTACGTTGTCACATCTGTCATTGCACTGGTTTTCACTTTTCTCCCGTTCGCGTTCATTTATAGTTTCATCGCGTTCCACTACGAAATGGCTGCCCCCTTATGCGTGGTCTCCCTTTATTTTCTGCATGTAGGCTTCAAAACTGACTCTTTTTTTTGCCTGGCCCTGGGAGGCATCGCGGCAGGATTGTGTTTGGCGAGTTCGTTACTCGGCCAGCAGTATGTGTTAGCGCTTCTGGTTTTTGTTGTGCTCTGCGCTTTGTTCGATCGGAAACGCCTAAAGCAGGGTTTCAATTTGCGCCAGGTCCTTACAGTCATCTATGGCTTCGCTGCCGGAGCCATGCCTATTTTGGCTTATATTGTTTTTAATCGACATGACTATGCTTTCCATCAATCGCCCTATTTGGATCGTTTCTGGCAAGCGGTACGTGGGCATCCATCTCCGGACGACATAACACATTACCTGAGACACCTTTGGAGTAGCTTTTTTACGATTCCCGGTCCCCGTCTGTTCTTGCCTGATGCATTGCCCATTCCACTGCCATACTACTGGTTTTTACTGCCCGGCTTTGTGCTAGCCCTTTGGCAGAAGCGTTTTGAAATCGTACTGCTGGCAACGATTCCTGTCGTCGGAGTATTTGTTTCGGGAGGAAATACGGTTGAGCACCGGATGCTCGTAGCGATTCCGTTTTGGATTGTCCTCATTGGATTCGGTCTTAACAGCCTTACACAGCTACGGTTGCCGTTGAACTTCAAGATTTTCCTAGGGAGCCTATCGGCGCTGGTGCTCGTGCTCGGTTTGGTCCCTGCAATTCAGTACATCTATACGCAGGCAAAAGATCCATCTACGATCGGCTTCTTTAGGCAACAAGAAGTTGCGGTCGCCCGGTTTTTGAAAGCTATTGTTGCCGGAAAGACACCTGCAAGTGTTCCTCGGCTGGAGCACGACGAGTTCAATCGCGTCCAAGGCATTCCCGATCCTCCCTATGAAACGCTGATTTGCGCTAGTGGGGCGAACGTGGTTCTTCACTTGTTTTTGCACGATTACGATGATGAGAAAATCCTCTCTTTTTGTGGTGGCCATCCCATGTCTGCCATGACCGGGCAGGATATATGGAGCCATAACAAAAAGGCAATTGCCAGTTACGTGCCAAACGGTAAAGACCTGAAGCTAATCTGGGAAACAGGAAACCCCGAAACCGAGAGAATAATCAGAATGTCCCAATCGATTCGCGACCTTGGAACAGAAGAGTCGCTTTCATTTTCCTTTCTAGGAAGAGTAAGGACGTTTTACGTGTTAAACATTCCTTACAAGAATATTCCCCAGTTCCAGGAACGCGTCAGGGCGTTGCCTGCTACGCTTGGGACGCCCGCTTCCACTTCCACTGCTCTACCTGAAAATCCGTCTAACCTGTTTACGGGCGGCAAGGGAGCCGGAAATGCGGAATTTGATTCGCCAACGGGAATTGCTGTTGATGGCAATGGAAATATTTTGGTCGCTGACACGGGGAACGGGCGCATCGAAAAATTCTCGCCACGCGGCACGTTCGTTACGAGCATGGGACCAGCTTCGAAGCGCCAAACGGGATTGCCATTGATCGAGCGGGCAACATTTACGTCGCGGAGATAGGCTCCAAGCACCGCGTTCAGAAACTCGGACCCGATGGGACACTCATCGCTGAGTGGAAAGGGGCTGAACCTGGATTCTATGGACCGCGAAGGATCGCCGTTGGACCTGACGATTCGATTTATGTCGTCGATCAAGGTCACGCTCGAATTGTCAGGTTCAATCTTGATGGTGAGGTGCTGGCGAACTGGGGCAGCGGCGGAACTGGCGATGGACAGTTCAGGGACCCCACCTCTGTTGCGATCGATCCCACCAACAAGGTGTATGTTGCCGATCCGATAAACAGCCGCATACAGGTCTTTGATTCAGATGGGAGGTTTCTAACTAAATGGCCAATCCCCGAATGGGGACGGCCATAGGCTACGAAGACCTGGCCATAGATTCGAAGGCAGGTCGACTATACGCATCGAGCGCCAACATCGACGCGGTGTTCATTTTTGATTTGAACGGAACCAGGCTTGGTAGCTTGACGCCAAAGCCACCGGATAAACTCGAAAGGCCATCGGCTCTCGCTTTGACAGGCCGCAAGCTCTACGTGCTGGACATGGCGGGAAATCGCGTAAGTGAGATTGATCTATAATCACATGGCAAATCGTCGCATTGGATACTGCTATTGTGATTTGCGCCGGGGCTAGCCGTTAAATCAACCAGGATCGGGGTATGTTGGCTCTGATTTATCTCGGGTTGGCAATTTGTCTTGGCGATCTCGTTTGCCGGCGCTTCTATCGGTTTGTGTCCGTCCTGCACCGTTGGGCGGCAGCCGTACTGGTTGGCATATTGCTCAGCACATGGCTCACGTATCTGGCTGGGCTGACTTTTAGCCATACAGCTGAACCTTTGCTGTCTGCAGACCTCCTGTTTTTTCTGGTTGCGCCTGGTGCGATCTTCTGGCTGTCCAGAAAAGCTCCAAAGGTGGACATGATTGCGCCGCGTGCGCCGGGATCGTCCAGGTGGGACTGGATCACACTAGGCGCACTGTTTGCTGCGGCGTGCTTTCTGCTGATCGGAACGCTCTACATCAATAAGCAGGATCGGCTACGCCTCTCCGGGATGGAGGTCAGTGATTTCGCTCTACTATTCGCTATCGCCCAAAATTTCGCCTTCGGATACAACTTCCCGACGGAGTTCCCGCATTACGCTGGCCAGCCCAATCACTATCAGTTTCTATTCTATTTTCAGGCCGGCAATCTGAACCTCCTTGGCCTAAATCTGCCTTGGAGCGTCGATGTACTAAGCGTGCTGGGTCTCATAAGTATGATCTCACTAGTGATGGCGATGGGTGAGTTGCTATTCAACTCTCGTGTTGTAGGAAGGCTGGGAGCCACGCTTTTCTTTTTCCATGGCTCAGTGCGACATTTAACTAGTTTTCTCCCATCCGAGTACTCACCTCGCGCTGAGACTTGGACATTTTGGAAGCAGATGGCGTTTGTGAACCAGCGACATCTGCCTTTCATGAGCGGGATATTCCTTCTTGTATTAATCTTCCTGGTTGATCGGTATCGCCAAAAAAGTTTCGCGGCCGGGATCACCTCCGATGCTAAGATAGCGTTGCGGGAATCAAAGCGACATAATGACTGGAATCAGCTCAATCGAGGTTTTGCCTCGAGATTCATCACGAGCGTCAGGCCTGCACTGACACCTGTAAAGAGTTTTGTTTTCTCAGGGTTGCTATTAGCTGCGCTGCCGCTCTGGAACGCTACCCTCTTTATAGGCGTCGTAGTGGTGCTGTGTCATCTGTTTGTAGCTTACGGCTTGTGGTGGTTGTCGTCTTTAAAGACTCCCCCCATGTTAGGCCGAATCTTGGCCGGCACAGTGACAGCTTGTATTCTCGTCGCAGGAGTTATCGATCTGTGGGCTGTTTACAGCAGTCCCCATATTGACGTCAACGAAGAGAAACGGCCATTAGTGAAAGGACTCGTGTTTCGCAATTTAGTGATCTACAAAATTCCAGGCTCCCCCGTCACAGCCTTTGAAGGCGGCCATGGGAATGGAAGAGGTCAGTTTGACAGCCCACGAGCCATTGCGACTGACAGTGCCGGAAACATTTTCGTAGCTGATACCGGCAACGGGCGAATCGAGAAATTCTCTCCAACTGGCACGTTTCTGAGCATCATAGGGGCCAAAGGGAGCGGCCATGGGCAATTAGTTGATCCGAATGGGATTGCCATCGATCGCTCTGGCCATATTTACGTGGCGGAGATAGGCTCAAAGCACCGCATTCAGAAACTCGGACCTGAGGGGAAATTCATCGCGGCGTGGGCGCCTGGATTATACGGGCCCCGAAAGATCGCCATTGGCCCTGATGATTCGGCTTATGTCGTCGATTCGGGTCGCAACCGAATTGTGAAGTTCAGTCCGGATGGTCAGGTACTTGCCAGTTGGGGCAGCGAGGGAACTGGCAATGGACAGTTCACAGGCGTTAGTTCGGTCGCGCTCGATTTGAGAACCAATAAAGTTTATGTCGCGGATCCGATTAACAAGCGAATCCAGGTATTTGATTCGGATGGTAAGTTTCTAACCAAATGGTTAGTGCCCGAATGGGGACAGCCAGTTAGCTTTGAAGACTTGGCTATTGATGCCGACAGAGGACGGCTATACGCGTCGAGCGCACATATGAACATCATTCTCGTTTTTGATCTCCATGGGAACAGGATCGGGACCTTAGCACCGACGCTGCCAGACAAACTGGAGGGTCCATCAGGCCTCGCGCTGGCAAAAGACAAACTTTTGGTCCTGAACGCCGGTTCCGCGCGAGTATCTGTCATCCCTCTACCGCCAGCTACCGCAACCCGTAAGAAATAACATGCCTTTAAGACAAAGCGTCCGGACGGTGGCTCAAAAGAGCCTGCGACTTTTACTATGGGCCAGTGCTGTCGTCCTCCTTTTCCGCCTCTATACGTGGGGCATTTCACAGAATCCACCAGGTTTCTATCTCGACGAGTCAGCAACCGCCTACAATGCTTATCTCGTTTCCCGGACCGGCGCAGGCGAATTCGGCCCGCGTTTTCCTGTACTCTTCCAACAGTATGCAGTCAGCAACCCAACTTATATGAACCCGCTGGCGATCTATTTGCTGGCAATCGTGTTCCGATTCCTTCCCCCGAGCATTTCCGTGGCACGCATGTCCGCTGCTTTCTGGATGTTTGCGGCGTGTCTACTGCTTGGTGTGTTTGCAAAGCGCATTTCTGGCCAGCGTGCGATCGGCATAATCGTTGCCGGCAGTGCATTACTGACGCCTTGGCTCTTCGAAGAGGGCCGATTGGTCTTCGATGCACATCTGCCTGCTTTCACGATTGTGCTGTTCCTGTTTGCAGCCTATCGTGTCCATTCCAAAGAAACGTGGCGCTTGCAAGACATTGCAATGGTCGCCGGCAGTCTCGCGTTAGTGACTTATGGTTATTTCAGCGGGCGCGCTTTGGCGCCGTTGTACGCGCTCGGATTACTTTTGTTAGCGACCACAAAGCGCCGTCTCCTCGGCGTAGTCGAAATTTGGTTCGCCTACGGCCTTACACTCGTACCACTTATCCTGTTCAATCAATCGCATCCTGGAGTGGTAACAAAACGGCTCTGGGAGGTTACGTACATCAGGTTTGGTGCACCTTGGAGGGACATCGCATCTCAGTTTGCTGAGTTTGTCAGGTGCTACTTGCAGGATCAGAGTTTGACCCCTTTGCTTATGAGGGGAGATGGTCACTGGCCTCATCATGTCGAAGGTTCAGGCGGAGCGATGCTTCTTGCGACCTTCATTCTGGCAATGGCTGGTCTTCTGCTGGTTATTGCTCGCCGCTGGCGCGATCCGTGGTGGCGTTTTGTGCTCTATGGACTGGCCGTTTCCATCGTGCCAGGCGCTATCACGGACTGGCCCTTTCACCAGGCGCGGCTGATGGGTTACGCCGTCTTCCTGCTGGTGCTTACAGTGCCGGCGCTGGAATGGATGCTTGCAGCCGCTGATCCAAAGCACCGTGCGGGCGACAGAACCGACACAACGCACCATGGCGAACCAGATCGTCCCGTACTTTTTAGCCATGACCCGCCGCGCGCAGTTCGGCTGGGTATTGTTGCAGTCTTACTCGCAGCGACCGTTGCGCAAGCTGTCGATTTCCAAATCGGTTTCTGGCGTAGGGGACGAGAGCGATACTTTGCCTTCGACGTTCTGTATAAGCCACTCTATGACACAGCAGTCGCACGGCCAGAGCGGCCAATCTATCTGGAGAACGGCCAATGGGGTCCCGCTTATATGGATGCGTATTGGTACGCTACTGTGGAAAACAGGCCTACCTCTGAGTTTGTTCGGCTTCCCGATGGCGTGAAGCCTCCGTCCAAGGCGATTGTGCTTAGCTCGAACTCAGACTGCCAGAACTGTGACGTTATCCAAAAAAGCGGTGTTTATGAGCTTTACCGAGCGAAGTAGCCACCGATAGGTAGCCTCATGGATCCCTCCCAAGAGAAAGCATTACCTCTGTCTCTACCGCCGTCAATTTTTGTGGCTACCTGGCGCATCCGTGTTACAGAGATAAAACACCTGAAATGAAAACAGGCGCTGATTCAAAAATATGGGTGGTCCTTCCCGCTTATAATGAAGAAAGAGCGCTCCCAGCGCTACTGGACTCATTGCTCGAAAATCTGGGCCAGAAAGGCGAAGAGTTTTCGATCATTGTCGTCAACGACGGGAGCAAGGACCGCACAGGTGAGGTAGCGGAAGACTACGCCAGGCGGGCACCCGTCAGCGTGCTTCACAACGATGGGAACAAAGGTTTGGGAGAAACAATGCGTCGCGGTCTAATGGAAGCGGTCAACAGGGCAAATGCCAAAGATACCATCGTGACCATGGACGCCGACAATACCCATCCAGTTGGCCTCGCGCTGAACATGGTCCGCTCGATTCGCGAAGGAAACGACATTGTCATTGCAAGTCGTTATCGCACAGGCAGCCAAGTGCGTGGAGTTTCGTTCTACCGGCGCACTCTCAGTACGGCGGCGTCGTGGCTATGTCGAATTCTTTTCCCGATTCGCGGGGTGCGCGATTACACGTGCAGCTATCGCGCTTATCGCGCTGATGTCATCAAAGCGCTGGTTGATCGCTACGGAAGCGAATTCATCTCTGAGCGCGGCTTTTCGTGCATGCTCGATATTCTTTTGCGATTGCGCGAATGCAATCCCGTGGCTAGCGAAGTTCCGCTGGTTCTGCGCTACGATCTCAAGCCGGGCCGCACGAAGATGCCAGTCCTGCAAACGATCTTTGATACGTTGAGGTTGTTGGTGCGGCGGCGTTTTCGCGGAGGTTAAGATAAAATCTGTGCGAGCAGGTGATCAACAATTCTCCTCGCGGCAGCACCGTCGCCGAAAGGACTGGCCGCACTTTTCAAGACAAGTTTACGTTGACCAGTTAAGAACTCCTTCGCCATGATGATAAGTCGGTTGGGGTCCGATCCGACTAAAAATGAAGTGCCATATTCGATGGCCTCGGTACGCTCGGTCTCGTTGCGCGCCACTAACACAGGCTTTTTTAAACTGGCTGCTTCTTCTTGAATCCCGCCGGAATCGGTGATGATGAGTTCGGCTCGCTTCATCGCCCACACGAAATCGGGATATTCCAGAGGCTCGGTCAACAATATATTTCGGGTGCGCGCGAGATGGCCACGAATTATCCTGGCAACTTGTGGATTTTTGTGAACAGGCAAAAGGAACATCGCATCTCTGAATTCGCGAGCAAGCTTGACCAGAGCGGATGCGATCCTCTCGAGCGGCGCCCCGATGTTTTCCCTTCGGTGAGCGGTGACAAGGACGAGCCGTTTTCCATCGAGTGCGGCCAGATCCTTCAATGCAGGGTCATAGGATCGGTTGCTTGCCCACAGCAGCGAATCAATACCAGTGTTCCCGCGTGAGAACGATCGAGTCGGGCGCGGCCTGCTCGGACAGCAAGACTTGTTTTGCTTTCTCGGTCGGCGCATAATGCCACCTGGCAATCCGAGTGATCAGCCGGCGATTTAGCTCCTCGGGAAACGGCTCCGTGATGTCCGAGGTTCTTAGTCCGGCCTCCACATGGCCTATGGGAACCTTGTGATCAAAGGCGGACAATGCGGCAACAAACGCCGTAGTCGTGTCTCCCTGGACGAGAGCCGCGCACGCTCCAGGGTGACATTTGAAGAATGCATCCAACTGCGCTGTCGCGCGTGATCTTAGCTGCCCCAGACTCTGGCCTGACTCCATCACATCGAGCTGCGAATCGGGTTTCGTATCGAAATATCTTAAAAACGGCAGGGCAAGCTCGTAGTGCTGTCCCGAAAAACAAAAATGTGCGCCCCACGTTTTTTTTCTCGCTGTTTGGGAACGCTGCCGCGCTCGTAACTCGCGCACGATGGGCGCCATCTTAATGATCTCAGGCCGAGTACCGGCGAAGACTAGAATCGTTTTCATGCACAAAAGATTGGCGCATGGGTGTGGCTGAAAGTCGCGCAGACGAGCGTTTGCGCAATAGAAAAACAGTCTAACGAACTCGGGCGCGATGCGCAAACCGCCTGCAAACACGGGGGATCCATATCGGCGGGCCGCGCCAATCGCCAGACTAACGACTGACAGACCTAATAACAGCCGTCTTGGAGTCCAAGGCTGCTTTCTTTATCGGGCACATCCATACGCAGGCGACAACGAAGTGTAATAACAAAACAGCCTTCACAATCACCGCGGCAAAGTGGTTATGGCGCGACTCCAGACCACGATCCAGCACTAATCATTTGGGCGCCAAACCGATTGCGAATCAATCATCTTTTAACGTAGTAAACCTTGTACCCGGGAGGGGAAACCTTGGCTTCCATAGCCTTTGTATCTGGGAGCATGGGTTCCAGCTGGTCAGGATAAGCCGATACAACGATGTCGAAATATCCTTGCTTCAACAGTTTATCCATTGAGTCACGGTTGCCTTCTGTCAAAAACATCAGCTTTCCCTCGTCTCTCATCGTCTGGACGCGCTTGCCACCAAGCCAACGGACCACAACATAGCTCCACTCAAGTTTTGGACCCAATTCATGATAAAGTATCCGACTGTTTGGATGACCGACCATGTAAGGCTCCAGAAACTCATTGTACATCACCATAGCAGCGTTGTTCTTACCTCCAAATAGTGTATCCTTTTCGTAATGGAAATAGTTATTGACCTGATACGCGGATGCAAGGCCAACGAATACGGCAAATAGTCCCGAGAAAGCAGCCCTAAGCCTGTCACTGCTTATGGTATAGATTGAGCAAAATAGACTGTAAGCTCCATATGTTATCAAGAAATATATCGGTACAAGCAGCATGATGCTCCTCAGTAGGTTGGGAATACCAGCTCCCGACATCATATTGGGCACCAGACCTAGGAGGAACAACAATACTGGCATCACAAGGATGAACCGCTTCTGCTTATAGGCGTGCGCCAGAGAATATACCAGGCCGACGATAAACAAGGGTACAAGGAACTTGGGATATAGTACCACGTCGGCGATAGGCGTGGTAGTGCTTGCCACGTTGACGTTCCAGAAAGCTTTCTCGTTTAGTCCCATTATCATCTTGAAAAGCAACTGGAAATTCTCGTTCAGTTTGTGCGCGACGAAAGCAAGGTCATAGCCGCCATTTGGAAGGCTCCTCGCAGCCGAAATAAGGTTTTCTCCTCCGGCAAAAAAGTACATATTGAGAGAGTGAGGAAAATCGCCGATCTGAATAGCACAGATTGCGAGGATTGTGCCCAGGTAGGCAACAAGGTTATATTTTTCAATTCTTCTGAAACAGACGATTGCCAACAGTACGAATAAGGGCAGAAGCAATCGGATCCCTACGTAGCCATATGGGATAGTGGCTGTGCTTATTCCGGCCAATATTGCAAGTCCCACCGAGCGTTTTCTGTCAATAAGCAGGACAAACATGGAGAACGTGATTAGATACTGACTAACGCTGAACCCCTGAATCCCGCCGGACCGCGCGACCAGCAAATGCCATGGCGACAGTGCCATCAGCAGTATGAAACTGAGCAGAAGGTACTGTGGAAAGTATTTCCTGAAAGCGAAAAATGTAAGGATCAGAGCCCCAAATTCGATCAAGGCAGGGAAAAAACGAACGCCAAACAGGGTAAGCCCGAAGAGCCGTAGCCCAAGTTCTATGACCATGCCATAGAGCGGCGACTCATATGCGCCGGCGGCGTACATCTCTTTCCAGTACCAATTCACTCTCTTAGATATATCCGCGTGGTCGAAGACCTTGTTCACTTCCAGGTGAATCATCTGGTCAACATAGTCGTTGAAGTAGGGTGGATAGCTCCCAAGCCTCCAGAACATAACTAAAAGCACGACGGCGAAGACCAGCGCTGGCGGGAGCCACGTTCTCAAAGACCCCGCTGCATTGTTCGCCCGCGAGCCTGCGTTCTTCTCAGTCATGGTTCGCGGGCCGGGGACCACGATTCCCGAGGGGCAGAAGGCGCGTTTTTCCGTCAGCTAAATCGATCGATTCAGTCACTATGTAACGTGGACGTCCCTTAACCTCTTCGTAAATGCGTGCGAGATATTCGCCAATGATACCGAGGCTGATCATCAAAAGGCTGCCGATGATGAGCTCCAGAAGAATTACGGTGGCGAAACCGGTTAAGGCGCGACCGGCTAGTTTCAAATAGAGCGTCTGGATGCCCAAGCCAACCGCAAAGATAAAAAAAACTATGCCGGCAAACGTCACAAAGTGCAGCGGGAAGGACGAGAAAGTCGTTATTCCGATCAAGGCGAGTTTCCACCGCTTGAAATACGACCAGCCTGACTTTCCGGCACGCCGAGCAGGTACCGCGAACGGAACCTGCACCGTCTTAAAACCCATCCACGCAGTCATGCCGCGAAAGAACACGTTACGTTCGCGCATTTCCAGCCACGTGTCGGCGACCTTGCGACTCATCAGCTTGAAATCCGAGGAACCTTTCAGTTCAAAGCCGGAAAGTCTATTCAGAATGGCGTAAAAGAGGAACGCTCCAAGCTTGCCAGTTAAAGATTCTCGTCCGCGCCTGGCTTTCACTCCTTGCACAATGTCTGCTCCTGAGCTGTGCCACTTCTCGACGATGACCGGCAATAGCGAAGGCGGGTGTTGTCCATCTCCGTCCATCACCACTACGGCGTCGCCGCGCGCGCGCTCCAGACCTGCGCAGAGCGCCAATTCTTTGCCAAAATTTCTACTCAGCCGCACCGCGCGCAAGTTCGGAAGGGCTCGCGCCTCGTCTTTGATTCGCTCCCAAGTGTCGTCAGGCGAGCCGTCATCAACGAGAACCACCTCAAATCGGCATCCGGCCTGTTGCAATGCGCTCTTCAGATCCAATAGAAGCTCTCTCACATGCGAGCCCTCGTTGTAAAGCGGTATGACCACTGAAAGCAGCGGTGCGGTCCGCGAGACATCATCCATGCGTCAAATTAGCGTCACTAGCTCGTCACGGTCAATCGCCGCTGATTCGCACTTGCGCGGCAGCTCGGAACCGCCTATTAGCTTTACCCTCATGGTTCATCATGTCGTTCTCTACAAACTCAACCCCGAGGTCACGCCGGACCGCGTGGAAGCGATGATGATGAACGCACGGATGCAGCTCCTGAAAATTCCCGAGGTCCTCAGCATCAAATGCGGGAAACGGATTGACCCCGAAATGGACTGGCCGTTCTTCATCGCCATCGATTTTGAGTCGATGGACAAGTACGCCATTTTCCGCGAAGACTCGATCTACGTGAAGTTTGTGGAGGAAGTGATCAAGCCGAACACGGAGGATTCCCTGACGCTGGACTTCGAGATGGATCCGGGCAAGGACGTGCGGTTTTCGTAGTAAGCGAAAACGCCCAACGCCCAACGCTGAACACCCAACATTTAAACGGAGAGGGACTCCTCGTTGAGAGTTGTACGTTGAGAGTTGAGCGTTCGACGTTGAATTGCGAGCGCATTTACAATCCATTGCTATTCAGCCTTCTCGCGGCAATCATTGATGCCGATGCGCCTTGGCTATCTCTATTCCCGATATCCCGTAATCTCGCAGACATTTTGCGACGCTGAGATGCTGGCGTTGGAGCAGCGCGGCGTGGACTTGGAAATCGGCTCGGTCTATCCACCGCTCACCAGTTTGCGGCACGAACACATCGCCCGGCTCCGTGCGCCCATTCAGTATGCGCCGCCGCAAAAAATTTTGAAAGTCTGGGAAAAAAATGCGAAAACCGGCCGAACAACCGGGAAATGGCCGCGCGAGCTGGTCGAACGGCACGAGCGAAAGTACGGGCCGGGCGTCAAAGCGGAGCAACGCGCGCGCAATGCCTTCTACTTCGCTGAGTTCTTCTCGCGCAACGGCGTCGATCATGTTCACGTTCACTTCGCCAATCGCGCGGCGCACACGGCACTTTTCCTGAAAGAAATTTCCGGCATTCCATTCAGCGTCACGGCGCACGGGCAGGATTTCATGAAGGACCTCGGCAGCGACGATCTTCTCCGCGAAATCTGCGCCGCTGCGGAGTTCGTTGCGGCTGAAACCGATTACAGCAGCGAGCTGCTTCGCCGGCGATGCCCGGATTCGGCCGCGAAAATTCACCGGGTTTATAACGGAATCGATCTGGAACATTTTCCAACGCCGGTGTCGGCCATCGTCAACCCTGTGCCGCGCATCATCAGTGTCGGCCGGCTCGTTGCTTTCAAAGGCTTCGAGCATCTCATCGAAGCGTGCGCGGAGCTCGCCCGCCGGGGATTCGATTTTGTCTGCGATATCATCGGTGACGGCCCGCTGCGCGACGGACTCCAGGCTAAGATCGAGTCGTTGAATCTATCGCCCCGAGTGGTTTTGCACGGTTCTCTCTCGCAACAAGCTGTCTTCGAAAAACTTCAAGCCGCCGATATTTTCGCGCTCGCTTCGGTGACGGACGCTCAGGGCGCGAGCGATATTTTTCCCACCGTAATCCTCGAAGCCATGGCCTCGGCGCGCCCCGTGGTTTCGACGTCTCTAGCCGGAATTCCGGAATTGGTCGTGAACGGCCAAACCGGCATCTTAGTTTCTCCGGGCGACGTGTCGGCGCTCACTCAAGCGCTCGAGCAGCTTTTACGTGATGGTGAACTGCGGCTGCGTTACGGCCGGGGTGGACGTGCGCGGATTGAACAGCATTTCCGAATTCAACAGACCGTTGCGCCGCTGCTGCGATTGTTGGAGGACGCGGTTCGCAAGCATCGATCAGCCGCGGCTGAGCTCCATTGCAGCGCCGCGCTCAGCAAAATGACCGAAGCGACACCTAGGATTGGCTATCTGATCGATCGCTGGCCGGATCAGGATTTGCCCCTTCTCGAACGGGAGCTTGAGCAAATGAACCGACGGAATGTGCCGATCGTCCCGCTGGTGTGCGAATTAGATTCTGCGGTGCGGCTGAACCGTGCAATGGAACAAACGACGTCGTGGCTTGAATTTCTGCCGGATGCAATGGCGATTGAAGCAGAATGGCGCGGTAATCCCGTGATCGCGCAAAAATTGGAAGAAGAACGGGCGCAGCAGAAGAACCGGCCACCAAGTGCGATCTTTTTGCGGCAGGCGCGTTTTGCCCTGGCGCTGCGTACGTTACTGCGAGGGAAAAACATTCCGCACGTCCACGCGACGAGTTCGCGCGCGCTCGTGTGCGCGCTGATGTTAAAGAAGCTTCTTGAGGTCACCGTAAGCGCCGCGATCGAGCCGGAGTCGGAGCTACCGCAAGCATGGATCCGGGACGCATTGTCAGAATGCGTGGGTGGACGTTTGAGCGATCCGAATTCGATCGAGCAACGCGGTCGCTCGTTTCTTTTTGATAAGGCAACATTCCGTCCGGGCGCAAGGAGAGCCCTCGGACAGATCGGCCAAAAGACCGGGATCGATTTGACTGCGGGACCAGGTTTCTGGCAGGAATGGGCGGAGATGCTGGAAGAGTGGTGCCGTAAGGGCGTAAGTAAATAACTCGAAACACAGAGAGGAGTAAGCGAGTGTTCGTTACTCCAATGAAGACAACTCACGTGGACCACCGATGAGACAAATTGCCGTCGTCATTCCACTTTACAATCACGCGGCATTTATCGGTGACGCTATCCGGTCGGTTCTCGCGCAGACGCGGAAGGTCGATAAGATCGTCGTTGTCGATGACGGCTCGACTGACGATTCAGTCGAAATCGTGCGCGCATTCGCGGAGCCGCACATCGAAGTGTACACACAGCCCAATGCAGGCGCACACGTCGCGCTCAATCGCGGGATCGAGAAAGCGGCGGGGTGCGATTATGTTGCGATCCTCAACTCCGACGACGTCTTTGCTCCGGAGCGCATTTCGAAATGTGCTGCCTTTCTGGACGAAACGCCTGCGACCGACGTGGTCGCGACGCAGCTGAAGCTCATCGATAGCACCGGCAGCGAGATCGCATTCTCTGACCCGTCCGCCAAATGGTTCGCGACCGCGTGGTCGGTCCGCGCATCACAACTCGACCTGGTCGAGCAGCTCGGCGTCGCGAATTTTATTAGCTCAACCAGCAATCTTACCGGACGAAGAACTTACTTTGTAGAGCATCCGTTTCGCCGTTATCGCTACGTTCACGACTACTTTTTTGTGCTCGATTGCGCATTGCACGGCCGCCTTGCGGTGCTTGATGACGAGCTGTTCTCATATCGCATGCATTCCAGGAACACGATCTCAGTGGGGCCAGAAGAACTCGTGCGCGAACTGCTGGAGATGAATGTGGACCTTTTGGATGCGCTCGCACCGGAGCTGGCCGGTTCGCCCAGGTTGCGGCGCGCCCTTGCTGCTTACCATCGTGTCGCTTGGGGCAATGTGTCGAGCTTTCGGGCCGATGTCTTCGCGTCACTCATCGCTTACGCGCTCAGCGAATCTTCTCGCGACCAGATGCAGGCACACATCGATACGGTGATGAATTTTCCCGAAGCGAAGGAGTTTCCAAATAAGGCCTTGATAAATCTTGACGCTGGCGAAAGGCAACTCGGGACTCGGCTGGCGGAAAAGTATTCACGGCTTCGAGACGAGCTCACACAGGCAAAGGCAGAGCTATCGGCACTGCGAAAAGGGTGCCGCGAATCGCCGTGGTTGCGGCTCGGTCGAAAACTTAGAATTAAATCGGCGCGGGAGATCGGGAGGGCCCCGTTATGAATAAGAAAGCCATTCTTCTCGCCGGTGGCGCGGGGACACGTCTTTTCCCGCTTACCAAGATCGTGTGCAAACAACTGCTGCCGATCTACGACAAGCCAATGATCTGCTACCCACTGGCGACTTTGATGCTCGGCGGATTGCGCGAGGTGCTCATCATCTCAACTCCAAAGGATCTGCCAATGCTGCAAGATTATTTGGGCGACGGCGCGCAACTCGGTATTCGCATCGAGTACGCCGAGCAGCCGAAACCGGAAGGAATCGCGCAGGCGTTTCTGATCGGCGCTAAATTTATCGGCAGCTCCGGCGCATCCCTCATTCTTGGCGATAACATTTTTTATGGAAAACTCGATTTCTACCGCGACGCGCTCGCCATCGAACGCGGCGCGTGCATTTTTGGCTATCAAGTGCGCGACCCGGAACGCTACGGCGTTGTCGAATTCGACGCCGATGGCAAAGCCGTCAGCCTCGAAGAAAAACCGAAGCAACCGAAAAGCCCTTTCGCCGTGCCCGGGCTTTACGTTTACGACGATCAAGTTGTCGATCTTTGTCGCACTTTGCGCCCTTCGGCGCGCGGCGAGCTTGAGATCACTGATCTGAATTTGCTTTATCTTCAGCGCAACGAACTGCACGTGAAGCTGCTCAGCCGCGGCATGGCCTGGCTCGACACCGGAACCACCATGGCTTTGTTAGAGGCCAGCAATTACATCGCCACGATCGAGCATCGGCAAGGTTTGAAAATTGCGTGCCTTGAGGAGGTCGCGCTTCGCATGGGTTTCATCACCCAAGCCGATCTCGCCAAAATCATCGATCGATTACCAAAGAACGAATATCGCCACTATCTGCGAATGGTTTGCGACGAGGGACCGAGCGCCGGTCCCGAGCCGGTGGGATAACAAATCGCCAATCACTACTCCAAGGAGCGACGGCTTGGGCAGCCGTCGATTGCAAGCTTGACGGCTGGGAAGCCGTCATTCCTTGACGCTTTATTGCGGTTGCTCGCGCAGAAGATGGTTCGTGTCAGCGACCAATTTCGTCACTGCATCGGCTTCGGTCGCATCGTAGTAACCGCGGATTTGGCCGTGTCGATCCACGAGCACTATCCGCGTGCTGTGCACCGGAATCCCTTGGGCATCGCTGCCGTCGGACACCGCGAGTTTGAAGCCGTCATGCGAAAGCTTGTAAATCGCAGATTTTGGCCCCGTGAGAAAATCCCAGCGGCCCGACTCCGCCTGCAATTTCTCCGCGTAACGGTGCAGAACGTCTGGCGTGTCTTTCTCCGGATCGACACTGAACGAGACGAGATGCACGTCAGTTTTTTCCAACGGCTTTTGCAATTCGCTCATCCGGCTGCTGATCATCGGGCACGGCCCCGGACACGTTGTGTAAATGAAATCGGCGATCCAAATCTTGCCGGCTAACTGGGCTGAACCAAACGGTTGTCCGTTCTGATTGGTGAGCTGAAAAGAAGGGACCGTCCCGTAAGAGGAAACAGTGCGCTGGCGGAGCGCCGCCACTTCTACGTTCCGCAGCCATAGCAACAACGCCAGCGTCACTAGCGGGATGAGAATCAGCGTCACCTTCCAAACGATGCCGCTGCCGGACGGCGCCCGATGCATGGTCGCAGAAGTCGTGCTCATGATTTCGTCAGAACCAAAGCCCCCAGTAACAGCGGAAGATAAACGATCGACGCGATGAACAATGAACGCGCTGCGCTGGGGGTCCGCATCCGTAGGAACCGCATTGCAACAGCGACAAACAAACCCCCGAGCAAAAGTTCGATTGCCAGATAAACGAAAGTCGCGATTCCAAGAAACGCGGGTAACCCCGCGATTACCAGTAGCAGGATGCAGAAAAACACGCTCTGGCTGGCGCTGCGCTCGCCGCTGCGGTCGTCGCTTGAAATCATGCGAAAGCCTGCCCGCGAATAGTCTTCCCGATACATCCACGCGATAGCGAAGAAATGCGGCAATTGCCACAGAAAGACGATCGCAAAGAGAGCCCAGGCGCCGGCGCCGATGTTTCCGCGCGCAGCCGCCCACCCGATCATCGGCGGAATCGCGCCCGGGACTGCGCCGACAGCAGTGTTGGCCGTGCTGGTGCGTTTTAGAGGTGTGTAAGCAAAAATGTAAATGGCGACCGTTGTTGCCGTCAGCGCCGCACTCAGCGCATTGCAGACAATCGCCAGATACGCGACGCCAAAAACGGATAGAACGACCCCGAGCGCTAGTGCTTGCAGCGGCGGCATTCGCCCGGCCGGAATCGGGCGGGTTCTGGTGCGACGCATCAGCGCGTCGGCTCTGCGTTCCCACCATTGATTGAGAGCGGCCGCGCCCGCGGCCGCTGCCGCTGTTCCAAAGACGGCATGAAAAAGCGCCACATAATTGATCGGCGATTCCGATCCGAGATAGAAGCCGACAGCGGTCGTAAGCAGCACCAGCAGTGTCAATCGCGCTTTGACGAGTTCTGCCAGATCGGCAACGACACGATTGCGCGAAGTCGCAACAGTGGGATTTTCAAGCGCCGCCGTTTTCATGCGGAGATTGGTAAGGCGCGACCTCCGGGCACGCAGTGCAGCGACACCGCCAAGATACGCCAGCAAATCGCAGAACTGCTCACGCCAAAAGATAGCATGACCGCGCCGAGCGCGACATGCGCCGTCGCGACGTCGGCCGCTTTATTGCTCCAAATTGTCCAGGCCCCGAGCGCAATCTGGCAGATAACCAGCGCAACCCAAAGGATCGAGAGTTTCTTAAGCGCTGCAAAACGCGGCGCATCTCGCCAGACGCGAAGAGCAAACGCGATCACAGCAATCGCGATAATGAACGCGAGAAATCGGTGCGCCATTTGCAGCCAGATTTGGAATGCAGTCACATCCGATAAGCCGCGTGCGTCGCGCCATGCGTTGACCTTTGCAAGAGCGGCCGCGCTGGTGTCGGGAATCCACGCGCCGTTGGCGGTTGGAAAATCGAGAATCGACAGGTCGCGATGTTGATGGCGCATAGTCGCCCCGAGCGCGAGCTGCACGTAAATCGCAATTCGTGATTGCAATCGCGCAATCGGAGCACCGTGGGATTGGCGCCTGACACAGACGCCCTACAATCGATCGCCTGCCAAAAACGTGTCGTAGCCAGCGCGATGAACACAAGCAGCCCGAGAAATGCCTGCGCGACGCAGGCGTGAAAGATTCCGATTTCATCTTTCATCATCGTGACGCGAAGGCCGCCTAGAATTCCCTGAAGAATGACGCCCGCGAGGGCAATTACGCCCAAGTTGCGCACCCATCGTCGGTGTTCACGCAACCAAAGCCAGACGGCGAGAATGGTGGTCAGAAATCCGACCACCGATCCCATCAAGCGATGCGTGTGCTCGAATAAAATTCCGCCTACCCATTTCGAGACGGGAAACAAAAACATGTTGTAGCCGAACGTGGTCGGCCAATCGGGCACGGCGAGCCCGACATTTTTGCTGGTGACCATTCCGCCGCTGCAAATGAGTAAGAGCGTGGCGACGCAAGTCAGCCATGCGAATCGGTTCAGCCATGTAGCCGATCTCCCCACGGGAGAGAATACGACAACTAAGACGGATCAGACAAATGCGAGCAGGCCACGAACCTTCGTTGTCTTCTTGTATCCGGGCAATGCCCTCACTTCCCTAAATTCTCTGCAATATCGCGCAGGATCCGCCGAAGTACTTCAGTGAGACCCAAATTAGAGAAGGCAAAACAATGAAAGGAAATTCGAGTTATGAAAACTTTTATCGTTTATAATTTAGACACGGGATTACCCATCGCAGTTGGCGAAGCGATCGAAGCAGAGTGGGCTCGTTTTGAAACGGCAGAAGAAACAGAAATTCGTGCCGAAAATTTAATCGCCGAGGAAGTTAGCTTGTGAAAAGTATTCGAACTTCTGCGAAATTAGTCGGGGCGATGAAAATGAAGTGTGCAGTCGTGTCTACACTCGTTTCGCTTGCTTTTGTATCGCAAGCATTCGCGGTTTTACGACCGCCTTTTCCGGCCAAAACCGCCACGCCATTTGACGGCGAACTGATTATCATAGGAGACGATCTGGTGCCGGGGCAGCCTGGAATCGGCAGCGAAGTAGAAGCGACGGCGAGCCCGACGTTTTTGCTCGTCACCATTCCGCCGCTGCAAATGAGCAAAAGCGTCGCCACGCAAGTGAGCCACGCGAAACGATTGAGCCATTGACTGTAGCGGCCGTCTGGGACCGCCGAATTTTTTAACTTCGACTCCACGATGAAGATCAGCGCTCACAGAGCGCCGCTACAGCAGGGTCACCTATTTGCTGCCAGGACTTGGTGATGCGGCAGGTGCAGGCGGTTTGTTTTGCGCTGGTGCCCCCGGCGACGTGGCGGGTTGCGCGCCACCCGCGAGTTCGGCGCGTTCTTTCAGCCACGCCTGATAATCCTGGGGCGTATCGACCACGAGCGTGCCTTTCATTCCATAATGGCCCAAGCCGCAAAGCTGGCCGCAAATCACTTCGTAGGTCCCGGTCTTGAGTGGCGTGAACCAGATCGGAATGAGCGAACCAGGGATTGCGTCGCCAGCGATCCGCATACTGGGCAAAAAGAAATCGTGGATCACGTCCTTTGAGGAAAGCTCGGCAATCACTGGTCGATTCACTGGCACGTGCAGTTCACCACTCGTCACGATGTCGTCTTTGCCGGCGGGATCATTCGGGTCGAGGCCCAGCGGGTTCGAGTTGCTGACAAAACTGACATCGCGCCGGCCAAACTGCCCATCGGGCCCAGGCAGGTGATAATTGAAACTGAACTGTTGTGCGACGACGTGAACAAGCAGCGCGTCTTTGCCTGGCGGAAATTGATTCACGCGTCTTGCCCAAAGCGGAATAGCAAACCCGAGGAGAAGCACGGCCTCAATCAGCACAACAGAAAATTCCAGATGCGTCGATATTGGGCTGCGCACCCCGGCATGATCAGCAACGGGCTGCCGCGCTTTCCGGAACCGGATCAGCACGAAAATAAAAAACGTGGACCAGCCAACAAACAGCGCGCCCATGAACCAGTGACAAAACTCGATGATATGGTCGATCTGATATCCATGCGCGGAGGCGTTCGGCGGCTGCCCGAGGAATTCATTGATCAGCGCCAGACTATTCATACTTACTCAGATCTTCTTCGGCGAGCTCCTGGTGGGGTTCGGTGGGCATGCGACCGTGCCGCCACAGGTGAAAACTAAACGCGCCGATCCCACCCATCACGGACAGGACTGCGCCGAACAGAAACCAGATCGCAACCGCCATGTGCTCGGTCGATTTTCCATCTTTCGCGCCGTAGCAGAACGGGCATGCCAACGCTTGCTGCGCCGCAAATGGAATCGACAAGAGCAAGATCGATACAATTCTGGTTTTCATGTGATGATCCGCAGCCGTTTCATTTTCCTGTAGAACCACACGCCGTAAACGATCAGCGCTACCGCGGCGGAAAACGACGCGATCGCGCCTGCAAGATAAATCGGCGCGCCTTCCACGAGATCGACCCAGACGCACCAAGCCCCGGTCCCAAGCGCAAGCAGCGTCGAGAAAATAATGAAAACAATATGGAAAGCTTTAAGGGACATTTACCGGAAGATCGGGTAGTCGTACCACGCCAATAAAATAAGCCAGAACATGCCGAGCACAAAAAACCCGGTGAAGATCAGGATGCGATAAATGAGCCGTTTTTCTGCGGCAAGGTGCATGAAAATTGCCGCCACTAACCCCGCCTTCAGCGTCGCTACCAGCATGGCCACGGCGATGTTCGCCTTGCGCGCGCCAAAATCGACATAAGACAGCGCCACCGTGATTCCGGTAAATACGAGCAGCGTGATACCGACCATAACGTAGCGCATGACATGTTGATGCACGCCGTGCGCGTATTCCTCGTATTCCTTTGGATCTTGCGTGACGTCAGGCGGATTGTTCATGGCTTAGAGCAGATAAAAAAGCGGGAACACAAAAATCCAGACCAGATCGACAAAGTGCCAGAAAAGGCCGCTCACTTCGACGCGATTCGCCAGGTGTTCCGGGTTGCGCTGGTAAAGTCTTTTGCTGACCGGAAGCCACATGTAAATGAACACGAGCACGCCGCCCAGCACGTGCATGCCGTGCAGACCAGTGATCGTGAAATAACTGGCGAAATACGCGCTGTGCGTCGGCAGAAACATCGTCGCGCGCTCGACGTCTTCCTTCTCAATCGTCGCTATCTTGTCAGTGACCGGCAGAGGAACAAAATGCGGCCGATCCATCGCCGGATTGTCCGGCTCGGCATTCACCGGATCGAGGGCCACTTCGTATTCTTTGGCGTTCTGGCTGTGCAGGTGGCCGGTGATCTCGATTCGAGGTTCCATTCCCTTTTCTGCACGACGCTCGTTACCCAAATATTTTTCGTATTTTCCGAGGGCTTGCGGTTTAATGTAAGCGCCGAAGTGCTCGAACTTCTGCGGCCATTCATAAGCGAGTTTGACCGTTAAAAAAATCACGCCGCATGAAATGGTGGCCAGCATGTACCACCAGTAGGCGCGATACCTTCTCATCTTCAGCGACGCCCAGGCCAGCACTACAGTGACTGAGGAAAGGATCAAGATGGCCGTGTTCATCGTGCCTACCGGAACGTTGAGTAATCCGTGCGGCCACATGCCTGGCGCCGCGTCGATACGCAGAAAAATGTAGGCTGAGAAAAGCCCGCCGAAGAGCATCACTTCCGACGCCAGAAAAAGCCAGATGCCGATCTTCGCGTTCCAAAGGCCGGTGTCGGGGCGAGTTGAGATTGTGTAGGGAATTTCCATGGCTCAGCAGATCGCCATCGGCCAGCTACACCGGAACCAGCTCCGCAGGGGGCTTGCGGCGAGTTCGCTCCGTCGGTTCCACCGGCTCATTCTGCATGGTGAAGTCGCGTTCGCTGCCTGGGAGACTGTATTCATAAGGCCCGCGATAGGCGACAGGCGTATGAATAAAATTTCCGTGCGGCGGCGGCGAAGGCGCAGTCCACTCCAGCGTGGTCGCTTCCCACGGATTGTCGTTCACCTTTTCGCCGTGCCTGATGCTCCAGAAGAAATTAATGATGAACGGGATTTGGGCGAGACCCATGATCCAGGCCGCCCATGAAATTGGCTGGTTCCATTGAAACCCCGTCAGTCCCCAAATGGTGTGCTCGTTGGACACGCCCCATCCCTGCCCGCCGTCGTACCAGCGCCGATGCATTCCAGCCATGCCCTGCAAAAACATCGGTAGAAAAATCACATTCATGCAGATGAGCGTCGGCCAGAAATGCACTTTGCCCCAGAAATCGTTCATCTTTCGGCCGGTCGCTTTCGGGAACCAGTAATAAATCCCGGCGAAAAGTCCGAAGATTGTGCCAGGCGCAACGATGTAATGGAAATGCGCGATGATGTAGTAGGTGTCGTGCAGATAAAGGTCGGCTGAATTAAATGCCAGCGGGATGCCGGTGAGGCCGCCGATTCCAAACATCGGCAGGAACGCGGTGGCGAAAAGCATCGGCACTGTAAAGCGAATGGAGCCGCCCCACAGTGAAATGAAAAACGCGCTTAAAATGATCACAGACGGGATCGAGATCAGTAATGTAGTCGTCTGAAAGAACGCGCTGACCGCACTGCCCATTCCCGTCATCCACATGTGATGGGCCCACACGATGAACGACAAAAATCCAATGACCAGCACGGAAAAGACCAGCGACTTATAACCCCAAAGCGGCTTGCGCGAATTGTTCGCCAGGATTTCGGCAACAATCCCGAACGCAGGCAAAATCAGCACGTAAACTTCGGGATGCCCCAGGAACCAAAACAAATGCTGCCACAAAAGCGGGCTGCCGCCGCCGCTGATGTCCACGGGTGCGCCATTCACGACGAGACCGCTCGGCAGGAAAAAGCTTGTGTGCGCAACTCTGTCCATTAACTGCATGACGATCGCAGCTTCCAGCGGCGGAAACGCCAGCAGCAACAGAAACGCAGTCACAAATTGCGCCCACACGAAGAACGGCAGCCGCATCCAGGTCAGCCCTTTGGCCCGCAATTGAATGATCGTCGTGATGAAATTAATCGCGCCAAGCAACGACGACGAGATGAGAAAAATAAACCCGATCAACCAAAGCGTCTGGCCGTTAAAGATCGGATTATGTCCTGGGCCGGTATCAGAGAATGCCGCCAACGGCGTGTAAGAAGTCCAGCCACTCTTGGCCGCGCCGCCGGGTACGAAGAAACTGATCATCATGATCACGCCGCCCACCCCGAACGCCCAAAAACTTGCCGCGTTCACTTTCGGGAATGTCATGTCCGGTGCGCCGATTTGCAGCGGCACGACAAAATTGCCGAAAGCAGCGAATGCCAGCGGCACGACCCCGGCAAAAATCATGATCGTGCCATGCATCGCGCCTAACGAGTTGTAAAAATCAGGCGTCATTTTTCCGTCCGGCATCGAGCCCGCGCCGAAAATGTGCGGGAGCCATTTGCCGATCACCGGCAGCGCCTGGCCGGGATACGCCAGTTGCCAGCGCATCAACATCATCAGGCAAAACCCGAAGAAGAGGAAGACGAGACCGCAAAGGCCGTACTGGATCCCGATGACTTTATGGTCGGTGGAGAAAATATATTTTCGCCACCACCCGAGCTCGTGGTGTTCGTGCTCGGCGGCGTGTGCGTGTGGATCGTGATGGGTGTCGACAGAAGTAGAAGCGTCCATTTCAGGAAAAAGTTACGCCGTAATATCTAAACGGAAGCGCGATTTGCAAAGCCTGAAATTTGCGATTCGTGTGAGAAAACGCCGGATGGCCTGCTTTCTGGGTTGTGCGAAATTTCCGCGTGCAAAGCGAGGAGAAGCCGCGCGCGATCATCCATCTCGACATGGATTGCTTTTATGCCGCGATCGAGGTGCGCGACCGCCCGTCGTTGCGCGGCAAACCGGTGGGGGTGGGTGGCGCACGCGACCGGCGCGGTGTGTTGACGACTTGCAACTACGAGGCGCGCAAGTTCGGGGTGCGGTCGGCAATGCCGACTTTCATGGCGCTGCAACGCTGCCCGAATTTGATCGTGCTGCCCACACGCTTCGATGTTTACCGGCGCGAAGCCGCAATCATCCGCGGAATCCTCTATCAGTTCACTTCCATAATCGAACCGCTCTCGCTCGATGAGGCTTACCTCGACGTCACCGCGCACCCGAGCGCGCCCGGACCGCTGGCGCAGGAAATCCGGAGGGCGATTTTTCGAAAAACAAAACTGACAGCTTCCGCCGGAATTGGTCCAAACAAACTGGTCGCGAAGATCGCCAGCGAAATAAACAAGCCAAATGGACAGTTTGAAGTGAAGCCGGAAGACATTCCCGCGTTCATGCGCGATTTGCCGGTGCGCAAAATCTGGGGAATCGGCGAGAAGAGTGAGCGAAAACTGGAAGAACTCGGCGTCAAAACTTGCGGCGAACTCCAAAGGTTCTCGCGGCCGGAGCTCGTCGATGTCTTCGGCAAGTTCGGTCTCGAGCTTTACGATCTCTGTCGCGGTATCGATCATCGGCCGGTCGAACCGGATCGACCGCGCAAATCGCTCAGCACAGAGGAAACGTTCGCTGTTGATCTGACCACCCTCGAGCAATGCGAAGAAAAGCTCGACGAACTTTTCCAGGATTTGATGGCCGATCTCGCGCAAAAAGAATCGACGCGCGAGACCACGAAAATTTTCGTGAAACTAAAGTTCAACGATTTCACGCGCACGACTGCCGAGCGCGCGGGCCTTACACCCACATTGGAAGCTTTTCGCTCACTGCTTGCGGAAGCCTTCGCCCGCACTGGAAAACCGGTGCGCCTTATTGGCGTGGGCGTTCGTTTCGCCGAGACAATGCCCGAAACCGCGCAGCTGGATTTGCTGTAGCGGAACTATCTGGCTGTAACTGTCATGTTGAGCGGAGCGAAACATCCCTGATTATTTCTTTAGATTCGAGATTCTTCGCTTCGCTCGGAATGACAAAATGACCTCTGCCCAGGAAAGGAAAATCAAGCAAACCGGTTGCGATGCGCGCTTTGATAATCTGACGCGTCAACTTTATGCGACTGACGCGTCGATTTATCAGATCGAACCGATCGGCGTCGCGTTTCCGAAAAGCGCGCAACAAGCAAGCCTCGTCATTCGCGCTGCGGCTGATGCAGGTCTTTCCGTCACGCCGCGTGGCGCTGGCACAAGTCTGGTCGGGAACGCGATTGGCGAGGGATTGATCATCGAGTGCTCCCGTTACAACCGCCAGATCACCGAGCTCGATCTTGAAAAACGAAGCGTGCGCGTCGGGGCGGGCGCTGTGCTGGATCAACTAAACGATTTTCTAAAGCCGCAGGGATTTTGTTTCGGCCCTGACGTTGCAACCAGCTCGCGTGCCACTCTCGGCGGCATGATCGCCAACAATTCCTCAGGCGCGCGCTGCCCGATCTACGGAACGACAGCCGATCACGTTTTGTCGCTCGAAATCGTGATGGCCGATGGTCGAGTCGAAAAAATCGGCGAGACGCATGGATCATTGCGTACTGAGCGCACAAAGATTGAGAACCTCGTTCGCGCGGCGGCCGCGGAGATGGCCGAGCGCTGGCCACCGGGCCTGATCAAACGCTGGCCAGGTTACGGCATCGAAAGATTTCTGCGCGCGCCGAATGATCTGACCAACATTCTCGCGGGCAGCGAAGGAACGCTCGCAGCGATTTTCTCCGCTGAACTGAAAATCTCTCCCCTGCCCCACGAGAAAGGTTTGGGCCTGATCTTCTTCGCATCAGTGGGAGAAGCAATGCAGGCCACGGTCGAACTTCTCGATTTGAAGCCTGCTGCGATTGAACACATCGATCGGCCTTTGCTCGATCAAACCAAAGGCCAACTTCATTTTCAAGCGGCGCGCGATTTGCTCGAACTCGATACGAACCCGTGCGCAGCGATTTTGATCGTCGAATTCTACGACGACGTTGCAGAGCGGTTGTCCATTCTGGAATCCAGAAAGATCGGACTGCGCACGAAAATTCTCACCGATGCAGCTCAAATGAACCTTGTCTGGTCGGTGCGCAAATCCGGTCTCTCGCTTTTGACCGGTTGCGTTGGGCCAGCGAAACCGGTGGCGTTCATCGAAGACGCCGCCGTTCGCCCCGCGCAATTACCCGAATACGTGCACGGGTTGCAATCGATTATGAAACCGCTTGGACTTGAAGCGAGTTACTACGGTCACGCTGCCAGCGGATTGCTTCATGTACGACCAGTGCTCGACCTGCATAGCGCCGCCGATCTAAAAAAATTCCGGCAAGTCGCCGATCAAACCTCCGCGCTGGTGCGTCAATTCAAAGGCTCGCTCTCCGCCGAACACGGCGTCGGCATCGCGCGCACCGAGTATATGCGTGACCAACTGGGCGACGAGCTGCTTGAAGTCTTGCGCGAGATTAAGCGCACATTCGATCCGAAGAACGTTTTTAATCCTGGGAAAATTTTCAGCGACGGCCGGCACAAGATCGACAATCATCTGCGCGAAAATTTTACGCGGCCGCTCACACTGCCATTCGAGCCGGCGCTCGCGTTCGCGTTCAAGGACCGCTCGTTCATCGGCAATCTCGCGCAATGCAACGGCTGCGGCGGCTGCCTCAAACAGACCGGCATTATGTGCCCGACATTCATGGCCACCGGCGAAGAAGTCATGTCCACGCGTGGCCGCGCCAACATCATTCGCGCCGCGCTTGAGCTGCGGCTCCCAAGGAACGACGGCTTGGGCAGCCGTCGAAACATGACGGCTGGGAAGCCGTCACTCCTTGGCGATCCGTTGAAATCCGAAGAGCTCCATGACGCGCTCAGCAATTGTCTTTCCTGCAAAGGTTGCACACCCGAATGCCCCTCGAACGTGAATCTCGCATTGCTTAAAGCCGAGATGCTTTACGCACGATGGCGCCGCGATGGGCTGCCGTTGCGCGAGCGAATCTTCAGCAACGTCGATTTTTTAGGGCGAATCGGCTGCGCGATGCCGAGGCTCGCTAATCGGGCTCTCGGGTCCAGGGTCGCACGTGTGGCAATGGAGAAGACGCTTGGAATCTCGGCGAAGCGTTCCCTCCCGCATTACGCGAATGAACGATTCGACAAATGGTTCGCGAAACATTGTAGGGCGTCTGTGTCAGACGCCATGGCGTTTCACAGAAACGCCCTACAACAGCGTGGCCGCGTCATCCTGTGGGACGATACTTTTGTGCGTTATCACGAACCGCACATAGGCATCGCCGCGGTGAAAGTGCTGGAAGCGCTCGGGTTCGAGGTTGCGCTCGTAGAAAATCGGCGCTGCTGCGGACGACCAGCATTCAGCGTCGGAAATCTCGATGCCGCCGCGAAACTCGCAAAACACAACATCTCCGAACTCCTTGTCCGCCGTAGCCTTGGCGAAGGCGGATCAACTCTTAACTCCGTAAAGGAGCGTGGCTCCAACGGAGCTTTACGCTCTCAACTATCTGCCGCTCCAATCCTGTTTCTCGAACCCTCCTGTTGGTCGATGTTCGTGGAGGATTACCGTGAGCTGAAAATCAAGAATGCGGAGGACGTAGCGAAGCGCTGTTTCCTGTTCGAAAAATTTATCGACGATCTACTCGCGCAAGAACCAGACGCACTTCAATTCGACAATCGTCCGGCAACAATTGCGATTCATCCGCATTGCCACGCAAAGTCGATCATGGATCCGATTTTTATGCGCAGACTGGCGGAACGTTTGCCGGGCAGGAAAGCGACGGTACTCGACACCGCCTGTTGCGGAATGGCCGGCGCATTTGGCGCACTCGCAGAGAAATACGATCTCTCTGTCCAGGTCGCCCAGCGATTGCTCGACAAAATCGACGATCAACCGCCCGGGGCGGAGATCATCGCCTCAGGCACCAGTTGTCGCCATCAAATCATGGATCTTGCAAAAGCGCGGCCAAAACACATGGCGGAGTTGCTTGCGGATGCGATCGCGTGAGCGAAAAGGCGAATATATGAAGGAGGAATAAAGAAGTGTCATGAAACTCCCGCTCGTTACATTTTTCTCCGCCGTAACCATCGCCTGCGCCACGGATGTTCCCATTACGCAGGACGAACTGGTCCGGCGCACCCAGGAGCTCTACGACGCCATCGTTCCCGGCAATCAGGCGCCTTGGAAAAAATACTTCGCAGAGGACTGCATCTTCGCCGACGAGAAAGGTCGCCTTTTCGATAAATCAAAACTGATCGCCGACATCAACCCGATGCCGGCGGGGTATTCCGGAGCGATTAAGATCGAGAACGCCCAGAGCCGGATTATCGGCAGCACCGCCATACTCAGTTACGACGCCGACGAGACGGAGACGATCTTCGGCCAAAACCTAAAGGCGCGTTATCACATCACTGACACCTGGCTCCAGCGCAACGGCAACTGGCAGATCATCGCCAGCCAGGCACATCGCTACTACGAAGATCCCGCCGTGGGAAAAGCCGATCCGAAAAAGTTTCCCGACTACATCGGCACCTACGAACTGGCGCCCGGGCAAACGAGATCCGTCATTGCCGAAGGCGGGAAACTCTTCGTCGAACGGAACGGTAAGAAGGAGCAACTGTTCCCGGAAACATCAGAGATTTTCTTCCGCAAAGGTGTCGAAGGCAGAATCCTGTTTCGTTACGCTGCCACCGGTAAAGTCGACGCTTTGATCGATCGTCGTAACAACGAAGACGTCATCTGGCGCAAAACCAAATGAACTAAAAGTCAGAAGGATTTAAGCAATCTGCTGATTGCCTGACTTCTTTCCCGGTTTCGTGGCTTCCTGACTAGTTGTTCCGCTTTGTTTCCGGTATCCGCTGCCCTAATTCTGCCTTCTTAATTGAAACTCGCTCGCCTCCCGGCTTACTCGCTCCTACCCTCGTCACTTTACCTTCTATGCCTGCCACGACGTAGCCTCGGCGAAGGCGGGTCGCGCCCCCCGCGCGCTCCATTCTTACTTGTGCCCTCCGATAGGCAAATCCTATCGCGACTAGACGCATAAAGTATTTCAATCTGCGGCCCTATTGTGGCCGGTTGATTATATGAAAACTACAATACCGATAGGACAGCGCATTTCACGCTTCCTTGAGGAACGATACGTGCACAGGGCGCACCCGCATTATTTGCCGGAGCTCGCGCTCTTTGCGGTAATGCTGCTCCTCGCCGTCTGGCCGATGCTATC
Organism: uncultured Verrucomicrobiae bacterium; assembly: GCA_963725505.1. Lineage (GTDB taxonomy): Bacteria > Verrucomicrobiota > Verrucomicrobiia > Chthoniobacterales > UBA10450 > Udaeobacter. The sequence continues at coordinate 149,952 of CAVRYN010000005.1, read as the reverse complement.
ACTTGCGGCCGCGCTGGAGACAATGAGATAGCCTACTGGTTCGCGTCACTCGCGATCGACGAATTTTGGGGGGAAAGGGCGGCCGCGGCTTCCTCACGGAACGCTGCGGCCGCTTTGCTCTGAAAGCGGAGCGGATTGTAAAGAACATTAAGTTCCCGCTCCGGAACCGGTGCAGCAAACGGGAGACTGACGCATCCGGGGGTGGCTTGGTGGTTCACCATCATTTGGGGCACAATTGAGACGCCGATCTCCGCCGCGACCATGTTCGCTATCGTGCTGAGCTGGCTTCCGGCCAGCGCGATCTCCGGAAGCAAACGACGCGACTCGAGGAGGTGATGCACCTGTTGCGACAGGCAATGCATCTCATGGAGAAGTAGAAATCTCTGCGATTTGAGATCGTCGAAGCTGACCACGGTTTGCTTTGCCAGAGGATGGCCTTCCGGCACCAGTGCCAGCAACGGTTCCCTGCCGAGATGCTCGACGCGGAGAGTCGGACTTTTTTGACAAGTGGATGCCAACGCCACGTCCAGCTCTCCGGCTTCGATGCGCCGAGTGATGCCTTCGGTCACGTCTTCCACGATGTGGAGTGTCACATCCGGATAATGGTTTTGGAATGTCACGACCAGTTCCGGCAGCACATACGGTGCGATCGTGGGAATTGCGCCTACGGCCACATCGCCCGCAATTTTGCCTTTGAGCTCGTCCACGCAACGCCGCGCGTCGCCGATCGACGCCAAAATTTGCCGCGCGTACTCGAGCAAACAACGACCCGCTTCGGTCAGGACAACTGAACGCGGCAAGCGATCAAATAACGGCTGGCCAATCTCTGCCTCGAGTTTTCGAATCTGTTGACTAAGCGAAGGCTGAGCAACGCGGACCTTGGCGGCCGCGCGGGAAAAACTTCCCTCGTCCGCAACCGCCACGAAATAACGCAACTGATGCAATTCCATAGATAAGTCCTATCGCTATAGCGAAAAATCGCAAAGGCGGCTTCTCATCGGACGAATGTTTGAATAATCTTTCTCGCCCGTGGCGAAGAAAACAAAGTCCAACCACGACGCAGAATTGGTTTTCACCAGTCCTAAACCGCTCTCAACTCTCGTCTCGCCTCGGGACGTGGCGAAGCTTTACGTCCTTCCTTCTGCCTTCTAACTTTCCGTAGCGCCAAAAAAAAGCGCTCCGCATTTCAGCGGAGCGCTTTTGTGTCACGCAGCGAATTCGCTACTCGACTTCGATAAACTCCGGATCGCCTGCGCAAATCACACGCTCCGTATATACGAAGCCGTCTGCGTCAACCGCGACCCAGCAGCCGTCCACGAACACGAAGTACGTGTTCCCGATCAACCGGAAATGGTTCGCCCCGAATCGTTGGACGAAGAACTCTTTCGGATGCCGCCCAAGACTGAACACTTCGCTGTGACGCGATTTGAACTCTTGCACGTTCACCTTCGTCGATTGATTCACGTTCGTCTGGCTCGTGCTCGAACGTGCGCCAGGTTCATTCCTGTTTGCGTCATGAGCGCGACCCTTAACGTTCATCTGTCCACGCATGTCAGTGCCCGTCTCAGGTTTCGCCTGCGGTTTGCCCGGCTGCGCCTGTTCAGGGGGCATCTTTTTCTGTTTCGCCGGCGCAGCAGCCTGCGTTTCCTTCGTCTGCTCCTGCGTCTGTTGCGGCTCCGTTGTCTGGCCTAAGGCCATGAACGGTAACGCAATTATCGCTGTTATTGTCAGGATCTTCATTCAATTCCTCCTTTCACTTTTATGTGATTCGTATCTCACGAAAAATTTGGCCCCATCGCTTTCTTAATTCTTAATTTTTCCTTCCCTGGCTCGCCGTAGTTTCAACGAAAGCGGCTTCCTTCTTACTTCTGACTTTCCTCAGCTTCTTACTTGCGCGACAAACGTCAGCGTTTCTAGAAATGAAAGAGCCGCATGATGGAATACATCACGCGGCTCTCATGTAGCTCCGATCAATTACGCTATCCCGAGCGTGGCAAGTGTCGGTTGATCAATTACCGATGTGACGGACAACCCGTTGTCAGCCTGGAAAGCTGCGATGGCTTCCCGGGTCATCGGCCCAAGAACGCCATCGATCGGTCCATCATAATAACCGTCGCGTTGCAGTTGTTGCTGAACATCAACAGTTACCTGATCGGGTGGCAATCCGTTGTAGCCGTAGATTGGGCCGTCATATGGATAATAGGCACCCGCGGCATAACCCCAGGCCGGGAACCAGTAACCCGCGTTCCAATAATACCAGCCGCTGTTCACAAAAACGATTCGGTTGTAATGGCTTCTCCACCAACCACGATCGTGCCACTGTCTGTGGTAATTTCGGAAGACCGAATACCGTTGACCGCGGAACGCCGCACTGTGGAAGTCGTTATTAATTCTCGCGTTGCCTCCACGGTAATAGGCGAAGTTGCTCCTTTGGTTGACCCCGAGGTTTCGGTTCCGATTGAGCGCTACATTGTTGCGCGCACGAAACTGCTCCGCGTTTCGATGACGATTAACCTCAACGTTTTTCATGTGGTTAGCCGCGAGGTTTCTCTCGCGATTAACCGCAACATTATTTCGCGCGCGAACGGCTTGATTCGTCGCGAAATTTCGTTCCCGAGACACGCGCATGTGGTTTTGATTGACGACTGCGTTTGAACTGGTGCGCGGCGCGGTCATGTGCGCCCGCTGCCGGTACTGCGCAGTCGAATTATAATGGCGCGCCCCCATCATCGCACCAGTGTTCGCCGGTCTTGCCGCGTGAACATTCGCTGTTCGCGCCTGCGGCCTCGCTCGTTGGTGCTTTCTATCGTTGACTTGCTGAGCCCCCGCTGTGAGCGCCAGCGCGAGGCTTCCAATACATACTGAATATATGATTCTTCTCATAGTTTTTCCTTCCATAGGTTTCCCTCTTTCATTTCGATCTTGGACAAGATCGTGGACTCAATTATTCAACACCGTTAACTATTCGCGCGTTTCACGCTTTCTGGCCTTGTTTTGCCTCAAGCGACGTAATGTCCAAGCCGTTCGGCATTTGCATCGCTAATCACCGGACTTGCCACTCGTCACCCATCACTCGTCACCTCTTCAGGCCGGATCACGCATAGTCGCCATCGCGCTCGAAACGGGGCGTGCAAAGATAAAGCGCGCGACTTCAATTCATCGAAGCTAACGCCGTCGATCTTCCTCTTACTTTTGCCTTCGCGCCTAAAAATAGAAAAGCCGCCAAGGCATTCCTGCGCCCGGCGGCTTTTTGGTTGATAGCTTCTAACTTATCCCAGTCCTAGGGAATCGAGCGTCGGCTCGTCGATTACCGCCGTCGTGGTGAGCCCCTGATCGGCCTGATAGGCAGCGAGCGCCTCACGGGTCAACGGCCCGAGCAATCCATCCACCTCACCCTTGTAATAGCCCATTTGCTGTAGCACGCCTTGCACGTCCGCGATCACGTCGATCCGGCGGCTCAGCACGTTGACCAACATAGATCGGTCCATCATAGGCATAGTATTCGGCCGAAGGACTGTAACCCCAAGCCGGAAACCAGTAGCCATTGTTGAAGAAATAGTAACCGCCACCGATCAGTTCAACACGGGAATAATGTGAATGATACCAGCCCTCATCGTGCCGTTCGGGATGATACGAACGGAATACTTCGTATTGGTGACCTTGCCAATGATCGGCTCCTTCGATCCGATGGCTCTCATTGAAAGTAACCGGCGGAACCTGTTCCGGCTTTGGCTGCGCACGGAAGCCCGCGTGCTGCGATTTGATCTGCTGCACTTGCTGCGGGTCGGGCTTCTTCGCCTTGGCCCCCGCATTAGCCTGCACATTTTGCTGGCCACCTGCCGGACCTGACGGAGCTCCACCTGCGGCAGCAGGCGGCGCAGCCGGATTAGTAGATGTCTTCGCCTCCGCGGCGGGACCCTTCATCCCTTTCCTCCGCTGCTCAATCCGCTCTTTCGCACTGGGCGTCTGCGTTTCCACTGGTTGACCGGAAACATTCGTTCTCGGCGGCTCATTCGCGGCTCCATGCTCATTCGTAGCCCCGTGTTCGTTCATTGCACCGTGCTCATGCGTGGCTCCGTGTTCCTTAATCGCTCCGTGCTGCTCGTGCTGCGTCGCAGGTGGGACCTGAGACTTCGCGGCATTCGCCTTGGGCTGTGCTTCAGTCGCGTGCGTTTTTTCAGGGGCGTGCTTGCCCTTTGGTGGTGATTGCTGTTCAACTGGCTGTTGCGCCAACGCGGCTCCAGCCAGCGCGAGCGAACAGCCTATCAGTAAACTAGTAAGTTTTTTCATAATAATGATGTTTAGTCGTTGGATGTTGGCGATCTATTCAGGGTTCTTCATGTAATTTTCCTCCGCTACGCGCTCACGAACCCTTTCGGAGTTACGCAGCATCGATCGCCTAACATAGTTCGTGCAATCGCTGGCATGTGGACGGCTTCGTCTTCACATTTCGCAACACTGCGTGAGTATTCGCCGAGCGGCGCAATCTAGGAATAACTAGATCACTCGCGTGCCTCGGAATTTGGAATAACCACGCTCAGCGCCAACGAAACGAGGGCCCGCCTCACCGGCGCAAATCTTCGTTTTAGGCAGCTTTTTTAACTTTTTTGCTCGACGTGACAGTCGGGGAACTGCACGACCCGGGAGGCAGCCTCAGCGATTCCATCCTGACCGAAGGTCGACTCGAATGTCAGTTTTCCGTTAGCGATCTCGGTCAACGCGATATCCGCTGCACCGAGCCCCGGAGCATATTCCACCAGGGGACGATGACCGATGGAAAGCTGTCGCACGCGGCGTGAAACCATGTTCACCAGAATTTGCTGATTAGTGATTACTTCGGAGGCGGCTTGAATGAGTTCGGCTTTCATAATTGATTCTGACTTTCTATTCGACACCAACGTCGCACCGGCTTTGGCGCGCACCGGAGGCTGACTTTTCCTCCTTAGTGCTTCTTGACCTCCCACTATCGCCCAGAAAACCAATTCCGCAACACGGCGTTGGGGAAACGCCGTCGCCTCACCGCCGACCTGCTTGCCATGCCGTAATCTGATGAAGGCAGGTCACGCCAGAGCTTTAGCGGCGGCGGAAGCCTTGGCGGAGGCTGCCGCCGCGCTCGTAACTCCCAGCAGAATCTCAGCGCCTTCGCGCGCCCCTTCAATCACCATTGCCTTTCCGCTTTTCCTAACTAGCTCCCGCGCCTGCTCCACCATTCGATCGATCATGTCATCGTCATGGCTGGGATCGTGATGAAAAAGCAGAACCCTTTTCACATTCGCATCTAGCGCAATCAGGACAACGCTGCTGAGCGAACTATGCCCCCACCCGACGTGTCCCTTGTATTCCTCGTCCGTATATTGCGCGTCCAGAATCGCCACTTCGCAATCCCGCAAGAACTCCACCATCTTGGCCCGCTCCGCGCCGGCAAAATCTCGCGCTTCGTTCCCATCGATTCCATCCTGCGCCGCAACTTGCAGTTTGAGAGGTTCGTACGGTTCGTTGTCGGGCATGTATGCGATCGATCCGGCGCTGGTAAAGAGCCGATAGCCGACGCAGATGCCCGGATGATTCGCAAACTTGGCCACCACTTTCACCTTGCCGATGTGAAACTCCATGTCCTTAAGCTCTTCGATCGCGAGATGACTGGGCAATTGACGCAAGCTCACCGGAAAAAACGGCGTCTCCATCTGGCTGGCCAGGATCGCGCCCAGACCAGCACGCGATCCTTCGTAACCGAGGACCCGGATCAGATTTTTGCTGTTGTAGGCCAGGGAAAAGAACGGCAGACCCTGAATGTGATCCCAGTGCGTGTGCGTAATGAGAAGAGTCAGCTTGATCGTCTCTGGTCCCAGCTCCTTTTCCAGCGCCAGACCGAGACCACGAATCCCGGTGCCTGCGTCGAGCACGATAATTTCGCCGTCGGCCCGCACTTCTACGCAACTGGTATTGCCTCCATACCGGACCGTCGCCGGCCCCGGCACCGGGAGCGAGCCGCGCACGCCCCACAACTTTATCCGCGGCGGCACCGAACCGAGTTCCTCAGGGGAAGCCGTTACTCGTGGCCGCTGCGGAATCAGCGTTAGGAGTCGATCGATTGACTCGCGCAGGACTTCCCATGTAATCGGCTTTAGCAGAAATTCGTCCGCGCCGGCTTCCAGCGCGCTCGCGCGATCTACCGCATAATCCCGTCCCGACACCACGATGATCTTGGTCGGCTGGAGCTGTTGCCGGATGGTACGGCAAACTTGAAAACCATTGGACTTCGGCATCAGCAAGTCGCATAAAATAACTTCCGGCCGATGCCGGATAGCGAGTTCCACTCCGGAATCGCCATCTGCGGCCTCAAAGACTTTCCAATCTGCCCGGGCAAGCAACTTGGCCAGGGCCCGACGACCGTCTTCATCATCCTCAATGATCAATACGCTTCGCATCTGCATACCGCGGATTTCATCGGTCCTTCATTCGGCGCGATCTCGCGAGGCATCCTCCCAGACTAACTGACAACGTAAATGAACGTCGAGAAAATACGGACATTCCGACGTGGCGCTAAACCTCGCGCTGCGCCTGGCATCCATAAGCACGCCGAAATTCGAAGCGACTGAGAAAATCAAATCCAAAAAAAGGGGCGACAGGGGTTGACGCCATAATTGAAGGGAAAAATGATGAACTTATCTATCGAAACGAAAGTGGCGATCGCCGTGGCGACCGGTTTCGTAATGGTGATCGTGGGCGCCATGGCCCAAGGGTAGCGCGGTCGCATTGACCCGCTAGAGCATTATCGCTAAACTCTCCTACGATGGCATCGATCGGATTCACTTACTGGCAGGATGGAGAAATGTGGCTCGGATATCTTGAAGAGTATCCTGATTACATGACCCAAGGAACTTCGCTGGACGATTTGAAGGAGCATCTGCTCGATCTGTACAATGATTTGTCCTCGGGAGTTATTCCGAACGTTCGCCAGCATTCCAAGTTGGAGCTGGCTTGAAGCGGCCCCGGTTGATTAAAAAGATCGAAGCACAAGGTGCCTTGCTGATCCGCCATGGCGGCAAGCACGACTGGTATCAGAATCCCGTCACAAAAGTTTGCCAGCCCGTGCCACGACACAACGAAATTAACGAATACCTTGCGCGAAGTATTCTGCGAAAGCTATCCAAGCCGTGATGGTTCGATGAAATCCCCTCGCCTCCAACCTAGCTCCCATCTTGTACCGCTTTCAGCCCGCGCTTGTGGAAGAAATCGTGTAGCGGCACCAGGATGATCATCGAGAAATAAACCCAGCCGCTCCATTGGATCTGTTCTGCCGGCAAAGTAAGTGCAGAGACCAGCGACACGATTCCGACGCCTACCGGAATGCTCCAGCCCGTCAGCTCACCGCGCGTCATCAGTCCTTCCCGCGCATTCAATCGCAACGGCTCACGCAATTGCCAGGCACGAAGATTCAGGAGCAGGATTTCAGCGGAAATGGCAATCAAGCCGAGCGCGTAAATCGCAAAGATCGTTCTATCCTGTGATTCGGTGGTGTGAAGCGAGAACGGCTGGCCGACCTGGCCACTGCTCAGAAGGTACCACATCGCCCCGAAAATTGCCTTCAACGGATAGATAAAGATCAGGATCGTAACAATCATCGCCCAGCTGATCAAAATCGAGACGCCGTCTTCGAGACCGTAACGCCGGCTCCACAACCAATGGCCCCGCCAAAAGATGCCCAGCACGGCGATGCTGCAGACAAAGGTCGGCACATTTTTGAAAGCCGCCAGGAGCGTCTGGATGTTGTCGGGGATCTGCTGCGCGGCGATCACCAGCATCGAAATGGCGAACGCGAAAGCTGCGTCGATGAAAGTTTCCAGCCGCGTCATCTCCATCCCACGCAACCGAAACCCGCGTAACCGGGGCAACAAATCCAGGTCTGCCGGCACGGCTGACGCAATATCCTCATGGCGTGGATTCATTTCTTTCATCATGACGATCCGCCATCAATTTGTGAATTCCCGATTACACCGATAAAGCCTTTCTTCTTCTGCCTTGCGCTTTCGACGGCTTCCACGCCAGCCGTAGTTCGATTTCACGAAGGCTGGTCATCGGAAAAATTTGGGTTAAATTCTTCTTGTGAGCACGGTTCAGGAAATCAGCCAGGCAATCGAGCATTTGAATGTACGTGACCAAATACGGCTCCTTCACGATTTGCCGACGCATCTGAAAATTCAGCCGGACGATGTCGCTTGGCTCAAAGCGGCCGAGCCGGCGTTCGAGTTCTGGAACAACCCCGAGGATGCCATCTACGACGAGCTTTAGCCAAGGCGATGTTGTTCTTGTGCCTTTTCCGTTCACCGATCTGAGCGCCATAAAACAGCGGCCAGCGTTGGTTCTTTCTCCCGATAGATTAAATGCGGTGCGTAGCGATCTCGTGGTTGCGGCGATTACGTCTCAAGTCCCTGCTGCCGCGGGCGAAGACGAGATATTGTTGTCAGGCAGTGAATTGAAAAGGGCCGGTCTGCCTAAGCCGTCGATCATCAAGCTCGGCAAAATATTTACAATTCACCAGGACCTAATTCGGAAAAGACTCGGTCATGTGCCCAATTCAACGATGGAAGATATTCTGCAGAAACTGATGCAATCGATCCAATGAAATCGAAGACAAGCCAGCACCGCTCGCGAAAGCTTTCGGAGTAGCCTCGGCGGAGGCGGCTGCTTCCAACTGATCACCAATCAGCTCAGCGTCTTTTTCAACCGATAAACCTTCGTCACGGGATTTTGTTCCAAGGTCTTGCCGCTTCGCTCTTGGAGCGTTGCACCCCGTAGTAATGCGCGGATGTCTTCGAAGAGCGGCGGTCCATCCTTACTACGCCTGTGTCAACCTTGGGCGGATCAATTCGCCATCCGGGTAGAACAACAACCGGATTCACCCAGATGTCGCGATGCATCCATCGCCTTAATTCTGCTGAAACCATCGCGGCGGATGCGCGAGCCTGTTTAGCGGATCCTTGAACGCAGGATTGCCGCCAATTTGAAGCACGCCGCTGGCATCAATTCCTGCCGAAACATTGCCGAACATCGAGAACGTCTTTGTCTCAACGGCAAATACGCCACCAGGACCGACGACCACATGATCGACATTTACTCCTTCGAGAAGTAAATCATCGAAAGTCACATAATCTCTGTCTCGCAGCGTCCGAAGCACTTCGCTAACGCGGCGCTCCCCTTTCTCACCCAAGTTCAGGTTTCTGAACTCTGGGTAGACCCCGCCGGATCCGATACGCGCAATAAACGGTGACGATAACGGCAACTAACGTCGCGAATCGCGGGTTCGGCGCACGCCGTCCACTCGTAAAGCCACTGCGATCCTGCCAAGAGCCACGTGGACAGAACCGGCGAAGAAGTAGCCCATAACCTTGTCGTCGATCGGCGCTCCCGTTCATCCCGGACCGATTGTCCCGGCAGCCGTCGAAGCGGACCTTCAACAGGAGAACGATATTTCTTTTTCTTCTTGGGAAACGCCATGCGCGAATACCGCTAAATTCGTGCGATCTTTTTGAGTTTCTTTCTTTGTCCCGGCTCCTAATTTTTAATTCTGCCTTCTTACTTGCTGGCTCATCGCGCTTAATTCTTCCTTCAACCTTTACCCGCTTCCTTCCGCTTTCGCAGTATCCGGGTTCTTAATTCTTCCTTTTCCTTCATCCTTTCATCCATTTCTGTTATTTTCCGCACTTCATGCCTCCCCGGAAGAGCTCGATCGTGCTAGGCTGTCACTGAAGAATGAAGAAACAGTCTGGCAGCATCATTTATTCGCCTACCGATCTGATTCGCTACCTGGCATCGCCGTTCGCATCGTGGCTGGACCGGTACCATTTGGAAAATCCTGGCGCGATTACGCCGGACGAACAAACAGAAGAGGAAAAACTGCTGTCGCGCACCGGTGACGAACACGAGCAGTCCGTTCTGAACGGCTACAAAGCCTCAGGCTGTCGCGTTATTGAAATCCCGAAGGACGAGATAATTTGCTGCCGCGCACGCAGCAACGCTCGACTGCGATCAAAGATAAGGCGCCGATCATTTATCAGGCTGCTTTGCAGGATGGAGTCTTTGCCGGGTACGCGGATTTTCTGGAGCTCGATACCGTCAGGAAAATATCAGGTTTGGGATACGAAGCTGGCACTCTCGCCAAAGCCTTATTACCCGATTCAACTCTGCTGCTACTCCGAAATGCTGGCTGCCACGACGGGGCAGGGGATGCCGGAGCGGATCGGGGTCATTCTGGGTAACGGTGAGCGCGTTGAGTTCCGGGTCGAGGATTTCATCCATTATTACCGTCACATCAAAGAGAGCTTCCTGGCCATGCAGGCGGCGTTTAGCGGCAAGCATGAACGATTGCCCGGAACCGCTGCCGCGTGCTGAACATGGACGTTGGACCTCGTACGCGGAGAAATTCTTTCTCGAGAAAGATCACCTGGTTCAGGTCGCCGGTATCAGCGTCGGCCAGATAAAGAAGCTGAAGAGTCGCCGGCATCGTCGACGATGACGCGGCTTGGCCGCAGCCTCAGGCAAATCAGTTCATAAGCTCGACGCTGGCACGTTGGAGAAGCTCGTGTCCCAGGCGCGACTTCAATGTGAGACACGCGATGATCGAAAGGCGAATCCTGATGCGAAACCGCGTTACGAAGTTCTGCCGCATAAGGGCCCGAATGGCGAGCCAATCGGTCTGGCTACGCTCCCGCCGGCCGATGCGGCGGACGTGTTTCTTCGACATGGAAGGATATCCGTTGGTTCCCGGAGGATTGGAATACCTGTTCGGCACCTGGGCGCGAAACGAACAAGACCGGCCAGTTCGAATTTCGCGATTGGTGGGCTCACGATCGCGGCTGAGGAAAAGATCGCGTTCGAGGGATTCATCGACTGGGTGTTACGCGCGCTGGAAGAAAAATCCAGCGATGCACATCTATCATTACGCCACCTACGAAGTGAGCGCCGTTAGGCGCCTGAGCACGCGCCACGACACACGCCAGGACGAAGTCGATGATCTGCTCCGTAACAATGTATTCGTCGATCTGTATCAAATCGTCCGCCATGCCGTGCGGATTGGCGAAGACAGCTACTCCATCAAAAGCATCGAGACGCTTTACCGACCGAAACGTAGAACGGACGATCACGACCGCTTCGGGATCGATCGTTCAATACGCGAACTGGATGGCGACCAAACAGCCGCGCGATTGGCAAAGCAGCAACATTTTGAAAGGCATTCGTGATTACAACGAGGACGACTGTAAATCCAATGCCGAACTTTGTGAGTGGTTAAGAAACCTGGCGAAAGAGCAGCGGGATCTCGTACGTCGATCGTCATTCCGCAGACGCACCGGCGCCGCCGAAACCGGCCGACCCTGAGATCGCTAAGCGACAGGAGCTCTCGGCCAAACTTCGCGCACAAGGTGATCCTATCTCAGTCGTGCTCGGCGACCTAGTCGATTTCCATCGGCGCGAGCTAAAACCGATGTGGTGGAAAATGTTCGACCGCGCCGACGCGAGCGCTGAAGAACTTCGTGACGATTCTGGTTGTATCGAGGGGTTGAAAGCGGTCGGAGATTGCGTAGCCGAAAAGAAGTCATTCCTCCAGAAATACACCTTCGATCCATCGCAGGAATGCAAGTTAGGCACCGATGACAGGATAATGTTCACTCATAATCTGGACGCAAGCTTCGCGATCGCTTCGATCGACCTCGACCTCGGTGAACTGACGCTGAAAATTGGCAAGAAAGGTTTGGAGGATAAATGTCAGGGAATGTTTCCCAGTAATGGTTCGATTTTGAAGAACGAATATGTGAACCCTGGAGAGATTCCGGATGCGCTCTTCGACATAGCTTCGCAGCAGCTGACTAACGATCTTCACCCGCCGGTGAAATCCTTCTGGAACGATTGGCTCCGGCGAATCCGCTGCAAGTAGATGGTGAATCAACCGTCGATGCGGCGCTTCGAATCATCGGATTAATGAATGGCGGGTGCCTCGTCATTCAGGGGCCGCCGGGCACCGGAAAGACCTACACCGCTTCATGTATGATCGATTCTCTTTTGGCTGCCGGTAAAAATGTCGGTGTCACGTCCAACAGTCACAAAGCCGTGGTCAATCTGCTCAAGGCGTGCGGCGACGCAGCCCGGCGGAACGGTCGCCAGCTGGTTGGTCTGAAAGTCGGCGACGAGCCCGACGAGGATCTGCATTCAGCCAATCCAGACTTGCGTTATGTGAAGGATACAGGCGCAGCGCGCGCAGAATATTCCGCCGGGATCATTGCCGGCACGGCTTGGCTTTTTAGTCGGCCAGAATGGAAGGACCAGCTCGACTTCCTGTTCATCGATGAAGCAGGCCAAGTCTCTTTAGCGAACGCGGTCGCGACAGCGCGGTCGGCCAGGAATCTTGTGCTGCTTGGCGACCAAATGCAGTTGGAGCAACCGGTCCAAGGTTCTCATCCTGGCGATGCCGGCCTGTCGGCTCTTCACTACGCGTTAAAAGACACTGAGAAAAGCAAGGAAGACGCGCCAGTCTTCCATGCGGTGGTGCCAGCCGATCGCGGACTATTTCTCGGTGAATCGCGCCGAATGCACCCGAACGTGTGTCGATTCATTTCCGAGAGCATTTATGAGAGCCGGCTTGGCTCCACTACCGGAGTGCGCCAATCAGAAGATCGCATGCCTTCCACGCGACGGTGACGGCGACTCTCGTTACCAAATAGAATCAGGGATCGTGTTCAGCGGAGTCGAGCACGACGGCGACATCCAGCAGAGCGACGAAGAGGTCGAGCGGGTCATCTCTATTTACGACGAGATGCTTGGTCGCGCATACACCGACAAGGATGGCAGCACAAAGCCGCTCGAATTGGACGATTTCCTGTTCATTGCTCCGTACAACGCCCAGGTCCGTGCGCTGAAAAGAGCCCTACCGAAAGGCGCGCGCGTCGGCAGCGTCGACAAGTTCCAAGGGCAAGAAGCCGCAGTTTGCATCCTGTCGCTCTGTTCCAGCTACGGCGAATACGGCTCGCGCGGGCTCGGCTTTATTCTCGATCGTTCCCGAATCAACGTCGCCATCTCCCGCGCCAAATGTTTAGCCATTGTCGTTGGCGATCCACGCATTGCCAACTCCGCCGCCGGTTCGATTGCAGAAATGATGCTGCTAAATCTGTATTGCAAATTGATCTCTTGAGGTCGTCAGCGTACCGCTCGAATGCCCACGCTTAACTGGATCGGCAAGGATGCGGTAATCAACCATCATCTTCGATCCTTTCCATCTTCTGAAGGACGTGCCAGAGCTAAGCTGTGGCGACCCTGGCAGCGGCAATATCATTGTGGAGGGCGACAACCTCGTGGCGCTCAAGGCGCTGCTTCCTTACTACAAGGGGAAAGTAAAGTGCATCTGCATCGACCCCCCTTATAATACGGGCAACGAAGGCTGGGCCTACAATGACAACGTCAACAGCCCGGCCATTAAGCGCTGGCTAGGCGAGATCGTGGGCAAGGAGGGAGATACACTCGACCGCCATGACCGCTGGCTTTGATGATGTATCCCCGACTAGCTCTGCTAAAGGAGTTCCTGCGGCAGGATGGCGTCGTCTTTGTTTGTATCGACGACAACGAAATTCACGGGCTGCGGAGTGTCTTAGATGAGGTGTTCGGTCGTTCTAACTTCCTCAATCAGATTAGCGTTAAGATGAAGCAAACCGCCGGAGCCTCAGGAGGAGGCGAGGATAAGAAGCTAAAGAAGAATATCGAATACATTCTGGTTTATACCCGCAACATGGATGGGGACCCGGGATTCAAAAAACTCAACGATGTTTTTGATGAAGAGGATTTGTTCGAGTTCATCGACGAGATGAGGGAGACCGGCAAAAGTTGGAAATACACTCGAATTCTTCAGAGCTTCGGCGAGCGCGAATTTGTTAAGACTATTGAGGACGGATCGGGCGAGCCGATTCGGATTTACAAGCACTCGGGTGTCGTAATGGAACCAATTACAAAGGTAGCAGCGGCGGAACGAATTACCGAACAGGCATGTTACGCGAAGTATTTTGACCGCATTTTCCGCGACACAAATGCCCAGAGTTCCATCCGAACGCGTGTCATGGAAGCTACCAGTGGCGTAGGAGATTTTTTCAGCATCGAATACACACCTCGATCTGGCCGTAGCAAAGGCAGGCAGACCAAGCTCTATTACAAAGGCGCTAACTGCGATCTACTGGCGTGGTTGAGTGATGTCGCCATCAAAAAGGGCTCACGTCTAGTGAAATTGGAGAAGACGGGAACATACTGGGATGGTTTCCCCCTGAACAATCTCACCAAAGAGGGAGGAGTGCAGTTTCCTCAGGGCAAGAAACCCGAGGCACTTATCAAAAAGATTCTAGAATTGGCTACCAAGCAGGGCGACCTAGTTCTCGACTCATTCCTCGGTTCGGGCACGACCGCTGCGGTGGCACACAAGATGGGGCGACAATGGCTTGGTGTTGAGCTAGAAAGGCACGCAGAGACCCTTTGCGCTCCGCGACTGCGTAAGGTTGTGAGTGGAACCGATCCTGGAGGCATCACGAAAGAAGTCGACTGGAAAGGTGGTGGAGGTTTCCGTTATGTGCGGCTCGGAGATAAAATCTTCGACGAACACGGGCGCATCAACGAAGCAAGGGTCCGCTTCTCCGATCTCGCGCGGCATGTTTATTTTTCTGAAACCGGAGAGCCACTGCCGAAGGAACGCGTTTCCGCAAAGACGCCGCTGTTGGGCATCCATCATGGTCGCGCGGTGTATTTGCTCTACAATGGCATCGTCAAAGACAAGAGCGTGGACGGCGGCAATGTGCTGACGAGGACGACGCTAGAGCACCTACCCGCTCATAAGGGTTCTAAGGTGGTCTATGCCGCCGGTTGCCGTTTTAGCAAGACCAGGTTGGACCGAGAGGGCATCACCTTCAAACAAACGCCCTACGCTATCCGAACTCGTTAAATGGAAGCCAAGCAATACCAGAAGAATTCGCTGCACTGGCTGCGACGCTACTACCAGAAGTGTCTGATGATGCAGGAAGTGGGGGACATATTTCCCGCTTCCACGGCCTTCACTTCGGTAACCGCGGAAATCTACGAAGGACAGGGGTTGCCATACGCGCCAGTTAAGCAGGTGCCAGGCATCCCATATGTCTGTCTGCGTATTCCAACCGGAGGTGGGAAAACGTTCGTGGCCTGTGAGGCGGTGAACATCGGAGTGAAGGATCTCTTGCAGAAAGATCGGGCACTTATTCTCTGGCTTGTGCCAAGCGACGCGATCCGGTCGCAAACATTGTCGCGCCTTCAGGACAACGCTGATCCTTATCGACAATCTTTGGACACGAACCTGGGCAACGTCGCCGTCCTGGACATTGAAGAAGCCACCCGCATGAAGCGCGCGTTGCTCGACAGTCACACCGTTATCGTGGTGGCGACGATGCAAGCTTTCCGCAGGAAGGACATGAGCGCGCTGAATGTGTACAAGAATAACGGCGAGCTGATGTCGCACTTCGAGAACCTGCCGGCAGAGTTGCTGGAGATTGTAGAACGCGAGCCGGAGGGCCACTTCAATCAATCGTTGGTGAATGTGTTTCGCATCCGTCGCCCGTTCGTAATCATCGACGAAGCGCACAATGCACGCCAGCCACTTTCCTTTGAAACGCTGCGGAGATTGAACCCGAGTGCCGTGCTGGAATTAACGGCGACACCTAATCTGAAACCACAGACTGTTACAGAGGACGGCGAAACCTACGAGAATCCGCCGAGCAACGTTCTTTTTTCGGTCTCCGCCTACGCACTAAAGGCGGAAGATATGATCAAACTGCCGATCTACCTGCGTTACCGTGAACCATGGGATGCGCTGCTGGGAGATGCGATCGGGTTGCTTAACCATCTGGCCGGCGAAGCGCGTCAGGAGGAAGCGCTAACGCAGGAACGCATCCGCCCAATCATGCTGCTGCAAGCGCAACCGGAGTACAAGGACAAGGCGAGCATCACCGTGAACGTCGTCGAGGCGAAGCTGAAGGAATTCGGTATCTCAGAAAACGAGATAATCGTGCATACCGGTGACCGGCCCGGACTGAACAAGGTCAATGTCCTAGATCCAAAAGAAAAGGTGCGGTTCGTAATTACGGTACAGGCCCTTAAGGAAGGATGGGATTGCCCGTGGGCCTATGTGCTTTTTTCTGTGGCTCAGATGACTAGCAGCAGAGCAGTAGAACAGATTCTCGGTCGCATCCTTCGAATGCCAAAGGCCACGCGAAAGAAACGGGACGACTTAAACAATGCATACGCATTTGTCGCCTCTACAAAGTTTGACGAGGCAGCGAAGGCTCTGAAGGACGGCCTAATTGCCTCTGGTTTCGAGGGACAGGACGCAGATGAACTAGTTGTAGAGCGTACACTCCTTCCCGGCGTATCACTGGAACCGCCGAAGGTGCCAGAAGGGCCGGTAACAACAAGACTGCCGGACAAACCGAAAGGATCGTTACCCATTGAAGTCGTCGATGCGGTGACATGGAACCCAGACACAAACGAACTAACGCTCGATAAACCCCTGACCCCGGAACAGGAAGAAGCTGTAGTGACGTGGGCGGGCACTGACGAAGCTAAGGAAATGTTGCACGCCGCGGTGAACAAGCGCGCCGGCCGCTCTTCCTCTCTGCCCCGTTTAAAGGCCTACCCCGCGGACAATAGGGTCTTGTTCACTGTGCCTGTGCTAGCACTCAGGCAAGGCGACTTCTTCCATCAATTCGAGGAAGACGACATAATAGAACGCAACAACTGGACATTGTCGCAATGCGACGCCGACGTGCCTGGCTTCATCATTCCCAAGGAGCAACGCGGTATCGTGATTGATATCGAGAAACACGAGGTGACCGAAAAGGAAAAAATTCAGCAACGCTTTCTCGCCGAAGCCGACCATCACCAACGCTTACTGGAAACAAGCGAAGCGTGGCCTCCTGTTAAGCTCATCGTCGCCATTGCGCGATCCTTTTCACATATTGGACTAACCGATGCCGAGATGGATATTCGGCTGCAGCGAGTGATCGCTGAGCAGGAGAAGCGTGGCATTACTTTAGAGCAACTAACGGCGCATCGTCACAGACTCTTCAAAGCAGTCTCCGGTCGCGTGAAAGACTTAGAGAAGCTAAACCGCAAGAAGATTTACGAAACGTTACTCTTCGGGGACGCCTCGGGTACAGTGTATGTGACGCTCGCGAACGTGTTTACTTTCGACCCAGATAAGTATCCAGTAGGCAATCGCTATCATGGTCTCGAGCTTCCTCGCCATTACTACAGGGAGATAGGCGCGATGAACGGCGATGAAGTGCAATGCGCACAATTGATGGCTCACGATGCACGTGTCGAATGTTGGGTACGCAACCTAGAGCGTCAGCCAAAATTGTCATTCTGGATTCAGACGAGCACGGACAAATTCTACCCGGACTTTGTCGTCAAGTTAGCCAATGGGAAAGTACTCGCGGTGGAATACAAGAGCTTGGATCGCTCCACTACCGACGACACAAAGGAGAAAGAACGTCTCGGGAAGCTATGGGAAGCACGCAGTGACGGCCATTGTTTCTTCGAGATGGTAAAGGGACTAGGAGAGCTGTCGAAGATTCAAGACGCAATAAGGAAGGCGACAGCTGGCGAGCAGCTCGCGAGCTGAGAGGATGATGAAAACTTTGCGAACGCTTGCCGACGAGATCAACTCCGCCGCGGCACTGCATCCGCGGATGCAAAACTTCCAAGCGTTAAGACAGCGACTGCATGGTTTGTTGCGAGTCAAGACTCGTCGCATCTTTTCGGGACAAACGACGCACGCCCATTACGCGTTCCATTCAGGTGGACGCAACGAATTGCAATACAACATCGGATTCGAAGAGGAGGGGCAATGGTTCCGATACGGTGTGGCGTTCTCTCTCGAGCCAAGCCAGTCGCTACCTAGACCACTTGTCCTCAAGCCGAAGGTCGACCGATTCAATGCCTACGTACGCAAGAATGCTACGGCGCTAGAAGACCTCCGGTTTTGGTTCTACGACCAGCGACGGAATCCAGCTAAGAGCCCTTACTTACCGATCGCTCCAATTGCAAATGACCTCATTGATCCACCGAACTTCTTATTCTTCGGCCATCTCGTCCCTCGAGCTGAGGTGGACCCGACGGCAGTCGTGTTCTTGTTCGATCGCCTACTGAATCTCTACGAATACGTCGAAGGGAAAGCATCAGCGCCACCTGTCGCGGTGTCGCTCAAGAAAGGGTTTCGCTTCAACGCGGGGTGCTCGTTCAAGCTAGAGCAAACGTCCGCGAATTGGAAAGGCGGCATGAAGTCAGTCGAACTCAAACACAATCGCCTTCAGCAGGCGTTGTTCGATATTCTTTCCGCACAGCACGGTCCTGATAACGTCGGCACCGAGAACGATAGCGGCCGCAGGTCCCGCGGTAGATCTCGTTGTCCACAAAGACGGAAAGTATCATTATTACGAGATCAAGACCGGGCCGTGCGTGAGGAGTTGCCTACGCAATGCCGTGTCTCAGCTGCTCGAATACGCATACTGGCCCGGCGGGCAAAAAGCGAAGCGTTTGGTCGTCGTTTCCGAAAACCCTCTAACACCAGATGCTCGCCGCTACGTCGAAGCGCTTCGAAAGAGATTCCGTCTCCCGATCTTCTATCAACACCTCAACCTGAGGTCGAAGACACTCGGGTCGTTACAATGAACTCCGTATTGAAGCGCGATAAGCTCAACCTCGACATCTCCTGGCTCAGAGACGAAGCCTCGAAGACAGCGCCAACCTTCCCGATCCCGATGTGATCGCCCAGGAAATCGTCGAAGACCTCCAAGCCGCCCTCGCCCAGTTCGCGGAAATCGCCTCGGATCTAAAACGTCCACGAAGCCCGGAGACTAATTTGAAATTGAAGAGGCAAGAATCAGCTCCGACTCTTCACCTGAATCTGCATCGAGAGCACTTCGCTAACGTCGTTGCCAAGACAAAGCGAATCGAATATCGCCAGCGGACGCCTCACTGGGAAAAGCGCTTAGAAAATCGGTCCTACAAATTCATCCAATTCCTCGCAACGGCTATCAGAAGATCGCACCTGAAATGTTGGTGGAATTCAAGGGCATGAAGAAAATCCACAAATGGGGTGAGGCCTACTACGCCATATCCCTCGGCCGCATTCTGAAAATTAGACACTGGAAAGGTTGACGATCGATTCTACATGGTCGCCCTTATCGAGCATGCTTTCATCTTCGTTCGTCGCTCAAAATTCGACCTACATCGAGAAATCTGATGCGACATCGGTTTGTTTATGATGTTTCGCGCTTGGTTCTGCAGCGGGATCCGCCGGGTCTTGTCACTGTTCTGACCTCAGAGGTAGACAACGCCGGTGTAGACGTGGTGATGACGTTCGGTCAAATCACCCGTCAGATCCAAATGAAGACACTTGCGAAAACGATAACCGCGAACCCTTACGCCATTTCCGAATCTCTCAGCGGCCTTGTTGGTGGCTGTGTGGTATGGGTTTGCTATGATCGCGCCTCGCTCGAGCCAACCTGCTACCACATGATGGGTGGACGCGGTGACGCTCGGATGCGCGACCTAATGAGCTTCCCTGAAGGCACCAGGAAGAAGCGTGGCATCAAGGTCAGCCGGCGCGGCTACCGCAACATTCGAATTCGCGATGCTGAGCATCGAAATTTATCTTTGAAGGAACTCGTATCGATCCTTTTCGACTTGCCTGAGTAAGTATGATTAAAACAAAATCCGTTCACTCTACAATCGAGCCGGCAAAGATGGGCTGCGGATCAGCGACACGAATTCGCGGCCGTGGGTTGCCGAAGGACCGATACCATGTCTGGATGGCTAACCTTGGCCCAAGCGAACAGCTTCTCGCGCTTGGACGCGCCGAGAAGATCCGTTGGTCGGAGTTCAAGAGACGCTACAAAAAAGAGCTCTTCGAAGGAGGCACGATCGATCAGCGTAATCCAAACATTAAGAACAAGGGACAGAAATTCACGCTCCGACTCCTGAAGCACCTCGGAACGCGCCAAACAATTACGCTCATGTGCCATTGTGACGAAGACCAACCCCACTGTCACCGCCACGCGTTAAAGAGAATTCTGGACGGCAAAGTCTGAGTTAGGGGGAAAGACGGGGTCGCGTCTCAACTCCGAAAGCATTCGCGAGCAGAGCATTTGACATTCCATTCTCGTTAGGCCGTATCGCTCCGCTTCAAACGACGGTCAGCGGCCCGTCAAAGATTAGTCAGGCTGATTACCACCGTTCTCCAGATTTGGACGGTCAACCGCGCAAGCGCCGGCGCACGCGCAGCAACTGGCGCACTCCCCAGACGATGAAAATCAATACCGCAACCGCGATAGTTGCGGCCGCCAGAAGGTTGTGAATGGGATTGGTAAGAATGTAATTCGGATGTCGCGCGTAGAAACCATTGAAGCTTTCAAATGCGGCTGGCAACGCTGTTAGATCTTCTCTTGCCAACTCGAGCCGGTGCTCATTGGGATGGTAGTGAGACCCGAATCGGTAGGCGTGTCCTGCCGTGTTCAACTCGATGTGCCCGCCCAGGATATGGGTAAGCGGACGCGTCTTCAGAAAATCGACAACCCGCAGGGCGCTTTCGCGGTAAGCTGCGGCATCTTCAATCAGCAATCGGCCCGGCAACAGAAAATCTCCCGAAAAAAGAATCCCGGTTCGGCTGTCGTAAAACGCCACGTGGGTCTGGTTGTGTCCGGGCGTGGGAATTACGTCCACAGTGCGGCCGCCCAAGTCCAAATGGGCAATCCCGTTGGGCCAGTTAGTGAAACCGAAGAACGCGCGGACTCCCTCCAAATCTATGGGCACGATTTGGACCGATGGGAGAGATGCGAACTGAGGATCGCCAGCGCGATGATCCAGATGTCTGTGGGTATGCGACACGAGAAGCGGAAGTTTTTGGTGATCCTTATCCGGCAATAGTTCCAAGATCGTTTTCGCCAGGGGCATCTCTTTCGGGTCCGCGACGGCACCGGTATCGATTAGAAGAGCTTTGTCGGAGCCGATAAGAAGATAGAGAAAATTTGCTTCGAAGTTCGCGCAAGGGCTCTGGCGGAGGATAAACGTTTGCGGCTCGTAAGTATGGATTTGAAGTGCGTCTTGCGGAGTTGCGCTGCAATCCGGAGCGCCTTCGTTCCAGTGCACATCTAACGATCCAGCCACTGGCTCGGACCACGCCAGTGTTGCTGTCAGGAGAGACATCGACACTGCGGCAGTAAATCCCAAATCCCAAGCACCAAATCCCAAACAACAACGAACCAAATCCCAACTCTTAAATGGAAGATAGTGCAAAGCCGCGTGATCTTGAAGATCGAACATTTCAATTTGCGGAGTCCGTACGCAAGTTCGTAAAGCAGCTACTCCAATCGCCACTTTTCTAGTCGCGCAAAAGTACGACCAGAAAGTGTTAACAGTTTGGCGCTTACCATTAGGCCAATTCATATAGTCCGCCTTCTATTGGGATGCCCACATCGGATCTGTTGGATTCAACAAAACCTACTGCTCGCGCGGAATGGAGCGAATGAATGGGATCAAATCTAAACTCGGAACTCCGAAAGTCATCGCCCGCCACTCGCCGCTCGCCACGGCGATTAAACTCTGAGTAAACTCTGAGCAAGCTTTGGGGCAGCTGGCAAGGCGGGCTACAACAAATCGCTGCCGATCTGAATTTTTATCGATGCTCAAGCCTGTTGAAATCGGGCGCGCGATGAAGTGTAGCTCGGGGTTTGACGTTGCGATTAAGCATCGGGTTAGTCATACGGAAAATAGCAGCCATCATCGCTTCGGCTCTTTCGTTCCAGATGTCACCGTGATTTTTGATAATGCTGGGATCGACTTGCACGTCCCAATAAGGCACGTCCACGTTGCCCACACGTTTTATCTGCCAAAGATCCAGTTTACCACTAGCCCCATCTAAAGTGAAAACCTCGGCAGAAAGGTTGTGTTCCAGATTCGTCTCCAAGGCGTGATGCCCTTGTGGTGAATTGATTGTTTTCTTCAGGTCCAGCGTGATGTGGTTAATCAACATCTCATTGTGACCGGGGTTGAGGTATAAAATTTTCGCTCGCTTACTTGTGTGTTCGCGGGACCCGGTGCTTCAACTTCGTTGAATCCTTTGCTGACTGACGCCAGACCCGTGCCAATAGGAAAAACGGTGCCTGTCGCCCAATCGCCCGTTGAGGTTATTGAGACAAATAATGGCCGCGTGCCCTCGGTCTTGCGACTGTACAAAGCGGCTATCATTTGCCGGGCCAGAACTGAATCAGCCGCGGGGTTAACAGCGATCACCAAATCCGCCGGCATACTCCGATCGGCGTCGGCATGTCCGTGTATCTCGGCGTTGATCGCGTGAGCGACGGACCTTTCGACAATCAATCCGCCAAACGAGTGTCCGAGTAGAACGGTGTATTGGTTTCCCCGCCCTTTGCGCCGTGCTTCTTCGGAAATTGAAGCAATGGCGTCATAGCAATCGTAATTGCTGGCGAGACGTTCCGCTGTCGCCTTGCGGTTCCAAAAACTAATTTCCTTTAGCAGCGGCACCGGCGTTAACTTGCCCCGCCAGCCGAGGTAAACGCCCACCACGTGAAACCCGACATTTCTGATAGCGGGAGCCCGGTTTAATCGCGCCAGCAAAGACTCGAAGCTCTGAACATCACCGGATTCCACGTTGTTTTGCCAGCCGTGCACATAAGTGATGACAAGTGGCCTTTCGGTATTCTGGATAAGATCGAGAGCATTCTTTAATTGCGTTGGGTCTTGATACGATCCCTGCTCGCCAAATTCGATGAACGCAATCTTGTAACCGTTTTCGGTATCGACCGAATTCTGAGGATTCGTGGCATTGTTCGATCGCAACGGAAAAAGCGACGTGCACGCGGCCAGCCATGTGGCTAGAACACAGATCGCGATACTGAGCGAGCGAAGAGCCAACAATAGGGGTCTAGCACGTTTACGCGGCGGTTTGCAAGCTCGACTGCAAGAGAAATGCGAACCGGGGATACGTCTAACTCGAATCTTCGCGAGCTACAGTTCTTTGCAGACGATACGCCTGCCACTACAGTTTTTGCGGCTGACCTATTCGACAGTCCCGCCACGGTCGCCACGGCGACCAGGACGGGTAAACTGAGCAGGCGGGCTACAGGATTGCGAGTCGAGCGTCGCGCTCCGAAAGTGTTCGGAGCTACAGCTGCTCGCGAGGTTGAGGAGAATTGTTCGCCTTAATGATTTGGCGGCGGTTCTTCTTTCAATGTCAGCGAAGTTTCCGCTGCGGCGGTTTCGGCCCATTTGCTGGCGTCTCGGACGACCGGATGTGACGGATCTCGAGCGTTTCCGCGGGCGATCAGGTCGGCAAAGATTTTGTGAATATCATAACCAAAACGGCTCGCACGCTTTTCACGAATCCGTCGCACCTCCGCCACAATAGGATCCTCATTCATACGCTGACACTCCCATCAGCTCCTCGGGTGTGCAAACCCTGGGAAGTTTGAATCCGGCGATGGCCGCGATTGGTTCGAGTCGGTCTAGTAGCTGGGCGTTGGCTAGATGATTGCAATTCCAAGTGAGCAAATATTTGATCTTACCAACCGTCGCGATTGCCAGGTGCGCCGCGTCTCCTGCTGCTTTCGATGGCAACACGTCAGCGAGAAAAGCCGTCGCGAGACGTTCTGCTTCCACCGTGGGCACCAGCTTGGGGATGCCTTCCAGCGCTTCCAAGCGAAGAGCGACCTGCTCAGCATCTCCGTCACCAGCTTCATCGAGCGCAATGTCCGAAATGAAGCAGGCAAACAATCGTCGTCGCCGATGCCACCATTCCCGTGTCAATTGTTGGTGTGCGGCGATAACCACGTCTTGGCTGGGACGAGACACGAGATAACTCACGATCGTTGTCTCGATGTAAACTGTGTCCATCTGTTCGCCTACTTAACATCGAAACGTTCTTTGGCGAGCGAAGAACCCTTCGCCACCGGGGGACTTGAATCGGGAAATCGGGGGCGCATCTAAACTCCGAAATGTTGAAACTCACTCGTTGCCCACACTCACTCATTGCTTCCCTCGCAACTTTACCTTCTATGTCGCTCATCCCAGTCGCTCCGTTCGCCCGCCACTCGCCGCTCGCCACCGCGATTAAACTCTGAGTAAACTCTGAGCAAACGTTTGGGAGGGCTGAGCAGAGCATTTAACATTTAACCTTCGGTGACGCGAACCGTTGAATCGTTAAAGCGTTGAAACGGGACGAAAGAAGATTTTGAGAAGGTAAGCAAGTTTGTCGCCGCGATTGCCTTCCACCGAACCCGTTCCTCAACGTGCACAAGATTCGGGTCGACTCTGACAATAAGCGGTGCGCGCGATGCACCAAGATGGCTTTAACTGAATCTAGAAAGCTAAAATATGAAAAAGAAATTAGTGCTGCTTTTTGCAGCTTTGTTTTGTCTGAGCGGAATGTTGGTACCCTCCGTTAAGGCAGTGGAGATCTCCATCGGCGGTTATGATCGCCCTTATTACAACCATGGACCGGGGTATTGGAATGGACGCGCTTATTACGGCTGGGCCCCAGGACATTGGGGAGTGTCCAATCACCATAGATACTGGCATCACGGCTACTACCACCACAGATACGGGTATGGCCGTTAAAAGCGGCCTGAAGAATCTATCACCCTAAACGTGCGTCAAGGTTTCCCCCGCCCTTGACGACGTTAGTTGTTGGCTCGCCTCGATTGTCGTTGATCGACGGCACGCGTCCGGTCAGTCGCTAGATATAAGAGACTGCTCAGCCCAATGTCAGTCTCACTTTTGCTCGGACTGGTTTATCTGATCTCGGATTCGGACTCCAAAAAAACCTAATCGGGAAACCAGGAATCCAGGAATCGAGGAAAGGGATTGCCGAGATAGAAGGTAAAGCGACGAAGGTAGGAGCGAGCGAGTGCGGGTAACGAGCGAGTTTCAATTGCTGCTGACGGTGACGCGCCGCTCGCTACGGTTTTTTCCAAGTGGAGTGTCGCGCATAGCGACACTGCTACAGCTTCTCGCAGGCGACACGCCTGCCTCTACAGCTGCTGGGCTCATGCATCGTAGCCTCCTTCGTCCCGCACTCGCGGGACTACTGCGGGCCAGGAGCGGCTTATGATGCGTGCAGTGTTTTGTTTACGGTGGGTCGGGAAAGCCCCATTATTCAAGCCGCAGCCAAATGAAAACGCTTGAAAATGTTCGGCGGGAACTTGCCGAGGGAAAATTTGAATTCAGTCGCCACGCTTTCCGGCGTGTAGTCGAGCGGAACATCAGCGAACAGGAAATTCGAGAGGCGGGCACAGATGCTGAGCTGATTGAGGACTATCCCGAGGATAAATATTCGCCGAGCGCGCTGCTGCTCGGTTTCACGGCGGGTGGACGACCCTTGCACTTTCAGGTATCGTTTGCCGAGACGCAATTGACGAAGATTATCACAATGTATGAGCCAGACCCGAATGAATGGGTTGATTACCGGAGACGGAGCTAGCCATGTTTAACTGCCACGTCTGCGGCAACACAGCCGCGAGAAACGAATTTGTGAGCGAGGTGTTCACGATTAATGGTCGTCCGGTCCTCGTCGAACATATTCCCGCCCAAATCTGTGAGCGTTGCGGCGAGCCGACCTTCTCGCGTGAGACTACCGAAAGGGTTCGCCGGCTCGTCCATGAAGCGCGGCCCGTCAAGACTGTCCCGCTGGACGTTTTCGCCCTCGCATAATTCTATTGCCTATTGACTCTCAACGACGCGTTTGTGGTCACCGCCTACTTGACCGACAAACCCAAAGCTGGAGAAGACTTATGGCCGATAAAGTAAAAGTGTGGTTCGACGCGGAGGCTGATTATCTCGAAGTGAGATTTTCGGATGCTGCTGGCTACATGAAGGAGACGAAACACGATGCGCTTATGGAGCGCGTGGACGCGCAGGGTCATCTCATCGGCTTCAGCGTCATGGGTGTGAGTCGCTTCAAAAAAGATAAGCCGCTTGAAGCGGATCTTGCCCCCGCGTGAGACTCCCGCTCTCGGGGCGCCATATGGAACTGCAAATGAAATTTGCAAGAACTTGTTGAGGGAAGTTGGTAGTTGATCCGCCTTCGCGTGAAGCTACGGCGTGACAGGTCGCGAGCGGCTCGTGTTTTGAAAGTTTAAAGTCTGTTGGGATGACACGCGAACTGCGTTACGTGCTCGAGCCTGTTGGCTATCGCCAGTGATGACCGTGCCGATAAAAGGGGCGGCCGTAGGCTCGGTGATAGCCGTAGGCGCGGAACGGCCGCGGGTAATAGCCAAACGCCGGGTAAACAACGACGCCAACCGGCGGCGGAGGAGCGTAGTAGATCGGGCGCGGCGGCGGCGGCGCGTAATTGTAAGCCGGCGCGGGAGCGTTGTAAGGTTCAATCACCTCGGTGCCGGCGTTCGAGCGCTGAACAGACCCAAACCCGAATGCGAGCACCGCCAATGCTGTCACAATAATTTTCTTCTCCATCATCGGATATCCCTCCTGTTGTTTGGCCGATTGAACCCAACAACAGTGCGAAGTTGCCGAGGAATCGTGCCTCTTTTGGATTTCATCGGAGAGCGCTAGATCGACCACATCCGCTGAAGAAAGTTTGCGGACGCGGCGTCCCTGACTCGCCTCAGATCGGCGGTCGCAGACCGCCGCTACAATGGCCTAGCAATCGCAGGTCTTGCCGCAATTGCATGTCCCACCGTTGTTCATCGGGCAATTCTTGCCGCTCTTCTTACAGGCAGGTTGATCTGCCGCAAATCCAATCGCGCAAATCATCGCTGTGACAATCACAAATAGAATTTTAGCGTACTGTTTCATACAAGATTTAATGTTCGCACATAGCTAAAGTTTTGCGAGCGCTCATCAGTCCTCACTTTTTACACAAGCGCACGAACAAAACTCGAGGGGTTGATTATGTCTTGACGATTCGGCGGCTGGGCCGCACGCTTCCGGCATCGACATGCGCGTCAGAGCGCGCTGACATCGTTGTAGCTCGCCCTGAAAGGGTTCTCGGTTCGAGACGAGCTGCCCTGAATTCAACCTGGAAAAAATTATTATGAAATTATTCACGCCAGTTCTGATAAGTACACTCCTCGCCTTAGCGGCCGCGCCCTGCGCCCACGCTCAGGAAAACGCTGCCGACTCCAGCGCAGTCCAAGCCAATCTCAAGCAGATGGAAGACGCCTGGGTTAAGGCGCTGGTAAACAAGGATCAGACCGCCGTCGGAAATTTTATAGCGGACGACTTTGCCGGATTTAATCCCGACGGGAAACATCTTGGGAAGTCCCAGCTCCTCGATGAGGCTAAGAACGAACCCAACACCTTGAGCTCGGCCGTGAACGAAAACATGGATGTTCATGTCTACGGGCCGAACCTGGCCACCGTCTGCGGCACGACGACGGAGAAGGGCAAGGACAAGGATGGTAAAGAGTTTACCCGCACCTACGTTTGGGTGGATACCTGGATGGAGCGCAATGGCAAATGGGAGTGCATCGCCGAAGGGGTCATGAAGTTGAAGAAAAAGAAGTAAAACAGGACACGCGGCTGGCATCTCAACTCCGAAAGTTTTCGCCCGCCACTCGCCACAGCGAGTAAACTCTGGCCAGGCTGAGCAAGCAGGCGACGACAGCTGCCAAATTGTTAGATCGCAGGCGACACGCCTGCCGCTACAGTTTCTCTAGCTGACACTCTTAAAGCATCTAAACAAACTCTAGCGCGGAACGGGCGCCCAGCTTGCCACTCCCAATGTCGTCAGCACGATTTCCACCGCGAGTGAGGCAAGAATGATCCCCATGACACGGACAAGAATGGCCGCTCCCTGACGGCCGATGATCCGCAGGATGGCATCGGAAAAAAGCAGCAGAATATAGGTGAGCAAGAGCACGACGAGCAGGACAACGCCGGTTTGGGCTTGCTCGGCCACCGTGTAAACATCGTTGTCGGTGAGCAGGATCACCGCCATCATCGCTCCCGGACCGGCGATGGACGGGACAGCGAGCGGAAAGACGGCCAGGTCGCGCCCCGGCTCGGGCGCTCCCGGTCTCGCATCCAGTCGTCCGAAGAGCATTTGCAAAGCGAAGAGGAAAAGGATGATCCCGCCTGCAACTTTGAGCGAGTGCAGGTGAATGCCGATGGCATCGAGAATGATCTGACCCGCCACCACTGCGACGACAAGAATGACCGCGGCATAGACCGTAGCACGCAGTGCGGTGCGACGCCGCTCCGCGCGGGTAAGCGATGCCGTCAACCCGGCAAAAATTGCCACGTTACCGATAGGATCAATCGTCGTCCAAATAGTGGCGAAATCTTTGCTAATCTTGATGAACAACGGAGACATGGTGACCGGGGAACGGCTTACACCAGAGGTTGAGCGAGAGCGAGGGAAAGTTACGACGTGGGGGAAGCTCCATTCGCGAGCGGGTAACGTAATTCTGAATTTTCGGCGGAACTCTGATCATTCTCTGGAATCGTTAACGCCCTTCCAATATTTGCGCTGGCTGGCGGAGTTCGTGCGACTGGTGCAGGTTGAGCGATGTCGATGCCAATTCAGAGCCTTCACATTGGGATGCACGTGCGGCACCCGCAATACGGCGTCGGTGAGGTGAAAACACTCACCGAGCTCACTGCTGATATTTCCTTCGATGATGCGCGGCGGACGATCGCTCCCGCGTCGAGCGAGCTCACCCCGGCGGAGCCGACCGCAGCGGTGTCCGAGCTGCAGGTGCCGCTGAGCAATTTCATCCGCGAAACTGCGCACGTTATCGTGGAGGCGCTGGGGCTGGAGAAAGATGACACGATTGTGCAAGGCATCGCGAACCGGTGGCAAAGGGGCACCCTCGTGCTGCGTCCGGCTGATGCGTCGGTGCAGTCGAAGGAAGTGCCGCTGGAGACGTTCTTTCACAAGATCGTGATGATGCGCAACAACCTGCGCGTGCTCGAGCAGAAGGTGAACGCGAGCGATAAACTCACTGACGCAGACAAGGTTGACCTGCAGCAATACATCACGCGCTGCTATGGCTCGCTGACCACGTTCAATATCCTATTCAAGAACAAAGAGGATCAATTTTCCTCCGGGTCCTAATCAGCGTAGCGGCTCGCGCCCCGATCGAAGACTGATTCGCGGCGCCTTTTCGTTAGCGAAAGAAGATCAAGTAAACGAGAACGCTTAACACCACCACGGCCATAATCATTCGCTGCAGGTGTTTCGCATCAAAGGACCGCGACGGAATTGCCCGCGATGGGGTAGCACAATGACGGCAATGCTGATCGACGATGGAAAGCGCGTAGCCGCAGGTGGGGCAAGGCTCCAGTGGCATACGATACCAATCGCAGACATTGACCTAATAGCGAGGAATACCGGAGGAAAATGGGGTCGCGTCTTCACATTGCCTGAATTGCGGGAAAACACCAAAGCTCGGCCGCTAAGGCGTTGGCAAAAACTGAAGCGTGTCGATAAAGCGATGAATCGTGCTTCGTGAGCCATCCCGGCGGTAGGCGCCTGGTTACTCGATCGCGTGAACGATGTAGGTACCGATTTGTTTGTCGCGCTCCAGCTTTAGCAGCCCACGCTTTTGGGCTTCGAGGAGGAGTTCGTTGAAGGCACGGAACCCATGCGCTCGCTCGTTGAAACCGGGGTTCTGACGTTTCATCGCCTGTTTCATGAGTGAGCCGCGGATTGGATAATCCTCGCCTCGCTCGGCGCGCAGCGCTTCCAAGGTTTTCCTCAGAAGATCGAGCGCTCCATCGATTGAGGGTCGATGATCTTTACCAGTTTTCGCTGCTGGCGCGGTCGTCGGCAACGCTCGGACGTTTCTTTGCTGGCTCCACGCGCACCAGATCGTCGTAATAGATAAATTCGTCGCAGTTGCTGATGAATAGATCGGACGTGGACTTTTTAACGCCGACGCCGATGACCGTCTTGTCGTTCTCGCGCAATTTGCTGACGAGCGGCGAAAAGTCCGAATCGCCGCTGATGATGGCGAAGGTGTCGACGTGACTCTTGGTGTAACAGAGATCGAGCGCATCGACGACCATGCGGATGTCGGCGGAGTTTTTGCCGGACTGGCGCACATGCGGGATCTCGATGAGCTCGAACGCCGCTTCGTGCAGCCCCCGCTTAAACGTCTTGTAGCGCTCAAAATCGCAGTAGGCTTTCTTGACCACGATTTGGCCCTTAAGCAGCAGACGCTCGAGCACCTTGCGGATGTCGAACGCGGGAAAGTCCGCGTCATGCGCGCCCAGCGCAATGTTTTCCAGGTCGAGGAACACGGCCATCGTGGCGTCAGAATCTTGCACACTCATAAGGCTATGATGTTAGCGACATCGCGTTCGCGAGACAGCAAAAATTGAGCGCGCAACTTCCATGGCGATTCTTTCGGGCCAGAGAGAAACCACTCGCCAACGATGGGCCCGCTGGCCATCTTCGCGGCGCAAATTCTGCGGTCGCCGCTCGCCACGGCGAGCAAGCTTTACCCGCTCGCTACCCGCCTTCGTCCGATTGCTCCCCGCTGACTTCCACCTACGTTCGATTCGGCGTGACGGATCGGCGTGCCATTAGCTCCATTCGACGAGGCGGGTGCAAGAAACGGTCTAATCCTGACAAGATGCTGAGCGCGCGAGCACGTTAAGAGAGCGATCTTCGTAGCACTATGAAAGAACTAATTAACATAATCGTCCAGAAAACTGGAATCAGTCAGGAAAACGCACAGAAGACTGTGCAAGTAACGCTTGGTTTCTTGAAAACCAAATTGCCGGCTCCATTAGCGGCGCAGTTGGATTCATTCCTAGTGCGGGAACCAAGCCCCGTCGTGAATCCGGTAGCGGTCGGCGCCAAAGCCTAAGTTAAATCGGGAAAATATCGGACCCGATCCACACAGCGTGGGTCGGGTCAGGTAAGGGAAGCGAATTGAGGGGCGACGTTAAGCGGTGAGCGCGATGCGCCGAGATGGCTTTAACTGAATCTACATCATGATCTCGAAAATTATTAGCCGCGCAGCATGTCTGAGAGAACTCGCTTCCAATCCCAAATCTTTCTCCAACTGTCCAGACTTGCACGGTGGTATTCCGGACTTGCCCGAAGATAGAATCTGTAGGAAGCCCGCTCCGCGAAAGAAAAGGGCGTCTCGCTGGCACTTGCAGATGGTGGCGCCTAAAATTCGACTAACGCGCTCGACTCGCATGCGTCGCAGCCTCCTCCCGCCAAAGTAGCACCGGGCTACGGCGCGCTGGAAGCCGCTTACGATAGATGCATGGGAAGAATTCCGGACTTCGGGTTTCGACCCGTCGCACACTGCAACGTGTCTGATAACTTGTGCTTCAGATCTGCAGGGAGCAAACCTGCTCGTACTCCTCCTATAAAGCCAGGGAGCGAAAATAATAGCAGCTAAAAAGCGCGCGATGAGGAGGAACGATCGATCCGTTGAAGCCCCTTCGCGTCAAAGTGTTGAGCATTTCCGTGAGGCACGCGTCGTAAGAATCACACCTGGGGGAATCGCCATTCGGCTGGATCCATTCGGGATGTTGGATCCGAAGATCGTCGTGAATCTGATGCTGGAGTTCGGTGTACGTGTGGATTTGGTGAGACATGGCTATTGGCCCTCGGTCAAAGATTCAAGGACGGCGCGAGAGGTATCCGACGAAGGGCTCGGCGCGAATGGCGGACGGGCATCGGTGCCGTAAGCGCCCGCCACGGCCAGGTGAGGGTACTCCAAAGCACGGCGCGCATGTGCTTGCGTTGTGCACGACGCCGGGCCAACTGGACTATTTTGTAGCGCTGGCGTTGCAGCAGCACAGCCAGCAGTCCGCTTTCTGTAAGGGTCTGTGTTAATTTTCTCATGACGTAATCTTTCTATTTTCTCGTCCGAAGGACTCTGTAGTTTATCTCGTCTTTGAGTACGGGCTGGGCGTATTTTCCGAAAGATTGACCGTTTCTTGTCTTGCGAATCCCAGACTCGGCAAGGGAGCCAACGAAACTTTGACGCCTGCTCTCTGCTTCATCCTGCGAAATACTTCTGGGGCAGGATTGCGCGCCTGCGCCTGATATTTTGGTCGCTGTCTTGCTACGCGCAGTTTTCGCAACAAAGATTTCGCTTCAAAAAAACAAAATGGCGCCGTGCCTGGATTCCGAATTGCGAACGTCTACTGGCCGCGGCTCGCGGGCGGGATGATCCCGTTCATCCGGAGATATTCGACGATCTGGCCGTAGTGATCGAACGCGTGAGCAGCGGCGAATGTTGCCAGGAACAGGCGAGTGGTCGGTCTGCCACTGCTCGAGCTAATCGGTTGGACAAGGTTCGAGGCGTTTAGAGTTGCTACCGCTTTATGGCCAAACGCGAAGGAATCCTTCAGGTACTTAATGATGTCCGCCTTGGCTGTCATATTGTCCGGACCTTTGCCGTCGTTAACCGTGTCGGGGGCTTTTTCGCCGGTGATCGGTGACCAGATCAAGTAGTTCGAGGCGGCAACGTGTTTTAGTTGCTGGCCGAAGGTGCGCACACCTTTGTAGTCGCTGCCGGAAATGTTCAGCTTTTCCGGAGAGAACTCGAATTTGCCCTCCGGCATCGCTTCGGCGGCGTCGATCAGTTCTTTCTCTACGATGCTGATCTCGCGATCGATGGCGGACGCGATGGTAGGTGGAGTTGACGGTGACGTCGACGCCCCGGCTGCAGGAGAGCTGTTGGCTGCCTGCGCATAGACGAGTGTGGCTAACGGGAGTGCCGTTACCAGTAAAAGAGTTTGGATGTGTTTCATAGGATTGGGTTCTTTAGGTTAGAGAATGAAAGAGCTTGTTCGCTCAATTTTTTCCGGCGTTCGCTCTTACAAACCACGATGAAAGATGCGAGCCGTTAGAGGAACGAGATTGTCTTTTCGGTGCTCGTTGATCCACACTGCAGTTGGACATCGCGGCTATGCGTCACTCCATCAACGGAGAGAATAATTTGTGCTGGGCCTTCGAAATCATCAGCTTCGTCCAGCAAGAGAAAATCAGGGCCGAGCTGCGAAACTTGCAATTTCGAGCCACCGCGCACGACATGCATTTTTACTTCTGCTGAATGGCCGGTGTAATTGTCTGTCATGGATGAGGAACTGGATAGTTTCGCTCAGCGATATGCGCTCAGACGCAATATCAAACTAGGCGAGCGGTTGGGTTTTGGCATCCAGGAAATATTTCCTTTCCTGAAGAGACTCGGTGAAACGAAGTTTTTGCGGTCGCCGCGGCGACCGCCACTACAGCTGATCCGCGGTGATCACGAGCCGTTTAACCGGTTGGCCCGTGACGAGCCCATCCACAATCGCGGGGACGTCCGCAGCCGTAACGCGTCCGTAAAAAAAGTGATCGGGTTCGACTAAGACCGTCACGCCGGTGGCGCATTGATCGAGGCAGCTCGATGTACACACGCGCGCCTCCAGCTTTGCGAGTCCGCGCGCGGCAATCTCCCCTTTCAACGCTCTGTACACTTCTTCCGAGTCCTTGGCCGCGCAGCATCCTTTCGGGTTCTCCTCGGCCCGACGATTGATGCAGACAAAGAGATAGCGCTTGCGTTGCAGAGAGCTCAGAGTCGAATACGCCAAGGCAGAGGTCAAAGGCCAAAGATCAGCCGCCAGATCTTGAGAAGCAGACTCTGCTGTTAGGGAAATCGCGGCTGACCTATTCGACAAGCTCAAGGCAGGCTCCGCCGCGGCTACAACTGCAAATCCAGCGGGACAATCGCACTTCTAATGTCCGCCCTGTTGGCGAACGCGACGTGAGTCACGTCCGAGAATTGCAGTCAGCGTAATCGAATTTCAGAAGCCGCAGTCAGCGACAGCTCCGAAATTCTTCGCGAGCGGGCAGGCTACAATGAAATCAAATCTACCTTGAAGAAGTAATGCTCGCTAGAACTGTGCGGTTGTAGTTGATTCATACCCAGATGCGAAAGAAAGATTCAGATATTCACGCGCGTTGCCGGGTGCTGGTGCTGGTGGACGAATCGAACGTCGGCAGTTCTGTGCGGACCGCGGGACGCGGCCTCGATTGGTTAAAGCTCCGCGATTTTCTGGGCGGCCCAAACACTGGGCGTGATCTGATCGAGATGGTGGTTTATGCCGGATTGCCGCCGGCCATTCCAGCCTGGCAGGAGGAGCGGGACAAGAAAAACAAGTTCGTCCAGTGGCTGCGTTCCAACGGATTCATGGTCGTAACTAAAGACGGGTCGCCGGCCGAAGAAGGCCGCTACAAGGCGAACGTTGACGTGATGATGGCGATCGACGCGCTCGAGCTTTCCATCGAGATGCGGCCCGATGTTGTGATTCTCGTCACTGGCGACGCCGATTTCGCTTATCTCGCCACCAAGCTGCGCCGACACGGCATCCGCGTGGAAGTGGCGTCAGTCGCCGCAAATCTCGGGAACATATTGAGATCAGCCGCGAACGAAGTGATCGATCTGGCGGGCCTCTTTCGCACGTTCGAGATCATCAACACGCGAGACGCGGGACGCGCGCCGGTAGGCGGCCAAGTAGCTAGGCCGCTGGCGCGAGCGCGCGATGAGCCAGTGACCAAAGTTCAGGATGCGCCTGCGCCGGTATCGCATCAAACGCAGTCCGCCCCAGGTGGGGGCAGACGCCGGCCACGGTTTCGTCCGATGCAACGGCCGTAAACTTCGAATTGTATCTCGGCTGCTCCCGCCGCGCTCGACCGCTACCTCGCGGCTTTACCGGCCATGTCGCTCATCCCATTCGCTCCATTGTATCTCGGCTGCTCCCGCCGCGCTCGACCGCTACCGCTCCGGCTGCCCCCGCTCGACCGCTTCCCTTCGCGGCCTAACGGCCATGTTACTCACCCCACTCGCTCCATTGTGCGCGGTCTTCGTTGAAACTACGACGTGACCTGCCTTCGTCAGACTACGGCACGGCAAGCGAGATGCACGACAGGAGGTGAGGAGCACCGAAGAATTTTTGATGTTTGAGGTTTGATGTAAGCGGCAGAGTGTTGGGAATTATGGGAAACAGCAAAGGCAGAGATAACGCTAAGAAACGCGCAAGACGGCGGAAAAAGACGGAGCGCCTGGCACTCGCGAAGAACAAGCACAAGCCAGCGAACACGCGCGAGCGGGAGCCGCGCGGGTAGACGGCAAAGCAGCTAGGGTAGCTGGCGCAAGCGGGGTAACGCGAGTGATCAAATAATACGCGGCGACCTCAGCTCCTGAGATTGAAAAGTCGCGGTCGCATACGTGCTCTATTCTGCGAAATACTTCGCGGCGAGGAATTGCGCGCCGGCGCCGAACACTTTGGACGCTGCTTTGCTACCCAGTAGTTTTCGCAACAAAGATTTCGCTTCATTTTTCTCCTGCTCCGACACTTTGGCTTGGTCGATCGCGGTAATCACTTTCTCCAGCGCCTCCGTAATCGCCTGTTGCTGCGGAGTGCGCCCTGCAATCGGCGGTTGTTCCCGCTTAGAAACGCGGGCTCGTCGGCTCTTATCGATAGAGATCGAGACCGGGGGACCCACGCCGCCTTCGAGCACTTTGACTCCGAAGTCGTTTATCTTCGCGAAGCCGGAAAGCAGGCCCATCCCGCTCTGATCTTCAAGCGGGGTCCAATCGATAAGGCCATACTCTGAAAGCTGGGCCACAGCGCGCAACCAGTCACGGCGATTTATACCTCCCGGGGGCGGGACCGCCTGCTCACCCTGGCCGAACGGAAGAGAGCCTTCGCTTCGACGTTCATAGAGAAGCTGCAACAGGCGTCCTCTTACAACAGAATCCTTCATAAACTTTGCCAATATGCTCCGCATCTCGCGCGCCAACAACTGACGCGGAAACCGCAGTCACCGACAGCTACAACCCCGGCTGACACAGCCGCCACTACAACGATCCAGTTCGGGCGCTACTTTCAATGGCGTTCGCGATGTTCGGTCTGTCTGGCGTGGTACAGGCGATTGTCTCGGAATGTAAGATCACCAGCTCTGTTGCGGGATCTGGTTCGGCAGGAGCCTAACCGGTCTAAACTTACCCGGGGCTCTGAGCGATGCCTCTTGCACATCCAATCGCTTCCGTCGATTTTCCCTTTGCATGCTCGAAGAAAACGACAAAGCGGTCGCATGAGCGCCAAGAAAGGCGTGATCGGTATTCTCACCGGCGGCGGGGATGTGCCGGGGCTCAATCCCGCGATCCGCGCGGTCACCATTCGCGCCCTGCGCGAAGGCTATCAGGTCATTGGTATCCGCCATGGCTGGCTGGGCGCGATCAGCATCCTGCGTGATGAACACGCCGACAACAGCGAGCACTTTCAAATCCTGACGGAAGAGATCGTCAATCGTGCAGCACGCACCGGCGGCACGTTTCTGCATACCTCGCGGACGAACCCGTCAGCAGTGAAAAAAGAAGAGGTACCTGAAGCACTGCGCGCAACGTTCAATCAAGACAAGAACGATCTCACTTCTGAAGTCATCAAGAACCTGGATTGGCTGGAAATTGACTATCTGATTCCGATCGGTGGCGACGACACACTTTCTTTTGCCACCCGTTTGTCCAAGGAAGGCGTCAAGGTGGTGGCGATACCCAAGACGATGGACAATGACGTGCCGGGCACCGATTATTGCATCGGCTTTAGCACATGCGTCAGCCGGACGATTGAATTGTCGAATCGTCTCCGCACCTCGGCCGGATCTCACGAGCGATTTCTCGTTATGGAAGTGTTCGGACGCTACGCGGGGTTCACTGCGATGTTGCCAACGATGGCGGGCGCGGCGAATCGGTGTGTTATTCCTGAATACAAATTCGACATGGAGCATCTGACCGAGTTGTTGTGCTATGACCGCGCGCATCATCCGAGCAAATATTCAGTCGTTATCGTTTCGGAAGGAGCAATGTTCGAAGGCGGTGAAATGGTGTTCTCCGACAAGACGACCGACGCGTTCGGGCATCTGAAACTCGGCGGAATGGGCGACCTGGTCTCGGCCGAACTCAAAGACCGTTCCGCCAAATACAACAAGGGCAAGCCGATCCAGACCATCAACCAGCGTCTCGGCTACATGGTGCGCGGCGGCGATCCCGACGCGATTGATTCGATCGTGCCAATGGCCTACGGCAATCTTGCCCTCGATCTCATCTTGCATGGCCGCCACGGCCGCCTCGTCGTCCTGAAGAATGGGCGCTATGACAACATGCCGATTGAAGCGGTGACCAGCAGCAAGAAAACGGTCAACGTGGACAAATACTATAACAAGGAGCGCCTGCGTCCGCTCTACACCGATTTCGAAATGCAGCCGCTATTCATCATGGCGAGTGGTTAGGAAAGGCAGCGCCGCGCCGTCTCTAAACCCCGAAATTCTTCACCCGTCACTCGCCGCAGCGAGCAAGCTTTGGGTAAAATGAGCAGGCAGGCTACAGCTCTTCGCAGGTTGATCTGCCGGGGACGGAATTGCGGTAAGGCGCGCTCCGTATCGGGTCTATGAGAAACCGATGACGGCTCACAGAGCCGTGGCTACAGCATCGCAGAGGCGACACGCCTGCCACCACCCGCCTTCGTCCGATTGTCCCCGAGACTACTCCGAAAGTGTTGACTTATTCGCTCCCGCTCATTTCGACCTGCCGGTTTGCCCATCTATGTCGCTCGCGTCCCCGCGGCTCCGTTCGCGAGCAGGCGGGCGTGGCAAGCAGCGACCTCTCATGCATCGTAAGCGGCCTACGATAGATGAACGATTCAGCGCCCGAGAAGACTTTAGCGTTCAGGTTTCGTCCCGATGCCCGGCATCGCGAACCCGATCGCTTTCAATTCCGCGGCGAGCAATTTTGCCTGCTCTGTGGTGAGCTCGACCAGCGGCGGCCGCACCCTGGTCCACTCCGGGTCGTTCCCGTAAATCGCAATCGCCTGCTTCAAGGCCGCGATCATCGACGGAAATTTCCTGCTACTGAACACCTCGCGCACGACATTTAGTTTCGATTGCAGATCTTCGAGGTCTGGACTTGTAGAGGCGCTCGCCGCGGCGAGCGCCTTCTTATTGCCTCGGCGTTCGCCGCGGCGAACGCCGCTACATTTCTGATACAGCTCGTGAATCGCGGCCGGGTTCACGTTGGCCGTCGCGGAAATGGCGCCCACACCGCCGTTGCGCATATTGGCGAGCAGGAACGATTCGCTGCCGACAAACACGTCGAACCCAGTCCGAGCCGGACGGGCGGTTTCTGCAAACGCGTCGAGAAAAGTTTTCGTGTTGTTCCAATCGCCCGAGCTGTCTTTCATCCCGGCGATCGCGTTTGGATAAGTTTTCAGGAGGCGCTCGACCAATCTTGGTGTGATGCCGACGATCGCCACCGGTGGAATATGGTAGAGGTAAATTTTCAGACGCGTATCGCCGACGCGTTGCACCACTTCGCTGAAGTAACGGTAGAGACCTTCTTCGCTGACGTCCTTATAATAAAAAGGCGGCAGCATCAGCACACCGGCGCAACCGTGTTTTACCGCATGCGCCGTGAGCGCGACTGTCTCGGTGATTGAGCAGCAACCGGTGCCCGGCATGATGCGGGACGGATCGATGCCGGCCGCGACCAGCGCATCGAGCAACGTCGATCGCTCTTCGGCTGACATCGAGTTCGCCTCGCTGTTGGTGCCGAACACGGCCAGCCCGCAATTCTGCGAAAGTAGCCATTGGCAATGCCTGACGAATCGTTGCCGGTCAGGCGAAAGATCAGCCTTGAACGGCGTTACGACCGGCGCCAGTACGCCGCGGATGCGTTGACTCATGGTTCCTCTTTAATCGAGCATCCAGGATCGAGCGTCTAGTATCCAATACCAGACGCCTGACGAATGGCGTTTCACAGAGCGGAGCCGCGGGGACGCGAGCGAGACAGACGGGAAGCCCGAAGGGTGAAGCTCGCGGGAGCGAGCGAATCAAACGCCCTACAATTTCCGCTACGGCGTGGCGGGCTTTTTTTCGAAAAGCGACAGGTACGCTTCGTAACCTCTGGCTTTCATCTCTTCCTTCGGAACGAAATGGAACGCGGCCGAGTTAACGGTGTACATTTGTCCGGTGGGCGATTTCGGGTCGGGAAAGAGATGGCCAAGATGGGCGTTACTTCGCTTCGCGCGCACCTCGGTGCGCTGCATGTCCTTTGAAGTGTCCAGCTTCTCGACGAGGAGATCTTTCGAGATCGGTTTGCTGAATGTGGGCAGGCCCATTTGGCCGTCGAATTTGTCGAGCGAAGTGAAGAGTGGTTCGCCGGTAATGACATCGACGTAGATGCCGGTGCGGTACTTGTCCCAGAACTCATTTTGGAAAGGCGTTTCGGTGCCCCCCTGCCGCACGACGTAGTATTCCTCGGCCTTTAACCGGTTTTTCAGGACGGCGTCGCTCGGGACCGGCCGGTTCGGATCGAAACCGCGGGTCTCCTGTTTCTCTTTCTCCGAGAGAAAGAAGAAGTAAACCGCCCCGACGCCGAGCACGATCGCGATGCTGACGCCGATGTACGTACTGATCATCGATTTTTCTTCGCTGGTGATTCGTCCGCCGTGCATCTGATCGCGATTAACGCTATTGAATCAGAGACTGGCCGCGTCCGTCAAGACGGGTCTGTAGGGCGCCTGTATCAGCCCGATTGGCGTTTCCACAGAGCGGAGCTGCGGGGACGCGAGCGACACAGACGAGAAGCCCGAAGGGTGAAGCTCGCTGGCGCGAGCGAATCAAACGCCCTACAGTTTTCTGCGTAATCTGTGGACGTTCGATCGAATGAAGCTGTCGGAGAAGTTTGAGGAAGCGCTGGTCTACGCGACCCAGGCGCATGGAAATCAGACGCGCAAGAAAACGGGGATCCCGTACATCGCGCATATTCTTGGCGTCGCTGCGATCGCGCTTGAGTACGGCGCGAATGAAACGGAAGCGATCGCTGCGCTTCTTCATGACACGGTGGAAGATTGCGGTGGCGCGGAACGGTTGCGCGATATCCGGGAAAGATTCGGCGATGATGTCGCCGCGATCGTTGATGGTTGCACCGACACGTATGAAACGCCAAAGCCGCCGTGGTCGGAACGAAAACGAAGTTACATCGAGCATCTCAAGGATTCCGATTCTTCGATCCGGTTGGTATCGGCTTCCGATAAATTGCATAACACGCGCGCGATCCTGGCTGAGCTTCGACGACATGGTCTGGAAGTGTTCGAGCGCTTTGCGGGGAAAAAGGATGGGACGCTTTGGTATTACCGCGCGCTTGTCATCGCTTTTCGCCAACACGGTGATCACGCCGATCTCATTGACGAGCTCGATCGAGTGGTGAGTGAGATTGAGAAGCTTGTGGCGGAACGATGAGACATTTCCGCGCTTCGCAAACGTAAAGAAGCGCTCAGGTCGCGCGGGGCAGGCTTTCTTCAATCTGGTTGATCAACTGAGGGATATCGATCGGCTTGGCGAGAGAACGATGCCCTTCGATGCGGAGACCCGTCTTTGCCTCAGGCATTGTGACCAGCGCGGTGAGAAAGATGATTGGCGTGCTGCGCAATTCGGGATCGGCCTCGATTTGTGCCGCTACTTCGGCCCCGTCTTTCTCTGGCATCATGATGTCCAGCAAAATCACGTCCGGCCGAAAATTCCGGGCACTTTGATGAGCCTTGGCGGCGGCGTTCTCTTCAAGCACGAGATAGTGGCCGGCTTTTTCGAGAAGGATTTTGACCAGATGCGTGCTTTCCCGGTCGTCATCGACGATCAGAATGCGTCGCTTTTCTTTCATGAACGACCTGGCGATCGCATCGATCTCAGATTGATCGAACCAATAAACGTGAGACTGCGGTGGATTTTGACCGACGATATACGAAGCGTTGACGTTAAATCCGTTCGCGCGTTCGACCACTTGGATTACGCCTGATACTTCCGAGTCTATTCCGTCTCTCACGGGTCTGAACATCAGAGTTTGTCCGTCGATTTTGTCAGCGGGAATTGGCAAGTTCACTGTCGGCGGTCTGTAGTTCATTGGTGCTTGCTTTGGTGCTCTCGCATGCTGCAAAGAAAGTTCGGAGCATGTCTAATCTGCGGCCGTAGATCATGCCATGCAAGATCGGCGGCACAGACGGCCGCTACCCGCCTTCGTCCCGCACTTGCGGGACTGCGGCGTGGCAAGCAGGTGCCGTATTGAGATTCATTCAAGGATTTTGAATGAAAATCCCAGACGGAATGTCTAACGTTGCCACTATGACCAAACTCATTGCGGTAGTAACGGCGGGACTCTTTGCGGCAGGAACGATGTTCGCAGGCGAACATGGCAACTGCACAAAGCAAGTCGGAAACGAATCGAAGATGGCGTGTACGGTTGCGCTGGCAAGCCTCAACCTCACGCCTGATCAGAAGACAAAGATGGACGCAGCTTTGACGGACCATCAGAAGGCGGGTTGCTCCGATGCGAGCGAGGCCAAGTACATGGAAACGGCAAAAGGAATCCTGACTCCGGAGCAGTACTCGAAATTCAAAGCCCAGTGCAAGAAAGAGGAGAAAGGTAAGACGCAGACCTGATCGTGGACTTGCAATCAGATTAGCGCGCGCCGGGAGCAATCTCGGCGCGTTCCGCGTACGGATTTTTAACTACCGATTAAAGCCGTGATTCCTCTCGGCCTGAAAGTTATCTATACGCTTTTCGTCTGCGCGCTATTTTATCTGCCGACACATCTTCTTTTCGCCAAAATCTTTCGAGCGGCAGGGTCGTAGAACGCGCGACAAAGACGAGGAGATCGTCCGAAGTTTGTGTTTGTTCGCCTCGTGTGAATTCTGCTTAATTCAAGCCGATGGAACCAAGTGACCAGGCCTTCGAAGCGCTTCCATGAAAGGAAAAACCGCACTTAAATGGACGATTGGCGTAATCGCAGTTGTGATTCTTATGGCGGTGGGCGCCGTGGTTTTGTTGTTCGTCGGGTTTATTGTCTCCATGGAAAGGGGCGAAAAACATCAGCGCCAAATACGCGCGGAGCAGGACTCGGGAAGATGGGACTTTGGGGATCAGCCGGCGCTATTCGCTGTCGCCCAAGGTATCGTGAAGAATGATCCGGACGCGATCCGCGCGGCGGCAAAGAGCGTCCCGGATTTACAGGCACCTGGACGGTACGGCGCGACGCTGCTCAACTTCGCTGTCATGCAATCATGGCAACGTCCGGAGTCAGTCGAGGCGGTTAGAACTTTGCTTTCGCTCGGTGCGGATCCGAACTACAGGGAACGTAGTCAGAACTCTTTCGCCATGGCTAACGCCGTGCATGCGTCGGCGCTAGTTCTCCGCGCGATGCTGGAGACGGGCGGAAACCCGAACACCCGCGATGAGTTCGGCCAGCCCATAATTCTCATGAACTGGTATTTGGGTTACTACCAAAATCAGGCGAGATCGCGACTTGAGCTGCTCCTCGACCGCGGTGCCGACGTCAATTCGGCGATGCCCGACGACCGGTCGGATTCGACCGGCTATCCGTTACTGCTTTACCGCACGAAAATGGGACTTCAGGACAGCCTCGCCTATGCGGATGCGTTGCTCTTGCTCGAGCGCGGCGCCGATCCCAATCGCGCCGGCGCTGACGGAATGACGTTTGGAAAAATGCTGACGGAGCACCGGGCGCATTTCCAGCGAACGCGCAAAAGCCCTCCGGTCGAGTTCGCCACGCTTTGGGACTGGGCCGAGAAACACGGAATCGTCCAGCAAGCGCAGTAGATCCAGAGGTGAGAAGATGCGACGAGTCTCGGCGATCGCAGATTGTCGCTACATTCAACCCGCCTTGTCGCGGATCTTCCAGTCCTTGGGGCGAGATTTGCCATTCAATCTTGCCAGCGAGAAATGCGCATGATTGTCTAGCCGAGTCGTGGCGCGAGAATTTAAACCGGTGCGTTTCTTTGTGATGATGGCAGCGGTAGCCTTCGTGGTGTGTGGTGTGACGGCGTTCTACACTCATCGCGCAGCTCACGGCAGAACGCCGGAGGAGCGGGCTGCTTATTGGATCGGAGAGAAAGCCGGAGAGCAAGCGCCGCGAGGCGCAAAATTACCGACAGCAGCCGAACTGAACATGACGGCGCAGAAATATTTCGAGCAGCAAGGGTCGGGCAACAAGCAAAACTGGGACCTGGCTTTCGAAAACGGCTACCAGGACGGATTCAAGAAAACGCATCCGTAGTGGGCCGCTCAATGAACCCGCCCCCTCTACCGGTTCGGAAACGGTTCCCGTGGATTCTTTATTGGATTGTGCTTGTCCCGATCGTTCTCTTTGCCTTTGCGCCGATTGGATCAGTGATGTTGTGCAGCGTGATTGCCAATGCAAACGGATGCAAAGTAGATGAAGGCTCGGTGCATCCCTGCATCATCAACGGACAGGATTATGGACACCTTCTTTATACTCTCGGGGTTTTAGGTTGGTTAATGCTTGTTACGCTTCCCGGTGGTGTATTCGCGTTCGTCATTTGGTTGATCATTCTCATCTTGCATAGAGAGGCCTGGCGAAAGCGGGTCGCCGCCGGCTTAATACGTAGCTGATTTATGAAGGATCTGACGACGGGTTCAGTCACAAGGCATTTGCTGCACATGTCGGCGTTTCTGGCCATGAGCATGGTCGTGCAGACGCTTTATTTGTTGGCCGATCTCTACTGGGTGGGACGTCTCGGGAAGGAAGCAATCGCGGCGGTCGGCGTGGCGGGGAATATCACGATGGTTGTGCTGGCGCTTACTCAAATGCTCGGCGTGGGAACCACAACGTTGATTTCACAGGCAGCCGGACGAAAGGACCAGCAGCAAGCCGAGCTAGTGTTCAATCAATCTTTCATCATGTCGATCTTGATTGCGCTCGCTCTGGGTGTTGTCGGATTCATCGTGCGCCCAGCTTATTGTGACTGGCTGAGCGCCGATACAGAGACGGCCACCCTGGCGAAAGCTTACCTGCTCTGGTTTCTTCCCGGGCTTTTACTGCAGTTTCCTTTGGTAGCTCTGGGGTCGGCGCTGCGTGCCACCGGAATCATCAAACCGACCGTGGGATTTCAAGTGTTCAGCGTCCTGCTCAACATCGTGCTGGCGCCCTTACTGATTTTCGGAATTGGCCCGTGGCCGAGACTCGGAGTCACCGGCGCGGCGCTTGCCACCTTTATTTCAATTCTCGTCGCGGACGTGCTGATCGTAATTTATTTCGAAAAGAAATATCATTACCTGCGTTTTCGTTTTCCGCTTTTTCGCCCCCGCACAAAGATTTGGGCCGGAATGCTACGGATCGGTGTCCCGGCCGGCGCAGAGTTTTTGCTGCTCTTCGTTTACATCATGCTCGTTTACGCAATTATTCGCGGCTTTGGACCAGCAGCTCAGGCGGGTTTCGGAATCGGCGCACGCGTGATGCAGGCGCTTTT
This sequence comes from uncultured Verrucomicrobiae bacterium, assembly GCA_963725505.1. Taxonomy (GTDB): domain Bacteria; phylum Verrucomicrobiota; class Verrucomicrobiia; order Chthoniobacterales; family UBA10450; genus Udaeobacter. The sequence goes on along the minus strand of CAVRYN010000005.1, from coordinate 105,566 downwards.
TTTGCCGGTGGTGGCGCTCAGCTTTGCAGTGTCGCCTGTGGTAGGGCAGAACTTCGGTGGGCGCCGGGCGGATCGAGTCCGCCATTCCGTCTATTCCGCGATTGGCATTGCGTCGCTCATGATGCTCGTGCTCACGCTGTTCGCGTTCCTCGCGCCGGCAACGCTGATTCGAATTTTCTCACCCGATCCGAGAGTGATCGCCTTCGGCAGCGAGTACCTCCGGATCGTTTCGTTGAATTTCATTTCGGCGGGAATTGTTTTTGTAACGTCCAGCATTTTTCAGGGAATCGGCAACACGCTGCCGCCGCTGTTCAGCTCGATGACACGGCTAATTTTGTTTGCTCTACCGGCGTTGCTCATCTCGCGGACGCCAGGCTTTGACATTCGGCACATCTGGTATCTGTCGGTGGGGTCGATCGTTCTTCAGATGTGCGTGAATTTATTGCTGCTGCGGCACGAGCTGGGTAAAAAACTTCGATTCGACGAACCGGAAACTTTTATTCCTGCGAGCGCGACGGCGTCGTAGTTTGCGTGCATTCAATTACGCGGTTTTCTCTCTGCCGCGTGGTTGCGCAAAGAGCTGGAAAGCCAGCAGGCTGACGAACACAGCGACACAAACCCATGCGAACCAATTGCCGGCCCGAGTGTAGAAAGTTTGCTCGCGCGCGACGTTTAATTTCCCACTAATTGAGACGAATCGACCGGGCACTGTCGACGTTTCCGCCAGGATGCGACCGCGGTTATCGCTCAGTGTTAACAATCCGTTGCGCGCCGAACGAGCCAAGGCGAAACCGTTTTCGACCGCGCGCAGGACGGCCATGCGCGCGTGCAGCCAGCGATCCAGATTGAAATCCCACGCAGGCACCAGCAGCAAGTTCGCTCCGTCGGCTGCGTATTCGCGGCTGAGCTGCGGGAAATCCATGTCCTTACAAATTTGCAATCCCCAACGTCCGAACGGCTCATCGAGAAGTACTCGTTTGTCCCCTGGTTTTTCAGGCTCAACTCCAGGCAAGAGATGATGCTTGTCGTAGTTCGCCCCTAATTTTCCATCGGCGGAATAAAGGCGCGAAGAGTTGAAGGCAGCCGACGGCGTTCTTCGAACGAGGCCAAGGACAATCGCCGCGCGTGTATCAGTCGCAGCCGAAGAAAAGAGAGCATCCACTTCCGCTAGCGCGCTCTCGCTGACGCGCCCGATTTTTTCCGGAAGAACAACGGCCTGTGTTCCGGCTGGAGTAACACGGCGAACCTCGTCAGCATACTCACGCAACAGTTCCAAGGCTTGCTCTTCAGAGCCGAGGTAGACACTCATCGGCACGTCTCTGGCGATGAGTGTCACTGCAACGGATTGAGCCGAAGGATTCGATTGCAACCGCCATTTGCCAAAAACAAGCACAGCACAAACGACGAATCCGATAGCGACGGCGAGCACGCGACGCAGCCACGGTTTTCCCGCGCCGCTCAACAGAGTTCCCGCGGCGCCTGCAAATAGAAATACGATAAAGCTGATTCCCCAAAGACCGGTAATCGCAGCGATCTGGATCACGGGGAGACAATTCATTTGTGTGTAAGCGAGATTGCCCCACGTGCTGTGAGGCGACGCCGTCGCGGTAAGATATTCGTACGTCACCCAGTAAACGGGCAAAGCAATCGAGGCCAGGAAGAGCGATCCGCGCCGGATGAAACTGCGCACAAATAGAACGCCCAAGCCGAAAATCACGGCAGGAACTACAAAGTAGAGAATGGTGATTGGCAGCGGCAATTCCATCTCATGCCGGGCATAGTTCCATTGGTTCATTTCGCCGAGGAACCACGCAATTGCACCGAGCAGAAAAGCGGCCCGGCCGGAAAGTCGCGGCGCAATCGCGAGAACTGGAATCGGCGCCAACCATAGCGACCACCAAATCGGATGAAGCCCAGTGCCGAGATACGATGAACGCCGCAGACGCGAGACCGGCCGCGGTGACGAGAAAAAGGCTACGAGGTCGCATCCAAAATGCCATGATGCAGTTTTCTGGCAAGACAGGAGACAATTGCACTCGAGCAGGCGACCCTGGCGTCAAGGTTCATCGCTGTCCGTACACCACTTTGCCTCCCAGAATTGTGGTTTCCACCTTCACGTTGCGAATGGCTTCCGGTTTGAGGTCAAAAAGGTTATCACTCAGAATGACCATGTCAGCCAGTTTACCTGGTGTAATGGAGCCTTTCTCGCGTTCCTGAAATTCAGCGAACGCCGCGCCCATTGTATAGGCTTCCACCGCCTCTGGCAGCGTGATCTTTTCCTCCGGAATCCAGCCGCCGGGATTCTTCCCATCCAGCGTGGCGCGCGTGACTGCGGCGTAAAGTCCCAGCATCGGGTCGAGCGGAGCGACAGGCCAATCGGTTCCGAAGGCGAGCGTCACGCCGTGATCGAGGAAGCTACGCCATGCGTAACTATAGCGCGCGCGATCGTGACCGAGGCGTTTTTCCGCCCAGCGGCCGTCGTCGATGGCGTGATAAGGCTGCATCGAGGCAATGACATGGAGCTTCGCAAATCGCTCGAAATCTTTTTGCGCCGTGTGCTGCGCGTGCTCGATGGCAAAACGCTGGTCGTGATAGCCGTGCTCCTTTTCGATATCGCCGAAAATGTCGAGCATCATGGAGATTGCGCGGTCGCCGATGGCGTGAACACGCAGTTGCAATCCGGCGGCGTCGGCCCCCATCAACCGCTCGCGCATGGCGCTGGGCGGATGCATTTCGTCACTCAACAGGCCGCTGTTGCCGGGATCGTCGGCAAACGGCTCGAACATGTACGCCGTTCGCGAGCCTAACGAGCCATCGGCATAGCCCTTCACTGCGCCGAGTCGCAGATAACTCGAGCCCCACGCGTGACGAAGTCCAACCTTTGCCTGGTCTCGCCAGTCCGTCTCCATCGGGACCGCGTAAATGCGCGTGGTGAGCTCACCTTTTTCCGCCAGCTCGGAATAGGCAGCCACGTCGGCAAACTCTGGGTTCATGTGCTGCACACTCGTGATGCCCAGAGATGCTGCGTGCTCCAGCGCCCGGCGAGCAACGCGTATCCGCTGCTCGTGTGACATTGGTGGAATCGCCTTGTTGATCAGTTCCTGCGCTGCGTCCTTGAAAATGCCAGTGGGATTTCCGCTTGCGTCGCGCACGATGACTCCGCCCGGAACGTCCGCGGTTTTGGCGTCAACGCCGGCGAGTTTCATCGCCGCCGAATTAGCGAGCGCTTCGTGGCCGTCGTAGCGCTCAACGAAAATTGGAGTAGTAGCCGTCACTGCGTCAACGAGCTCTTTAGTCGGAAGCTCCGGCTTAGGCCATTTGGTTTCATCCCAGCGTCCGCCCAAAATCCATTCGCCTTTCGGCGTCTTTTTCGCCTGTGCCGCGATGCGCTTCGCGAACTCCTCCGGGCTCGCAGCATCAGTAAGCTGAACTTGATCGAGCTGCGCTCCGCCTTGAATGAAATGCACGTGCGCGTCGTTGAATCCAGGCAACACCAGCTTGCGGCCGGCATCGATCACTTTCGTTTCCGGGCCACGCCACAAATCGATCTCCGCGCGTGAGCCGACAGCCACTATGCGATCGCCGGTAACAGCCACGGCTTCGGCCTTGGGATGCCCTTTATCTACTGTGTAAACTGCGGCATTGGTGATGATCAACGTTGCCGATGGCTTCGGCTGGGCATTCGCGCAGACGCCGCTCATAAAGATCAAGGAATAAACGGCAAGTTTGGATCTCATAACAAAACCCGAGATCGTCGGGCGCCGGCGTGCGCTAGCCTTGCGGCTTGGGTGGTTGGCCGGGCTTTGCGGCTTCGCCGGGTTTTGGCGCCGCGCCCCCTGCAGGCGCGCCGCCGGGAAGATCTTCGTCAGGAGCGGCGAGAATGTCGTGTTCAATGAAAGACTCGGGATGATTGGAAAGTTCTTTCCGTAATGCTGCGATTTGTTCAGCCGTGACTGGGCTGGCGCTGTTGCCCCACTCACTCCGCTCGTAGGTCATGACGTCGGCAATTTTTTGGTCGGTCAAGGTTTTGTCCCACGGTTGCATGACTGCGGTACCATACTGTTGCCCTTTAACTTTCACAGGGCCTTGCAAGCCTTTGAGCACAATCATGGCCATGCGTCGCGAGCCGCCGTTCGTAAATTCCGAACCTGCCAGCGGCGGATATTGACCGGGCACACCCTGGCCGGTGGCTTGATGACACGTCTGACAATTCGCTGCGAAAATCTTTTTGCCGCGATCGCGCGGCGATAATTCGGCAGCTTGCTCGCCGCCACCTGGACCCGCCGCTGTTTTTTTCGTCGTTGGCGGCGCGCCCATCGGGTCGAGTCCGCCGCTCATGAAATTTCCAGAGTAGCGCCCGAGATATGCGCCGCCAAAAAATACCGCTAATCCGTAGATCGCGATAAGCCAAATCGAGAGCGGCTCTGCGCCGACGCGTGGCTCGCGTTTTTCACGTTGAACAGCGGCGTGCACCTGTTGGACGTCGGCCTGTTCGCCGTAATCCATTCCCTGGCCTATGCGTGCGGGCGGTTTCGGTTCTTCGTTCATTGCGTTGTCATTTTGCAGGAGCAGGCGCCGGCGGTGGTGGCGATCCCGCGGGCGCGGGCGCTGCTGGCGCGCCTGCGACTGATCTGACTTCGTTGAGCGGATGCGATTGATTGAGCGACATCAAGTAAGCGACCAGACATTTCGCGTCGAAACTGGGAACAATTTCCCAGCCTTCGGGTGGCGCGTCGGAGCCGGTGAGCTGCAGCGCGTCCGCCGAGCGCGCGTCGCGGATGCGGTGTTTTTCATAGAGAAAACGATAGGACGGCATGTTCGAATCGACATTGATGCTGCGCGGCGAATAAAGATGCACATGATGCCAGGCAGCGGAGTACATCGGTGGCTCGCCAGCGGTTTGAACTGGCCATGGCGCTCCTGCTGCCGGGGTTGGTGATACGGCCGCATTTGAATTCGCCGCAACTGCTGTGGGAGATGCAGTTGTAGGAGGAGCCGCAGGAGCAGGACTTGTTGGTGGCTTTGGTGCGGGCGAACTTGGAGACGCTGCTGGCGATCCTCCGGGTGCTGTAGGAGAAGTGGCTGGCGCTCCTCCTTGCGGTGCAGCTGACGCGGCGGGACTTGTTCCTCCACTCGGTGATGCTTGAGGAGCGGCAGCGCCAGCTGGAGCCGGGCTCGCCTGTTCGGCTGGGGCGCGCGCACCTATGTTCGCGATGTCCTGGCCCATGCGCATTTTCCCAAGAAACACCGGCTGCTCGAAAATGTAATCGCGCGGTGCGCTGCGACGATTTCCCCATTTTCGTTCGATGTCGTCCGCGGCGTAATCGGCGCGGACTTGCTGGCTGTGACAATAAATGCAGCCGTTCGCGGCGTAAACGTGCGCGCCGCGCTCGAACATACCCGATTGCGGCTGCGGATAAATGTCGGTGCCTTCTTCGTCCGATTGCGGATTAAGATGGCCGATTTGCCAGTTCGGAATAACGGTCAATCCGAGCCACGAAAAGGCGAACGTGCCGAAGATTCCGAGAAAGAGAGGAGCGAGTCCTTTCATTAGTGCCCTCCAGAAGCCTCGGCTTCGACGGGGTTGAGGAATGTTGGGACGGTCGATGTCCGGCCCAATCCCAAGAGCATCAACCCGAAGTGATACGCGAAAATAAAATGCGACGCGGTAAGCAAAAGACCGGCGAGGCTACGCCCGCGCAAATACGGCAGCACCGTTTCTACGCTCTCACTGAACGCGAGCGAGGGATCTTCCATGCTGGAACCTTGAAGAAAACCGCCCGCGAGCAGCATGAGCGTCATCAGGCCGATGCCGTAAGCCGATGCCCAGAAATGCAGTTTGATCAACGAAGCGTAACGCCATTCGCGGCCGATCAAACGCGGGACGATGTAGTACATCGAACCGAAAATCACCATGGTGAAAAATGCGTAAAGACCGAGATGCGAGTAAGCGATGCTGGCCTGGGTAAAGTTGACGTAGCGCGCGACCGAGCGGAGCGAAATCAACACGCCGACCACGCTAAAGACCGTATAAGACATCGCGCCGAACACGGTGAACCGCAGCGTCGGGCTGTAGCGCATCAGCGGAAAATAGCCTTGCATCGTCATATGATGATTCAGGCCAACAGTCGCCACCGGAATCATCGTTAGGATCGTCGCCGCGATGCTGGCCGTGATCATCCACGCCGGAAACGGTCCATCGACGAGGCGCTGCATTCCGGTCCAGCTTGAGAACAACGCGTAACTCCAAAAACCGATTGTGGCCAGATGATAACTGTAAACGGGACGCCCAATCACTTTCGGAATCATGTAATACGCGGTGCCGAGGCCGATGGCGCCGAACCAGAGAAAGAGCAGATTATTTGCGTACCACCAGCCGACAGCCGATTGCAACACGCCCTGCACCGGCACGACGAAGAGCATCATTTGCCCAGCGGCGTAGAGCCACGGAAACCAGAGGAACGCGCCGAGTAAATACCATTGTGTAATGTAAATTTGTTCGCCGCGTCGATAGCGAAACATGAGCACCGCCCACGAGGCAACCAGCGTATAAGCGACGAAAAGAATGATCGCTGCGTAGCCCGGAAACTCGAGCCATTGATAGCCGGTGCTGTCACCGAGCAGAATGCCGCCGACGCCCAGCAGCACGCCCAAATTCCAAAAGCAAGCGCCCGCAACGAGCAACAGCGGATATCGCAACACGGTGCGGCACAGTCGCGCCATCAACCAAATCGCGGTTCCCATTCCAGCCATGGACGCCCAGCCGTAAACCATCACGTTCATGTGGGCGGGGCGCACACGCCCCCACGTCAGAAAGCTGATGTCCGAAAGCAAATCAGGTGAGTGCAACTTGAACGAAACGAAACCAGCTAACAGCGTGCCGAGGATCAGCCACGCCATCGCCGACGTATAAAACATCAGCACCGGCACGCGTGTTGACGCGTCGATGTACGCGCGCTCCAACTGCTCTGTGTCTCCCGCGACAGCAGAGATCGCTGGTTCTTTTAATGGAATTCCGGTGGCGTTCATGGAGTTTTGGCTGGAGCGGGTGAAGCGGGAGCGGGAGGCGACGATTGAGCTGCGGGTGAAGGCGATGCAGCGGGTTGCGTGGCGCTCGGTTGCGGAGAACCGGCTGGCGCGGGCGAAGCAGCCTGCGTTTCCGGCTTGCCCGCCGTAGCCTCGGCGGAGGCGGGCGTGGCGATTGGACCCGCCGCTGCGGGTTTTTGCTGGACTAACTGCGCAATCGTCAGTTCCATGGCGCGACCGATCGGGATGCGAACAAGGCCTTTATTCTTGTCGATCCAAGCATAAGTATTCAGCGCCTTATCTGCGTCTTCGCGCGACGTTTTCAGATTTTCCATGCGCTTTTTCGCGCGTGTCTCTTCGTAATCACTTCCCCGCGGTGACGGTCCAATTATTGCGAGCACGATCACGCCGAACAATGCGAAGAGAAGCACTACGCCTAACCATGTGGACAACGGGGCACGCGAACGTGCAATGTGGCGAAGAGATTCGGGCTCGGCCATTTCAGTTGACTGTTTTCAGGGATTCGATCAGACGCGGATCGCGGACAGGAAACAGCGATGTCCTGGGCACCAGTCGCAGATAGACGAAACCGAGCGTCGCGCCGATGGCGATGACCGACAGCAAATCCCAAATGCTGACGATGAACGCCGGTGCCGTGTAACGAAGGCAGCACAATGAGGTACATGTCGAGCATCTGCATGCAGACAATCCATCCCGCGACGATGCAGAGCTGGTGCGGATGCGTCTTGATCGAGCGCATCAGCAAAATCGGGAACGCTATGAAAAACCGGCCAATCACCAGGAGCATGCTCAGTGCCCACCAGGATTGCGTGTTTCGAGTGATGAAATACTGCGTCTCTTCGGGAATGTTTGCGTACCAGATGAGCATGTACTGGCCGAAACCGATGTAGGCCCAGAAAACGCAGAAGGCCAGCATCCATTTTCCCATGATGTGATAATGCTCCACGGTCACGACGTCCTTCAGATAACCCGCTTGACGCAACGCCGTGATCACCAGAACAAGCAGCGACATCGAAGCACCGGCCGCGCCAGCAAAGATGTAAACGCCGAACATCGTTGAGAACCAGTGATAATTGAGGCTCATCAGCCAATCGAAGGCGCCGAAAGTCAGACAAAGCGCAAACATTGGCAGACTGATAAATGAGACCTTGCGCATTCCGATGGTGAAGCGCGGACTACCGTCCTTGTCCTGTTCCACCGAAAGTCTGCGCAATGCGAGCGCCGCCAAAAGGAAGAACCCGAGGAACACTACAGCGCGCACGAAAAAGAAAGTCCAATTGAGATACGCCCGTTTGGTGTCGAGCGACGGTTCGACTCCGCGCGGAATATCCATCCACGCATAGAGGTGGTGACGGAGCAGAAGAATCGGCACAAACAGAAGCGCAAGGACAGTCAGCAACGCAGCAATATTTTCCAATTGTCGGCGCACGACGACGCTCCATTCGGCGTCGGTCGCATGATGAACGATTGTCCAGAAAAAGCAGCCGGCGCAGAGCGTAAAGAAAAACGCAAATGCAAACAGCCAGGAATAACTAAATTGATGCGGATTCACGATTGCGCCGACGGCGCAGAGTACCAGTGCGACGAGAGCAACTGATCCAAGAAGAAGCGAAAGCCCAGTGAAGCGACTGCTTTCGAAATATTCGCCTTCCGGTGCCGGGACTGTTTGTAAACGTTCGCTCATTTCTTCGACGCCTCCTGCTTTGCTGCGGGTTTGGCCTCTGGCGGTTTGTTCTCAGCCGGTTTGTCCAAGTCGGCGCGATGTTCCGGCGGCACGTCGGCAATCACGCCGTTTTGACTGCGCTGCAAAGCGCGCAGGTAAGCAATGATCGCCCACCGATCCGGCACAATGATGTTTGGTCCGTAAGCCATCATGGTGTTTTTGCCGTTGGTGACGGTGTTGAAAATTTCGCCGTCCGACATTTTGCGGATCCGTTCGTCCTGGAGCGAAACCACTGTGGCGAGTCCGTATTGTTTGGTGATCCCGTTGCCCGCAGCCGCAGCGCCATGGCACATCACGCAAGTGATGTTGAAACGTTGTTGCCCGCGTTGCATTAACTCGCGCGTCACCTCCAGTGGAATACCGGTTCCCCAGTGATCTCCCATCTTGCCGGTGTTGTAGTAATCGGTACCGACGCTGAAGCTGGCATGTGGATGCGACCAGGATCCGACCGCGGCTGCCTGTGTCTCGAGCGTCTCTGGCTCGCCACGGGACGAGTCCGTCCGACTGGTGGACTTCGGCATTTCGTAGCCAATTGGAACGGTACCGACGACCGGTAGCCGCGGGCCACGCCCATCCGCAAAGAAATCGAGCGGCGCTTGCGCGCGCACTTTCATCTGGCGCACCATGTCTGGGAAAACCTCCAGCGGCGGCTGGGTGCTGATTTGTCCACGAAACCCAAACACCGCGATGACCGCGATCGTGCACAAAACAAAAATCACAACAAATCCACGCAACATGTTTAATCCTCGTGAACGATGGTGATGTGTTCTCCGCCGGTTTCTTCCAGCAACTGGCGCACGCCGTTTTCGGTGAATCGCGGATCGCGCGCTTCAATTGCCAGGAAAAATCCGTCGTTGGTTACGCGACTGAATCGCTCCCAGTTGAACATCGGGTGATACCAGCGCGGTAACCCATTCATGACTTGCCAGGCAAAAAAGGCAGCGAATGCGCCGAAGAGCACGGTCAACTCGAACATGATCGGGAAGAACGCGGGCACAGTCCAAAAATTCCAGGGCTTACCGTGCACATCGAGCCGATACAGACCCCACGACGGGCCAAATTCGACGAGGGCAGCGGTAAGCAAACCAGAAACCCCACCGAACAAAACCCAGCCGCTCAGCCACGATTTGCCCAGTCCCATCGCTTCATCCATTCCGTGTATTGGGAATGGCGAAAAAACATCCCAGCGTCTGAATCCTGCGTCCCGGACGCGCTTGGCCGCCTCGTAAAGGGCAGCTGCGCTCGGATACTCCGCAGCCATGGCGTAAACTCTGTGACCGGCAGGTGTCCGCATCATGGTGTGCGTTCCTTTCCGCGAATTGCTGTAGCCGCCTCGGTGTGTGAGGCGCATAGCTGAGACATTTGGAACGCACGCGGAGCGCGTCTCACAGAGACGCGGCTACAGAAACGACGGAGCGTTCTCATCGTGTGCGCTCCTTTCCGCCCGGAGATGCCGATTGAATTCCCGTGGGCTCGCCGTAATGCGGGTCCGCTTCGGGTGTTGCGGTCTTCACTTCCGACATCGCGATCATCGGCAGGAACCGGATGAAAAGCAGGAACAGTGAAGTGAAAATTCCGAGCGTCCCAATGTATGTCCAGATGTCGACCCACGTCGGGATAAACAGGCGCCACGAGGATGGAAGAAAATCCCGGTGCAATCCACCGGCGATAATGATAAAGCGCTCGAACCACATCCCGGCGTTGACGCACATGGCGACGAAAAACACGACAAGGATGTTGCGTCGGCACCATCTAAACCAGAAAAGTTGTGGTGAGAGGCAATTGCAGAAAAGCATGCCGAACCACCAGTACCACCAGTAAGGACCAAACACGCGGTTCCAAAACGCGAACCGCTCGTAGTAATTGCCGCTATACCAGGCAACGAAAAACTCCATCGTGTACGCGTAGCCAACGAACGAACCCGTTAGCAAAATGATTTTCGCCATTTTGTCGATGTGCTGCGGCGTAATGACATCGTACAGCTTGAAGATCGCACGCGCTGGAATCAGCAACGTCAGCACCATGGCAAAGCCGCCAAAGATCGCGCCTGCGACAAAGTACGGCGGGAAAATCGTGGTATGCCAGGTGGGCAAGACCGACGTAGCGAAATCGAAAGACACAACGCTGTGCACGGAGAGAACGAGCGGGGTCGAGAGACCGGCCAGGAGCAGGTAAGCCATTTCGTAATGGCGCCAGTGCCGGTTCGAACCGCGCCAGCCAAGGGCGAAAATCCCGAAGAGAAACTTTCTGATTTTTGTCCTAGCTCGATCGCGCAGCGTCGCCAGATCGGGGACCAAACCGGTGTACCAAAATAGGACTGACACCGTGAAGTACGTCGAAACCGCAAACACGTCCCACATCAGTGCGCTGCGGAAATTTGGCCAGATCGCCCAGTTGTTTGGGATGGGCGCCAGATACCACGCCATCCAGACACGCCCCACATGGACTCCGGGGAAAATCGCGGCGCAAATGACTGCAAAGAGCGTCATCGCCTCCGCGGAGCGGTTGATCGACGTACGCCATTTTTGCCGAAGCAAAAACAAGATGGCGGAGATCAATGTGCCCGCGTGTCCGATACCGATCCAAAAAACGAAGTTGGTGATGTCCCAGGCCCAGCCAACCGGGATGTTGTTTCCCCAGGTGCCAACACCCGTGGAAATTTGATAGCCAAGACAAAAAAGGCCGAACGTCGCCGCACTCGCGGTGATGGTGAACGCCACCCACCACCAGCGCGGGGCTGGTTGTTCCACGACACCCGAAATGCGCTCGGTCAGCCAACTGAAATTGCGCCGGTTTAAGACAAGCGGCGCCCTTGCGATCTCGCGCTCGGCTTCTTTGATTTCTGGTGCTGTCGGTGCTGCGTCCATGGATCAAATTGCGAATTGGTAAAATCGAAAAATCATCATTCTGGTACGTGTTCGACCAAACTCGCGACTCCAATGTCCTTGGCGTCCGGCATCTTTGGATTGGGGTTGCGGATGCGCGCCAGATAACTCGTTCGCGCAACGACGTTCAAATAATCAAGCAAGCGATAATTGCGGTCCTGTTGTTTCATTTTTGAAACATGACTTTGCGGATCTTTGATGTCGCCAAAAACAATCGCGCCGGTGGGGCAGGCTTGTGCGCACGCTGTGGTAAATGAATCGCCCGGTATCCGCGTGTCCGCAGACGCGCCTGCACGGGCGTGTGCCGAAATTTTTGCTTCTTCGATACGCTGCACGCAAAATGTGCATTTCTCCATCACGCCACGCATGCGCACAGTGACGTTGGGATTTTTCTGCATCTTGATAATGTCCGGCGCGCCTTTGGTCGTTAGGGGCGCGAAATATTCTTCGTAGATGCTGAATGCGCCTTTGATCTTCCTTTTGCCGACTGGCCGCTGATTGTAATCGAAATAATTGAACCGGCGGACCTTGAATGGACAGTTGTTGGAGCAATAGCGGGTGCCGACGCAGCGATTGTAAGCCATGACGTTGAGGCCGTCCTCGCTGTGGACGGTTGCGTTCACGGGGCAAACGGTCTCGCACGGCGCGTTTTCGCAATGCTGGCAGGGCATCGGTTGATGGACCACTTCCGGGTTCTCTGGCCAATCACCACGGTCCTGGTTGTATGGTTTGCGGCTGGCGTAATAGCGATCGATACGAAGCCAGTGCATGATGCGGCCATGCGCCACTTGTAACTTACCCACGACAGGGACGTTGTTCTCGGCCTGACAGGCGATGACACACGCGCTGCACCCGGTGCAAACATTCAGGTCGATAGACATTCCCCACTGCTGCGGTGCGTCTAGTGGCGGATGCGAGTAAATGCTCGGCGGCTGGGGCGGTAGTTCCTCTTCGCCCGGAACCTTCTTCGCGAACTCGTTATTTGCGCGATAGCCTTCCAGCGTTGCTTCCCTAACCAGACCGCGCCCTTCGATACTGAACTGTTCCTGCGTGATCGAGAACGGATAAGTGCGACCGACTTTGGTCACTTTCACACTCTCAATTCCCTTCCCACCAGCGACGGCGAAATGCGGATTTGCCGCTGTACGCAAGAAGTAACCATTGAAGCCGGATTGCTCCGCGATTCCCGGTCGTTCTTTGAGCGCCCCGCCCGCGTAGGGCAGCTCATAGAACTCTGGCATCTTTCGGCCGTAACCCAGTGGAACTGTGATCGAATTGTCAGCATGCCCCGGCGACACGAGCGTCGCGATGACGAGCTCGCGCCTAATTGGCTCCCCGCCGCCGCTCTTTTCTGTGATTGTGATTTGCACAAGGTCGCCCGTATACACTCCGAGCGCCTTCGCGAAGCCAGGACTCATCAGTGCGGCATTGTCCCACGTGAGTTTGGTTATCGGGTCGGGCAATTCCTGAAGCCAGCCGTTATTGGCGTAGCGGCCGTCGTCCATTTCGTAACTGGCCGTCAGCACAATCTCCGGTGAATCTGGCGTCGGCGCTGACGGAAACGTCCACGAGCTTTGGCCTAGCGATCCAGCGGCGTTTGCATTGAATGAGGAAGTCTGATCACGCGGCCGAACGTTCGAAGCAAAGCCGTCGTGAAGGAAACGCGACCACGCAGTTTGAAAATCACCCGGTGGATTAGTGGCGCGGAAAGTTTCCTGCACCAGTCCGGGCCCTTCTGTTTTTGGGCCGCCGAGCAGCGCGTTGAGCAGTTCAATTTCTGAAAGTCCGCCGAAGAGCGGCAGGATCATTGGTTGAATCGACAAATAATCGCCCCCGGATGTAAGCGCGTCGCCCCACGATTCCAGATAATGCGCGAGCGGAACGTGCCACTCACTTAGCGCCGATGTGGCGTCCTCGTGATAACCGAGTCGCACAATTTCCGGCACTTTTTTTTGCAGATCAGCCCAGTCAAGCGGCAGGTTGGTCTGCCGATCCTGCACCAGACCGCGCTTTGCATTGTAAACCGGATCACCGCCGAGAATGAACAGTTGCTTGATGTGGCCGTCGTTTATGTCCGACGCCAGTTGTGAAACGTCTATCGTGCGCGGATTCTGCGGAACCTGCCGGACCACCAACGTCTGCCCGAGATTTTTCAGCGCAGCATTGATCCCGTAAACGAGCAATTGTACTGCGAGCGGCTGATTGGGACCGGTTAGCACCAAACTTGCGCCCGGTTTTGCGAGAAGATCATTCGCCGCCTCGGTAAGCCATTGCTCATCAAAGTTCGAACCACCTGCGGGAGTTTGTACATTTCCGACGACTGCCCCCAGCCCGGCATCGTTTGTGCCGCCGAGAATTTTTTGCGCAAGCGCATGCGTGAACGCGGCGATTTGGCTCGCAGGACAACGCAACCGGTGGTCCGCCATTGCACCGGTGAGCGTGAAGCGATTCTCGACCACATACAGCCGGTTCATGCTGTCTTTCGAAGAATTCACTCTTCGCCGCGCGGTGAATGCGCGCACCGATTCGAGATCGCCCTGTCCGCAATCGAGAAAATCGCTGTCCAAAGCGAGGATTACATCCGAGCGATCCAATTTCGGAATCAGCCGCGCGCCAGCTCCGAACGCGTTTTGCACAGCAGTTGCCTGCTCCTGACTCAGGAGCGGTTCATAAACGCACCAGCGCATGCTCGGAAACATTTTTTCTAATTCACTGCGCAATCGTTCACGTGTGGGCGAATGCGTTTCGCCAACCAGGAACGCAAGACCGTCCCCCTGTTGGCTGGTAACCGCGTCGCGAAGTTTTCCGATGTAACTGTCAAACTCCGCGCGACTGCTCGCTTTGCCTTTGTGAACGAAGCGTTGCGACCGCGACGGATCGTACAAATCGAGAATCGACGCCTGGACAAAAGTGTCGGTCGCCCCGCCGCTGGCCGGATGCAACGGATTGCCCTCCAACTTGATTGGGCGTCCGTCCACGGTCGTTGCAATCAGAGGGATTGCGCCGGTGCGCCGGGGCATCGCGGTGGCGTAGTAGAGAAATTTTCCGGGAATCGTCCATTCCACGCTCTTGGTGAAGGGCACCAGGTGCATTTCCGGGCGACGACAACTCGTCAGGCCAACCCCAGCCAGCGCCATGGATGCGCCCATCAATTTCAAAAAATCGCGCCGCGACCATTCGTCGCCGTTTAACTCTGCCGCGCCTGCGGGAAATTCGCGCTCCAGCCATTGGCGAAATTCTGGCGTATCGCTCAACTCCCCAAGGCCTCGCCAGTAATGCTTTCCGTTTACTGGCTCCGGTGGATGGTGGAAGACACGTTTCATCGGTGACACCCCTGACAATTTTGCGGCGGGGTAATATTCCAGCGCTCCTTCAGCGTCTCGCCGATCTCGGTTTGGCTTAGCGTCTTTCTCTTCGACCAATCTTCGGTCACGCCTTTCGGCTTTCCGTATTTCTCCACAAACTCCGCCGGCTTCACGTCGTCCGGTTTCCAATCGAGATTGAAAACCTGATCTTCCGGCCGCAGAAAATTTTCGGGATGCCGATGACACTCCAGGCACCACCCCATGCTGTGTGGTTTGGCCTGATAAACCACCGGCATGTGATTGACGGGACCGTGGCAACTGAAACAACTGATGCCCCGGTTCACGTGCGCCGAGTGATTGTAATAGACATAATCGACCGTGCGATGGATCCACACCCAATCGATAGGCTCACCTGTCTTCCAGCTCACCCGCACGGGCTCCAGCTTCGGGTTGTCCTTTTGCACCTGCGTGTGGCAGTTCATGCAGACCTGCGTGTTCGGCACATTCGACTGCGCCGCGACTTCCACAAAGCTGTGACAATACCGGCAATCCATTCCGAGCTGCGTAACGTGAATGTCGTGCGGAAACGGCACCGGTTGGATCGGTTGATATCTGACTTTGGTGTATTTTGGCGTGACGTAATACCACGTTCCGGCGGTCAATCCACAAACGATCACGATGCCGCAAACCACGAGCTTGATCGGCACCAAATTCGTCCAGCGTGGAAAGAAATTTGCCATGATTAGTAATCGGCAGCCCCGCTGGCGAAGTTGGTTCGCCACGCTGCCAATAAAAGAAAACTGTGCTCAGGAACTGTCTGGTTCAGACGCTGCAAAGGGTTAAGGTTAATCGCTCGTCCGAGGGGTAACGAAGATTCTATAAATAGGTCGCGAGAGGGCAAAATAAATTTCGTCGTTCATGTTGATTCAAAAATTGTTGTGCGACATCCGATCACGTCAGAACTCCCCCAAAGCGTCAAGCCCGGAAGATCGAATAAATCGTAATGACAGTGGTTTGTGGCAAAATTGTTTTTGGCGATTAACAATTAGATCATCCGGAGAAGACGCGTGATGATGAGAGCCGTGACGCCTCAAAATCAAAAGATGCGCGCGGTGTTGGGCTTGTGTGTTTGCCTTGTCTGGCTCGGCTGCGGTGAGTCGCAATCATGGGCTGCTGTTCCGGAACATGAGCATCCGGTCCCGGAAAAACTTGGCAGTGTCCAGTTTCCTACTTCGTGTTCGAGGAAATTCCAGAAAAGTTTCGAGCGAGGGGTGGCGCTTTTGCATTCGTTCGCATACTCCGCCGCGGAAAAAGCATTTCGCGATGTGGCAGCCAAAGATCCCAACTGCGCTGCGCCGCACTGGGGCGTGGCCATGACTTATTTCCATCAACTGTGGGAGCCGCCAGTTGCGCCGCAAAACATCGCTCGTGGGCTTGCCGAAATCGAACAGGCGAAAAGGCTCAGCAGCTCAGATCGCGAGCGCGAATTCATCGACGCCCTGAGTTTGATTTACACAAATGCCGATTCCCTGCCTTACCAGGAACGAGTGAATCGTTACGCGGAGGCCATGCGAAAGCTAGCGGGGCGTTATCGGAACGACGCCGAGTGCCAGATTTTTTATGCGCTTGCGCTCATCGCGATGGCGCCCCCGAGCGACGCGAGCCATGCAAAACAGAAAGAGGCCGCCGCTATCCTCGAGCCCTTATTTAGAAAATATCCGCAGCATCCTGGCATCGCCCATTACCTGATTCACGCCTGCGACAATGCAGAAATGGCACGGCAGGGGGTCGCTGCGGCGAAGGCGTATTCGCAAATCGCGCCCTCGGCGCCGCACGCTTTGCACATGCCATCGCATATCTACACGCGACTGGGAATGTGGGACGAATCGATTGCTTCCAACCTGGCGGCACAAAAGGCTGCGCGCGAACAAGGCGACAAAGGCGAGGAACTGCACGCGATGGATTATCTGGTTTACGCCTATCTTCAACTTGGCCGTGACACCGAGGCCGCGCGCGTGCTTGATGAATTGCGCGCCATGAGCGGGCTTGACGGCAGCGATTTCAAGATGGGATACGCGGCAAGCGCAATGCCTGCGCGCTACACGATCGAGCGCCGCCAGTGGTCAGATGCGGCGCACTTGGTTCCAGTCGATGGGGCGTCGCCGCAAGTCTCGGCAGTTACACTTTGGACGCGAAGCGTCGGACTCGCCCGCAGCGGGAAACCGGCTGACGCACGACAGGAGATTGAAAAATTAAGGAGCGCTTACGAAAAATTGCGCGCACCTGGGGACGATTACTGGGCAACGCAAGCACACGTGCAAATGAACGAAGCGCTGGCATGGGTCGCGCATACTGAAGGAAAAGTCGACGAAGCTCTCAAGTTAATGCGCGGGGCCGCCGATGAAGAAGACGCCCTCGAAAAACGCCCCGTTACACCCGGGGCAATTGTTCCAGCGCGCGAACAACTTGGTGATCTTCTGCTCGAATCAAATCAACCCCAGGAAGCCCTCAGAGAATTTGAGCGTGCGCTAACAATGACTCCGCAACGTCGTGGCGCATTGATGGGCAGCACTCGTGCTCGCGAGATGCTTGCTTCTGCGAACCCGAATAAGAATTAAGGTCGCAATCCGATTCTGGCTTTATGGAAGCGAAAATTTCCGGACTTCATCACGTCACCGCGATTGCCAGTGATCCGCAACGCAATCTGGATTTTTACGCTGGCGTGCTCGGATTGCGCTTCGTCAAGCGCACGGTGAATTTCGATGATCCCGGCACCTATCATTTTTATTTCGGCGATGCGCGCGGCACGCCTGGCACAATTATGACCTTTTTCGCGTGGCCCGGCGCGCGACGCGGAATTCGCGGCACGGGCCAAGTCGATGCTGTCGCGTTCGCAATTCCAAAAAGCTCGAACGGCTACTGGCTGGAGCGCTTGAAGCAAGAACATGTGCCGGCGGAAAGAACGAGTCCGCGATTTGACGAGGAACTGATTCGCTTTGTCGATCCCGACGGGCTGCTTATTGAATTGGTCGAATCGGCTGCGCCTTCAAACGTCGAGCACTGGCAGGGCAGTTCGGTACCGGCCGAAAATTCGATTAGCGGATTCTATAGCGTCTCGGCGGCTTTGGAGGGATACGAACGCACTGCAAAACTGCTGACGGAAACTTTTGGTTACCGGTTGGTTAATCAGTCGAATAATCGCTTTCGATTCGCTTCACAGAATGAAACTGCCGCCGGCCGGGTGATCGATCTGCTTTGCATGCCCGACGCGCACCCGGGCCGCGTTGCTGCCGGCTCTGTTCATCACATCGCCTTTCGCGCGCGTGACGACGCAGAACAGCGGCAATGGCGGGAGCATCTTGTTTCCCTCGGATACAACGTCACCCCGGTGATCGATCGCATTTATTTTCATTCGATCTATTTCCGCGAACCGGGTGGCATTCTTTTCGAAATCGCAACCGACCCGCCGGGCTTCACCTTGGATGAAGACTTGAAGCAACTCGGGCAAAGTTTGCGACTTCCGCCGTGGCTAGAGTCGGCTCGCGCGCAAATCGAAAAAGTTTTGCCGCCGATCGCGCTTCCTACAAAGCAATGACGCCGGATTTTATCCACGAGTTCGTTCCCGGTTCTTCAAATCGCATGCTGCTCCTTCTGCATGGCACAGGCGGGAATGAGCGCGATCTCATTCCGCTCGGACGCGAGCTTGACCCGAACGCAGCGTTGCTGAGCCCACGCGGAAAAGTTTTGGAGAATGGCATGCCCCGATTTTTTCGGCGACTGGCTGAAGGTGTATTCGATCTGGAAGATCTACAAAAGCGCACGCACGAGCTGGCTGATTTTGTCGCGGCCGCGGCGGATCGCTACGACATCGACAACAAGAATATCATTGCAGTCGGCTACTCGAATGGCGCGAATATCGCCGCGAGTGTGCTATTGCTGCGCCCTGAAACTTTCGGCACCGCAATTCTATTTCGCGCGATGGTGCCGCTTGAGCCGGAGAAACCACCGGCGCTCGCGAACGTTCGCGTTTGGATCGGAGCGGGAAACCACGATCCAATCATTCCACCTTCGGAAACGCAGCGTCTCGTCGAACTTCTGAGAACTGCTGGTGCGGACGTCACCGTCCAATTTCTCAACGCGGGACATGCGTTAACGCCCGCCGACATTTCGCTGGCCCGCGATTGGCTGCGCAAGCCGTGAGCTACGCAGCGATTCCGTTGCTGTGTGGCCTCAGAGAAATGGAAGCGGGACCACTTCGACCGGAAGTGGCTTAGCAGAATTTTCCCCCGGGAACGCATCTAATTTTGTGCCGGGGCTGTTAAACCCGCGTTTCACGTATCCGAGCGCGATTTCCTTTCCGATTCGTTCGCTGCGCGTTGCGCTCGTAACCCAGCCGACCTCTCTTCCCGCTGCCGAAGGAGCGGCAAGTTTCATTCCCGCTTGGAGCGGCACATCGTCCAGCGAAATCAATCCAGACAACCGTTTGTTCGTTTGGCCTGACATCTTTATTCGCGAGATGACTTCCTGCCCTATGTAGCAGCCTTTCTCGTAATCGATCGTCCGTTGTTCCAGATTGGCTTCGATCGGAATAATCTCCTCCGTCAGTTCGGAGCCCCAGCGAGGAATCCCCTGTTCGATTCGCATAACCTCTGCGACAGCAGGATCGACAAATCCAAATGCCGAGGACAATTGTTGCCAGACTGCATCGTGAAGCGCCGCCTCACTCCAGATGTCCCAGCCTTGCTCGGCGAAGCGGCGTACGGAAACGATCCGGCCATGCTCAGGAGTTGGCGATTTTTCCGACAGAACATGAAACAGCGAGAATTGATCAGTGACGTCATCAATCTGAACGTCGTCGGCGATGACGTAGCGTTCCAGCCGGTTGCGGAGTGTTTCGCGAAGCTCCGGCTCGGCGTCCACCAAAAAGCACTCGCCCAGTGCACTAACGAAAATGTGGGCGTTCGTCTTGCCTTTGGCATTGAGGACGCACGCCTCAATGGCGACTGTTTCGCTGGCCTTGCGCAAATCATTTGTGATTTGCCCGTTGAGAAACCGAAACCGGTCCGTCCCGGTGATCTGAAACTTTGCGCGTTCGGAGAGGTCGAGAAAGGTGCCCTGTCCGGTTTGAGACGACTGCGTCATTCTTGCCCGGGCGAAAACCGGCTCAGCAGCTGTTTGAGAAAGCCACGGCGCAATGGTGCCGTTTCATTAGCGGCTCCGCCGTCTGACGCCCCGAAACTGAGCAAAGGTTCCTGCGAATCTGCGGCACCCGCATCTTGTGGTTCAAGGCTTTGTGTCTCCGATTCTGCTGAGCTGGTGATCGCAGGGCCGCTGGTGGCTTGCTCATCTTGCTCGGCCGTTGGCGGCTGATAAGATGCCGCAGCAGGCTGGTGCAAATATTTGCGCGCGACCGATGAATAATCGTCGTCCGCGTAACCCCACTGCATTTGCTCAAGCAACTGGTCGCGGGCCGCAGCGGTCACTCCCAGATCCAGATAATGCGCCAAACCGATCTGATTGGCGATCTGCATATCTTTCTGCATGTGCTTAACAGAAAAGTGCGGGTCAAAATCACGCTCGAGCATCTTCGGCAGTTTCATTGCCAAAGTAGTGGAGTGACTGGCGTTGGCGCGCATCGCTTCGACGAACTTTTCCAGCGGCACACCTAACGCTTGTACAAGCGCCAGAGCCTCGGCGGCCGCCTGGACGCTTGCGGCCGTGATCATGTTGGTTGCGATCTTGATCGCGCTGGCCTGGCCAACTGCTCCGATCTTGATAATCTCTTTGCTGCTGGCCTCAAGGATGGGACGCGCTTCCTGTAACGCTGCGTCGGTTCCGCCAACGTAATAAACCAGCTCGCCCTTTTCGGCGGCAGCCTTGCTCCCGGTAAACGACGCCTCGATGAACCGCGCTGCCCGGCGTTCGACAATTTCCGCTGCAGCACGCATGGAATCCGGAGCGACCGTTGAATGCACAAGGACAATGTGACGCGGCGCAAGGTCTGCGCTTAGCTGCTCGACAGTTTGCAGCAGAGCTTCGTCGTCAGGCACAAAGATCTGAATGTAATCGCAAAGGCTCGCCAGTTCCGCCGGCGAGCCGACAAAATTCGGTACGGGGCGCGGCGACCGGTTCCAAACGAAAACCGGAGACCCTCTGCGGCGGAGATGTGCGGCCACTGCGCGACCGATGATCCCAAGGCCGATCACGCCAATGTTCTTATGCGTTGGATGAGACGTAGATGCGAGGCGCTCCATTGAGGCGGCAATTCACGATCAGACTGCCGGGAAACCTTGCAACAGGCAATGCATAAATTCAGAGAATGACGAAGCACCCGCCTTCGCTGCGCTACGGCGCGGCAGGCGAACGACGAACAACATCATTTTAGCGCAAATCCAGACAGGTAATACGAGGCGACGGACCCGACGGTCTGAAGACTCTGCGCGCTGATTTTATCCATTGTGTCATCGGCTGTGTGCCACCAGGGATAATCAAAATCAATGATGTCGAGCGTCGAAACCCCGATCGCATTTAGCGGCACGTGATCGTCGATCAGCTCCCGGCCCAGGTAGGTAAAGTAGTTTCGCAATTTGAGC
The DNA here is from genome assembly GCA_963725505.1 of uncultured Verrucomicrobiae bacterium. GTDB lineage: Bacteria > Verrucomicrobiota > Verrucomicrobiia > Chthoniobacterales > UBA10450 > Udaeobacter. Next base: position 84,013 of record CAVRYN010000005.1, on the reverse strand, counting down.
GCTTCCGCCGCGGCAAAAATGTCGCGCGCCATCTCCGCAGGCGAATCTGAGGGAAGCGTGATGCCGAGCGACCGGTCGCCAATCATATCGAACAACAGCCCGCCGCGAAATTGTTTCGCCCCCGCGCCTTGCAGCTGCCTGGCAAAATAACGGCTTCCGTACAAACCATCCTTCTCAGAAAACTGCTCGTAGGCTTCTTCGCCATCAAAAAACACCAGCTCAATTTTTCTGGCCAGATCCGGATGCTGCCCCATTACCCGAGCTAATTCCAGGAGCAGACCGGTGCTGGAACCGCCGTCGTTCGCTCCGACAAACCGAATGGTATCGAACATTTTTGTGTCGTAATGCGAGCACAATAAAAACGAGGGGGACGCCGCCTTCCCCCGCGCAGAAAATTGGGCAATCAAATTTACGAACGGGATCTTGCCTCGTGGAGTGTCGTCACTGAATGCTTGACGGGTCACCTGCCATCCAGACCGACGAAGTTGATCCTCAATGTAATCTCTGGATTTTTCGATGGCCTTGGAGCCAGCCGGGCGCGGCCCGAAATCAACGAGGCGTTGAACATGGGCAAAGGCTTTCTCGCCCGAGAATTCTTCCCAAATCTTCGGCGCACTCGCCTCTGTCACTGATATCGTCAACACAAGGAGCAAAACCTGTGCGGCACGTGCAATCGCTGTCCGATTACTCATCGCTTGATCGGTTTTAAAAAGTAAACGCTCAACGTCCAACGCCCAACGCTCAACGTCCAATGCTCAACTAGATTGTCATCCTGAGCGGAGCGAAGGACCTCCCAATCGCAGCGAAGATCATTCATAGATTGCGTGAACCCGCGACCGAGCGTGAGATCCCTCACTTCGTTCGGGATGACCACGCGTTAAACGGCTGAAGTGTTTCGTTCACCCGCTTCAACCATTCAACCATTTGGAGGGAAGTCAGTTCTCGTCCGGCGGCAGCCCCAGGGCAGCAACGATCCGCTGGAGATCGTCCGTTCCGTAGTACTCGATTTCGATGCGGCCGCGTTTGTCTCCGTGATGGATGGTGACGTGGGTGGCCAGATGCTGTTGCAACCGGTTCTGTAAATCTTCTACTGCCGTTGTCGTCGCGCTAAGTTCGATCCCGACGCGCCGAGATTTCCGCCGCGGGCGTCCGATCCCAAGCTGGCGGGCAACCAAACGCTCCGTGGAACGAACCGTGGCATTGCGCCGCAGAACTGTCTCCGCAGCGAGCAGTTGTTCCTCAGGGGCTTTTAGCGCCAGCAGCACTTTCGCGTGACCCACTGAAAGCAAATTCTGAGCTAGCCAGACTTGCACCTGCGGATGCAGATCCAAAAGCCGCAGCGCGTTCGCCACTGCCGCCCGACTGCGCCCCACTTTGAGTGCGATGTCTTCCTGCCGCATACCAAATTCGTTGGCCAGCCTGGCGTAACCCTGCGCTTCTTCGATGGGGTTGAGGTCTGCGCGCTGCAGATTTTCAATCAAGGACAACTCGAGCACTTCCAGGTCATTGGCGCTTCGAATTATGGCGGGCACCGTGGAAAGGCCGATTTCCCGCGCGGCGCGCCAGCGGCGCTCGCCGGCGATCAGTTCAAATCGCGCGCCTGCCTGGCGGACGATGAGCGGTTGAATGATCCCATGCTGCCGAATGGAATCGATCAATTCCTGTAACGCTTCGCGTCCAAAATCTTTGCGCGGCTGTAACGCGCTCGGAACAATGGCCGCCAAATCAATCTGGTGCACTCTTTCGCCCGACTCGTCCCCATCTGTGCGTGCGGCGACTGAAGGCGTGCCAATTAGCGCACCAAGACCTTTACCGAGACCAGACCGTGCCATGCGCCTGAGGCTACCGGAACAGCCTCAGCAACGCAAACAGCAATCCGCGCGAGGCAGGTGAGCCGAGACCTTGGAGCGCGGAGTCCCGGGGCACCCGAGGGAGCCCACGTGCCCCTTAAAAAAAATCTAAAAAAAGTATTGACACTCAAAGCCGAAATTCAGTATCAACGCAGATGGCTCCAAAATAGACAAAGACTTTTACCCGGTAGGTTCTTTGTCTGTTCGGAGCCCAGTGACCCAAAAACCAAAAACAAACATGACCGGGAAAGAGAAAGAACACATTCAATGTATTCACTGATTCAACTCAAAACGTTAGTCTCATGCGGACGAGATCCGGCTCGCTCGCTGCCTTTACGGCGCGGGTTCCTTCTCATCCCGCTCATTCTGGTGTGCTTTGCGTTTTTGCCAAAAATGCAAGCGGCAGACGGAGACCTTGGCGGTGGCAACACCAACGAGGGGTTCCACGCCCTTAACAATCTAACCACAGGCGGGTTCAACACTGCGCTTGGGTGGTATTCGCAAGGATTCCTGACGGACGGCTTTTTCAATACCGCTGTCGGCGCGGGATCGCTGGACATCAATGACGGGCAATCCAATACCGCAGCCGGCACGGGAGCGATGTTGCTCAACATCACTGCCAACAACAGCACGGCCGTTGGAACCGACGCGCTCCTCTTTAATGATTTCACCGCAACCTCGCCGTCCACTGCCAACGACAACACCGCGGTTGGTTTTCAGGCGCTCTTTAATAACCACGATGGCGGGAACAACACCGCCGTCGGTTCTGGCGCGCTGTTCAATAATGACTCGGCCGGAACCCTGCCCGCGACGGCCTTTAACAACACCGCCGTCGGCTTTGAGGCACTGTTCAGTAACACTGATGGCCTCTTCAACAATGCTGTCGGCTCCGCTGCGCTCCTCTTTAACACTACCGGATTCAGCAACAACGCTTTGGGCGAGTCCGCGCTTTTCTTTAATGATAGCACCTCTGAAAACACCGCCATTGGTGATGACGCGCTCGCGTTTAATGACTTCAGCTTCGGCGGCACTGCCAACTTCAACACGGCAGTTGGCTCTTCGGCAATGTTCAATAACGATGGTGGCTTTCAGAACACAGTCGTGGGTGCAGGGGCAGGACCAAACTTGGTCTTTGGCGGCACTAACACTTACGTGGGCCAATTCGTTGGTTCCACCATCGGCGACGAAGACAGTACGATCCGCATCGCCGACTTCTCGATTGACGGGTTCGGGTCCGCAGAGGCCTACATGGGTGGTATCTGGAATAACTTCCAGCCTCGTGGCGGCAGCGTTGTTGTAGTTACTCTAGACCTTGCGAACGACCACCTTGGCTGGGATGTTGTTGTTAGCCCGGACCAACCGGCTGGCGCACCCAGCGTACCTACTCGTGGCGCACCTCAACATCGTAGCGCACCTCAACCTCGCGCGCGCCCCCAGCCCCAGCACCAAGCCATGCTCAATGACAAAGTTGAGAAGTTGCAAGCAACGGTCGCGCAGCAACAGAAACAAATAGAGACTCTCACAGCCCAGCTCGGAGAGCAGGCCGCCCAAATCCAAAAAGTGAGCGCCCAGCTTGAAATGGTCAAGCCGGCGCCCCGAGTGGTAGAGAATCGATAAAACTGTGGAGGGAGCGCTGTAGAGAAGTCGGCGCCTCCTGGATACAGTTCTAAGAAACAGCCGCCGCGCGAAACCGCGCGGCGGCTGTTTTCTTTGTGACAAGCTGTAGCCACGGCGCTGCCTGCCGCGCCGAAGGTCGCCGCGGCGACCGAAGGCGGGTGTCGCCGTGCGCGTCGCCAATGCGGTTGAGCGCCTCGACACAGCGAGGCGGCTACAACTTGTCGCGTTGAAGCAGGTATTCGAACGGTCGGAAAACAACTCTGCCAGCGCCGTAGGCACGTCAAGTTTCGTTTGACTACCCGTTGGCCTTCCGTTTCCTTGGTCCGAATTGCGGAAGACCAATTGCAGTTTACTCCTGATATGAGAAAACTTTTTACCCTGACGATGCTCATCTCTTTTGCGATGATGTGCTCCTGCCAAAAACAAGATTCGGCGGCCGAACGACAACTTGCTCAACGGAAAGCGGAGCTGGACGCACGCGAGAAAGCATTAGATGAAAGAGAGAAAGCATTGGCCGAAAGGGAGAAAGCCACAACGAACATTCGGAGGATTCCCGCCGGGGTTCAGGGCCGAATTGCGGACCCCTCCCAGCTGAAAGCTGAAAGAGAGAAGAGATTACAACAGCTTCCCCCCGACATTCAGAAGCTGATTCCCGACCCGGCGCAGGTGCGAGCTGAAAGAGAGAAGAGAAGGCAACAAATGCTGGAACAAGTACAAAGAATGAGGTCTGGGTCGGCAGGACCTCCTGCGGCTACTTTTACAAATCCGTCGGCAGCATCTCCTGCGGCCGAGGCTACTTCCCCAACTCCGTCGCCGACTCCGCAGTAAGTCCGAGGCGCTACTTACGCGCCTCGTCAAAATCGCGGCAAATTCGCGCGTGGTTGTGCGAGATCCCGAGCGTATCGGAGCGTGTCGATGGAATCGACGTTCTTGTCGGGCCGAATTGCCTTAATTTTTAAAAAACGCAACGCGAGTCCGCTCACGTGACGCGTGCTGGGCTGGATTGAATTGAAGGCGACCTCGAGCACCATATCCGGTTTCACCAGATGCATAATCGGACAATGACAAATCGCGTCGAGAAAAGCCAAGCCGTCCCCAATATTGTAGCGCAGTTTTCCAACCTGCTGTATCGCCGATTTCCAAATCGGCGCGATGCGCGAGATCGAGCGGCCCGCTGGTTTGGAAACCCGCGACACAGCAGACTTGTTCGCCGCAGCGAATCCGTCCGGTGGCGGGGAAGTCTGCGCTACGGCGTGTCGTCCCGATTTTGGTTCCATCGGCTTCCGGCGCAGCATAGGTTTGCGCAATGCATCGCGTTGCGAACGCCAGCACCAAAGTCTTTACCCTGGGTCATTCACCCGATCCGGATGACGCGTTCATGTTCTATGCGATGGCGGAGAATAAAATCGACCTCCGCGGTTATCGGTTCGATCATCGACTGGAAGATATTCAGACGCTGAATGAGTGGGCGCGGCGCGCCGAGCTGCATATTTCCGCGATCTCAATTCACGCGTACGCCTATGTGGCCGATAAATACGCGCTGCTGCCGTCTGGCGCGAGCATGGGCGATGGATACGGACCAATTGTTGTGAGAAAAGGCTCAACGCTCAACGTCCAACGCCCAACGTCCAATGAGGATTCAAGGAACGAATCGACAGCGCGAGAATTCTTGAACAGCAAGAAAATCGCCGTGCCTGGCGAGATGACGAGCGCGTTTCTGGCGCTACAGCTTTTCCTGGGAAAATTCGATTATCTTGTGGTGCGGTTCGATGAAATTTTTGACGCAGTCAAAAGCGGCCGCGCTGACGCCGGTTTAATCATTCACGAGGGGCAGCTCACCTATGCGCAATCCGGTTTTGAGAAGATTGTCGATCTCGGAGAGTGGTGGAAGCGCGAAACGGGCTTGCCATTGCCGCTGGGTGGCAATGTGGTGCGCAAAGATATCCCGCCAGCAATTCGGCACGATCTCAGCGAAATTATTCGCGAAAGCATCGATTACGGCCTGGCGCATCGAGACGAGGCGGTGCGCCATTCGCTTGCCTACGCGCGGGGCATGGGCGCGAACCTAACCGGTCAATTCATCGGCATGTATGTGAATAAGTTTACTCGAGATTATGGTGAGATTGGACGCGCGGCTATCCGCAAATTTCTGACCGCCGCGCACAGCAGAGGCTACATCGACGTTCCAGTCGAAGTGGAATTTGTCGAATGACTCAAGGAACGACGGCTTCCCAGCCGTTATGCTTCCTCGACTGCTTGAAGCAGTCCGTTCCTTGGCTTCCAGAATTTTCTTGCCAGAAGGATTTTCGACGAACGTATCAATAATGCCTCAGTGAAGGCGTTGCTGCCAGCCAGGGATGACTTTTCTCCCTCGCGCGCGAGTCGGAAGCTGGTCTCTTGCATGCTCGGTTCTGGCATTTGTCAGCTGCAAGAGAAACGAAGTGGTGGACGAAGCGAAAGCCGCTGGCCTAACGACTATCGATTTTCTGCAGATCGCTGCGGACGGAAGCGATCATGGCAGACAACGACAAACCAAAGATTGACATACCCTGGACGACGCTATTGCCACTCGTCGGCAATTCTCGCCGGCGTCATCGCGCACTACAAGCCGCTTGTGAGCGAACGCCCGTCGGTTCCGAGCGAAAAGACTGCTCCAGTGATTGCCGCGCAGGACGTGGACGCGCGCCTGTGGCAAGACCCGATTGGCGTCGCGCAAGAGCAAAAGGCGTTGCTGGATGAACAAGTCGACAAGGGCGTCAGCCGAAAAAGGCAGCGCTGAATCGCACGACATCAGTGCGTTGACGAATCTCCTTTGCGAGCGCACTTCCACGTTTCGGGCTTCAGGGACTGTTCTGTTGCTGGCGGTGATGCTCGATGCGGGGCCGTACAGCGAACAAGCCGAGTCGCGGTTGCGCGCGCGCCAAGCCGTGCTCGAAGGATTGAGCGAGAGCGGATTTGTTCCGATCGATGGTGAGCACATCGGATTTGTTACTGCCCCCTGGCCGCCGGCGGAGGCAAATGTGCCCTTTCCCGCTATTGACCGCGCCTTGCTCCTTCCGTGGGAGGAATGTGAAGCGTTGACAAGCGGATCGCGAAAAGGTTTTTCCCGAGGGCGCGAGGCGCGTCGTCGTGGTCTGGTTGCCCGCAGTAGATTTCAATCTCAGCCCATTGCGCTGTTTCGCCGCCTTGATCGATCAGCTCGCGCAGAGGGACCTGCGCGAGAAAATCGACGTCACGTTGATTGGCCCTGCAAATTCCACAGGGTTGCAGAGCATGGTTCGGGAAGCGTGCTGGTACCCATTAAGCGCAACACGATGCTGCGGAAAATGTGCTCGATGGGCTCTGGATTATTTCGCCTCGGGCGACTGCCTCGGATGTGACGCTCTCTCGGTGGAGTTCAGCTTTGTTCGAGCAGTGTGCAAATAAATCCGTACGGACGACCCTATCGAAGAATCCGTAACAACGCGGGCCTCCCTGACGGTCTGCACTTTGTTCGCACGATCGCGCCGGACGACTGGGTTTTGAAAACATTGGTGACGGAGTTAGCGCGACGCAGGATCTGCCGCCGTTCGCCAAGTGGACCCGGATCGTCCCCTGATTCCTCCAAACCTATCCCACATTGTGATCCTCAGCGAATGGGACACTCTCTATGGACGATCTCTGGGAACGACGTTCGCCGCTAAAGCTTCTGGACAGAATGCCAATGATAATACGTAGCATCGCAACAAGTGGATCCATTCTTATCACTACCTGCGAGGAATTGACGGTCGTTTGCCGGGCGACTTGGGCAAAGACAATCAACGTCAGCAAGAGCAAAACACTCAGCTCGGCCAGAACACAGTCGCGACCGAGGCGACGGAGGGCTTGAATCAATCGGATTATCTCCGGCGTCTGGCGCGGCAGATGAAAGAGGACAACGCGCGCTGGCAGCGAGAGGACAGCTCAGGTATTCGTGCCATTGGTCTGCTCGGTTCCGACATTTACGACAAACTGATGATTTTCCGAGCGCTGCGTCCTCAGTTTCCTGATGCCGTTTTTTTTACAAACAACTACGACGCACACTTTGAGCGCCGCGACGATTGGGACGTTACGCATAATCTGGTGATCGCCTCGCCGTTTGGCAGCACCTTGCCAGAAATTTATGTACGGCAGCAGATCCCTCCGTTTCGCGACAACAATCAAACCTCGATGTACGTCGGCACTCTTGTGGCTACGACTAAAATGAAAAATGATGAGGCCGACGTGTCTTTCGTGGCAACCGCGCATCTTCGAGATCAGCAGGCGCGGCGCTTATGATCTTAGTCCGCCTTGGTATCGCTGGCACCACCAGGCAACACTCGGAAGAAAAACCGTCTTCGAATCGTACGGGAAGAACGAAAGAAACGAAGACGTGGTTTCGCGATTGGTTGTCTCCCAGCGTAATCTGGCAACTAATCTTCATTGCGCTAGCGGTGCTGGCGATGGCCGCATGGATCAGCGTGAGCATCGCTAGACGTACATTGCCTGGCGGAGGTACTGGTCTTGAGCGTCTCAAGCGCGCATTCGTCAGCACAGTTTTTTGGTTGGTCTGTGGCGGACCGTTCATCATTTTCGCGGTTGCTGTGCTTGCGCAGGACCGGGCACCCGAAGAACCGCTGGCCTCTTTTTCAGGCATCAGCATTTGGCCAACTGAAATGATGCGCCTGATTGCGTTCATGCTCGCGATCTTTTTCATGTTCAAAGCCAGCTTCGATCTTCGCGCGAATGCGCGAAGGATCGAGGCGGAGTTTGCATTTGCTCCGTTGCCGCTGACGCCATTTCGATGGCGGGATCTTGGCATCGGCTTCGAGCGCTGGCAGATGAAGGAGCCTCCGAGAGCTATGCGCTTTTCCGCTGAAGATGCATGGCACACTTATCTTTGCCGGAACAAATCTGGGCCGCGGTTCATCCGAATTGGGATTCTTTTTGTCTTGTATTCCGTTTTCGCCTTAGCGGTTTTGCACTTGTTTCCTCAACCACCGCCGCCTGCACGCGGTGATGTGGCGTTTAAGGTCGACAAGTTTGTTTTTTATCTCGCTGGTGTTGGGCTGCTGCTTCTCTCCTTTTACGTGGTCGATGCGATCCAATTGAACAGCAACTTCATTCGTATGTTTGGCCGGGAGGTAACCAAATGGAGCCGCGAGGTCATTGAGCAATCTCACCGCCAACCGCCGCTGACCGAAAAGGAACTGTCTGCGTATAATGAAATCTTTTTCGTCGCCCAGCGGACACAAGTGGTGGCACCGCTGATCTGGTACCCGCTCGTCGTTTTAACGTTAATGATTGTTGCCCGCTTGTCCCTTTTTGATAATTGGGCGTGGCCGGCGAGTCTCGTTTTGATCTACGCTATCATTGCCGCCTGGGTGCTGGGCAGCGCCATTTTGCTCAGACGCGCGGCTGAGCAATTGCGCGAAACTGCGCTCAATGACTTGCGGCGGTTTCGCCTCTTGGGCCAAGAAAGCGAAGCCAAACGACAAGTGTTCGATGAACTCATGGCTGAAATCCGCGACCTTAAGATGGGCGCGTTCGCGCCGTTGACTGACCAGCCTTTTATTCGGGCAGCACTTTTTCCCGGGGCTGCTCTCGGTCTCATCGCGGTCGGCCAGCGTTTGGTCGATCTTTTTTAGGACAACGAAAAAATCGCGCGCTCCACTTTGCCCGCCGAGATTGCATTTAGAATTTTCTTGTCAGAAAGCTCCCGGCCAACATATCAATGGTGGCGCGGTGAAGGCGCTGGGGAAAGGCAGAGACTTTTCATCGCGGATATGATGTTTTCGATCCAATCAAAGTGGGATTCAAAGAACCCCCGCCGCGGCCGACCGGGCCGAGCGGCGAATTAACGCAGACGTATTTTCTTTTCGATACGAGAGAAAAAGGAAACGGCAACCAAGGTCACACATACGGCACGCAGCTATCCGACGAGGACAAAGAGAAATTGCTCGAATATCTGAAAACGCTTTAGCAACAAACTCGTGATTCGTTAAAGCGGATCGCGCTAAGCCACGTTGCGATGCGGCTATCGTGCGCGAAAACCGCTTGTCTGCGCGGCGGTTCTCCGCCAGCTTCGTTTTTGTCATGGCGGGAAATCGCAAACTCGGTTGTCTCAGTATTTTTTTGTTTGTCGCGCTTTGCGCCAGCCTCTTCGTCAACTGCGTGCTGATGGTTACAGCGTTTCAGCGCTTTGGCGGCGGCATCCGCGACACAGAACCAATCCCGCGGTTCCGCGAGATCGTGCTCCAAAGAGGAGCAGGTGCGAGCTTCGACAAAATCGCTGTCATCACCATGCGCGGGTTGATCAGTTCTTCGCTCCCAGGCAGCGTGAGTGATTCAATGGTCGATGACATGCGCGCGGCGTTGCAACAGGCGCGCGATGACAGCCGGGTCAAAGCCATTGTGCTGGAGATCGATTCGCCCGGAGGCGAAGTGACCGCTTCAGATGCAATCTACAGCGCGGTGGTCAAGGCGCGTAAGAGAAAACCGGTGGTCGTCTATATGGATTCGCTAGCAGCGTCCGGCGGCTATTACGTCTCCTGCGGCGGCCAATTTCTAATGGCAAACGAAACGACCATTACCGGCAGCATCGGGGTCATCATTCAAACGCTGAATTACGAGCAGCTGCTCAACAAGGTGGGACTTGGTTCCGTGGTTTTCAAAAGCGGCAAGTTCAAGGACATGCTAAACGGGGCCCGACCAATTACCCCGGAGGAGCGCGAGCTCGTGCAGAACTTCATCATGAAAACTTACGACAAGTTCCTCGGCATCGTGGCAAAGGAGAGAAAACTGCCGGCCGATCTCCTGCGCAACACGATCGCCGATGGCCGCATTCTCTCAGGCAAAGAAGCATTCGAACACAAATTAATCGACGGCCTTGGTGAGTTGGACGACGCCTTCAGCAAAGCAAAAGAATTGGGGAACGCGCCGGACGCAAGAGTCGTGAAGTACGGTCCGCCATTTAGTCTGGCTCGTTTCTTGCGAATATTTGGGAGCTCAGATTCAAAAATTGAGCTCCAGCTTCCGAGGCAGCTCGTTCCGCAACTGGAAAGCGGACGCGCGTATTTCTTGCCAAGCTATTACACACCGTAGCGGCGGAACCCCATGCCATCCGCCAGCCTCTTTGCGGCCTTCGGTGTCGCTCCGAACGTTGTTTTCGGCGTCCTTTCCCTTCTGTACGTTCTCGCGAGCCTTTATGTCTATATTTCGCTGATCCATCAGCTCAGAGCGCAAAGCCCGAGCAGTGTCGGGGCCAACGCACCGGCACGAAACTTCGGGGTGCCGGAAGCAGTACTCGCTGTGCTGTTGATTCTTTTTCTCTCGCTGAGCATCGGCGCATCAGTCTCGCGTCCCTCGATCGACTTCAGCAAGGAGACGCTCTTATGGAATCTCCTTCTAATGGTTTTCCTCGTGCTTTTTATTGTGACTTTCCTCCAGCTTCGTGGTTTTGACGTCGGTTCGCTAGGCGGGTTTTACCGAATCAGCTTCCTTCGCACCCTCAGGTACCTGGAGCGATCCTGTTGTTCTTTGCTTATCCATTGATCTTATGGTCGGACATTATTACGCAGCGGCTTTTCGGAGGCGGTTCGAGCAGGCAAAACATTGTCGAGTTTTTCAGCGGCTCGCGCACGCTCCAGCAGCGAATCATGATCATCGTTTTCGCAATAGCAATCGCCCCGGTAATTGAAGAATTTCTATTTCGATTTTTCCTCTACAATGTAATCAAACGCTATCTTGGCCGCCTGGTGGGTGTCACGTTCAGCGCGCTGCTGTTCGCCGCAGCGCACGCACACTTTCCTTCGTTCGTCCCGTTGTTCGTTTTGGGAAGTTGTTTCGCGATTGCGTACGAATGGAGCGGTTCCATTCTTGTCGCGATGACAATGCATTCGCTTTTCAATTCGCTCACCCTTACCGCCCTTGCATTTCCGGAGATTTTTTCTCCATGAAGCTTGGGGATCTGGGCGAAGACCAATTGCTCGACCAGTTGTTGCCACGTCTCTTGCCCGGAAAAACAATCGCGACGGGGCCCGGGGACGACTGCGCTGTAGTTAAAGCGCAGGATCGCCGCGAGCTTCTCGTGCTCAAAACCGATTGCGTCGTCGAGGGCGTGCATTTTCCGCCGACGGCGGACGCATCAGATGTTGGATGGAAAGCAATGATGCGCCCGCTCAGCGATTTTGCCGCGACCTCAGCCGTGCCCAAATTTGCTCTGATCACCCTTATGGCCCCGGAACAAACGACAGTCGCGTGGGTGAAAGAACTTTATCGCGGCCTGCGCATGGCGGCGAAGCGGTTCGAAGTCAGCATCGTCGGCGGCGAAACTAGCAGCACAACAGGGCCGATTGCCGTTTCTACGAGCGTTGCTGGATTCGTTGAAAGAGACCGCTGGGTATCGCGTCGGGGCGGCAAGCCGGGCGATGATCTTTTCGTTACCGGCCGACTCGGGGGCGCCCTGAAGCAAAAACATCTGCAATTCATTCCGCGGATTGTGGAGTCGCGCTGGCTTACGAAGAATTTCTCGATCCACGCGATGATGGATTTGAGCGATGGACTGGGCACCGATCTTCCCCGTTTGGCGCGCGCCAGCAAAGTCGGATTCAAAATCCAGATGGAAAAGTTGCCGCTGGCCCGTGGCGTAAAGATCAATGACGCAATTTCCGAAGGCGAAGATTACGAATTGCTATTCGCTATTTCACCGCGCGATCGTTCTCGATTGGAGCAACGCTGGGCAAAAAAATTCCACGATCTGCCACTGAGCCGAATTGGCTCCCTCTCTCAACTCTCAACTAAGGACCATCAACTTCTGCCCCGTGGCTACGTTCATTTCCAACAGCCCAGCTGAAACCGAGGCCATCGGGCGGCGACTTGCGGAGGATATCGAGGTCCAATCGATTTTGGCTCTTAAGGGAGAGCTGGGGAGCGGTAAAACGTTGTTCGTTAAAGGTCTTGTCGCCGGGTTGGGAAGCTGCGCCGATGTGACCAGCCCCACGTTCACTATCCTGCATGAATATCGAGGGGGGCGAGTGCCCATTTACCACTTCGATTTTTTTCGCCTGCAAGAGCGACAATCCATCGCGCGACTTGGCTTGGATGATCACTTCTTTGGCGACGGCGTTTCAGTGATCGAATGGGCTGACCGCTTCCCCGAATTAATTCCCCAACAAGCGCGCTGGATTTTGTTTGAGATAAAATCGGAAAATCAGCGAACGATTACGTTTCAATGAAAATTCTCGCCCTCGAACTTTCCACCGCGCGCGGCAGTCTGGCGTGGCTCGATCAGGATGCTGAGTTCGCGCGTGAGTGGCCTAACGAACGGAAAAATTCCGGAGCCTTGTTCGAAAATCTCGATGCTGTAACGAAAAAATTCGGGGCCCCGGAGATGGTCATTGTCGGGCTTGGGCCGGGCTCGTACGCCGGGACGCGCATTGCCATTTCGGCCGCAATCGGATTGGAAGTCGCCTCCGGCGCGCGGCTGATCGGTTTCCCTTCCGTCTGCGCCATGGAATGCGATGCGCACGAATACTGCGTGATTGGTGATGCTCGCAGGAAATCGTTTTTCTTCGCGCGCATCCGCGGGCAAGAACTGGTGGAAGGCCCGACGCTTTACTCCGAGTTAGAAGTGAAGGCAAAGCTCGAAACGCTTGAGCCAACCGTGCCGAGCTTCTCTTCGGAGTTGCTCCCGCAATTTGACCGCGCCGTGGTTGGCTATCCCGCGGCTCTCGTGTTGGCCAGAGTTGCACAAGAGTCCCAACACGGCTTTCATTTTCCGCCACTGGAGCCGATTTATTTGCGCGAGCCGCACATCACCATGCCAAAATGAAAGAAACTTATCGTTGTTGGGCTGAAATCGACCGCGACGCGTTGCGGCACAATGCAAAAGTTGTGCGGCAACGGATCGGGTCCGCCGACATGCTCGCCGTAGTGAAAGCCAATGCTTACGGTCACGGGTTACTCGGCGTGGCGCAAACGTTGGCCGATGACGCGCAACTATTTGGCGTCGCCAATCTGGAAGAGGCACTCGCGCTACGCGCATCGCTTCCCCATCCCATCGTTATTCTCGGCCCGGCAACTCCTGAGGAAAGATCCATCATCGCCCAGCGCGGATTTATTCCCACGATCTCCAGTCTCGAAGAAGCGCAAGCGTTCGATCGATTGGGACCGGTGGCGATCAATTTCAAAATCGACACCGGCATGGGTCGAATGGGCGTAGTGGAAAACGAAGCGCGCGAGGTTTTCAAACGCGTGGCGGCGTTGCGGAAGATCGACATTCACAGCGTCTCGACCCACATGCCGGTCTCGAACGAAGACGCTAAATTCACGCGCGGCCAGCTCGTCCGATTTCGAAGAATCGTCGAGCGGATTCGCGCTGAAGTTCCTGGAGGTTACAGAGCGCACGTCTTGCAAAGCGCAGGCACACTTGCGTTCAATCCGCCGACGCTCGATATCGTGCGCGCCGGCATCATGCTTTACGGGATTTCGCCGCTGCCGGAATTTCAGAAACTGCTCAAGCCAGTGATGACTTGGAAAACGCGAATTGTCCTGGTGCGCGACATGCCGAAAGGGAGCTCCATCAGTTATGGCCGCACGTTCATCACCCCGCGAAAAATGCGGATCGCAACACTGTCGGCCGGTTACGCCGATGGTTATCCATGGCATCTTTCCAATCGTGGCGCTGCCGTCCTGGTGCGGGGGCAGCGTTGCCCTCTTATCGGCCGGGTAACGATGGATTTGATGATGATTGACGTCAGCAACATCGATAATGTGCAGGTGGGCGACGAAGTTGTTCTCATGGGGCGCGATGGGAGCGAGGAAATATCCTGCGTAGAACTCGCTGAAAAAGCCGGCACCATTACTTGGGAAATTATTACGCGAATTGGCGCGCGAGTGCGGCGCGTCTTTGTTTGAAACAACCCTCACTAGGCGGCTTCGTCGTCCGCCTCTCCCTGGCAAGGGAGAGGATTGAGGTGAGGGTCGCGAGTAAAAGTAGCTCCGTTGGAAACCGCGGCTCTTTGTTTTAGGTTTGAGACATCCGCTTGAACGCTTTAACGGTTCAACGCTCGCCCATGTTCCAAATCATCTTCAACGAACTGAGCGCTGCCGAGATCTCAGCGCTGCCGAAGAAATTGCAACTTGAGTTGCTGGCCCAGTTTCAAATATTGCCCGAGGATTTGGATCAGCTCGACTCGGAACGGTTCGGTGTCATCGAGCGTGAGGGAAAAAAATTGTATCGCTATCGCGCGAAAGATTACCGGATTTATTTCGCGAAGACCGACGAAGGCATCAAGGTCCACCGCGTATTACACAAAAACACGTTCCGCGATTTTCTTTTTCGGAGCAAATTGCCGGTGTCAGAAGACGCGCAACTGGGCGAGACACGCGAATTCTGGAAGCTCATCGAGGAAGGCGAAAAAACGCGGAAGGTATAGCGGAAGATGGGCGTCCCGCATGTCATGGCAGACAAGCTTCCCAGCCTGTCGAGTTGTTGATCGACGCGCGAGACGCGTGTCTGCCCTGACAGCCGAGACGGCCGTCTTCCTACTTCCTCAGCAGCACCGAGCGGCTGGGCTTGGCCTCGCCGGGTCATCCCGAGCGAAGCGAGGGATCTCACAGTCGAAGCTTGGATCACGCAAACTAGAACAGCGTGATCAACGATCTTAGGAGAGATCCTTCACTTCGTTCAGGATGACAAAGCGCGCAGACGCGTTTGTCACTTCATCAACAGCACCGAGCGGCTGCGCTTGATCTCGCGCGTGATTTTGCGGTGCATATATGCCGGCATGCCGGTCATGCGGCGGGGAAGAATTTTGCCGCTTTCGCTGACGAATTTTTTCAGGAGATCGGGGTTCTTGTAATCGATTGCTTCGATGGCGATATCGATCCGGCGCCGCGGCATGGGGCGATTGGCGCGACGGAATGCGGAACGGCGTTTTGGCGTTTTTGGCTGCATCGATGGTTACTTGGTCTCGCGGTGCAACGTGTGTCGCCGCAAAAATGGATTGTATTTCTTTTTCTCGAGCCGATTCGGCGTGCGCGGACTTTTTTTGTTTCGCGTGGTCATGTAGCGCGAAGGCGGTTTACCTAACGCTTTGGCCTCGGTGCATTCAAGAGTGACAATTTCCTGCGCCATTCGTGTCACTCCTTCACTTCCGTGGGCGTGGCTTCCTCCTCCTCGCCATCACCGGCTTCCTCCTCAGTTAAACCGAACAAAGAGGTGACCGATTGACGGACCCGAGACGCCTTACTTTGCTTTTCCAGCCGCGATTGGCATTCAACGGTGAAACGCGCAAACGGAATTGCTTCGAGTCGCGCACGCGGGATTGGTTTCCCAGACATCTCGCATTTTCCGTATGTCCCCAGCTCGATGCGCTTGAGCGCTTCATCGATTTCGTAAAGCGCGTCCTGCTCCTGCGAAAGCAAACTCAACGCGAAATCGCGATCGTAGGCGTCAGACCCGGCGTCGGCCTGATGCATACCGAAAGCCGAAGCTTCGCTGCCTTCGGCGCGGGAGCGAAGAGTGCCCTGGGCTACGCCTGCCATCGAATCCACCATGGCGTCGCGAAGCTGGAGAAGTTTTTCTTTCTGCTTGCGAATAAACGGATCGAGCTTCCTTTCACGATGATTCAGGCCGAGCAGCACTGCGGGCGACTCCATAGTCTGCCGTCTGGATTTCGGCGAACGTCTTGTAGTCTTCGTGCGGCGCGCAGCCTTGACCACGCGGGCCTTTTTGGCGTGAACCTTGCGCGCCGGTCGCGGCTTACGAGCAGCTGATTTCTTTGCAGAACTCTTCTTTTTCTTTGGTTTAGCCATAGCGTTGTTAAGCGCCCTCTAATCGACTGGCGCCGGAAAAACGGACGCTTAATTAAGAACATTTCTTCAACGGCGCAAGCGGAGATTTAGAGACTGTAGCCACGGCGCTGCGTCGCCGTGTTTTAAAGGGATTCATTATCGCCTCGACACAGCGACCCAGCTACAGCTCACGAACTCGCGCTAGAGTAATGTCGCAGGGCAAATCTCCAAAAAACGCGCGACAGCCAAAACACAATCGTCGATGCGACAATGAGATGAAGCATCAGCGGGAATGGTTGTCCAAACGACTTAATGAGCAGCCGTGCGGGGATATTCGCGATGATCACCACCGGAATGATCCAGCCGAAAATCAGCCGGAAAATCCGGGGGAAAATCACGTCCGGATACCGCGCGATGTTGAGAAAATTAAAATACCCGTAGACCAGCCCCTGTGCGCGGACGATCCAAAAACTCACCGCCGCCAGGCCGAGCATGATGGCGTAATGCACGGCGACACCAAAGCAAAGCGCCGCGAGGTAGAGCAAGACCGAGAGCAGGCTCGGGACGACACCTAGTTTGGACAACGCTACGCAAACCACCACGCCGCCAAGCGCCGCGTTTACGATGCTATCGAGAGCGAATTGTTTCGTGGAAACAGCGAACTGGCTGTCGATCGGCAAAACCAGCAACGAATCGAGTCTTCCTGTGCGAACCAGTTCCGGGATATTTGCCACATTCACAAAAAAGAAGGCTTGGAATAGTTGCGCGATGATTTGGTGTGTCCCGACGAGCAGCACCACTTCCCACTTTGTCCAGTCCCCGATGTGATCAACGTTCCCGAAGATGATGCTGAAAAAAACGATTTGCCCGCAAAACCACAGAACCTCCACAACCATCCACAGCAGGAAATTCGCCTTGAAACTCATCTCCCGAATGAGTGAGTTGCGCATCATAATGGAATAGATTTCGATATAACGCCGCACTGCGTCTTCCTGTCTCCTAGTTATAGTCGTAGTCAACTGCCACGTAGATGAAACGTTTTGTCCCTTGGGTCGCTTTGGTTGTTGGGTTGCTCATTGTCGCTTCCGTGGTGCGGCAATGCCGGAGCAGCGGCTCTGAAAATTATCAGATCGCCACGGTCACGCGCGGCCCGATTACACAGGCGGTTACTGCGACGGGTACGCTCAATCCGGTCGTCAACGTGCAGGTCGGTAGCCAGGTCTCGGGTAACATTCAAAAACTTTTCGCTGATTTTAATTCTCAGGTGAAATCCGGGCAGGTCGTCGCCCAAATCGATCCGGCCCTGTTTCAAGCCGCGGTCACGCAAGCCGAAGGCGATCTCGCCACCGCCCAAGCCGCACTTGAGCTTGCCAAAGTAAATGCCGCGCGAACGCAGGAACTTTTCACCAAGAAAAATTCGTCCCAGCAGGATCTCGATACGGCGACGGCGACCCTTCATCAGGCCGAAGGGAACGTGAAAATTAAACAAGGTGCGCTCGATAAAGCGAAGGCTGATCTCGACCATTGCACGATTACGTCGCCGATCGATGGCGTGGTCATATCGCGCAACGTCGATGTTGGTCAGACGGTTGCGGCCAGCTTACAGGCGCCGGTGATTTTCGCGATCGCGAACGATCTTAGCAAAATGCAAATCGACTCGAACGTGGCCGAGGCCGATATCGGTGCGGTCAATGTCGATCAGGATGTCGATTTTACGGTCGACGCTTTTCCCACGCGCACGTTTCCACGGGAAAGTTGTGCAAGTGCGGAACGCGCCGATCACCGTCCAAAACGTCGTGACTTACGACACCGTCATTGGCGTGAGCAATCCGGATTTGAAATTGAAACCGGGAATGACGGCCAACGTTTCAATCATCATCGAGCACAAAGACAACGTGGTTCAAATCAAGAACGCGGCGTTGCGCTATCGTCCACCGGACGCGACGATAAGCGAACAGCCGAAAGCCTCCTCCGCGAAAGCTACGGCGCCCGGGTCGACATCTTCGCCCAGTGGTCAGCGTCCGACCGCGCCGCGTGAGCGCAAACCCGAGCGTACCGTTTACGTTTTGTCCTATGGCCGGCCGAAGGCGGTTCAAATCAAAACAGGAATCAGCGATGGGATTGTGACTGAAGTCACTGAAGGCCTGAAGGAAGGCGATCGCGTTGTTACGGCGGAACTTTCGTCGCAATCGGCGTCGAGCTCTCCGCCGGCGAATCCATTTTCCGGCGGGACGAGAAGATTCCCATGATCGTCATGTCGAGCGAAGTCGAGACAGCCCGCGATGAAACCTTAAGGCTAAGACCACGGGATTCCTCGACTTTCGCTCGGAATGACAAGTAGTTGGCCCATGAATAACGGCTCGCTGGTCAAACTGACCGATGTGCACAAAACCTACCGCACCGGCGACGTAGAGGTGTACGCGGTGCGCGGCGTCTCTCTCGAGATTCAAAGCGGCGAATTTGTGGCGTTGATGGGTGCGAGCGGTTCGGGAAAATCGACGCTCATGAACATTCTTGGCTGTCTCGATCGGCCGACTTCAGGTCGCTACCTTCTGGACGACGCCGATGTTTCGGTGCTCGATCGCGATCAGCTGGCGGACATTCGGAACCACAAACTCGGTTTTGTCTTTCAAAGTTTTAATTTGCTCCCGCGTACGTCCGCGCGTGAGAACGTCGAATTGCCGCTCCTTTACGGCGTCCATCGTTTGACGAAAGCGCAACTGCGCGAAAAGGCGGACTCAGT
Source organism: uncultured Verrucomicrobiae bacterium (assembly GCA_963725505.1). Lineage (GTDB taxonomy): Bacteria > Verrucomicrobiota > Verrucomicrobiia > Chthoniobacterales > UBA10450 > Udaeobacter. Next base: position 65,008 of record CAVRYN010000005.1, on the reverse strand, counting down.
TCTGGCGTCGGTTGGATTGGCTGGACGCGAAGATCATCATCCGAGCCAGCTTTCCGGTGGCCAACAACAGCGCGTCGCGATCGCGCGCGCTCTCGTGAACGACCCTGAAGTTGTGCTCGCCGATGAGCCGACCGGAAACCTGGACAGCCGGACTAGCGTTGAGATCATGGGAATTTTTCAACAGCTCAACCAGCGCGGCATCACCATCATCATGGTCACGCACGAGCAGGACATTGCCGCTTACGCGCGTCGCAATGTGGTGATGCGTGACGGATTGATCCTGAAAGATTTCGATGTGAAAAAGCGGCTGGATGCCGCGACCGACCTCGAGAAAATCGCGCCGATCGATTCGCAAATTCAATCATGAAGGTTGGATCGACATTAAACATCGCGTTGCGCGCTCTGCGCCGGAACAAGATGCGTTCGGTGTTGACCGCGCTCGGCATCATCATCGGCGTTGCGGCTGTGATTGCGATGGTCGGAATTGGCAACGGAGCGAAGGCGCAAGTCGAAGCGCAGATCGCCAGTCTCGGGCAAAATGTGATTCTGATTTTTTCCGGTAGCACAACTTCGAGCGGCATTCGCACCGGCTGGGGCGGCGCCGGCACGTTGAAAATTGAAGACGCAGAGGCGATTCGACGCGAAGTGCCCGGTGTCGCAGCGGTGAGCGAGGAAGTTGTTTCGACGACGCAGGTCGCGGCCGGAAATCAAAATTGGTTCACCCGAATTTATGGCGAGTCGGCCGACTATCTCGACATCCGGCAATGGCCGCTGTCCGATGGCGCACCGTTCACCGCTCAGGATGTCCGCAGCGCCAACAAGGTTTGCATCATTGGCCGAACCACCGCGTCAGAGATTTACGGTAACGACGACCCAGTCGGACAAATTTTGCGGATCAAAAATGTTCCATTCACTGTCACCGGAGTTTTGACTCCGAAAGGTTTGAGCACGCAGGGCGTCGATCAGGATGATGTCGTGATCATGCCTTTTACGAGCGCGATGAAGCGGGTCGTCGGTGGAACTACTTTGCGTAACATCAATGTCCAAATCAGCGATGGTCGACAGATTCAAGCCGCGCAACAGCAAATCATCTCGCTTCTGCGACAGCGGCATAATATTCGCCCCGGCCGCGATGACGATTTCACGGTGCGCAATCAGCAGGAAATCGCGGACGCAGCGACGGCAACAACCGCGGTAATGACAGTGCTGCTCGGTTCAATCGCCGGCGTCTCTCTTGTGGTCGGCGGAATCGGAATCATGAATATCATGCTCGTAAGCGTGACTGAGCGGACGCGCGAGATCGGGACGCGCATGGCCGTGGGCGCGCACGGGAGTGACATTCTGATGCAGTTCCTGATTGAAGCGGTCACGCTCAGTTCAGTCGGGGGCGTGATTGGAATTATTTTTGGAATCGGCGCATCACAGATTTTGTCGAGCTACGCACATTGGCCGACACTCATTTCGCTGAGCTCGATCATCGTCGCATTTATGTTCAGTGCTGCCGTAGGAATTTTCTTTGGATTTTATCCGGCGCGCAAAGCCGCTGCCCTCGATCCCATCGAAGCGCTGCGCTACGAATGAAAAGATTTAACCACGAATCCGCCTTCGGACGAAGACTACGACGTGACAAGTGAACACCAGCCCCGAAAGCTTTCGGGGCTAATCAGAACAACCAAATTCGTGTTTATTGGTGTCCATTAGTGGTTAGAAATCTGTATGGGTAAGCACGCTCGTTTCGAAAGACTAGTCGCCGAAGCAAAGAAGAACATCATCGAGGTCTCGCCGCAGAATGCCGCAGCGAAATTAGAAAGCAGTCAAGTGACGATTGTTGACGTTCGCGATAAAGACGAATGGGACGAGGGACATATTCCCGGCGCGATGCACATGAGTCGCGGTACCATCGAGCTCGACATCGAAGAAAAAGTTCCCGACACGAACACCATGATCATCTGCCATTGCGGCGGAGGCGGACGCTCCGCGCTCGCAGCCGAGAGCCTGCAAAGAATGGGCTACAAAAACGTCCGCTCCATGGCTGGCGGCTTCAAAGCTTGGAAAGCCGCCGGACTACCAACGTCTAAATAGCCGAATTATCAGGCGAGCTTAACCGGCATCGGCCAGCCAGCGGGAGCGTTGTATTCGTATCGCGCGACCGCTAAACTGTTGCGCTTCGCCACGACTCGTACGACATGACCGCGAATTCGCTGGATTACTACAACATCGAAGAGCTCCTTACAGACGAGGAACGCGCCGCGCGGGATCGAGCCAGGCGTTTTGTGCAGGAGGAAGTCGAGCGCGAGATCGTGCCCTGCCATCGTGCGGGCAAGTTCCCAGAACACCTAACCCCGCGCATGGGCACGTTGGGCTTCTATGCTCCGTATCTAAAAGAGCACCGCTGCGCCAGCGTGAGCTACACTGCGTACGGCCTCATTATGCAAGAACTCGAACGCGCGGATTCGGGTCTCCGGTCGCTGGTATCGGTGCAGGGCGCGCTCGCGATCCAAGCAGTCCATTCGTTCGGCTCGCCCGAGCAACAGGCGCGCTGGCTGCCCGGACTAGTATCCGGTGAGAGGGTGGGTTGTTTTGCGCTTACGGAGCACGGACACGGGTCGGATCCCGGCGGGATGGAAACCCGCGCCAGACGCGACGGCGACAGTTACATTTTAAACGGTAGCAAATGTTGGATCGGTAACGCGTCGATTGCGGACGTGAAAGTTGTTTGGGCTAAAGATGACGAGGGACGCGTGGGCGGATTTGTGGTCGAGAAAGACGCGCCCGGATTTCGCGCGCAAGACATCGAGGGAAAGTTCAGTCTGCGCATGTCGCGCACGTCGGAATGCTGGTTCGAAAACTGCCGCATACCCGCTGAGAACCGTTTGCCGAAGGCAGAGGGTTTGAAGGCGCCGTTATCGTGTCTCTCGTATGCGCGTGTGGGCATTACGTGGGGAGTCATTGGCGCGGCGATTGATTGCTACGAAACCGCGCTGGCCTACGCCAAATCGCGCGAGCAATTCGGGCGTCCGATCGCTGGCTTCCAATTAGTGCAGCAAAAACTTGTCTGGATGGCGCAGGAGATTACGAAGGCGCAATTGCTGGCGTTGCGTCTCACGCGCCTGATGGAAGCAGGCGCGGCGCGTGCCGCGCAGATTTCATTGGCCAAGCGCAACAACGTGTGGATGGCGCTCCAATGCGCGCGTAAAGCGCGCGACATACTCGGCGCCGCGGGGATCACGGATCGCTACTCGGTGATCCGGCATCTCATGAACCTCGAGAGCGTCTCTACGTATGAAGGCACGCACGACATTCACACCTTGATCGTCGGCCGCGACATCACGGGGATCGATGCTTTTGTCGGATGAACCGAAAACGCATGTCATGCTGAGCCGCGAAGACGGCGAAGGATCTCATGACAGGGTTGGGAAGTAGGCGAGGTCCCTCGCTTCGCTCGGGATGACAGCGGAGAGGGATTAGTTAGATTAAAGTATGAGCGAGTCAGTTTACATTCTCGGCGGCGGGCGCACCGACTTTAAGCGCAACCTGAAAAAGGAAGGGAAAACGATCCGGCACATCATCATCGAGGCCGGCAAAAAGGCGATCGATGACGCGAAGATTGATCCGGGGGAAATTCAGGCGGGCGCAGTTGGCAATTTCAACGCGGGGCAATTCACCAAACAGTTGCAGCTCGGCGCGTTTATCCCAGAGATCGATCCGAAATTGCGCGGCATCCCAACGGTGCACACTGAAGCGGCGTGCGCGTCCGGCGCGCTGTCGGTGTTGCTTGGAGCGCAATGGATCTTGGGCGGGTTCCACGACGTCGTGCTCGTGGTTGGCGCGGAACAGCAGAAGACGATGTCGTCGCTCGATGGCTCGGATGTGCTTGGCGCGGCTGCCGATTATCACAACGAAAAGCCGGAGTATGGCGATTTCATGTTCCCGAAATTGTTCGGACGCATTGCACAGATTTATATCGAGAAATACGGCGCGACCGAGGCGGACCTGGCGCGCGTGGCGTGGAAAAATTATGCGCACGCCAAGTTGAATCCGCTGGCGCAGATGCGCGATGCCGATCTTACGTTCGATTGCGCATCGCAAGTCTCCGACAAGAACCCGAGCGTCGCGCCGCCTCTCAAAGTTTCCGATTGTTCCCAGATCACCGACGGCGCGGCATCGGTTGTTCTGGTTTCCGGAAAGTATCTGGACAAGATCGGCCGCGATCGCAACAAGACGGCCCGACTGTTTGGGTACGGTCACACGACCGATTATTTGCCGCTCGACAAAAAAGATGCTCCGACATTTTCGATCGCGCGAAAAGCGGCCGAGAAAGCTTTTCGCATGGCAAGCCTGACGCCGCGCGATCTGCAAGGCGCCGAGGTGCACGATTGCTTTTCCATCACTGAAATTGTCGCCTACGAAATTCTCGGGCTCGCCGAGCCTGGCAAAGGAGTCGAGCTTGTGAAAAGCGGCGCGACGACGCTGCCGCAAGTGCGTCCCGAAAAATCCAAAGCGCCATTCGAGATTCCGGTGAACGCAGGCGGTGGTTTGATTGGCGACGGCCATCCTGTAGGCGCGACCGGTGTTCGCCAGGTGTTCGAAGCGTATCAGCAGCTCACAGAACAGGCAGGCGCTCGCCAGATCGAGAACGTGAAAAAATTCCTCACGTTCAACATGGGCGGCAGCCTGACGACTTCGGTGGCGATGATCTGGGGCCGCGATTGACGCGATGCAGGCAATCCTGCCTGCGTGACATTGCCTGTTCAGACGATGTCTGATCGGCAGGATGCCGATTCCACGAGCGCGAGTGCCTGCGTCACGTCTCTGCGTCCAAAATGCGGGCCACGCACGTTTCTATTGATGTGACCTCGCTTGCGATAGAAGAACTGCCCGCTGCGATAAAGGAGGACGTAGAGGACTACCTCGAGAACCATCCGGGCAGCCCGGCCGCTCGGTTGCGACCCCGAATGGGAATGGTGGGCGATATCTGGCTGGTCTTTGTCGGGCCGAAGCTGCGAACAGGCACCAGTGGACTGGGACAGACGCCCCGTGACGCACTGGAAGATTTCAACCGGCACTTCATGGAACGGCTTATTTCGTCAAACGGCTCCGAACCACATTAGGTTGCAGATTTAACGATTTAGTGGTTCAACGATTCGACGATTCACATGAAAGTTCCCTTCACGCTTGGGGAGGTTGGCCACTTTGGTTTAGCTGTGCGCGATCCGAAGAAAAGCGCGAAATGGTTCGAGCGCGCGCTGGGATTGCGCGAGGAATTCGATTTCGAAAATGGCGTCGCCGTCGGCAATGAGTATGTGACGATCGCGCTGTTCAAAGGCAAGCCGTCACCTGAAACGATTGATCACATCTCATTTCATTTGCCAGATATGGCGACGCTGCGAAAAGCGCTCGCGCATTTAAAGAGTATCGGCGCCGATTTAGAAGATCCGGCCGACGAAATCGGTCCGGAAGCGCCGGGATCGAAAAACATGGGCCTATGGTTCCACGATCCCGACGGTTACCGCTGGGAGTTAAGCGTGCTCGGCGGAAAATAGCTTCCGGCTGCTTGCGCGCTGCCGTTGAAGCCGGAACTCCGTTGTGCGCTGCGCACTCAAAAGTGCCTCCGTTGACGCGATATTTAAGGCCCTTAGCTTTTTTAACGACAAATGATCACTCCTGCATCAGAAAAAGGGAACGGGAAAGAGTTCGTCTCGCACGCGCCCGGCTATTGGTCCCGCGACGGCGGGACGCCAGAACTCTGGAACGATTGGAAATGGCAGCTTAAGAACAGAGTCACCACGCTCGCTGACCTCGAAAACCACTTGGAGCTGAGCGATGAAGAGCGGAGCGGCGTTTTGCTATCGGGCGACAAACTCGCGCTGGCGATCACGCCGCATTTTTTCAACCTTGTACCGCGCGACAACCCGGAGGACCCGATCCGGCGTCAGGTTATTCCGCGGATCGAAGAGACCTGGACCTCCCCGTACGACATGGCCGATCCATGCGGCGAAGATTCACATATGCCGGTGCCGGGATTAGTGCACCGGTATCCGGATCGTGTCCTGTTTTTGGTGACCGATCGTTGCGCGAGTTACTGCCGCTACTGCACGCGCAGCCGCGTGGTGAGCGGCGTCGGCGAACAGGAATTGCATACGAATTTCGAAGAAGCATTCCGCTATCTCGAAGCGCACACGGAAGTGCGCGACGTGCTTTTGAGCGGTGGCGACGCTCTTATTTTTAGCGACGACAAGCTCGACAAACTCCTTTCACGATTGCGGGCGATTCCGCACATCGAGTTCCTACGCATCGGTACGCGGGTGCCAATTTTCCTGCCGCAACGGATCACGCCGCAGCTTTGCGCGATGCTGGCGAAACATCATCCACTCTGGATGAGTGTGCATGTCAATCATCCGCGCGAGCTAACGATTGAAGTGAAAGAAGCGCTCGAGCGTTTGGCCAACGCAGGCATCCCGCTCGGAAATCAGAGCGTGTTGCTTGCCGGTGTGAACGACGATCTCGAAACCATGAAGACGCTCGTGCACAAGCTGCTCATGTGCCGGGTGCGCCCTTATTACATTTACCAATGCGACCTGATCAATGGATCGTCACATTTGCGCACGTCGGTTGCCAAAGGGATCGAGATCATCGAAGGGCTGCGCGGCCACACCACCGGTTACGCTGTGCCACAGTTCGTAATCGACGCCCCCGGCGGCGGTGGGAAAGTGCCGATTAACCCCGGCTACATCCTGTATCACGACAACGAAAAAATCGTGATCCGCAATTACGAAGGCAAAATCTTCGAGTACCCGGAGACGGGAAACGCGAACGTCCAGTTCGCTCCCCAGCGCGAGTACCACGACGAGTATCTCTATTCATAAGCCTTTCTATCATTCCGAGCGGAGTCGCCTGCCAAGCCGTAGCTTTATGCGAAGGCTGGAGGAATCTCTGATTGTTGAGTTCTGAAGAATTAGAGACTTCGCTCAGGGCAGGCTACGTCGAGAATGAAGCACAAGGGCCGCCCTGTTTTGTAATCTCTTTTCTTGTCGGTTGTTGTGTAAATTTTAGGCTTGCGTATTAAACATCGCAGCGTGTAAAGTCTGCACCTTCGGTTTTTGTAACCCAATCGTCACATTTTTCACCCTATGAACCAACGTTTAATCTCGGAAATTGGCCGCACTCAGCGGCTTGAAATTATTAACTCGCTCAAGCGCACCAAGGGAATGTCTGTCAACGAGCTCGTGGAAAGAATGAACATGAGCTACATGGGCATCAAGCAGCATTGCATCACCCTTCACCGCGACGGTTACCTGGACACCTGGCGTCGCCCTCAAAGAATGGGGCGGCCGGAGATGGTCTATCGGCTTACGCGCAGGAGCCATGATCTTTTTCAGGCCGACAGTCACCAATTCACTCTGGATCTCTTGAAATCGGCCCAGGAAATCTACGGACCAAACGCGCCAGAGAAGCTCCTTTACAGCATTTTCAAAAAGAAGACCGCGGCGCTCAAAGCGAAGGCGAAGGGAGACACGGTAGCGGAGCGCGCGAAGTGGCTCGCGCATGTTCGTGACGGGGAAGGTCACATGGCCCAGTTCACCAACAACAAAGACGACGGCGGCCCCCGCATTGTTGAGTGTCACTCCCCGATCCTGAATCTACTGGAGCGTTATCCTAGCATTGGGCGGTTCGAGCAGGACATGTTCGAAGCTGTCCTAGGCACGCGCGTGAGCCGCGAAATGATTCGTAACTCTGGTCTATACGAGTGCGCGTTTCATTTCACGGTGTAGGCGCGAGCGGACGGAACATAGGTTTGCAGCCTGTGCGGTCCGCGGGTTTGCAACCCGCTTTCTGATAAGGCGGAAGATTCAGCGGAGTGCAACTCCGCTGGGCACACAGACCAGAGGTCTATGTTCCTTTTCATCATCGATTTGTTCTTTCGCTCCACGTGAATCTCGGTTGATTGATCGTTCATGGCTGGAGCGTTTGCATCCGTTGTCATCGAGAACCTGCAGCCGCTAATCGAGGGCGGGCGTTACCCGATAAAGCGAATCGTTGGCGAAGATCTCGCCGTCGAGGCGGACATTTTTAAGGATGGACACGACGTGGTGGCAGCCGTTCTGAGGTGGCGCGTTCTCGGGCAACGCGCATGGCGGGAAACGCCCATGATTTTCGTCGATAACGATCGCTGGCGCGGGGTTTGCACGCTCTATGACGAAGCCGTTCACGAATACACCGTCGAAGCGTGGACGGACACTTTTCGCAGTTGGCAAAGCGAGTTCGCAAAGAAATTTGAGGGCGGCATTTCTGATCTGCGAGGCGAAGCCCTGGAAGGCGCAGCGATAGTGGAAGCCGCCGCCAGGCGAGCGCGCGATCGAGCGGACGCGGTACGACTGCGCGAATTTTCGGGGCAAATCTCCACGGCGGCCAATTCAGAAATCTACGCCATCGCGAAATCCGGCGAGCTGGAGGTGCTGATGGCGACGTATCCCGATCGCTCCACCGCGGCGCAATATGCTCCCGTTCCTCGAGTCGTGGTTGATCGCCCGGCGGCATTGTTCGGAGCGTGGTATGAGTTTTTTCCGCGCTCGGCGGAAGGCCGCGGCGACCGTGGATCAACTTTCCGCGATTGTTTGCCGCGCGTGGGCGACGCAAGGGCGATGGGCTTCGACGTCATTTATTTTCCGCCGATTCATCCCATTGGGCACACAAACCGCAAAGGCCGCAACAACTCAGTGACCTGCAAGCCGGGCGATCCGGGCGTGCCGTGGGCGATCGGCAGCGAGGCCGGCGGACATAAGGCAGTCGAGCCTTCGCTCGGTACGCTGGCTGATTTCGATTGGCTTCAAAAAGAAGTGCGCAAACGCGGAATGGAAATTGCCCTCGATTTCGCGATCAATTGCTCACCTGATCACCCTTACGTCAAAGAGCATCCCGATTGGTTCTACAAACGGCCAGATGGCACGATCAAGTACGCGGAGAATCCGCCGAAAAAGTACGAAGACATTTATCCGCTGAATTTTCGGTGTGAGAACTGGCGCGAGCTCTGGGCCGAGATGAAGAGCATCGTGTTGTTTTGGGCCGAGCACGGGGTGCGGATTTTTCGCGTGGACAACCCGCACACTAAGCCGGTCGCGTTCTGGGAGTATTTGATCACAGGCGTTCGCGAGAAGTATCCCGGCACAATTTTTCTCTCCGAGGCGTTCACCCGTCCAAAGATGATGAAAGCGCTGGCCAAAGCCGGTTTTAATCAGAGCTACACATACTTCACGTGGCGAAATACGAAGCAGGAGCTCATCGAATATTTTACGGAACTGACTCAAACCGAAATGAGCGAATACTTTCGCCCCAACCTCTGGCCGAACACGCCCGACATCCTGCCGCCTGTTCTTCAGGAGGGCGGACGCCCGGCGTTCATGACTCGTGTGCTTCTGGCGGCGACGCTTTCGCCGCTTTACGGCATCTACAGCGGCTATGAGTTGTGCGAAAACAAGGCTCTGCCTGGTCGCGAGGAATATCTCGATTCCGAAAAATATCAGTTTAAGGAGCGCGATTGGAACGCGCCGGGAAACATCAAAGACTGGATCGCGCGACTAAACAAGATCCGGAAGGAAAATCGCGCGCTCCAGATGTACACCAATTTGCGATTTTACCACGCCGACAATGACGCCATTCTGTTTTACGGGAAGATGACCCCTGCGCGCGATAACATCATTCTCCTAGTGGTAAATCTGGATCCGCATCGGAAGCAGAATTCGTTTGTCGATGTGCCCATTGACGAGTTCGGGCAGATGGAAAGCAACGAGTATCAAGTGCACGATCTGTTGAACGACGCGCGCTACACCTGGCGCGGCCGCCGCAATTACGTCGAGCTCGATCCAGCAATTCAGCCGGCGCACATTTTTCTGGTGCGCCGCTGAGTGAAGCAGACAATCCTGTCTGCGAAAGTTGCGGCGTATTAATGAACAATTCCTGAATATCGAACTCTAATTGCTCAATACTGCCTGACGAGCATTTGCATCGGCTCTTCGCCCCGCATATCATTACGAAATTTCTGGCATGAAGATTTGGGTTGTGCTGTTTGCCGCGCTGGGGAGCGCGTCGCCTTTGCTTGCGCAGGAAGCTACGCCGCCGGTAGTGCCGCAACACTCGCAGACCATCATGGAGACGCTCTTCAAAGCGGGGCCGGTGATCATTCCGCTATTTTTGTTGTCGATTTTTTTCGTCATGCTCGTGGTCGTTTACCTTATGACAATCCGGCGGGGCGCCGTGGTTTCGAGCGGTTACATGGCTACGGCCGACGCGCTCTTGCGTAAACGCGATTATCTGGGCTTGCTCGCTGTGTCTAATCGGCACGGGGAAGCCATTGCGCGGGTCGTGCAAAAAATGCTCGATTTCACGACGAAGAATCCACATGCGGATTTTCAGCTGGTTCGGGAAATTGCGGAGACGGAGGGCACGCGAGTCGCGGCGAGTCTGAATAATCGCGTCATTTACCTCGCCGACATCGGAATGATTGCGCCGCTGCTCGGACTGCTTGGAACGGTCTTCGGCATTATCCATTCCTTCGGTGCCCTTGGAGCCGATATTGGATCGGCGCGGTACGTGGCGCTATCGCGCGGGATCAGTGAGGCGCTCGTTAACACGGCCGCTGGCCTGGCAATCGGCATTCCAGCGATGATGTTCTACGCGTTCTTCCGCGGCAGGGCGCAGAAGCTGATCTCGGAATTAGAAGCTGCTGCGACGCACGTTTTGGCTTTGCTTTCGTTGCAATACGGCAAGCGTGCCGAGCGGACTCCTGTGTTGATCGAGGACGAACTGTAAGACTGCATTACTCCGATGAACCTGCGTGGTCACGCGCCGATGCATCATCCCGGCATCCAACTGGCGCCGCTGGTTGATGTCCTCCTGCTACTGTTGATTTTTTTCCTGCTAACGTGGAACGCAGCGCGCACCGAAAACGAGCTCGATGTGAAGGTGCCAAAAGCATCCGCTGCGAGGGAGAAAAGTGCGCCGATTGGAGACGTTGTCGTGAACGTAAAGGCAGAGGGCAATGTGGTTGTTAACCGCCGCACGCTAAGCGGTCCCGAATTGACCGAATTATTGAAAAGCCTGGTTCAATTAAACTCCGAGCAAGCTGTGGTGATCCGCGGAGACGAAGCCGGCGCCTACAAAAACATCATCGACGTCTTAAACATTTGCACTGAGGCAGGAATAACTAACGTCGCTTTCGCGACAGCGAAATGAAAATCAGGCGCGGCGCAGCCGGTCTCCTGGCGCTGGCGATGCTGCTTTGGACTGTGAGCATCGCCATCGCACAATCACAGCCAGAAGTTCGCCGGGCGCGTCCCGTAGATGAGCCGCCCGTTCCGCGCGCTCTCCCAGCAGATGAATCAATCGACAGAGTCCTTCACTCTTTAAAGGAGGACTCTTCAGAGGCGTCACCGCGTGAAGGCGAGGCGGCGGCGCAGCGTCAGCTCGATTACGCCAATGGCTTATTCACTCGCAAGCTTTACGATCTCGCAGCACCGGAGTATCAAAAATATCTCGACGATTATCCGGGACGTACGGGCCGGGCAAACGCTTACTTCTCGCTGGGCGAATGCTATCGAAATCTCAATCGTGTTTCCAGCGCTCGCACAAATTTACAGAAAGTGCTGAACGACTACGGCGACAGCGAATTTGCCGGGCCTGCCGCGTACGCTCTCGCGGAGATGGCGTTCGCAGACAAGGATTACGCTGCGGCGCTTCCGCTTTTTCATCGTTCCGCTGCGAAATCAAAGGAGCCGGCAGTGGCGCTTTCCGCGCGCTATTTCGAGGCGCGTTGCCTCGAGGCAACCGGTCGCAAGGACGAAGCCGCTGATATTTACGTGCAAGTGGCCGATGGCGGAAATCCAAATCCGTATCGTGAAGACGCGCGCGTGACGGCAGCATCCATTTTCGCGGGCAAAGGACGAAAAATAGATGCGCTGAAGCAATACGAAGCGCTCGCTGACGAAGCGCAAAAACCGACGTTAAAAGCGGAGTCGGCCGTGCGCGGCGGCATGATCGCGCTCGAACTCGTTCAAGCGGACAAAGGCAAAATCGACAAGGCAATGGCAGATAGAGCCGCCGCTTTGTTGCAAAAGGGCCGGAGCCTTCCCGAAGCGGGAAAATTCCGGGCGATCGCGCAAGTTGGTTTGCGCAAATTACAATACCAGACTGGCCAATACGCACAATTGCTGGCCGATTACAAAAAGGAACTGGAGAAACTTCCGGATGCTGCGCAGGCCGAGGTATTGCTGCTCGCGGCAGATAGTGAGCGGCAGCTCGGTCACCCAAAGGAAGCCGAAGCACTGTATCGCCAGATTATCGCGAACTATCCAGATAGAGAGGAAGCCAAGGACGCTGCTTACCAGCGGCTGATCAACGTTTACAACTCCGATCCAACAGCGCTCTCCGCCGCAGTGGACGAATTCCTGGCAACGAATCCTACAAACGAGCGCGCCGATCAGGCAAAGCTCTTGAGGGCCGAAGCGCTCTACAAGCAACAGAATTACACCGAGGCAGCGTCGATTTACGGAGAACTGCGCGCGTCTCAGCTTTCTACAACATTGCGCGCAGAAGCGGCCTACAAACTTGGCTTGTGCCATGTCCAGACGAAGGACATTTCCGGCGTGATCGAAGCTTTCACCTACTACTTGCAAACGTTCCCGGATGGTCCGCAAGGGCCCGCCGCGCTCGCTCAGCGCGCTTTGGCATACGAACAAAGCCAAAACTACAGTGCCGCGCTTACCGATCTAAACATCATCCTCGCAAAGTATCCCAAAGCGCAACAGCGTGAAGCCAGCTTGCAATTAAAGGCCCTGATCCTCGGACAACAGGAAAATACCAAGGGCATGGTCGAAACGTTTCGGCAGCTCCTGAAAGAGTTTCCCAAGAGCTCTGTTGCAGCGCAGGCGCAATACTACATCGGCAAGACGGCGTTTGAGGCAAAGGATTATAAGACAGCGTTGGCCGCGCTGAATGCCGCCCGCCAACTCAACCAGGAGCAGTACTATAATCTCGCGTCGCTTCGGATCATTCTGTGCCAGTTTTATCTGAAAGATCGGCCTGCGCTCACCAAAGAGGTCAACGACTTTATGGCCAACAGTCCGAGCACGAATGTCCCGCCAGAAGTTCTGGAGTGGCTCGGAATTGAATATTACAACGAGAAGAATCTCCAAGCCGCGGAAAAATATCTGAGTGCACTTGGAAAGATCGATAATCCGGGCAGCGTTAAGCCCGACTTCTTATTTTACCTGGGAGACGCGGCTACGAAGATGAAAAATTTTCCTGAAGCCGAGGACGCATTCGGCAAATACTTGCTGACGGCGAAAGATCCGGCGGGAAAGGCGAAGGTGTTGCTCGCGCTCGGCGCAGTGAAGATCAGCGCGCATAAACCGGACGAAGCTCAGAAGATCGCCGAACAAATCATGACACTGCAACCGGAGGGCCGTGTAAATGCGGAAGCGCGTTTGCTCGCGGGCGAAGTCCAGTTGGAGCGCGGAAATTTCGATGACGCGGGCAAAGCGTTTAAAGGCGTCGCTCTCCTTTACGACGATCCGGCCATCACTCCGCGCGCACTGGATAAGGCTGCGCTGGCGTATCGGCAGGCCGGCAACACCGAGGAAGCAGATCGCCTCTCGCACGAGTTGCGCGAGCGCTACCCGAATTACGCCGGCGGATAACAAGCGAGGAGTGACGGCTGCCCAGCCGTCAGTTCTGTGTGGCGGACGGCTGCCCAAGCCGTCCTTCCTTGGGAACAATCGCGATTCCCCAGGGACCATCACCGATTTTGATCCGGCGCAACTCCTTGCGCGATTTTAGATCGACAACGGAGACGTCGTTTGATGCGCCGTTTGCCGTGTAAAGCTTCGAACCACTCGGGTCGAGCGCGATTCCCCAGGCGCGATTTCCAACTGGAATTGTTGTCGCCAGGTCGTTCTTCTTCGTGTCGATGATTGCAACTGCATTTCCGCGGCCTGTTGAGACGTAAAGCTCTTTGCCGTCCTTGGAAACGGCGGTACCCATTGGCAGCGAACCCGTTGGCAATTGGATTTTTGTTAACAATTTGTGCGAACGCGCATCGATGACGGCGACGTATCCGCCGTTCTCGCAAGCGACGTAGGCGCGCGAACCATCAGCCAAAAATGCAACTGAACGGGGTCGGCCACCAGTATCGATCTTTGCGATCACACGCTGTTGATCGGGATCGATCGCGAACACCTCCCCTTTTTCTTCGCAGGTCACGTACACTTCGCCATTCGCCGGGTTAACGCCCATTCCTTCCGGCTCTTCAGACACTTTGATTTTCCCGCGAGATTGCCCGGAGCTGAGATCGACGATCGAGGCGCTGGCGTCGTCTTCATTTGCGATAAAGGCGAATTTTCCATCTCTGCTAATCGCGAATTGCTCAGGATCTGATCCGACATGCCACCGATCGATTAACTTGCGCGCTGCTGGATCGATCACACCAAGACCATCAGCGCGTTTATCGGCGGGCGCGCGATTTTCATCCACGCCGGGGGCCATTCGCGGCGAACCGCTCAATGTCACGAAGAGTCGTTTCCCGTCCGGCGTCGCATGAATCCCGCGCGGACGCTTGCCTACTGCAAATGTGGCGACAACCGCGTCACTTTCGCCATCGATCACCGTCACGTCGCCGGAGCGTTCATTGCTGACGAACACCAGGTAGCTCGGCGATTCAGCGCGGGCGGAGAGCACAAGCCCGGCAGCAACTAAACATCCAAGCCAGCAATGGCTAAGTCTCATTTCGGAAGTAAATCATCCTCGCGTATGTGATCAAGAGCGCGTGCGCGAAATTTCGGGTCGCGCACTCGTCACAAGTGCTGGCGAAGGCGTCACGCCTTCGCGAACTTCGCGTGTGATTTCCGCATCTGAACTGGGACAACTGGTTAAGTTCGCCGCCGCGAGACACGGCGACCGGCACGCGAGACGCGCGCGCTACCCAGGCCGGGCTGCGTCGATACAAGTTGGACGTTGAATGTTGAGCGTTGAGCGTTGAGCGTTGCCTGTGATCCCGCACGACAAGCTTTTCATTCCCGGTCCGGTTGAGGTATCAGAAAAAACGTGGGCGGCGTTTTCGCGTCCGATGATCGGGCATCGTGGCGAAGATTTTAAAAATCTGTATCGCTCGGTTCATCCGGGACTCCAGACGCTGTTCGGAACGAAGCAGCCTGTGTTTCTTTCCACATCTTCGGCATGGGGCGTGATGGAAGCGTCTATCCGGAACCTGGTCGATCGCGGCGTGCTTTGCTGCATGTGCGGCGCGTTCTCAGATAAATGGCTCGACGTTGCAAGGCGCTGCGGAAAAAACGCCGAACCGCTGCAGGTCGAGTGGGGAAAACACATCGACCCGAAGGATGTCGATCGGCAGTTGGCGACCGGCAAATTCGACACTGTCACATTGACCCACAGTGAGACCTCGACCGGCGTGATGAATCCGCTGGAAGAAATCTGCCGTGTTCTCGCTAGGTATCCCGACGTTGCGCTCGTCCTCGATACGGTCTCGTCATTTTCCGCGGTGAAAATCGACATGGACGTACTTGGCATCGACGTGATGCTGACAGGCGCACAAAAAGCGCTGGCGCTTCCACCGGGTTTTGCGTTGTTCTCCGTTTCGGAAAAGGCATTCTCGCGCGCGGAAAAAATTCCGAACCGTGGATTTTATTTCGATTTCCTACAGTTCAAGAAAGAGCAGGCGCAATGGATGACTCCAAGCACGCCCAGCATCGGGCACATCCACGCGCTGCAATTCAAGCTCGACGAAATCTTCGAAGAAGGTCTGGAAGCGCGCTTTGCTCGACACGCGCGCACCAACGCGCTGGTACACGATTGGGTGCGCAGTGCCGGGTTCGATTTCTTCGCCGAGGAAGGATGCCGCTCGAAAACGCTCACTTGCGTGAAAAACAACAAGGGCATCGACGTGCTGGAGTTCGCGAGGAAACTACGAGAGAGACATCATCTGGTGATTGATCCGGGTTACGGGAAGATTCGAGGCCAAACGTTCCGCCTCTCCAACATGGGCGACGAAACTGAGCAAACCGTCTCGCATTTGCTGGCGTGTCTCGATGACGTTCTGTAGGGGAAGCTGACAGCTTTCCCTACAAAGCTCCTTTATGCCGGCAATTGAAGCTTCCAGATTGACCAAGGTCTATCGCACGTACCGCAAGGAGCGCGGACTCTGGGGTTCCGTTAAAGGACTGGTGAAGAGGCGCTACGATGAGACGCGAGCGGTGGACGAGGTTTCGTTTCAGATCGAGGAAGGCGAGTTTGTCGGGTTTCTCGGTCCAAACGGCGCTGGGAAAACTACCGTGCTCAAGATGCTTTCGGGTTTGCTGAACCCGACTTCGGGTGACGCGCGCGTGCTCGGCTTTGTTCCGTGGGAAAGACGCAATGAGATGAAGCGCCAGTTTAGTTTGCTTATGGGACAAAAGAATGCGCTCTGGTGGGACCTGCCCGCGCAGGAATCGCTCGAGCTCAACCGTGCGATCTACGGAATCGATCGCGGTCGGTTCGAAAAGGTCGTGAATGGATTATCGGAACTTTTGGAAGTGCGGGACAAAATGAACGTAATGGTGCGCGAACTCTCTCTGGGCGAGCGAATGAAAATGGAACTGATCGCGGCGCTCATTCATCAGCCGCGTGTGCTGTTTCTCGATGAACCGACAATCGGACTCGATGTGGTCAGTCAAAAACGAGTGCGCGAGTTTCTGCGCATTTATAATGAGGAACACCACATCGTCACATTGCTCACCAGTCATTACATGCAGGATATCGAAGAGTTGTGCCATCGGGTCCTGGTCATCGACCACGGCAAAATCTTTTTCGACGGCCCGCTGGAAGAAATCGTCGATCGCTTTTCAGGATATAAAATTCTGAGTCTTACCTTTGAAAAAGAGGCGACACGGGATCTTTCTCGCTTCGGTGAAGTGACGGAACAAACACCCGTTTCGGTGCAACTAAAAGTCCCACGCGCCAAGGTCACGGAAACCTGCCGCGAGCTGCTCGAAGCTTGCGATGTTAGTGATATCAACGTGCAGGAAGTGCCTGTGGAAGAGGTGATCCGCCAGTTGTTCGGCGAACGACACGAACTTCACAGTGCCGCCGAAGCAGGGGCGACCGCAACCGCGCAGGTCGCCTAGGAACCCTTCGTTAACACCGGGCTTGAGCCCGCCGTTAATGGGACGAACTCCAGATGCCGTCTGCGAAGCTGGGCAGAATGCTCTTTTCCATAGCTTCGACAAACGTCGGATACTGCGCTGTCCACCCCAAGCGACGCAGCTTTGCATTGCTCACCCGCTTATTGCTGTCGCCCCTTTTGCGCGGTCCTTTTGGTTTCCCAATCGGCGGCAGTGGACGATTCAGCCTCTGCGCAAGCCAGCGGTAGCATTCGCTTTGCAGAATCGGCTGATCATCAATCACGTTGTAAATCTGAGCGCCCTCAGCTTTTCGACTCAATAAAAAGAAGAGGGCGGACGCGATATCATCCCGATGCACCGGGTTAACGAAGCGATCGTTTTCCGGATCAATGACGGCCGTACCTGCCAGGAATTTACTCAACAAGGCAGAGCGTCCCGGTCCATAGATTCCAGCGAGTCGCGCGACGATGCCGCGCTGGTCAAGCACCAATTTCTCCGTTTCGAGCAGGATGCGGCTCGTCTCGCGCACCGGTTTTGTCTCGCTCTCTTCCGTTACCCACGAGCCGTTGCTTTGCGCGTAAACGCTGGTGCTGCTAGTAAAGAGCAGTTTTGATCCAGGAAACGTTTCGAGAAGATTGCGTGCACCGTCGAGGTAAACTTGACGATACGTTTCGGCATCGCCGCCGCGCGAACTGGCGCAGTGTATCACCGCGTCGAACATTCCTCCGTGTTCAGCAACCTGAGCGCGTTGCGAGAGATCGACCCCACGCACTGGATATGGCTTTGCTGCAAGACCTGCGGCGGACGTTGCAGAACGCGTCCAGCCTTCGACCGTCCAGCCGGCAGTATGGAACAAATCGGCCGTCGCTTGCCCAACGTAACCACACCCAGCGATCAAGATTCGCGGCATGATTTACGGTCGGCTATAAAGACAGACTCTTGCCGGCTGCGTGTTAAAACAGATGCAGCGCTGTAGCCACCGGCCTGTGGCCGGTCGGTCCTGTGAGACAGCACGGCTTGGGAAACGGCCCACAGGGCCGTGGCTACAAGACTAGGCGGCCGTGATTTCAATTTCTTCAAAGATACTTTTCTGGAAGGCGCGGACTTGCTTGAGGCGAATGAGCTCCAGGAGCGCCAGAAACGTCACCACTACTTCTACGCGCGACACGGCAGCTCCAAACAAATCAGAAAAACGGAGCGGATTGCCCGTCGCAACCCACTGCAAAATCGCATCGATCTTCTCGGAAACGCTAAAACGCTCGCCAAGAATTTCCTGTACATCCTGGCGGGCCTCGATCCTTTTGATCACCGTTTGGAAGGCGTTGATGAGTTGAAAAATCCCAACTTCTCCAAGGCGCAGCGGTTCCTTAAGCGCTGAAGATGGGCCGCCTTCTCGCGCAAAAATCCTCTCTTGTTCCAACTCGCGCAGATGCAGTCCGGCTGCTGCTTCTTTGAATTTTTTATACTCAATCAGTTGCCGGATTAACTCCCAGCGGGGATCCTCTTCCCCAGCGTCTTCTTCGGGCGGCTGCTGGTCGAGCGGCAACAGGCTGCGGCTCTTCAGGTAAATGAGGTTTGCGGCCATCACGATAAATTCACCGGCCAGTTCGATATTCAGTTCTTTGAACGCTTGAAGATACTCGAGGTACTGGCTGGTGATGCGTTCAAGCGAAATGTCGTAGATATCGATCTCATCCTGTTTGATCAGATAAAGGAGCAGATCCAGCGGTCCTTCGAAAACCTCCAGCTTGACCTTGTAATCGGTTTCCATGTGTCGCGGCCGATTTTAGACGACCGCACGCTAAAGTAAATCGTGCGGCCAAACGAGCAGCTATTGCTTGGCACGCCGTCCGGTCGCGTGCGAGAGCGGCTTGGCTACTCGGGAATCTTTCGATGGATCCAAACGCTGTTCACGAGTCCGAGGCCAAACATGATCATTAACACAAAAGAGCCGCTGTAACTGATCAGCGGCAGCGGCACACCGGTGATCGGCAGCAACGCGATCGTCATTCCCATGTTTTGGAAAATGTGCGTGAAGATGAGGGCCGTGATCCCCACAACGAGAAGCAAGCCCAATTGATCACCGGCAAGAAACGCAACGAAAAGACACGTCATCAGGAGCAGGGCGAACCCGCAGATGAGAAGTATTCCACCGACAAATCCCCATTGCTCTCCGATGGCGGAGAAGATGTAGTCGTTGTGCACGGCAGTAGCGGGAAGAAAGCCAAGCTCGATCTGCGTGTTTGGCGCTTTGAATCCCTTGCCCGACCAACCGCCTGAGCCGATGGCGATGAGAGATTGATTAATGGCCCAGGCAGAACCCTGTTTGTCGACGTCAGGATGCGTAAAGGCAGTAATCCGCTGTTGCTGATATGGCTTAAGGCCAAAATTGATCGCGATCGGAATAAAAGCGATTGCGATGAGAATGACGCAAATCAAATAGCGCAACGGCAGTCCGCCGACGAACCATAACGCGAGAAGCACCGGAATCCAAATGATGACCTCGCCCAGATCGGGCTGCATCAGGATGAGCAGGCAAGGCGCTCCCGCAATCGCTCCCGAGAGCAGCAACCGCAGCATCGGATGCATCTCGCGAAATTGAGTTAAAAATATCGCCAAAACCATAATCCCGGCGACAACGGCTAGCTGCGCGGGCTGGAAATTAATCGGGCCAAAATGCAACCAGCTGCGCGCACCATAAACCTTGGTGCCAATAAACTTCGTCAGGATTAGGAAGACGATGCCCGCCAGGTACATCGGCAACGCGCCCCATCGGATCCAACGGTAGTGAATCAAACTCGTCACCATGAACGCAAAGACACCGACGGCCACCCAATTCGCCTGCTTTCGCCAGAAATCAGCTGCGTACGGATCACTGCGCGAGGAAGTCGCGCTGTAGATTGCGACGACACCAAAAACGGCTAACGCAAGCATCGTCAGCAATAGAAGCCAGTTTTGGCCAAGCAACTTTCGCAGAAAAGGCGTCATGAGTTTTTGGTTTCAGCAGGAAACTAGAGTGATTATACGCAACTTGCGATGCTGGTAAAACCTGCAACTCCAACGCTGGAGCCCAAAGATTTGCGAGCAGACGTTTGCGCGCCGGTAACGGGGAAGCTTCTGAATTGTCAACACTTCCCCTGCCTGCGTCTCGCTGGCTGAAATCCTGGGTTGCGGCTGCCAGTTAATTGCCTGCAGATAAGCAGCTTATGAAATTTTTCGAACGAAGGGTGGCCTATCGCTTGTCTCCATATTTGCAGCCCGCTAAAGTATTCTCCCACTCTGCCTTTTTCGGACGATTTCCCAATGGCCAAGATGAAGAAAAAGACCAAACGCAAGCTTGCGCATCCAAAGTTGCCGATGCAGCGGCACCTGAACTTGCGGCACGAAGGAACGCATTTCGATTTGCGCCCGATCTTTGACGACTTGAACAAACAATATTTTCGCGGACGTCTGCGCCGTTACAAAGTAATGTGGGGCCGCCGGCGAAAGCATCGGCCAAGAGAAAATTTTATCTTCGGCACGATCCAGGAGGAAGACCGGGTCATTCGGATTAATCCTGCGCTGGACCAGCCGTTCGTGCCGCCTTGGTTTTTGCGCTATGTGCTCTATCACGAGATGCTGCACTCGGTCGTGCCCGATGAAATGCTATCACGCAACCGCCGGCGAGTGCACACCGAAGAATTCAACCGCCGAGAGCGCGAATTTCGACATTACCGCAGGGCGCGCCGCTGGGAAGAAGAGAATCTGTCGCGTTTTCTACGCTGAATCGCGCCTTTAGTGCGTTTGACTCACCGGCGCCGGGGAGACTCTTTCAGACGGCGATGGCGCCATCGCTACGTTCTTTTTGATGAGGTACCAAAGCGTCGTCGCGAGCAGGAGAGAGATCAACTTCGCGCGCCAGTTTGTCAGAATCAGTCTCTTCATATTTGTTGTGTAACAAAATTTCCGCGATCCGTTGACGGAACGTCTCCGGTGTGAAATTGCGCTCGATTCGCCGCCGATGGCAAATGGAAATACCGCCCGTCTCTTCGGAGACGACCACGGCCACGGCATCCGATTCCTCGGTGATCCCCAGCCCCGCGCGATGACGTAATCCCAGGCTGCGGTCCAATGTTTCCCGCTGACTCACAGGAAAAATGCAGGCTGCAGCGGCAACTCGTCCGTTGCGAATGATTACTCCACCATCGTGCAGCGCAGCCTTTGGATGAAAGATGGTCAGGATCAACTCGACAGAAAACTCGCCGTCAATGATCACGCCTGTTTCTTCGTAAACGCGAATCGACGTGTCGCGCTCGATCGCGATGAGCGCGCCAAATTGTTTATTTGCAAGTTGAGTCACCGCCTCCGCCAGATCATGGACGGTTTCTCGTTTCTCGCTCGTCAGCGAGAAAATCGGGTGCCCGCCGAGCGCAGCGAGGCCACGCCGCAGCTCCGGCTGAAAAATCACCACCAACGCAACTGCGAGGAAAACCGAGAAGCTTCGCACGATCCAGCCGATCACAACTAAATTGAGGAGCGTCGAAATTAACGTCAGCGTTAAAAAGACGATCGCCAGACCGGTCAGTACTTTGGCACCCCGCGTTCCACGAAAGTAGAGGTAACCGTAATAGATCGCCACGCTCAGCAGAAGGATTTCGACCAGACTGCGCCAGCCCCTGAACCAGAGATCGATGAGTTGATGAATCATTCTGTCCTCCCAAGGATCGCTTCTGTTACGCGCAAGGCACTCACGTTTTCTTTGACATCATGAACCCGGAACACGTCCGCGCCGCGAACACGCAAAAGCGCAGTCAACGCGACCGCAGGCGCCAGGCGGTCCTTCATCTCCGGCGAATTAGCTAGCTTCCCCAGAAACGACTTGCGGGAAACGCCAACCACGAGTGGTCGATCGTTCGCGCTAAGCCGCTCAAGCTGCGCGAGCAATTCCAGATTGTGGTCGAGCGTTTTCCCGAAACCAATGCCCGGATCAAACGCAATCGCCATGGGATCAATATCACAACCTATGGCGCGCGCATATTGTTGTCGAAAAAAATCCGCAACTTCTGAAACAACGTCTTCATATTGAGGCCGGTTCTGCATCGTCCGGGGAGTTCCTTGCATATGCATGATGATGAAAGCCGATTTCGTTTCTGCAATCAGCGGCAGCATCCCTTCGTCCCCGCGCCCGCCAGTCACGTCGTTCACCACCGAAGCGCCTGCGTGAATCGCCGCGCGCGCCACCTCAGCTTTCGGTGTGTCGATTGAAACTGGAACGTCGATCTTCGCTCGTAATTTTTCGATCACTGGAATCACACGACGTAATTCCTCACCAGCGGCAACAGGTTCGGCCCCGGGTCGCGTTGATTCACCACCGATATCGATGATGTCCGCGCCTTCTGCGGCCATTCTCACGGCGTGCTCAATTGCTTTCTCGACGGCAAAAAATCTTCCGCCGTCAGAGAATGAATCGGGAGTGACATTCAACACGCCCATGATTAAACCCTGCCGGGAAACGTTGAAAACGCGGTCCCCAACTTTCCAGATCCTCGCGCGCATCACAACTGAGACTAATTCAACTGCGCGATTATTCGAACTGTCGTCGCTTCGCTGCGCGAAGCGCGGCCAGATCGCATGCAGTCGGCGGTCATAGACCGCCGCTACAATTATTTCTTGCGCGAATAGCGACCGATCAATTCGCCCTGCGCAATCACATGACCTTTCATTGCAGCATCGAGCTGGCCTCGCTTAGCGCCGGAAGGTAAATCCAACTCGCGATCCAATGCGAAAATCTTGAAATAATACCGATGCGTGCCAGAAGGCGGACATGGTCCGCCGTAGCCCGATTTGCCGAAGTCGTTTGTGCCCTGCATTCCTTTTGGCGTGCTTCCCTCCGCAATGATGCTGGTTTGCGGAGAAATGTTCCAAGCCGTCCAGTGTGTGAACAGTCCACTCGGCGCGTCTGGATCATCCATGATTAAGACAAGGCTTTTCGCTCCGGGAGGAACGTCCGCGATCTGCAAAGGCGGGCTGGTGTCGGCGCCGTCGCATGAGAATTTTGATGGAATGTTCCCGCCTTCCTGGAAAGCAGAACTTGTGATTTTCATCTTAGCTCCTCTTGCAGCGAATGAAGCGATCGCCGCCAGAAAAATCGCCAATGCACCGGCAACAATCGCCTTTCGCATAATTAGACCTCCGATTGAAATCGCGTTAAGTCGACGAACCTGATCATAATGTTTCGCCCAAATGGCTGCAAACGGACGTAAAATTCGAGAACAAGTTCTGGCGCTCCTGGAGCGGAAAGATTACCGGCCACTTAACAACATTGACATCGCTCGAGAACTTGGCTTGACCGGCACGCAACGAAATGCGTTGCGGAGAACCTTACGTGAGCTGGAACGTGCGGGCGCAATCGCGCGCATCCGCAAGAACCGGTATGTTTTGCCGGCCGAGGCGGACCTCGTAACCGGCAAATTATCGATTCATCAGGCCGGCTACGGATTTCTTATTCCTGAAACGCCGGGCGAGCCGGACATTTTCATCGCAGCCGAAAATATTGGAACAGCCATGCACGGCGACCGCGTGGTTGCGCGTATATCGCACGATGTGCCCCATGAGCGCATCAAAGGACGGCGCGAAGGGCGTGTGATTCGAATCCTCGAGCGCGCTCACGATACGATCGTCGGCACACTGCAGCGGTCGCGGAATTTTTACTACGTTGTGCCGGATGATCCGCGCTTCGTGCACGACATCTACGTGCGCGGTGACACAGATCAGGGGCTACCGACGCGCGGGAGCCTTGGCGACAAAGTCGTGGTTCGCCTCGAGGCCTGGGAATCGCGCCACGTCAATCCCGAAGGCGAAATCATCGAAGTGCTCGGCCCCGCATCCGCGCCTGGCGTCGACATGCTTTCGATCCTTCGCAAATATCATCTGACCGCACAATTTCCGAAGGACGTTTTGGATCAGGCTGAGCGGATTTCGGAAACAAGTCGATGCAAGACAGCTCGAAGAACGCGAAGACTTGCGCAAAGAGTTCATCGTCACAATCGATCCCGATGACGCGCGCGATTTCGATGACGCGATCCAAGTTGAGAAGACCAAGAGTGGTTGGCAGCTCGGCGTGCACATCGCCGATGTCGCAGCCTACGTGGAACCGGGAAGTGCGCTGGATCGCGAAGCGCGCCGGCGCGGCAACAGCGTTTATCTGCCCGACCGTGTGATCCCGATGTTGCCGGAGCGATTGAGCAACGGCGTTTGCAGTCTCAACCCAGGAGTCGACCGGCTCACGCATTCAGTCTTTATCAATTTCGACAAGAACGGTGCAGCGAAAAGCGCGCGTTTCGCGCGGAGCGTGATTCGCAGCGCACAGCGGCTCACCTACAAACAAGCCTACTCGATTTTGAGTTCCCCACCTCGCGACCAGTTGGGCGAACGGCTGCATCTTGCGTGGGAGCTCGCTTCGTTACTCCGGCGGAAACGATTCGAGCACGGCGGGCTGGACCTCGATTTTCCGGAAGTAAAAGTCTGGGTCGATAAACAGGGCCATCCAGTAAGGTTGGAGCGCGTTGAGAACGACGAATCGCACCAGTTGATCGAAGAATTCATGTTGGCGGCAAACGAGGCTGTCGCGCGGGAGCTTAAAAAACGCACAATTCCCACCATCTATCGCGTTCACGAAAACCCAGACCCGGAGAAACTCGCAGAGTATCGCGAATTCGTGCTCAGTTTTGATTACAGGGTCGGCGACCTGACTCACCGCGCTGAGTTGCAGCGGTTGCTCGCCGAAATCCGCGGAAAGCCCGAAGAACAAGCTCTCAAGGTCGCTCTGCTCAAAAGCCTCAAACGCGCCCGATACGATTCTCAGCCGCTGGGTCATTATGGCTTGGCAAAAACAAATTATCTGCATTTCACCAGTCCCATCAGGCGGTATGCCGATCTGGTGGCGCACCGCGCGTTGGGTAGAACGCGCTCGCCGAGCGCGCCGGCCGGCCTCGCGGGCCAACGGGATCCCTACCATCCCAACATGGGCGAAATCGCTTCCATCGCGGAGCACCTCTCAATCACCGAACGAAACGCAGCCGACGCGGAGATCGATGCCTCGCAAATGAAGAAGCTGGAATTTTTTCAACGGCAACTCGACCAACGCAACCCGCAGATTTTTCGCGCCGCGATTGTCGATGTCCGCAACTACGGAGTGATGGTGGAATTGCCGGACGCCCTGATCACCGGGCTTATCCACGTCTCCTCACTGACGGACGACTTCTATTTGTTTGAGCCTGCTCGGCGGCAGCTCATTGGCAGACGCTCGCGCAAACGATTTAAGATCGGCGACGAGGTATCCGTGTTCGTCGCTCGAGTTGACACCTTCAAACGGCAGGTGGATTTCGCAATTGCCCTGCCCTCGCAAGCGCCGAGGAAAGATTCGCGAGCCCGGAATCGGAAGTGATTTTCTTCCCGCCTGCCCTGCGTTTGCTTTAAGTAGTGGGCGGACAAACTGAGCAAACAGCCAGAGAACGCGCCAGGACCGTGGTATGTGGATACAAGCTGCGCGCTTGCTTGCCCCACACTCGCAATCGGAAATGACGGATGAAATTTGCGACGCTGACGAATCGCCGCTACAAGAGTTCCCATGACTGAGGCCACTGTTACTGTTACTGCTACTGCTACGGCTGCCGCTGCTTCGCCACGCTACACACGGGCAAATCCCTTTCCTGCTCGCATGGTTGTGAATCGCCGCCTCAGCGGTCCGGAATCAGCAAAGGACACGCGCCATTTCGAGCTCGATCTGACGGGATGGGGTTTGACCTTTGAAGTGGGCGATTCTTTAGCGGTTTACGCAACGAACGATCCAGAATTGGTTGATGAAATCATCCGTACGCTCGGCGCGACCGGCGATGAAAAAGTGCCGCGGCAGAAAGGCGAACCGACGACATTGCGTGAAGCGCTACTGCGCGATTACAGTATCACGCAGCCAACGCCGAGGTTTTTGAAGGCCATTGCCGAGCGAGCTTCCGCTGCGCCTACGTTGACGTACCTTCTCGCTCCAAACCGTAAACAGGACCTCGAGACTTACCTCTGGGGCATGGAAATAGTCGATTTCCTCTCGGACCATCCGTCCGCCCGGTTTGCGCCGGAAGAGTTTGTTGGCTTGCTCGCGAAATTACAGCCGCGACTTTATTCGGTGGCCTCCAGCTTAAGAGCGTACCCCGACCAGGTGCACTTTATTGTGGATGTCGTCCGGTACGAAAGTAATGGCCGCCGCCGGAAAGGAGTCTGCTCATCTTTTCTTGCGGAACGCGCTGATGACGTGCCCGTGCCCGTTTTCCCCACTGTGGCAAAACACTTTCATTTGCCGGCGGACCCGGACACTCCAATCATCATGATCGGTCCCGGAACCGGAGTCGCGCCGTTTCGCGCGTATCTGCAGGAGCGAAAAGCCACCGGCGCAAAGGGTAAAAACTGGCTCTTTTTCGGGGCGCAGCATGAGAGATGCGATTTTGCGTACGGCGACGAGTTCAACGCGTATATGAAAGAGGGACTCCTCGCACGGCTCGATTGCGCGTGGTCACGCGACCAGCCCCAGAAGATCTACGTGCAGCACAAGATGACGGAAAACGCGGCCGAAATTTGGAAATGGATCGACAGTGAAGGTGCGTATTTTTTCGTGTGCGGCGATGCGCGCCGGATGGCCAAGGACGTCGATGCAACGCTGCGCAAAATCGTACAGGAGCAGGGCGGCAAAAACGTTGAGCAAGCCAATGAATACGTTGAAAAGCTGAAGAATGAGAAGCGGTATAAGCGGGATGTGTATTAGAAAATGACGAAGGACGAATGTCGAATGACGAAGGTGAGCACAGCGATCCGATTCGTCATTCCTCATTCGGCATTGCTTCGTCATTCGGATTTCGTCATTTTCCGCACCTGTGGCATAATAGGGTTGGAACCGTTCCGAGCGACGATGAGCGCGTTCCTTCCAGATGATCGAGAGATTCCTCGACTTCGCTCGGAATGACATAGAAGGAAGCCATGTACGAGAACACTGAATTCACATTGAGCCGCGATTGCGAAGCGATCCAGATACCGAGCGGTCAGAAGACAACGATCCCGGCCGGGACGCAGGGGGTGATCACGCAAAGCCTCGGAGGAAGCTATACCGTTGCAACTTACCAGGGACTGGCACGCGTGGCAGAGAAAGATCTCGATGCGCTGGGCTTGGAAAAACCGCAGGCGCAAGAAACGCAGAAACCTGCAGGCACAGATGGTGAAGCCTCAGAGGAAAATGTCTGGAACCAGTTGCGGCAATGCTACGATCCGGAGATCCCGGTTAACATCGTTGATTTGGGCCTGGTTTACGATTGCCGTCTGATCAAGAAAGAGGATGGCGGCACGCGAGTGGAAGTGAAAATGACGTTGACTGCGCCCGGATGCGGGATGGGACCAGCCATCGCTCACGATGCACAGAGCAAAATCTTGTCCATCGACGGCGTGGATGAAGCGGATGTCCAGCTGGTTTGGGACCCGCCCTGGAACCAAAACATGATCAGCGAAGCGGGCCGGATGAAGCTCGGCATGATCTGAGCTAGCGCGAGCGCCCTCGCTGGCATTCTTTCAACGGGTCATCCCGAGCCGGGGAGACGGCGAGGGACCTCACAATCGGAGACTAGGTCTTCTTGGCTTGAGGGAAGCGTTCATTGCAACTGTGAGATCCTTCACTCCGTTCAGGATGACACCTGAAAAGAGCGTGGTGATTGCTCGAATCACTGCGTCATTACGAAAATTTTTTGTGAATTTTTTTATTCTCGCATTGACAATACGCGTGTGAATTTTACACTCGACATCCTCTGAAAGTCCCTCAGTTTGAAAAATTCTGAGCGCGTTTTAGAAATTTCAATATGCCTTTAACTGCACTTATTTTGACCGAAAACGTTCCGGGACTCGGCGCAGAAGCGGACGTGGTCAAAGTACGTCGCGGTTATGCGCGCAATTACCTCCTTCCACGCGGCAAGGCTTACGAGGTGACACCGGCAGCTTTGCGCCAGATCGATGCTCTAAAACAAAAGCGTGCCGAACGCGAAGCACGCGAATTAA
Organism: uncultured Verrucomicrobiae bacterium; assembly: GCA_963725505.1. Classification (GTDB taxonomy): domain Bacteria; phylum Verrucomicrobiota; class Verrucomicrobiia; order Chthoniobacterales; family UBA10450; genus Udaeobacter. The sequence goes on along the minus strand of CAVRYN010000005.1, from coordinate 36,776 downwards.
ACGAGGCGGAAGAATTCAGCCGGCGTATTGAAAAGTTAAGAGTGACTTTCATACTCGCAACCGGCGAGACCGGAAAAGCTTTTGGTTCAATTACCGCGCAAGACATTGTCAACCGGATCAAGGACGAAATTGGAGTCGAGATTGACCGGCACAAAATCGTGCTCGAACGGCCAATCAAAGATACCGGCGACCACGAGGTGCAGGTTAAATTGCATCACGAGGTCAGTGCGCAGTTTAAGTTTAACGTGAAGTCGGCGGCTGAAGAGGCGAAAACTGCGGGGGAGGCTCCAACCGCAGAGCCTGAGAGAAAGCGCCGTCCATTTCTCCGAAGAAAGACAGAAGCGAAAAAAGAAACCGAATAAATGGCGACTCAACCGTCCTCGCGGACCGCTGAGAAGCCTCGCAGAGAATCCGGGAACGGACCCGGCCGAGGCTGGCCGGAGAGAAGCGGCGAAAAAGTTGTTCCCATTTCGCCCACAGGTTCTGCGCAGGATATTCACCGTACCCCGCCGCATAGTGTCGATGCGGAGCAAGGCGTGCTCGGGTCGATGCTCATCTCACCGCGAGAAACCATCGCAGAATGCGTCGAGAAAATTAACGAAGAATACTTCTACGTCCCGGCGCACCGGACGATCTATAATGTTCTCGTCGATCTTTGGAACGCGTCGCAGGCGATCGACCTGATCACGTTTACCCAGGTGCTGCGTGATCGGCATCTTCTCGACAGCGTTGGCGGCGCGGCGTTCGTCACAAGTCTGTTCACCTTTGTTCCGACCGCAGCAAACGTCGGGTACTACCTCGATATTGTTCGCGACAAGTACATCCTGCGCGAAATCATTTCTGCCGCCACCGAGAGCGTGCGCCGCGCTTACGAAGAACAGGACGAGGTAAACAATCTGCTCGACGAAGTGGAACAGCGCATTTTCGCCGTGGGCGAAGACCGCTTCAAAGGGCAATTGCTTTCGATGAAAGACCAGGTGATGGACGCCATCGAGTCGATTGAGAAGCTGTACGAGGGTAAAGGCCGCATCACCGGAATCTCCACCGGATTTGTTGAGTTCGACCGCATGACTAGCGGCCTGCATTCCTCGGAGATGATCGTAATCGCGGCCCGCCCGAGCATGGGCAAAACGGCACTTGCCATGAACATTGCCGAACACGTCGCTATCAATGAAAAACTCCCTGTCGGCGTGTTCAGCCTCGAGATGAGCAGCCAGCAGCTTGTGCAACGTCTGCTCTGCTCTCGCGCGCGCGTGAACCTGAAAAAAGTGCGCGAGGGATTTCTGGGCGAACGCGATTTCCCAAACCTGACGGCCGCAGCATCGAAACTGGCCGAAGCGAAAATCTTCATCGATGACAGCGCCAGTCTCAGCATTCTCGAACTGAGAGCGAAAGCGCGCCGGCTCAAAGCGCAGCAGGATGTGAAACTGATGATCGTTGATTACTTGCAACTGTTGCGATCGACCTCACGCCGGGCGCAGGACAATCGGCAGTTGGAAATCTCAGAAATCTCCGCGGGGCTCAAAGGCTTGGCGAAGGAATTGAAAATTCCGATCATTGTGGTGGCGCAATTGAATCGGCAACCGGAGCAGCGCACGGGTGGCAAACCGCGGTTGAGCGATCTCCGCGAATCGGGTTCGATTGAACAGGACGCTGATCTGGTCGCCCTGCTCGTCCGGCCAGAATTCTATGAGGAAGACGAAGAGACGCGTGTGGAAAAAGCTGGCGAGGCCGAATTGATCATCGCGAAGCAGCGCAACGGTCCGGTAGGCGAGATTCCGCTCACCTTCCTCAAAGAATTCACCCGCTTCGAAACTCGTGCGCGCAATGTGAGCGAACCGGAAGAAGCGTTTTAAGAACGCGGGACGGCGGGGACTTGCGAGGGACCGCGTGTCACAAACTCTTCGCCGCTTCGATCACATGCTGTGCGTCGATGCCGCGCTCCTTCATCACTTCGGCGCCCGGTGCGCTCAAGCCGAATTCGTGCAGGCCGACCACTTTCCCGTCGAGACCGATGTATTGATACCAAATCTCGGTCACGCCGGCTTCGATCGCTACCCGTTTGCGGCATGCGTCAGGCAAAACTTGTTCTCGATATTGTTGAGGCTGGCGATTGAACCGTTCAAAGCACGGCATCGAAACGACACGCACGCCATCGCCGAGTTCTTTTGCCGCCGCGAGCGCGTGCTGCAGTTCGCTCCCGCACGATAGGATGATCAGATCGAGTTTTCCTTGCTCTTTCTTTGCGACGTAACCGCCGCGCAGCACTCCTTCGCGACGCAGATTTGGATCAATATCATTTAGCATCGGAACGGTCTGACGCGTGAGCGCGAGGAACGTTGGACCGTCGATCCGCTGCATCGCCGCGACAAATGCGCCTGCTGTTTCTTCCGGATCGGCCGGCCGGATCACGTCGATGTTCGGCATTAAACGAACTGAGCTGACCGTCTCCACGGGTTGATGGGTTGGACCGTCCTCGCCAACGCCGATTGAGTCGTGGGTGAAAATGTAGATATTAGGAAGCTTCGCCAGCGCGGCCAGCCGAATGGAAGCGCGGCAGTAATCGGTAAACACCGTGAATGTCGCGCCCGAAGCGCGAAACAGGCCGTGATATGAGATGCCGTTGAGAATCGCGCACATGCCGTGCTCCCGAATCCCAAATCGGATGTTGCGCCCGCCCGGATTATTGCGGTTAAAGTCGCCGCCGTCCTTGATGTAATTCATGGTCGATCCGTACAGATCGGCGCTGCCGCTCATCAGCAACGGCATCGCTTGCGCGATCGGCTGCAACGCTTCGCCACCCGCCTTTCGCGTAGCCAGCTTCGCGTCCTTCGGAAAATCAGGAATCTTGGCTAAGAGATCGGCGGGAACCTTTCGCTCAAGTCCGTCATCGAGAAGTTTTGCCTTGTCAGGATTTTTCGCGCGCCACGCGTTGTACGTTTCTTCCCAGCGATCGTAATCGGCGAGCAGCTTCTTTTTGTGCTCGGCAAAATACGTCATGCACATCCTGAGACACGAAGTAATGCTCTTCCGGTAAGCCGAGCGCTTTGCGCGCAGCGTCGACAAATTTTGCGCCGGCTTCGCCATGCGCCTTGTAGGTCCCCTCGACTTCAGGGATGCCTTTACCGATGAGCGTGTGCGCGATGATGAACTGCGGTTTGCCATTATCGCGCTCCTTCGCGACCTCAAGGGCGTCGAGAAATTGTTGCATGTCCTGGCCGTCGATCTCCTGGACGTCGAATCCGTACGCTTTGAATCGCGCGCCGGTATCTTCGCTCTGCGTCTCCTTCGCTGCCGCGTCGAGTGTGACGGCATTGGAATCGTAGATGAGGATCAAATTATCGAGACCAAAGTGACCCGCAAACGCGCTCGCTTCCGACGCAACGCCTTCCTGCATGCAACCATCGCCGGCCAGACAAATCACATGCTGATCGAAAATTCTGTGCTCGTTGGTGTTGAAACGCGCGGCTGCCATCTTCATCGCCACAGCGATCCCGACCGAATTGCCCACCCCTTGCCCGAGCGGACCGGTCGTGCATTCCACGCCCGGCGTCTCACCAAACTCCGGATGCCCCGGCGTCTTGCTGTGCAATTGCCGGAACCGTTTGATCTCCGACATCGGCAAGTCGTAACCGCTCATGTGTAGCCACGCGTAAAGGAACATGCTGCCGTGCCCGGCCGAGAGGACAAAATAATCGCGATTGATCCAACGCGGCTGGTCCGGGTTGTATTTGAGCGCATAGCCGAAGAGCACTGCGCCCATTTCGGCGCAGCCGAGCGGCAGCCCAAGATGCCCCGATTGCGACGCCTGCACGGCGTCCATGCACAAACCGCGCGCCTGAGTCGCAGCTTTTGAAAGAATTTCAGTGTTCAAACTCATGCAAGTTTATACGCGCGGCAGCGTCGAATTGGAAATGTCGAAATTTCGCGCGCGTGCTTTTTTACAAGATTGATGGCCCGTTGAATCGTTAAATCGCAAAATCCGCTGTAACGGTGTAACGGTGTAACGATTTAACGTGGCGAAGCAATGAATCAGACGACTTTTCTTCGGATCGCTGAAAAGCTCGAACGTCTTGCGGGCAAGCTGCCTTCTAAAATTCGAAAGGCAGTTCTCAGCGAGCTTACACCGCTCAAGGAATTATTCCTCCAGCAACGTCCGCCACGATTCCTCTTCATTGGATCGAGCAAAATTCCGACGCACCGAATCATCAACACGCTTTTTACACCCGGCGCCCAAGAGCAGATGAATGTTGCTGTGATGCCCGTGCATCGCTGGATCGATTGGAGCATTGCCGGTCATGGAACGATCTCCATCCTGGACGCGCGGGACGCAGGCGATTCCGCGGCAGCTCAGGTCGAAGAAGACCTCGAGCGTCAGCCTGCAGACGTTGTGTTCTTTTTCGACGACGGACAATCGGGCTTTCAGAGCTCGCTCCCCGACTCTCTATTGGCTAATGCCAAGCTCATCGTTGTCTCGTTCGGACCGGAGATGCGCGCGGGGCAATTGGAATCAGCTGTCACAGTGCAGCCTGTGTTCCGCGATCGTTTGCTAAAGGTCGTCCGATTGACAGAAATGCATTCCGCCGAAACGCGCGGCTTGTTGTCGGTTCTGGCAGGCGAACTCCCGAATGAGGCCAAGATCGAGATGATCCGGATTTCACGCGATCGCGACGCGCAGCATCACGTCGCACAAATGCTGGTAAAATCGACAACCGCAATTTGCACGGCGATCGGAGCGCAACCCATTCCGCTCGCGGACCTGCCGATTCTTACTTCGCTCCAAGTGGTAATGGTCTCGGGAATCATGTACATCAGCGGCCGCGAACGAAGTTTGCGCGCTGCGACGGAGTTTATCACGGCGCTTGGAGCAAACGTCGGCGCGGGGATGATTCTGCGCGAAGGCGCCCGAGCGATCCTGAAGTTTTTTCCTGGTTGGGGCAATGTCGTCTGCGGCATGGTCGCTGGCGCAGGCACATATGCGATCGGCCGCGCGGCTATGGCGTTCTTTATCGGTGGCGTCTCCCTAAGGGATGCACGTCGAAAATATCTGTCCGACCGCAAGAAAGCTTCGCACAAGTCACACAGGTCGCTTGGCTCCCCGGGGACTTCTAAATCCATTGAATAACTTGTGAATAAGTTCCCGCCGCCCGGGCGTTTTGTTCACAGAATTTTGTGAACAGACATACCAGTTCTCAGCGGCACAGCGCACGGCACGCAAAGTTCATATGAAGCTCTCCGACATACGAACGGCGCTTCGAGACATACCTCTTTCGCCAGCCAAAACCCTTGGCCAAAATTTTCTTCACGACCAAAATCTTGCTCGCTGCATTGTCGATCAAGCGCAGATTACTCCCGACGATTACGTGGTCGAAATTGGGCCCGGCTTAGGCGCGCTGACCAGGTTCATTCTTGAGAAAGGCGCGCGCGTTCTCGCGATCGAAAAAGACGCGCGCCTCGCAAATTTTTTGCGCGCGGACATCGGTCATGAGCGGCTTGAAATAATCCACGCCGATGCCCTGAAATTCGATTGGCGCTCACTTTTTGCGTATCGCAGAGTGAAACTGCTTGGCAATCTTCCCTACAATATTTCGAGCGCGTTGCTCTTGAAATCCCTTGAACAACCAAGCCCTATTTTGCTGTGGTTGTTGATGTTACAAAAAGAGATGGCAATGCGACTTTCAGCGTCACCATCGACGCACGACTACGGCGCGTTGACCCTACGCGTGCAGTTGTACCATCGCGTAAAATATCTGCGCAATGTACCCGCGACGGTTTTTTTTCCGCAGCCCGATGTCGATTCCGCGGTGGTGCGAATCTTGCCGCGTGATCCGCTCGAGTTGCCTGCGCGCGATGATGAGCTGCTTGTAAGATTAATTCTCGCTGGGTTTTCTCAGAGAAGAAAACAGTTGCAAAAATTGCTTCGGACACATGTCCCTGACTGGGATACAGTGGCCTCCCATCTTGACATCAATCCTAAAGCTCGGGCCGAAGAGCTGTCGTTGCTGCAATGGATCGACCTAGCGAATTTAATTGCGCCGGTTCCGCGCCCTGACACACGCCTAACGAAGACTGAGCGCTTCCCGATCGTCGATAAAAATGATCGGATTCTGGGCCACGCGAGCCGCTCTGAGGTGCATGGGAATAACTTCCTCCATCGCGCTGTTCACATTCTGATCTTTAATGAAGCAGGCGAAGTTTACTTGCAACGACGCTCGCGTTGGAAAGATCGACACCCTTTGAAGTGGGACTCCAGCGCCGCCGGCCACATCGCCGCATCGGAAAGCTACGATGAAACAGCCCGGCGCGAATTAAAAGAGGAATTAGGCGTGAGTGTGCCGCTTCAGAAAATTTCAAAACTTCCCGCCGCGCAACGCACCGATCACGAGTTTATCTGGCTATACCGAGGCGTGGTTTCCAGCGAGCTCGTCCCTAACAAGTGTGAAATCGAGAGAGGCACATTTTTACTTCCGGCCGTGGTCGATGGCTGGACATCGTCCCGACCGGAAGATTTTGCGCCAGGATTTTTGGAGTGCTGGAAGGCGTATCGGCGAAAAATGCGTTCTGACCGCGAACCGCTTATCCAGGCCCCAAAAATTTTCTCCGAGGCAAACGGCGTAGGGTTGTCCGCTTAAACTTTCGCGCAGCACGCCTCGCTCTTTCTTTTCCGCCGTAGAGGCTGTCGCTGAACATTTTTGTCACGACACGATCGCCGCGAAGAAAGTGAACTTGAAAACCATGCGTCTGTTTCCTGGCGCGTGCTTTCGTATCGATGCGGCGAATGTTTGCTTCCGAATCAGGATTGGGCCGTCTTCGTCTTTGCATGGGTAATTAACAAGAAGCTAACCAAGCAATGCGAGGATTCAATGAGCGGATGAAATAGAATGGTGAACCGTCTCTGGAGAAGGTAGGTTCCAGGAGCGCCATTTCTTGTCGTATTCGACGGCTGGCAACAGTGCGTAACACGGATGGCGTTTCGCTCGCAGCCAGGCGATGAGCGTGACCAGGTTTTCCTTCGCCATCGTTGTGCAGCCAGTGGTTGGCCGATTCTCGCCACGCCGAATATGAAAAAAAATCGCGCTTCCTGCGCCGGGCACGGGTGGATTGGAATTGTGCCTGATCTCAATGAGCCACTCATACGCGAAATCGCCCGAGCGCATTTTCTCGTGACTGTAATTGTCAGGCGGATTTTTTGGATCGATCACGATGTGACGGTTGTAATTGGGCGAACGCGGATCATCGCTCCAAACGTCTGCCTCAGTGACTTGATGATAGGGATAGTCCCCTCCGGCAGGCAGGTGGGGATTGTATCCAAAGACCTGCCCAATTTCGAAAACTCCTGCAGGTGCGCGGCCATCTCGCTCTTTCTTTCGAAGACCCGGCTCGTTTTGTCCGGCCAGTCCTGTGCCCCAGGCGATCCCGTTTTTGCCAAACAACACTGGAAACGGTCCAGCCACAGCAGCCCACTCTCCGCCGTGCGGTCGCTCGAATAATCGCACTTCGCCGCGCATGGAATCCCACGTGGGTGCCATACCGAGAATGAGTTGTGTGCAATCGTCGGGAACACCATCAGCATATGCGTGAATGCCCCGTAATATCAGCAGGCAGATCAATGAAGAGCGCAACATCGACATAAACATTCCCAAAGCACTGGACGGGCATTCACGTAGTTACTGCCCTTTCTACTGCGGCTGTATCCGCCGGAAGATATTTCACACCGATGAGCCAAGCCAGGCCGGAGAGGAAAATGATTCCGGACACAAACAGAAATGCGACGTGCATGTTGGTGTGACCGCCGATGTAGCCCAGCAGCCAGAATGCCTGCACATCGCCGAACGCGTGGATGACGAGAATGTTGAGCGCAAACGCGGTCGCGCGCACGGATGGCAGCGACACGTTGGCCAGAGCGGTGTTTGAGGGACCGGTATTCACAAAAAGGAAGAAGATCGCGAGGAACATTGTGATCCACGCAGCGGGAAACGGAATGTAAAGGGTCGCAATAAAAAAGGGACACGCGATCAGCATCCCGATTCCCGAGACCCAGAAATAGGAGCCGGCGAACCGCGAGCGCAATTTGTCAGCGATCACGCCTCCCAGAAGCGTCGAGACCAAACCCGCGACGACAGTAATCAAACCGAAGATTGTCATGCCCACGTCAGGACTTTGATTCCGATAGCGCAGATAAGCAGCCGCCCAAAAACCCAAGCCGCCGGTCACAAACGTCATCAATGTTTGCGCGACGCAATTAATAAGATAGGAGCGCGTGCGGAAAAGCCGAAGGTAATCCCTTATGCTCCGGCGCGGCGATTCCTGCTCGAGGTGATGCGCAGCAACGCGCGGATCACGCTGCCAAAAGCACAAAAGGCCCAGCAGCAAGCCTGGCGGGGTAACGAGATAAAATGCCCAACGCCAGCCGAAATGAGCACCGACCAGCCCTCCGATTACATAGCCGAGCGCGCTGCCAACGGGAATAGCCGCGTAAAAAATCGCCATCATGCGACCCCGGGTTTCGATCGGGAAAAGATCCGCCAAGATGGTCGGCGCCGCCGGACCGTAGCCGCCTTCGCCAATTCCCACGCAAATGCGGGTCGCAAAGAGGATGGCGAATGTTGCCGCCAAACCGGAGGCGCCGCTGGCCAGGCTCCACAAAATCACAGCAGAGCCGATGATGATCCAGCGCGAGAATCGATCGGCGAGCAAACCGAGAACCGGTGCGCTGATCATGTACGTTACGAAAAACGCGTCGCCAAGCAGGCCGGTCTTCGTCATAGCGTTTACGTCGCCAGGTGCGAAAAAACTCGCGCGAATATCAGGCTCAAGCGCCGCCAGAATTTGGCGATCGATGTAATTGAAAAGGTTAATTGCCAGGAGCAGAAAGAGAGCGCTCTGCGCCCCGCTCAGCGGTCTTTTCCCTACCGGTTGCATCGACAATTGCCGATTGCAGTTTGCCGCGCGTCGATTGTAAATCATAAACGATGAGTTCGATGTCACGCACCCAGCGCGCCCTCTATTTCTTTGGTCGGCTGCTGGTTCGTTGCTTTTATCGCGTCACTGCGGTCGACATGGAAAACTTGCCGGGCGGCGGGTTTCTTCTTGTGCCCAACCACATCACCTGGGTGGACGCTCTCGTCCTCCAGCTCGCCTGCCCGCGTCCGATCCGGTACGTCATCGATCAGGCGTATTATCACAGACCGATTTTGCACCCGATCTTGCACGCGCTCGGGTGCATCCCGATCAATATCCGCCATTCGCACGCTGCCGTTCGGGCCGCTGCTGAAAAAATTGCCGATGGCGAAATCGTGTGTGTTTTCCCTGAGGGCCAACTGGAACGCACGGGAACGTTGTTGCGATTGCAGCGCGGCTTTGAATTGATCGCGCGGCACGCCAACGCACAGGTCGTCCCCGTTTGGCTCGATCAACTCTGGGGATCCATCTTCTCATTCCAAGGCGGAAGATTTTTCACAAAGTTTCCAAAGCAATTCCCCTACCCTGTGACCATCGCGTTCGGCAGACCGCTTGAGCCAAAGACCGCCGACGTTGCGACTGTGCGCGAAGAATTGCTCAAGCTCGGCGAATCTTGCTTCAGCCGCCGGCCATCATTGGATCGGCATCTTGCCGAAGAATGCGTGCGCGGCTTGAAGCGCAGACCGTTTGCAACAGCAGTGATTGACGGAACCGATTACACCGAATTGAGCCGGTCGAAACTGCTCGGCGCAGCAGCAGCGTTGAGTCGCTATCTTCGGAAGGAATTTTCCGACGAACGAATAGCCATCGTTTTGCCTGCGAGCAAAGGATCGATGCTGGCGAATCTTGCCGTGACGCTGGCAGATAAGGTTCCGGTTGATCTCAATTTCACGATGGGACGCGCGGCGAACGAATCCTGCTGCAGGCGCGCCAACCTGCGAATCGCGATTTCAGCCACGCAATTCATGGAACGACTAAAAGATTTTCCATGGCCGGAACGCATTTTGAAGTTGGATGAACTGCTACCGCGTATGAAACGCCAAATCATTTTCTGGTGGATAATATCGGTACTCGCGCCACCACGGTTGCTTTTGCGGCTTTTGCAAATTCCAAAAAAAGGCGGTCACATCGAAGCAGTCTTGCTATTTACCAGCGGAACGACGGGAGAACCCAAAGGCGTTGTCGTTAGCCACCGCAATGTGGTCGGAAACGTCTCGCAGTTCCGGCAATTGCTCGACGCAAGAAAAACCGACGCCATCCTCGCGTCGCTGCCTTTCTTTCACACGTTCGGCTCGACGGTCACACTTTGGTACCCGCTCATCGAGGGCGTGCGCATCGTCACATATCCAAATCCGTTGGAAGCCGCAAAGTGCGCAGCGCTGATCGAACGATACCAACTGACTTTCCTGCTGGCGACGCCCACGTTCCTGCGGTTGTATTTGCGCAAAGCCGAGCCGGAACAGCTCCGCAGTTTGCGCCTCATTATTGTCGGAGCGGAAAAGCTGCCTCTCGATCTCGCCAGCCATTTTGAGAAACGATTCCACAAAAAGGTTTTCGAAGGCTACGGGCTCACTGAAACTGCGCCGGTCGTCAGCGTCAATTTGCCCGGGCCCGAGCCGAAGAAGCCAGGAGAAGAGGTGCAATCGTCGAGCCGTTTGGGATCGGTCGGCAGACTGGCCCCCGGTATCGCTGCGGAAATCCGCGAACCCGAAACGGACCGCAAATTCTCGCTGTACGACACCGGGATGCTTTGGCTGCGCGGCCCAAACATTTTTGAAGGTTATCTGCGCGATCCCAAACGAACTGCAGAAATCCTGCGCGACGGTTGGTTGAAAACAGGCGATATCGGCCGGTTCGACGAAGACGGGTTCCTCTATATCGAAGGCCGACTGTCGCGTTTTTCAAAGATCGGCGGTGAAATGGTGCCGCACGAAGCAATCGAACAAAAAATTATCGATCTCCTGGAACTATCTGGAAGAGACGAACGCCCCCTTGCAATTATGGGGGTGCAGGACGAGGCCAAGGGCGAAGCGCTCGTTCTGCTAAGCGCGGTGGACATCGATCTTGCCGAGCTGCGCAAAAAACTCCAGGAAGCAGGTGTCCCGAACTTGTGGATTCCAAAGCACGTCCAACGCGTCGAAGCAATCCCGGTGCTCGCTTCCGGCAAACTCGATTTAAAAAAATGCCAGGAACGCGCAGCTGAAAGTAATCGGCCAATTTAATATCGATCATCAGCGTTGAACATTAAGTTTGCCTGCAATGAAAAATACGTTCATCGCAATTTCTTCAGCCGGTCCTAACCGCGATCAATCCAAAGGCACGCGGGAGCAACCCTTCTGGGATGAGCACGCGGGGTTTATCGATCAGCTGGTGGATGAAGGCTTTATTTTGATGGGCGGCCCTTTGGTTGATGAAGGCGGGTCGCTTTTGATCGTGAACGCCAAAGATGAAAATGAACTAAGAGAGAAGTTGAAGAATGACCCCTGGTTCGAGCACGGCATCTTGAAACTGGATAGCGTAAAGCGCTGGCAAATCTTTATTGATAAGAGGAATTAGAGTGTGCGAATCGCCGAGCACAGACTACTGACTACCGACACCAATCACTGATCACCAGCCATTCTCTGTTCGTCGATCGCCAGGTAATCGTCCCGCGGCGGGCTGAACGTATCGAGCACACGCGTCTGTAATATCGTTTCCACACCGTGCGGGACATTACTCGCAAGATAGAAGGAATCGCCGGTTGAAAGCTCATGCGGCACGCCATCAACGATGAGCCGCATTCGACCTTCGAGAATGTGAACAAGCTGCTCCTGCGGATGTGAGTGCGGAGGCATGGTACTCCCGGCCGCTAGCGTGGCCATCATCTGATACATCGTCTTGCCGTGCGCGACCGTTCGGCGTGTGATGCCGGGACAAATCTCAATTGTCGGATTCTCGTGTTTCATCTCCATAACTTTACGCGTGCAACTTGATCGCGCTAATGTCCGCTTCTTCAAAAATTGTCACTTGCCACTCATCACTCGTCACTGGCAGAATGCCCCCATGAAAACGTTCATGCCATTAATCACAATTCTTTTCGCGACCTTGATCGCGACTTCCTCATTTGCGCAAAGCCCCGCCACATCGCCCACGACTGAATCGAGTCCGGGTGCGGCCCAACCAGCGGCTCCAACCGGCCAGCCGAATCCGCAGGAGATGATGAAACAGATGGTCGAGATGTCGAAGCTCAATGAGAACCACAAGCTTCTCTCCAGCCTCGACGGCAATTGGAATTTCACCATCAAAATGTGGATGAATCCCGATCCAAACGCGCCGCCGCACGAATCCAAAGGCACCGCCACCCGCAAGACTGTCATGGGCGGCCGTTACGTGATGATGGATGTGACCGGCAAGATGCAGACGCCGGGTGAGGACGGCAAAATGAAGGATGTACAATTCAAAGGCATGGGCTTGGAAGGCTACGACAACGTAAAAAAGAAGTTCGTTGCCTCATGGGTCGACAACATGGGCACCGGAATTGAGTTCTCCGAAGGCACCTACGATCCGGCTACCAAGAGTCTCACTTACACGATGGAAATGGAGCCCCTCCCCGGAATGAAATCGCAAGTGCGCGAAGTAATTAAGATCGCCGACAACAATCACATGATGCTCGACTGGTACGAAAACCACGGCGGCCAGGAAAAGAAGACCATGGAAATTGCGTACACGCGTAAAAAGTAGATGACGATGGCCTGCCCGCCGTAGTTTTGGCGAAGGCGGGAAATCAAATTACACGCGCGGCAAGAAATAGCGTTAGTCCCAACGAATTAACCAAAGCGCTCGCGGAATTTCTTCGCGGGCGCTTTTTATTTGGTGTGCTTTTGAATGCGGCGCGTGATCACAAAATGCGCCACGAAGCCGAGCGGAAAGACGATCAGCGCCGTCAACGGCCGCAGCGTTATTGCTACGAGCAACTCGGCCACACCGAAGACCCAGACAAAACTTTCACCACCGAATGCCTGCGCCCACTGTGGCCGATAATTTCCGGCCGCAATTCGCGGCCTGAGCGACGGCCAGAATCGCGGCACCGCTTCGCAATAGGCGCGGTACGATTCACCCTGCGTCTGTCGCAGGGCTTCTTCTTCGCGAAAAATCAGCCGATAAACGAAAATCCAATTCGCCAACAGCAAGAAAATAAATCCTGATACGCTCGCGAGAACGCCGATTCCCACCGCCATTGGCAGGTTACCCAGATAAAGCGGATTGCGCGTGCAACGAAACGGTCCATCGGCCACCAGCGCCTCCGAATGTTGGGCGGTATCGTGCACCACTGCCGTGCGAAGATAAGCTGCGCCCCATGTCCGCAATGCGGCGCTGAGGAACACCAGCAACGCACCGATTCCAATCGCGATTCGCGCAAACGTGTCCGCCTGCACGCTGCCGGGCGCGATCAAGTGTCGGAGCGCCACGATGAAGGGCGTGTGATCAAAAACGGACAAGAGAAATGCCACCAAATAGATCGCGCAAATGATCCAAAACCGATGTTCGAATTCAAACCTGGTCGCGGCCATCGAGGCGAAGTTAATCAGGAACTCGCAGAGTTGTAGAGGCGCTCGCCGCGGCGAGCGCACGGCTGCGCGTAGCGCGCCGGCTATGCCGTCGAGCCCGATCAACTAATCAGGCTGCAACGGATGCCCACCACGGCGGGTAAACTGAGCAACGGGCCAGAAATTCATCCTTCCTAATTCTTCCTTCTTACTTCTGCCTTTCCCGTCGCTACTCGCCAAATTGTGCGTGAGCAGGGTCTTCTTCTTTGTGTCGCCACGGAGAAATCCTCGTGAACAAATCGCGGGTGGCGCCTGCAATGTCCTCGACTTTGGATACGCCGCTATCGCGTGCCGCTTCCCAAATCTTCTTTACCACCAGTGCGCCGTTTTCCCGCACGATCCGACCCAGATGATGCACCGCTGCAGCCGTAGCGGATTTGCGGATAGCGTCCCGAGAGCAGCGTGAGGTAAGCGCGCAGTACCGCCGCGCCACTTCACCAACTCTCAACGTCAGAAACGCGTTGGCAGCGCCATTTGAAATAGACCTGACGAGAAGCGCTGAAATACCGCTGAGCCCCGGAATGCCACCTTTGAGGGCAGGCACAACGGAAGTGGCGAGCGGCGCGATCATTTCCCCGAGGTCGAGCGATTCGAGACCGCCTGCGATCAATGCCGTGCCGGCCACGTTCGCATATAGCCGGATCAACTCGCGCGGCGACGGGCGCTGCACGTAAATGCGCGCGACCCGGTTCACCATTTGAATTTGGGTGAACAGCACCACGAGTCCGTCGAGCCGCCCGTTTTGCATCAGCGCCGTGCTCAGGAAAACCGTGCTCGCCGTTCGCCGCACAACCTTGTCCGCTTCGTTCGACAACTGCCCGACCGCCGCCTCGATTTCCGCCAGCGTCACGAGCGGCAAACCGCGCGTGCGCGGATTAGCCGCCAGCCGTGCGCGCAACGCCTGCAGATACGCCTCATGCTTCGGCCCCGACGTTTCTGCCGGCGGAATTAGCGCCGCCGGCAACCGCGCATACGCGATCACGCAGTAGAGCGCAAAAAATCCCGCAGCCAGAAAAAAACTCCAGAACACGATCGTGCCCGCGACCGGGTGAATTCTATCAGCCAACGAAATCAAACTGGTCACGCCCGCGATGACCAGCGAAAGCACGGAGACGGCTATCAGCACGGAGGCGACGAAGATGATTTTTCTCGCGCTGGAACTCTGATCTGGTTCTGCGGCTTTCACACTCGTGTTCCTTAGTGTGCACCCGCTACAGCAACGTTCAATCGGGAACGTGGAAACTCAGGCCCAGTCAATGCCTCGAGCACACGACCGTCCGGCGCGTGATGCCGGGACAAATTTCAATTGTCGGATTTTCTCGTTCCACCTTCACGATCCCTCCCGCCATGCCTGAGTGCCGATGCGAGTTTAACAAGGCTTTCCCGAATCTGCGCCTTCGTCCAGGCCGCGAAACCGAACACGAACGCAGGCTTCAACTTCGCCTGGGTGCAAAAAAATGAGAGCGCAGAAGGTCTTACTCCGATATCGATTGTGATACGCCTCATCATCGGGAAATCTTCCTCGCGCTTCAGCCAGGCGACGATGTTCAATCCGGCTTCCGGGACCTGCAAGGTGAAATGATCGCTCAGTAACTTGTTGAAGTGTTCGATGAAAAAGTCTCGTCGCTCGGAATATATTTTTCGCATCCGTTTGATGTGACTGAGAAAAAAACCATCGGTGATGAATCGCGCCAGGGTTGCCTGGTCGATTGGAGACGAGTGTTGATCCATCGCGCTGCGGATCTTGACCAGTGAATCGACCAGCGGCTCTGGCGCAACGATGTAGCCCAGGCGCAAAGAGGGGCAAAGGATCTTGCTCATCGTTCCTGCGTAGATCACCCGGCCGGAGTTGTCGATCCCCTGCAACGAAGGAAGTGGTGGCCCCACAAAGCGGAACTCCGCGTCGTAGTCGTCTTCGAATACAAAGGCGTGATTAGCACGCGCAAAATCGAGCAGGGCGGTCCTGCGCTGGAGACTCATCGTAACGCCGAGAGGAAATTGATGGGAAGGCGTTACGTAGATGATCCTCGGCAGTGGTTCTTTTGGCGAACGCGCAATCACGATTCCCTCGTCGTCGAGCGGCTTTGGAACTACCTTGGCGCCAGCCAAAGTAAGGACCCTTCGGGTTTGCTGGTAGCAGGGATCTTCAATCCACGCGGGCTCGCCCGGATTGAGCACGGCGATGGCGCTAATCAACATCGCCTGTTGCATTCCACCCACAATCACGATCTGGTCCGGATGACAGCGCGCCGCTCTGAAATCGCACAAATAAGCCGCAAGTGCCTTGCGCAGGTCGGCGTCGCCGCGATTCGACGCATAGCGCAACAGGTTGACGCCTTTTTTCGCCAGAACCTGCGCTCTGAGACGTTCCCAGACATCCATCGGAAACTCATCGACTGCGGGAATGCTCGCGACCAGCGAGGCGCCTGCTCCTGCGCCCGTTGCCCCGAGGTCAAACTGATTCCCGACGCGTCCATCCGGGATTGCTCTCACGCGATCGGAGATGCGAACTGGGCGCTGGGTTGGTTGATAGGTTTTCGGTTGCCCCGCAGTCAAAAAGGTTTCCGGGAGAAGGTTCGCAACGAATGTTCCGGACGCAGGCTTTGAGCGGAGATAACCTTCGGAATGAAGTTTTAAAAATGCGAGTGTAACTGTCGATCTTGAGATTCCCAGGTCCATGGCCAGAGCCCGAGAGGAGGGAAGTCGAGATGCGCCATCGCCGAACTTGCCCGATTTCAGCTCGTCCCGAATTTGGCGGTAAAGCTGCAGGTGGAGCGGTTCCGTACCCGTCCGGTCAAGCCGGATCATCTCAAATGCTATGATCGAACGCCGGCGCCGCTTCTGCGGACGCGATTTTTTATTGGACATGCCAACCGCACTGGTTTCCTGCCGATCACTGTTCCATTAGCGAGCGTATTCTCAAGAGCCGAGCCATGGGCAGGCGAGGTGAAACTGGACTGTGGCAAAGACACGAAGTGGCTCTTGTTGGATCCAAACGAGCTCCAGAGATTTACCCATCAAAAAAGGAGGTATCATGAAAAAAATAATCATCACGCTCGCCTGTCTGCTGGTTGCACAACTGGCATTTGGGCAGCCGAACTCGACAGACAAAACACAAACAACCACGGAACCAGTAACGGTTACGGGAACGATCATCACAACGACTGAGCAAGGCTCGGCAGCGGTTTACCAGCCGTTCAAAACTCTCGTCGTTAACAAGGACACGCCGGGCAGATATGTTCTCGACGGGCCTGGTCACGTTCTGAACAAGAACGGCGAAGTGATCCGAACCGCGATCAAACCCGGCGCCCGCGTACGCATCCATTACGCGAACCAGGGGAGTTTGCGTGCTGTTGATCACGTCGTTGTCGACTAAGCCCGCACGGCCTGGGACATCACCAAATAAAAGCCGCACGGTTTCGATTGGACCGTGCGGCTTTTTGTTCCTCATTCGCGTGTGATTCAGATCCAGCGGTGTACTTCGTGTTTATACTGCAAGTAAGGCTCACCGAATTTCGCGGTGAGATATCTCTCTTCGCGAAGGACCACGCCGTAATGAAGGATCAACGCAAGCGGGACGACGAAGAGCAACGTGATCCAGTCGTTAAGGAAAAAACCGAGCGCGATCTGCACTAGACAAAGCGCCAGATACATCGGGTTCCGGGTGAAGCGAAACGGTCCGTCGCGCACCAGCGCTAGCGCAGGCTCGGCAGGGTGAACGTTTGTTCCGGCCGCTTTCATTGTTCGCAAGGCCCACAGCGCCAGCGTCGGCGCCACAATGATAAGGACAATCCCGCAGACGAGACACATGCTATATCTCATGATCGGCAGCCGTATGAATAAGTGCACCAGAAGGCTGATCACCGCGTTCACCAGCCAGATCAACGGCGGGAAGGCGATGACGCCGGGATTATTCAGTGGTTGATCCGTGTTCAATCCGCGACAATTTATGCAAATGCGTCATGCGTGCTTCGCGTTTCTGGGCATCGCGATTTTCACTCTTTCTCATGGCGCACGCGCTGAAGAAAAACCGATGATGAAAGCAGTCGTCGCGCATGAGTATGGCGCGCCTGACGTGCTGAAGTTTGAAGAGGTGCGGCGACCGGAGCCGCAACAGGATGAAGCGCTCGTGCGCGTGATCGCCAGCGGAGTCAATCCAGCTGACCCGCTCACGCTCAGCGGTAAATACGCAAAGGAATTCGGCACGCATTTGCCACTCATCCCCGGCTACGACATCGCCGGCGTCGTAGAAAAAACGGGCACAAACATCACCAAACTGAAAGTGGGCGATGCGGTTTACGGTTATCCAACGTTCGGTGGCGGCTGGGCAGATTACGTCACGGTCAAGGAATGGGAAGTGGCCGCCAAACCAAAGTCCCTGAACTTTGTCGAAGCCGCGGCGGTGCCAATGGGCGCTTTGACCGCGTGGCAGGCTTTGGTGGACGTAGCGAAGCTGCAACCGGGACAAACCATACTCATCCACGGTGGCTCGGGCGGTGTCGGTAGTTTCGCAATTCAAATCGCCAAAGCGCGTGGGGCACGCGTCATCGCGACCGCCTCGACCGCAAACCAGGACCTCCTCAAGCAACTCGGCGCAGACGTCGCAGTCGATTATACAAAGACCAGGTTCGAAGACGTTGCGAAAAATGTGGACGCCGTGCTCGATCCCGTAGGAAAAGAAACGCTCGCCCGTTCTTATGGCGCAGTTAAGAAAGGCGGCATTGTCATGTGTTTAGTCGCGCTCCCCGATCGGGCCGAGCTCCAGAAGCGGGGTATTCATGGTGCGGCAATCTCGGCTCATCCGGATGCAGCAGACCTCACGGAGATTGCGCGCCTGATCGACGCGGGAAAAATCAAGCCAATCGTGACGCAAGTTCTGCCGCTGAGTGAAGCGATCGCGGCGCAACAACAGGCCGCGACGCATCATACGCGCGGGAAAGTCGTGCTTCGAATTGCGGATGAGCCGAAAGGTTAATTCAGGTTCGATTCTCTCGCATTCGATTCTTTGGTTGGCGCCTGACTCCTCGTCACTCATCACGTGCCTGCCGAGCCGTAGCCCGGCGGAGGCTGGTCACTGGTCACTATTTGTGTCGCTACTCAATAAACTGCGCGATTGACCGATATTTCTGACTGAGCTCTTTGATTCGGTGCTCGAAGTGATGAATCCTGCGGATAGAACGGAACACGAGCCAGCAGCCGAGCACGACCAAACCCAGGTTCAGGGCCATGAGCGGCGCCAATAGCGGCATCACCTTCTCCATGCTGTAGAAGCGCGAGGTGGCGATGAGCGCGCTCAGCACGGACAGAGGCAAAGCGAAGACGGCGATACCGGTGCGCAGAGCAGCCAGCGCAGTTCGTTTCTCGGCGAGGAGCACCTGGATTTCGCCGAAGATGACACTGTCTCGTGTCGGTAATCCGTCGGTTTCCATCTCCATTTGCTTTTCAATGTAATCGATTCAGCGCCAAAACTGGCGAAAAATCGAGCTGAACTCGTGGAGTCATCTCCTCCCTACGGCCCGGCGGCCTCGGTCGCTATTTCCCGGATCGGTGCTATACTGTTAGATGTCTAAACGAGCTGCTATCTCTTTCACGCGTCGCGGACCGGACAACATTACCGAAGAGCTGGTCGCTGTGCTTTCGTCGAAGGCCTCTTTCGAATTCAAGCCCTTGTTCGAAATTATGCTCCTCAATCTGCGAGAGCGAAATGCAGCCAGTGGCGGCGAAGAGATGCTGCGCTTGCGTGCGTATGAAAAGCTGCAGGGCCTTGTCAACCAGGGCGCGGTCAACCGCACAGTCACAGGGACCACGAAGAAATACAAAGGCGTTGCTACACGAATGGCCGCACTGCGCATTGAAATGAAAGCGATACGCGCCGCCTGCAACGAGCGCGCTCTAGCCAAGGCTGCTGCGGCGGCGAACTGAACGCTGATCTCTGACATCGGTTTCGGGGCACGTAATGCCAGTCCAACCCGGACTTCGGCGCCTTCGCTGAAGCTTCTCGAGCTACCCGTCTCGTTTGTTACATCCTAAGCCGGTTATGATGCATAATTGCCCTGACGAATGAATTGTAGGGCAGGCGCTCCGCCTGCCATCCCTTAGAGTACGTGAATGAATGAAGCCCAAAAGAACGTGCGCGAATATCTGGCCGAGATTGGAGCGCGGTAGGCTCGCCAGCTGGCGCGAACTGACGAAGTCGCATGCGCGCAAAAAGTACACGTGCCCAAATAATTGACGGTCATATGCGCAACGCGTACGCTAAGGTCGTGAAGCGGAAATTTCACGTCACGCTGATCGAGCACGACGAAGGCGTATCAGTGAGTTGTCCTGAATTGCCTGGGTGTCATTCGCAAGGCGCGAATGTCGAAGAGGCGCTTGCAAACATCGAAGACGCGATTCGCGGTTACATAGACCTCTACGGGGAACCTGATACGCGCTGTGAAGTTCGCGAGATGGAAGTTGTTACGGCCTGATTGATGCCGAAGCTTCCCGGCATAAATCATCTGCGGGCTATCAAGGCGCTGGAGAAAGCTGGCTTCCATATTGATCGTCACGGCAAGCATGTCTTCATGTCGAAAGGACCACTGCGCGTTGTGATACCGAGAAATAATCCTGTGGATGCTTACACAATGGCAGCGATCGTTCGTGACGCTGGCCTGACCATCGAGCAATTCAAGGAGCTTCTGTAAATGGAACTTGACGACATCATCAGTTGCGACGGCATGGGCACGGCGGAAAACTGAGGAGCGCTCACCGCGGCGTCGGCAGCGGACAGCTTCCTCGCCTGTGCGCGGGCGTCTCGTCCGCCAAAGGACGGGATTCGCCGTGGCGAACTCCCACAAAGCGGCTTGCCATTGCGGACGCGATACCTCAGTGTACCTTGAGTTTTTCCCATGCCGGAGCCAGGCAGCATTATTCCTTTTTCTGAACCGGAAGCTCTCGCGGCTCCCGGAGTTGCGGCGGCGCCGCACCTCGCCGCCGGTCTGCCACTGAAGTTCAAACCGGGAGTTCCCGAGGCGGAATTCCTGAAGCACTTTCCGCTGCCGTACAAAGTTCAAGCAGTAACGATCTACGAAGCGCAGAAGCAGGGCTGGCCGACCGACAGAAGTTACTGGCAGTTCCTCGGTCCTTTTCAATATGTCTCGGCGACGTGGGGAGCGATCGATATCCCGAAAGGCTTTTACACTGATTTTGCCAGCGTCCCGGCGAAACTTCATTCCATTATCGACGACGATTCGCCGATCATTCTGTTCCCGTCAGCGCCGCACGATTTTCTTTTCACGAAACGAAAGAGCGACGGGACCCGCGGCTGGCTGGCGAACGGCAAACAACTCACGCTTACCGAAGTAAACCGCGTCCTGACCGAGGCGATGGCTATTTGCGGCGCGGATTTTTTCACGCGTGAGCTTGTCTTCTCCGCCGTTGAGTTCGCGAACCAAGGCATTCGCCACGAGTTCGCGCCGTAGTCGGGCCGCGCTAACAGCCCACATCGTAAGCCGCTTACGATGGATAAGTGACGCGGCTTTGGGTTTGAGGGCGTGGACGCAGCCAGGGCTACGCGGGGCATTCGGTGTCCCGCGAATCACTGATTGCCTGCCAAGTCGTAGCTTTACGCGAAGGCTGGAGGAATCGCTACCTACGACTGCCAGCGGCACAATAATCGCGGAAGAGCGATGCCGGGATGATGGGAGACTCCAGCGAAACGTTAGAGTATGAGGCCGGCTTTTAGCGCCCCGTCTTCTCTTTCTTTACGCGCACACCGCTCCACTCGCCTCCGCCTTCCTCCGATCCGCTCGTCCCCCAAGTGCCGCGAAGTGTCTCGCCCTCGGCTTGCGCGACGCCACGACCGTTGAGGGCACCCTCACGCCACGTGAAGTGCAAAACGCCATCGACGATTTTCCCTTCGATGAAGCCGTCGATTTTTCCACTCGAGTAGCCACCCATCACCTCGTCTCCGCTGCGCAAAAGCAAAAGATCCACTCTGTCTTGACCGCCATCGGCAGCGGTTCTGCGCACGGCGAATAAACCGTTGAAGTTCGGTTCCTGCTCGGTGGTGCCGGGGATTGTAAAGGCCGCTTTGCGCGGCTTGAGATCCGCCAGGCGCAACTCGCGCACGCGTGAATACTCGGCCATACGTGCAACGGGATTGGTGGTCCACTGGGGCGCCGCAAGCCGAAAATATTGCGCCAGCATTTTAGATCGTTGGCTCCACAGCGCCTGATTGTCCTGGTTACGCGCGAAGGAGTCCGGGGCTTTTTCGATCGCGACGGCGAGCGCTTCCAATCGTTCGCTAGTGACAGGATGATCCAAGCTGGCAAGATATTTCTGCCATTCCGCTTCGGATGGAAACTTGGTCGGTGCAACGTGGCGAATGCGCTCAACGTCGAACCACAAATCGAGTCCCGTCGGCACCTGGCCGATTCGCCGCATCACTTCGATAGCGAATGCATCGGCCTCAATTTCCTGTTTCCGGCGCTCTGCAGGCTCGTGCAAATCGGTTCGATGTTTTTTCAGCGCATGTCCGACTTCGTGCGCGAGCAGAAACACGATTGTGTTTCCAAAATTCCGATCTACGCGATTTGAAACCGCGCTTTCATCGCGCGCGTTATCGGGAACGCCGAGTGTGCGAAGGACCGGTGGAAGGGGAGCTCTTGGCGAAGCGGCTGCCTCGCGAAAAAGCAGGCCAACATAGTCGCGGACAGTAGTGCCATCGTATCCGTGAGCATTAAGCCAGGCATTTGCTACCCACAGGTCGGAATAGAACCGCAGCGAAAGCGCCGGCAAATTGATCGTTCCATTTGCGTAATAGTATTCGAACGGATCACCATGCGGTCCTTTGAGCGGGACGTCGATCTTGATCCCGTTCAGCGCGCTGCGTTCTGCATCCGTAAGCTGCGGAAGGATCGTTTCGCGGTATTCGGCGCGAATTTGTTCGCCCCATCGCGCGGCGTCCGCTTTCAGCTTTTCGTCTGTATAGAGGCGCGATACATCCTGCGCAATCGCAACGCTACAGAAGAGCGAAAGCGATAACGCCAAACATTTTCGCATCTCGGGCTACTTTCGCTGAAAGAAATCGACTGCTGGCTGTACCGCCCCTGGTGGGCTGCCGCCCTTTGCCAGCCATTCACGAAAATCGGCAATGTCGCCCCAATCATCGGCCCAGAGCGGTTCCATCAACGAGACTTTGGCTTTCGTGACAGCACGCTCGAGCTCCGGTCGTTCCGACGCGTTGGTATTCGCGAGCGCGCGATTCAAGGCGATAATGTCATGCTGGGTTTCGGCTCGCATGCGCACCCGATCCTCGTCAGTTTGCGGAACTGAAACGGCCCCTGCATAGCTAAAGCCGGATGCGGCGACCACTCCACTGGCGGCGTTTGGAGTGCCCTGAGCGGCTGGAGAGGTTTGGGCGCTTGGGGCCGCTCCAGGAATGTTCACCTTCATTGGCTTGGCAAACGAATACGCAATAAGTCCGGCGCCAAAGATGGCGAAGAAGACTCCGGGTCCTACTTTGCTCAGCTTGACCTTGTTTGCGCCGCCAAGGGAAAACTCACCGC
This sequence comes from uncultured Verrucomicrobiae bacterium, assembly GCA_963725505.1. Taxonomy (GTDB): domain Bacteria; phylum Verrucomicrobiota; class Verrucomicrobiia; order Chthoniobacterales; family UBA10450; genus Udaeobacter. Next base: position 13,678 of record CAVRYN010000005.1, on the reverse strand, counting down.
TGCCACCATCACGTGCGCGTTTGCCGGGCAGACTGAGGAAAAGGCGATAACCGAAATAGATTAACATCCCGCCAATAAGGATGCTGAGAATGCGCTGGAATGCTCCCAAAAGAATGGTGAGCGATTGCGGGTCCATGACGCCGTTTGTAACAAATCAGCTTACCGCGTGCAATGGCGTTTTGGGGGTGGACGCCAAGGAGTGACGGCTTCCCCTTGGCTCGCCATCTAGGATGGTGACCCGATTCCAGCACTGATCACGGAAGCAGTCGTACAAGTCTCGGTGTGACCCGCCTTCCTGTTTGATCTTATGCTGTCGGCTTCGATTTCGTCGCGGCGCTCTTTCGTTTGCGTGGCGGTTTCCGAGACTTTGGAGCGGCTCCGTTACGAACAGCACGGACTTTCTGCTCCTGTTCGGAAGCGGACGCATCGCGCCGGCGCCGTTCTTTGCGTTCCTTACGCAGCTGCTTCTCGTGCAGATAGGTCTTGTACTTTTTATAGGCAAGACCACCGCCGAGACCAGCGGCGGCAACTGCCAGTGCCGCTGCAATTTTTACTGGCCCGCGACCAGGCACCATGTGCCATGGGCATTTATCCAGCGGATAGGTATCCGGAAGCGAAAACTCACAACCACGCGAAGTACATTTATGCGCCATACCTTGTCGTACCGCCGCCGGCTGGAATCGTCAAATGCGGAGGTTGCAACGTGTCCGACTATCATTTCAACGTCCAGGCGGCCGAACTTGCGTTGTGCCGTCGATCAGGCGATGGGCGCCCCGGCGTGGACAATCTTTCGGTTTTCTTTCTCGCTCAAGGCGAACAATCCGCCGATGCCGTCATGGCGCGGCTGACCACATTCATACGCGCCGCAAAGCAAACTCTCGATCTTGCCGTTTACGACATGCGGTTCAGCGATCCGCTCCGCACCCAGTTAGCGTCGGCTTTGCGCCAACGCGCAGACGCCGGCGTCCAAATTCGTTTTTGCTATGACGGAGACAAACCACCACAGCCAAATGTTGCCGCCGGTCAGGACCCCGCTCCCGCCGGCACGGGCGCATTTGTCCAGTCGTTAGGTTATCCGTGGCGTCGCATCGCCGGCATGAAACTGATGCACAGCAAATTTATCCTGCGCGATCGACAATCGATCTGGACTGGCTCGACCAATATGACCGACGACGGCTTTACCTTAATGGAAAACAATATTCTGGAGATCGATTCGTCCGACTTGGCCAATTATTACGCTCAGGATTTCGAACAAATCTGGGAAAAAGAAAACTTCGAGAACACCGGCGAGATACAAACGGTCCCGGTGCCGCTGACATTTTCTGGTCAATCGGCCGAGGCGCGCGTCATGTTTTCTCCCGGTTGCGGTTTGGAAATCGATTCCGAAATCGCGAAGCGTGTTCGCGCGGCGCAGCGTCGCGTCCGCATCTGTAGCTTGTTGATCAACTCGGGCACTCTCATCGCCGAGCTTGGCAATTTGTTGCGCGAAGGCCACGTCGCTGTGGACGGAATTTACGATCGCACACAGATGGCGCAGGTTTACGTGCAATGGCAGGAGGTGCCGTCAAACCGTTGGAAGATCGGCGCGCTTAAAGACATCATCGCGCGCGCCGGGCTCGTCGGAAAAAACTCAACACCCTACACGCCGACCGGGCGCCACGATTTCATGCACAACAAAGTTCTCGTTGATCGATAACACCGTGATCACCGGCTCTTACAACTTTTCGCGGAGCGCGCAATTTAACGCCGAGAACATTCTCTTCATCGAAAGCGCGCCGCTCGCCGAAACCTACAGCGCATATATCGACCACCTGATCCAGAAATACCGAAGTTAACGATCTCGTTCACGCCAACAGATTTCCGCCCTCCCATTCCCTTAGGAGAACAATCGCGGAACTACGACCCCGATAAAATCGACTAGAAAATGGGCAATCATGTTCGCAAGCAGATCACGACGCCACAGATAGAACGCCGCCAGCACCGAACCGACGATGAATGCCGTGACAACATTTTGCCAGCCGCTAGTCCAATGTCCGACCGAAAAAATCAGGATTGGAATTGCGGCTGCCCAAAAACGGCCAAGGCCGAGCGCTTGCAGCCGTTCAATCGCATAGCCGCGATAAAATAATTCCTCACCGACACCCGCTCGCACACAGGTAAGCGTAAGAAGCCAAACCGGCAGCCGAGTGAGTTGCCGGGCGAATTCATTCGGTTGGTAATGGGTCAGAACTGCGATCAGATCGGCGATTGATCCAAAAACGATGATGCCAACGGTGAGAACGACGCCCCATCCGAGCGATTTCGACCAGCGCAATGTGCCAAGCCCGATGGAGCTAAACGGCAATTTTTCACCGCGTCGAATGATCAAACAGACTGCGACGATGCAGACCCACATGAGCGACTCGCTCCATATTGCAGCGGAGACCGTTAATGTCGGAGAAAAATACAAGACCGCGTGTCGCACAACGATCATCCCAAACAGGGCGATCGCCAGCCCCAGCCACGTGAACGGTGATAATCGGCGGACCCCACTTTCGGTAGAGGCCAAAGAAGTCTCCATATTGATCTTATGATGCTACCAAGCGCCCGATCGGATGCAGAATTTTGTCATTTTGCGGCCATACCTGCTGGAGAGCGCAGGCTGCCAGCCTGCCTGAAATTGATGATGATTTTTGGCGATGCCAAATTAGAATGTATCGGTGAGTCTCCGTTATTCGATCGTGCTGCATAAATCGAAGGAGGGATATGCCGTCAGTTGCCCGGCGTTGCCCGGGTGTTGGTCCCAGGGGGCGACTGAAGAAGAGGCAGTGGAAAATATCCGCGATGCAATTCGTGAGTATTTAGCCGCGATCAAAGAGACGTTATCGGCTGCAGACGTTCGCGAAGTCGAAGTCACCGTTTAACGATGCCGAAAATTCCCGGCGTTAATCATCTCCGGGCGATTAGGGCGTTTGAGAAGGCCGGGTTCAAAGTGGTGAGGCAAGCAAGCATTTGTGATGACCGATGGCACACACTTCATCACGATTCCACGTCACAATCCAGTGAACGCGATCACCTGGGCGGAATTGTTAAAGATGCAGGCCTTACAATCACTCGGTTCAAAGAGCTGCTCTGACCAATGGAAAGTCTTGCCTTTGCCTGCTCGCCGTGGCAGGAGAAGGCAATAAATACATAATGTTATGGAAATGATCCTCCGGAGATTTGCGGGCATCTTCATCCTGGTCAGCCTTTTGCTGGCCTACTTCCACAGCGCCTATTGGCTGTGGTTCACCGCCTTTGTCGGGTTCAACCTCCTGCAGTCGTCCTTCACCAACTTCTGCCCTTTGGAGATGATCCTGAAAAAAATCGGAGTGGGCCAGAGTTCGGGCACCCCGGGATAAGAAGAATCTTCACTTCGACCACGACATTCCGTTTCGAAGCTGGGGGAGCGCACCGCTCGCCGAGACGTACAGCTCGTAGATCGACCACTTAAAACAGAAATACGAAATCGTAGGAGAAACGCTGAATTAATCAGCCCCGATCGCGCTCTTTGATTGGACGTCCGGCGCCTGCCGCGCCGTAGCCTTGCGGAGGCGGGTTGGGCGTTCGACGTTCGACCTTCCTATGGCAGAGACGTCAACCGAAGTCATCGCGAGCGCGAACAACCTTTCCGTCAAGTACGGCCCTCAGGTCGTCCTCGACGGCGCGACGATTGCCTTTACGGAGGGCGAGCATATTGGGCTTGTCGGCCGCAACGGCTCGGGCAAATCGACCTTCCTCCAGATCGCGGCGGGCGTGGAGCAAGCCGATTCGGGCGAATTCACACGCCGGCGTGATCTCGTCACCGGCTATATGCCACAAATTTCCGGCTTGAACGATGCGGCCACGGTCCATGCGAACATTCTCAGCGGCGCACAGCGGATTCTCGACCTCATCGGCGAATACGAACGTGTCCCGGGCGACAGCCCGCTCAGCGCCATGCTCCTGGATCAAATTAGTCAGGCTGACGGTTGGAATCTGGAACATCGAATCAAGTCGCTCATCACGAATCTGCACGCGCCGGAATCCGATCGCGTCGTGGGCACGCTTTCCGGCGGGGAAAAACGCCGCGTGGCGCTTTGCCGGGCGCTTCTCGCGCGTCCCGATTTTCTGATTCTCGACGAACCGACCAACCATCTCGATACCGGCTCGATCGAATGGCTGGAGGATTTTCTCGCGCGTTATGCCGGCACCTGTTTGTTCGTCACACACGATCGCTATTTTCTCGATCGGGTGGCGACGCGGATCGTCGAGCTGTCGCGCGGCCAGTTCATCAGCTACGACGGCAACTACACCGATTACCTGCTCGCGCGCGCGCAACGGCAAGCGGTCGAAGAGGCGCAGGAACATCAACGCCAGAAGTTTTTGAAACGCGAACTGCAATGGGTACGAAGAGCGCCCCGCGCCCGCCGGACGAAATCGGTGGACCGCGTGGAACGTTATTTCGAGATGGCCGCCCAGGAAGCACCGGAGGCGGAGCTCGACGTCGAGTTGATTATCCCCACGCCGCCGAAGCTCGCGAATCGCATCATTGAATTGCGCGACGTGAGTGTGGAGTTGGGCGGCCGCACACTCTTTCAGCACGTGAATCTCAATCTCGCAGCCGGGGAACGCCTCGGTGTTGTCGGTCGCAACGGACTCGGCAAGTCTTCGCTCCTCAAAGTCATTCTGCAGGAACTGCCCGCCGCGAGCGGTGCAGTGGAGATCGGCGCGCGGACCCAGATCAATTACGTCGATCAAAATCGGCTCCTCCTCGACGATGAGAAAACGGTTTGGGAAGAAGTCGGGAGTGGCGGAGAAAACGTCACGCTCGGCGAGCAGAGCATCACGTTGCGCGCTTATCTGCGGCGATTTCTTTTCAGCGAAGAGCGCATCAACACCAAGATTTCGCAGCTCAGCGGCGGCGAACGGAGCCGGGTGCTGCTCGCTAAAATCCTGAAGCGCGGCGGCAACGTTCTGATGCTCGACGAACCGACGAACGATCTCGATCTCGGAACGTTGCGCTTGCTCGAGGAAGCGCTCGTCGCCTTCGGCGGCTGCGTCATCGTGGTGAGTCACGATCGCTATTTTTTGAATCGCGTTTGTACCTCGATTCTCGCTTTCGAAGGCGAAGGCCGCGTGGTCTATCACGTCGGGAACTACGACTACTACCTGGAAAGACGTAAAGCGCTCACTCCGGCTCCTGACTCAACTCGAGATCAGAAGTCAGAAGTCAGATGCCAGTCCGGCTCGGACCCCGCGCCGGCCGGAGTCGCCGCCGAGCAAACGAAAAGCAAAGACAAACCGCGGAAGCTTAAGTGGAAAGAAGAGCGTGAATGGGAATCGATGGAGGCGAATATTCTCTCTGCAGAAAACGAGGTGTCGGATTTGGAGGCCACGTTTGCCGCGCCGGATTTTTATGCGAAACCGCGCTCGGAAATTTTCGAGTTGGAGACGCAATTGAAAACGGCACGCGACAAAGTCGCGCACCTCTACGCGCGGTGGCACGAACTCGAGCTCCTGCAGAGCGTCCCGTCTCCCTAGATTTCGCTTCTTGCATCATAAGCCGCTTATGATGGATGGGCACACGACGCTGTAGCCACGGCCCTGTGGGCCGTCGACGACCGCATGACGGGAGGGGCTTAGCTCATTCCCTCCTGACCGGCCACAGGCCGGTGGCTACAGCTAGGCACGGTCGATATAGGCGATCTCGCCTTGGTAAGGCCCAATCTTCTGCAAATTGGATTTCGCCAAAGATCATGCTTGCCTCGCCGTGGCGCCACTTCCTCCAGCCCGCTGCTGCAACGGAACTAATGTCGCAAGATCGACAGCAGATGTCGGCGAAGCCGTTTTATCCACCAGCTCTTCGGCCGCTGCTTTCAGTTCCGTCCATCGCGACAACGGATAGGCGGGCGCAAGGACGATGTGGCGAAGTATGCTGCGCCACTCCACCAGCGCGCGTTCGATATCGCCGTGACGCAACAGTTCGCTGGTGAGCTTGTGCTTGGAGCGCGGATCAGCCACCAGCGCGCGCACCACTTCCGATGCGCCGGCGCCGTATTGCACCGGCACGCCCATGGTGAGGTAACCTGGATAATCGGCGCGGCCGTAAATCCGCTGACACAAAATGCCGAGCCGCCCGCCCAACGGCGCGTCCTCGCCGGCGAAGCGCGGACCGGCGCGAATATTGGCCAGATCGAAAACCAATTCGTCGATCGGATAGGTTTCGTCTTCGAGCGCGACCGCCACCGCTAGACCTTCGCCGCCGTGGAAAAATGAGAAGATCATTCCCCGCGTCGTCGGTGTGCCGTCCGGTTCAACCAGTCCAAGGTGTCGCCACGCGTACGTTGGCGAGTTCACGATCGCGACGGTTTTATCGTGCTCCAACTGATCGCACGTTCGACAAACGTCCGGCAGGTTCTCGCGCTCCGGCGGATCGATCAACGCCTTGCCAGCCGAATCGATGTGCGCGTTGACCGGCACATTGGCGTAATCGAGCCGGACCGAGATCAGCTTTCCGCGCATGATCCAGTCGACGATTGTGCCCGGCTTCACCAAATCTCGAGCATGCGGCCGGATTCAGTGTCGAATTGTTCATGGGTAACGGTTCCGCGCCGCTGCGAAATTTCGGGTTGAGTTGGCGCTGCCCGTACGACGCGCTGTGCCGATCGCTTTCTTCAGCCATTTCACCAATGCCGCCTCTCCCGAAGCGAGCACCGTCGCGACCGGCAACTCGCGCCCATAATGGTTCTGCTCGCGCAGCCGGCAGAGATTTCCCGTGCCGACCCCATCGAGCATACGCGGCACGGTCAGCGCCCGTCGCCACCGATCGTTTTCGCGCACAAAAGCGCGACCGAGCGTCACACTTTCTGCCGCCGGTTTCGCTTCCCATTCTTCGAGAAAGTTCAGCATCTCGATCATTCCGCGCCGGACGAACCGCGCGCGCTCATCGGTCACCCAAAGTCCACACGGCCGCGGCCCGCTTTCGAGTGAGTGTTCGACGCCGAGCGGCACGCGTTGCACGCTGAACAATGAGTGGGTCAGTTCCACCGCCGCCGCGAACGGTTGTTCGCCGCGCTGTTTGGCCGCATGCATCACGCTTATCAGACTGGGCCAATCTACCTGGGCTGCGCGTCTCAGCTGGCGCGCTTTTGTGTCGCTCAACCGCGGCAGATCGTTCGTGTAAAGCGCGTGACCGACTTCATCGAGACCACGGCGGCCGGCGCGACCAAACATCTGGAGAAGCTCGTCCGCTTCGACCTGGCGCTCGAAATTGCCGGCGAAATAACGTCGATCGGTCACGATCACCGAGCGCATCGAAAAATTGATCCCGGCGGCAAGTCCCATCGTCGCGACGACGACGTTGAGTTGTCCCGCTTTGGCGAGCGATTCCACCACGCCGGCGCGCGCGGCGTAACTGAGTCCGCTGTGATGATACGCCACACGATTCCGCAAGAGTTTCGTCAGGCTCTTCCCCGCGGTTGCTTCCTGGGCCGGGGTCAGTCGCAGCGGGTCGCGCACCGGCAGGGCCGACGCGATGGCTTGCGCGATCTGTTCGGCAGCGGCGCGACGCGGCGCGAACACCAACACCGGAGCGAGGTCCGCGCGCATGGCGCGGCCAATCATGCGCGGCCAGAAAGATCCGCCCGTCCGGTCAAAGACTGGCCGTGGCGAGCTCGGACTGCGCGACTGAACAAATTGGGAATCCGGCAAATTTCCGAGATCAGTTTCCTCCAGCGGCACCGGTCGCGTCTTATGTTCGATGAGGACGGCGTGACGTCCGATGCGTTGCAGCCAGGCGACCACGTCGCGCGGGTTGGCCACGCTCCCGCTCAAAAAGAGCAACTGTGTTGCTTTCGGTGCGAGGGCGACGGCGAGCTCGTAATGCACGCCCCGCATCGGATCGCCCAGCATTTGAAATTCATCCATGACCAGGAGACCCGGGCCTTCGCCGCGGAGAAACCGCCCGCGCTGTGTCTCGAGCGTCGCGACCACAACCTTCGCGTCGAGATTTAGCGCGACGTCACCCGTGGATATGCCGACATCCCAGCCGCGCGCGCGCCATTCCGATAATTTATCGTTAGCGAGTGCGCGGGTCGGGACGGTGAACACCGCCTGAGTTTTCAGGTTCGGATAAAGCAGCTCGAAGATGTAAGTCTTGCCCGATCCTGTCGGCGCCTGCACCACCACGTCTTTTCCCTGTTGCAACGCGCGCACTGCCTCCTGTTGCCACAGATCGGGAATAACCAATCCCGCTCCAAACCCGGGAATCATTCTCTGGAAGATGTTTGCAGTGTGGAAATGTCGGTGGGATTGCTAAATGATTACAATCGATCGGATTGGTTAAGTAAAAATCTTCGCTGGTTTTCGCTTTATGAGTTTACCTGAGTAAACGTTTCCTTCGGCAATCCCGGAAAGCGAAACAGGTTTTTGGTTAGGAAACCTAGCTATTAACTCTAGGTCACCACCAAGTGCTTTGACATAAGCCCGCAAAGACGAGAGTAGAACGTCCGCACGTTGCTCGAGGCGAGAGACGCTATCTTGCGTTATTCCAAGCTTTCTAGCGACATCAGCCTGTGTGCGCTTAAGCGCAACTCGCAGCTGTCGGCGCGTCATCTCCTCGGCTATTAACTGCGCGGCCCGATTCTCGATCTTCTTGCGCCGCCCGGCCGGTAACTCTTTGATAATGTCATTAACGTTTGTTGGCATCTTTTCCCTTCCTTTGCTTCTTTTTACTTCGCACTAGGTGCGCGTCAAAACGCGCATCAGCTTTCTTGATCAACTCTTTGTAGAATCGTTTTTCGCTGATTCCAGATTTGTCTCCTGCCACTAGAACGATGGCTTTGCGCTGCGGGTCGAATGCAAAGGCTGCCCGCCAAACACCATCGGCAGCATTAAAACGCAACTCCTTCATATTCGCGTGCTTCGAACCTTTCAATGTATCCGCATTCGGTCGCCCTAATTGCGGCCCGAATTGTTCAAGTAACAGAGTCTTCGCCAAAAGCTCATCCTGTACCTCCTCAGTGAAAGCGTTGAACTCCGGCTTGAACTCGTCGCCTATTTCGACAGTCCATGGCACCAGGGAGTATGGCTTCAAGTCCATATGGAGTCAAGTCCATATTTACTCTGGGTATGCAAGTCCGAACGACTTCGTGACCGAGTCTGAAACAGCTTGATAAATCGGTAACGGCACAAGAGGATCGTGGACGGAGGACGTGCAAGATGAGCTCACTGAAAATCGGAGAGAGTTCGACCGTGATTTCCGTGAGCGCGCGTAATCCTTGGAATGATTCAGGAATTGATTTAGCCGTCGGAGCTAAGTTACAACTTCACGACGACCGGTCTATGGAAAGATGCCACTATCGAATGTGGACCGAATGGCTATGAATCGACGCCACTCTTGAAATTGTTCGAGCGCTTCCGTCGCGTTCCACAAGCGCCGTACTTCAAGTTGATCGGGACGATCGAACAGTCTCTCGATGACGCCATCATAATCGGAAGCAGCTTACCGGACTTCTCTCCATTGCGATCCGGACAGCTATATTGCTTCGCTAACGACGTGCGGCTAATGTATTGGAATAACGCCGGCTGTGTAGAACTAAGAGTCACAAGAACGGCATAATGACGATAAATGTGATATGAAGTCCGTAGTATTAATTCACGGGTACAGCGCGGAGAGCCCGACACCGGACCATAGATCGATCGTCGATATTTATGGTAATCTGCCCCAAGATCTGCATGACAGGTTCCAAATCGTCGAGATCGATCTGTCACGTTACATTTCGTTAAACGATTCGGTCACGGTTCAAGACATTGCCCTCGCCTTGGATCGCGTCCTGAATCAGCAGCATCCAGACCTACTGAAGGCGGGATTTCACGTCATTATACATAGCACAGGCGCGCTGGTTATCCGAACGTGGATTGAACTCTTTAGCCCAAAACCGTCGCCCGTTAATAATTTGATCTATCTGGCAGGCGCAAATTTTGGAAGCGGCTGGGCGAGTATCGGGCAGGGACAAATTGCGCGGTGGGGCCGCTTCGTTTTCGAGCGTGGCGCTCAACGCGGGGTCAAGGTCCTTCAGGCACTGGAGCTGGGTTCAAGCCCGACACTGGATACCCATCTTTACTTTACCGGGTCAGGAAATCGAATGTTTGAGAACTATAAGGTTCAAGAATTCGTTATTATCGGCACACAGGCTGACCCCGCTTGGTTTACGTTTCCCGTCAGATACTCGCACGAGGACGGTTCGGATGGGACAGTACCGGGTATCGGGCAGCAATTTAAATTTTAACTATATTACGATCGGCCCGAAAAAGGATGTAGCAGCGTTACCATGGTCGGAGGTTCAAAAACAGCGATAACCGCCGCGAACCACCGGCGAGATTTTCCCGAATATTACGAGCTGAAGGACTGTTCGTATGCGGGTAAAGATCGAGCTCGCCGATCCCATTCGCAATCGCCTATCAGTGTGCTCACACGGGCGATACAAATGGGAATCGTCTCAGGAGAATTGCCTAAAGAACAGGTGCGACGCCTCTTGAAAGTAGCCCTTGAGACGCCTGAACGCTCTCAGCGCGACTGGTCAAGCGCTGTCGACACCTTCGATAAGGAGACTACGGCGACATACGACACAGCGCGGACGATGCAAAGGCCCGGGTTGTTCACTTTCCTTCAGGACCCGAGAAATCAGTACGACCCGCACTCACAAGTGATCGTACGGCTTCGGGATCAGAATGATCTTCCGATTCCGATTGCGAATAGCGACATTCATTTTGACTCGAATCAGCAAGATCCGAAAACGATACCGATGCAAAAACTCGTCGAGGACACTTCGGTTAGCGGCATAAGTCCGAATAGTATTCTGTTCTACCTAAGGGTGAATCGGTTCGACGGTAAAAGTAAGCAATGGATCGATCAATTGGCACTGCTCGATGATTTTGCTCTGGAAAATACGGCGATAGAACCAGCGACTCCTGCTCAAGCTCCCTTGGTCTCGTATCTGCCCCTTCGGATTCCGCTGAAAAAGACTCAGGTCTCCAAGTTTATTCAGCCACATCGCACGACCCTCATCGATGTTCAGCTTGTGCGTGTCCCCTCCCCGGACGTTTACCAGCTAATGCGCTTCTAGCCTCATAAGGCAGGTCGACATCGTGGAAAATTAAAGTCGCCCTCAGCGGAGTCGAACGGGCGACATCATCAGCTATCACGACGTGGTAACGGCAGAGAAAGCTTCGCTGCAAAAGGGGATGAATTATGCCTGATGACATCGCCGAGCGACGCCGAATCTTCCGCACGTTGGTGCCATACTTCGGAACGGTTCAGCCCGCGTCCTTTTTTCGTGATACGTCAGCCGTTGTTAAAGACGTCAAACGGATTCACCCGCTGATTGAGGGCATCTACAAACCCGCTGGCTCATTTTACCCACTGTCGATCGCATCGATGCTGAAAAGTCGATACGGTGATCAGCTATTCCACAATCCGGATCGAACGTGGTGGATGCAGTTCCGCCCAAAGCCGGTGGAATGGATCTCGCAGTCAATGCTGGACTTGTGCGCTGCATGACAGATCGACAACCGGTACTTGTGTTGCGGCAGGAGTCTGATAAAACGAGCGCTAGCGGCGCACGGCATCTCTTCCTCGGACTTGGCTACGTGGAGAACTTCGATCCGGCTGCCGACTTGTTCCGGATTCGCGGACTCACCTTCGACGAAGTTATCGCGGTCACTGGAACAGCTCTTTCAGAGGAATCGGACGAGTTAATCGAGACGGCGCTTCGATTGGAATCTCTCGAAGAATGGCTACCGTTCGCGGCCGAAGATCGGGCAGTTTACAAAATCTCGCGTCAAAAACGGGACGCCGCGTTTCGCTCGATTGTGCTATCGAACTACAACTACACGTGTGCTGTCACGGGGCAGCGGTTCAAGTCGCCTCGGCACGTCGAAGCGGATGGCGCACACATCATCGGCAAAGATGTTCGCGGAACCGACGATCCTCGGAATGGAGTCGCACTTTCGCGATCAGCCCATTGGGCATTCGATCGCGGAATCTTGACTACTCCCGACCAATACGAAGTCATAGTGAACCCAAAAATCTCCAACGCCAGCGTGTCAAAATTCCCAGCACTTGAAACCAATCGCAGGAAAAATGTGCTGCCCTCGGACGAACACTACTGGCCGCATCCGGATGCGCTCGCGTGGCACAAGCAGGAGGTGTTCGATCGATTCGCGCCCTGATCGGTCGGATTGCTCCTTGACTCGCCGAAGCCCTGGACGAAGACGGCTGCGGAAAATGTAATTTGCAGAACGGAGCTGATGGGATCAGCGACATATGAAGGTAAAATCGCGAGGGTAGCGACGAGGGAGTCTGGAAACGAGCGAGTTTCAAATCAGATAAATTCTGTCGGTCGCTGTGTCGATTTTCGGTGGAGCCGCCGTATCGCTGCGACTTCACAATCTTCCCGAATGAAATGGCCACTCCCATTGTCTCTTCGTGCATGGTAATTATGCGGCGAATACGTTGAAATCACAGGCCGCGAAGAGCTATTGTTTCATCAAATGGCCAACATTGGCAGAAATGCACCATGCCCATGTGGATCAGGGAAGAAGGTCCAAGCGTTGCTGCAGCGGCAAGGTTGACTGGGATGCATTAGGGACACAGCCCTTAGACGTTAGATAGAGATCGTCACCCCTCGCGGGAAAGAATCTCCTCTTCCTAGCAACGCTAGGCGCGGCGTTGCAGACTGATTCCCTGACTCGCCCTATTGATTGGTCGAAGTTCAAGCGCGCCTTTACGCCAGAAGTTGTTGGGTAATTCACGAAACAATTCCAGTCGCTTGGCCGGACTACGCTGATTATGTCCGCTGCATTAAACAAGAGCGCGAATCGCTATGCGGATTTACACTGGAACATACGAGCCGAAAGCCGTTCTTCAGGCAGTAACTCGGCATTCGTTGGACCTCAACAAGAATCGTGTTGGTGGATCCATTTCTTCATCCTTATAGGGTAAGGGCAGAATACAATCCGGTATTACATCCGGAGGAGCATCGCAGTAACGCGATCAAATACGCGTTTTTGTGGCTTTCGCTTGCGCCTTGGATTCTCGCCGGCCTGGTTTGTTTCATCGGAATGCCCGGCGACTTTGATTCTGGAATAATGCACGACGTGCTTGAGATACAGGACGCAAGGATCAAGGCACACCCAGAGCTTGAGTCTGCTCTTCATGACGAAACTGCTCGTGAAATGGAAAAATTGAGCGCCTTAACCGGGGCATAGAAGAATATTTCCTTTTATCCCATCCCGATCCGGCTTTGCTCGAAATGTTCGGCGACTTGCTGCAAGCGAGCAATAGTCCGTTTCGCACATCACAAGATTTCCTGGACTTCATCCACAAACGTCGTGACCAACATCCGTACTATGTTGACCCGCTGCCTGGTCAAATCGACCGAGTTGACTATGCAAACGTCGGGGGCTTGTTACGAAATGGCCAAACGAATTTGCGCGATCGGTGACTTCCACGTCATTACAGATATGCGTTTTCGCTGGCTCGAATTGCAAACTGATTACGAGGCAGTAAGGGGAAATCTGAGAAACTGGAGCCCATTTGCGAAGGCCTTCCAAAATGTGCAACTCAAGGTGCTACAAAACGTACCACTATCGGGAGCATTAAAGTTACGCTCAGAAA